>NZ_QURN01000009.1 GCF_003403035.1 Mesorhizobium denitrificans | reverse complement strand
CCGCCGCTCACCGCTTTGGGGAAAGGTTCACATGGCTCAATTCTCAGTGGAAATTAGACGCCTACCCGGCTCACTTCTGGGTGGAAATCAACACCCTCGACCCATTCGCCGAAACCGATGTGCAGCGTCGACACCGGGTGGTCGGTGGCGAACAAGCAGCGACCGGGGCCGAAGGCCTCGATGGCGCAGTCCGTCACGTCGCGCAGGCTTTCCCATGTCCAGTCGTGGTCGTAGGCGACGGGGTCCGACAGCTTGATGGCGATGTTGGGTTGGCGGGCCAAAAGGCTCAGCCCGTTACGCCAAAGGCGCATGCCGGCGGGATCGCGGTCCATCGGGCTGCCGTAGTGGTTGACGATGATGTTGATGGTCTCGAAGTCGGCCGCCAGCTGCGCGACGTTTGCGAACTGGTGCGGCGTGACCAGAAGGTCGAGGCCGAGGCCGAGGTCGCCGGCCCTTTTGAGGTTTTCACGCCAGACAGGATTGTCGAAACGGTCGTTGGCGGGCGTGCGCCGCTTAGCCGGGTCGGGGTGCCAGCTGACGATTTCCCTGAGGCCGACGGTGCGAGGATGGGCGGCATGGCGCTCGATCAGAGCGGCGATGGCGGGATCGCCGAGCGGCGCGCTCGCGACATAGCGGCAGGCGATGCCTCCCGGGCGCTCCAGCCCATCCAGCCAACCGGTCTCGCCGAGCGGATCGGCTGGGTCCCAGTTGGCCTCGACATGCACGCTGGCGGTGATGCCGTGGCGGACGGCGAACCCGACATAGTCGACCGGCAGGAAGTCGTTGCGCAATGCCGCATCCGCGCTGTCCGCTGGAATCCGCATCAGCCAGGGATGCCTGTCTAGGTCCATGCGCCAGAAGTGATGATGCGCGTCGATAATCGGCCCGCTATAGCTCGCAGCCATATTCAGACCAGCCCATCCGGCCCGGCGCCGCAGACCAGCGCGCAGATCTTCTGGCCGGCGGCAAAGACGAGGTTGCGCTTGAGCAGCGCTGCGATGGCCGCGGCGCCGCTGAGGTCCGCCGCCAGCCCCATTTCGAACCAGAGCCAGCGCGCGGCGTCCAGCATGTCGTCGTCCTCAATCAGGACGACATCGTCGATCAGGTTCCGCGACCTCGCGAAAACGTCGGCATCCGTTTCGGCGCAGGCCATGGTGGCGACGCGGGTGGTGACACTGTCCAACCGCACAACGTGACCGGCGGCCAGCGATGCGCAGAAGGTCGGCGCCCCGACCGGCTCGATGCCGACAATGCGTATCGATGGTTTCAGCGCCTTCAGCGCCACTGCCATACCGGTGATCAGCCCGCCACCGCCGATGGCGATCAGGATCGCGTCGAGATCAGGCTGCTGGTCCAGTATTTCGAGCGCCAGCGTGCCTTGGCCGGCAACCACGTAAGGGTCGGCGAAGGGGTGGAAGTAGGCGCAGCCCTTGTCTCGTGCGAAGGCGAGCGCGCTGAGGTTGGTTTCGTTCCAAACCGAGCCGACGACCTCGACCGTCGCGCCCCAATTGCGCAGCTTCTCGATCTTGGCCGGCGTGACGGTGGTCGGCACGAAGATAGTAGCAGGTACGCTGGCGAGCTTCGCCGCACGCGCTACGGCCACGCCGTGGTTGCCGCCCGACGCGGTCGTGACCCCGCGCGCCATTTCGTCCGGCGGCGTGGCCAGAAGCTTGTTGGTGGCGCCGCGCGCCTTGAACGAGCCGGTCGCCTGCAGGCACTCAAGCTTCAACCAAAGCTCGGCCTCGCTGAGCGGCGCGCTCAGCGCGTTCACCGGGATCAACGGTGTGCAGCGGACATAGGGGGCGATGCGGCCCTGCGCCTGATCGATGTCGTCGAGCGTGATCATCTGTCAGTCCTCGAGCGGGGAGGCTACCACCATGCAGCAGTTTCCGGGTCGCACACGTCCGGGATGGCGCTTGCCGTAGACGACCCCGCCGGCGCCGAAAACCAGTTCCGTCGGCTCCCGGCCCGGGTTCTCAAGGAAATGGATGCGCCCCGCCGGCGTCCCCTTGTCCACCGGCGCGCCGAGTTCGTGATAAGGTTCGAAGATACCGGACTCGCTCGCCATCACATAGGAAGCGGTTCCGGCGATCGTGTGGAAGCCGGGCGTGCCCTCGCCCCTTTCCACCGCGCCTTCTATGACGCCAAGATGGCGCAGCACGTTTGCGACGCCACGCCGGCAGATGCGCACGGCTTCGGGCGTGACGGTGCCAGTTCCGGCCATTTCCGTGCCGACGGTGATCAGGCCGGCACGCACGGCGGTCGACGTCGAGGTGCGCGGATCGCCGAAATTGGCGATCTGGACCTTGAAGGGAGCTTGGAACGCCTCGACGGCGGCCCGGTTCCTGGCATCGAGCGCCGGATCGGCGCAAGGCTCCAGCACCGCGCTCGGGATGATGGACAGCGACGAGCCACCCGAATGCAGATCGATGAAGGCGTCCGCCAGCGGGAACAGCACGCTGCTGACATAGTGGGAAATCTGCTGCGTGGTCGAGCCGAGCGGATCGCCCGGAAAGGTGCGGTTGAAGTTCAGGTCGTCGAGAGGCGACACGCGGCGGCTGGCCTCCACCGCCGGCAGGTTGACTGCCGGCACGACGATTAGCCGGCCGCTCACCGCCTCCGGCCTCAGGCCGCGGACGATCTCGCCGAGGACGATAGGCCCCTCGTATTCGTCGCCGTGGTTGCCGCCTTGCAGGATCACGGTGGGAGTGGCGCCATTGCGGATGACCGTCAGCGGAACCCGGATTACGCCCCATGCGTCGTCATGGACGGAGGAGGGGAAGCTGACGAACCCGACCTGCTTGCCGTTCCTGTCGAAATCGATGTCGGTGAAGCCAATGGATCGCGTCACAGTCAGCCTGCCTGCCGGAGCAAGGCGCCGGTGCCATGCTTCCCGGTCATTCTATATGTAAAATCAAACTTTGACATAAGATATAGCCGACAGGTTGGAGTCAAGTTCGTGCCGTCGGTATTTCGTCGCTCGATGTATCGGCGCGGACCGCCTCGCAGGCGCTCATCCGGTGATGATCGCGACCTCCAGATATTCACCGGGCGCGATTGCGTATTGGCTGGGCGGTGCGTCAGGTTCAGCACCGTTAGCTTGCCTGCCGCTAGGTCATCTTCGACCGTTTCCCGGGGGATTAAGCCCCAGCCAAGTCCATCTTTCAGCAGTGCCTGTTTGGAGCAGAGATCGGCAGTTAACTATATCCCTCTGCCTCACGAAGGCGAAGGAATGCCCAAAGGCCAGACAACAAATATCAATTAAATCAATGCGATATTTCTCCTTCGAGCGCACCTCATTGCATTGGGCAGGTGATGGGCAGGTCGCTGGCTGAATTTTTACCCCGATGATCGAGACAAGTGCTTTTCAAACGCCACGTTGATTGCTGTGCAAAGCCGCTCAAAGCGCGCTTCGCTGTCCGCTGACAAAACGGACGAAGGATCGGTTGCCATCTTCTGCAAGAACAGCCTTGCCGGTCGCGTCTTATGAAAACCAATGGAAAGTGCGTCGAAGGCCGCTTCGAACCGGCGAGCGATGCGAGGAATGTTAGCATTCGGCTCCAGCTTCTTCCCCTTCAACTCTTTCGCATAGGCTTCTCGAACCAGCTTTTCGTAAATTGCCGGATCAAGAAGGTCTTCAATATCGGCTTCGACGGGCGCGGTTTCGAACGCTTCGCTGACAAAGATGACGCTATCAGAGCGTATGAGCTTGCCCTTGACCAGATCGTCGCGGGTTGCCTTGGCGTCCTTCTCATCATCGAATAGGACAAGCACTTTCAGTTGCTCCGATGTAAGCAGCGCGACCATGTAATGAACCTTCTGCGCGCCGCCTGCTGGCGTGACAGTCAAACGTTCATCAAGTCCGACTTTGCCTTGCTCGTTCAATCGCGCAGAAACCGATGAAAGCACCCAAAAATCGGTAACGCCTTCAACGACTAAATTGTTTGGTCCTACGAACAAGCTCTGAGCAAGGTCATATCCAAGCGCCGCCTGCAAGGGAAACAGGGTTCGCGAATCGCCCGATGGATCATTGGATACGGTAGTGCCGACTTCTTCCGCTATGTTGACCGTGCGCACCCAATCCAGTCGATGCGTCGGAACCATGAACGGCGAATGCGTCGTGTATACAATTTGATTGCTGAAATCGTCCTCTAGGTGGCGCAGCAAATCGCCCTGCGAACGCGCATGAAGATATAGGCCGGGTTCGTCCAAAAGCAGGATTGCGCCATCCGCGTCCCCATCTTCGGTATCCGCCGCGAACACGACGTAAAATGCGAAGAACCATTGGAAACCGCGACTACGTTCGTCAAGGTTCACTTCAACGTCGTAGACGCTATTCGGATCGGAAACCAACGTATCAAAATGTTGGGCGTCCAAATTGAACCGGACCTTCAGTTCGCGATCCTTCCACCTTTTGCGAATGGCGGTTGTTACGACCGAACCCGCACGGTTTGCCAGTTGGCCCCGCGTTTCTTGATCGTTGCTCTGCGACAGTTCTTGCAGTTGTTGCGGGCTTAAGCCGGCGACTTTGCACAATTTTTCAAAATTCCGGTCAGCGTTCGTCTGCTGTCCTTGGCTTTTCCGAGCGAGGAACTGAGCAATGTCTTGATGCCCTTCAATTTCGGGGTAGTCTTCCAGATACATAAAGACCGGCAGGCGCTCGATGACCCAACTGCGCGCCTTCGCGTGGGAGGCCTCATTTTGCGGGATAGCTTCGGCCAGTTCCTCCAACGCGATAACACGTTGGTCCTGTGCGTCGGTCAACTCAACATCCGCCGTCGCTAGAGCCTGCCGAAGCGCGGCAAGGGCGGGCTTCGCGGTTTCGGCCCATTTTGCGGAAGTTGGGCCTATGCTGATCGCGGTGACAAATGCGTTGGCCGCGCGTTCAAGCGCAGCCTTATTATCGTCTGTAAGCTTCGCCGCCGCAGCCTTTACGGCCGCATCAATTTTTCTAGTGTCAGCTTTAATTGCAGCAAGATCGAAAGCGCCTTCTGATACGTTGATGCCTATGTAGCGCTTGTCGCCATAACGACGACTAACAGTCACTTCCGTGACGCCTTGAGCACTCGGCCAAATTTCAGCAAGGCGTCCTTGCTCATACGTACTAAGTCGCCACGTCGAATCTACGACAGGCGTGTTGTCTGTGCATTCGGATAGCTTACGGTGACGGGGGAAATCTTTGATCGGTTTCAGCTTCGTGAACCCACCGGGAGGGTTCAAGCTATGAAGCGCCCGAAGAATGTTCGACTTACCGCTCTCGTTTCGCCCGAGCAGTGCGGTGATGCGTGAGACGTGAACTTCGCCGCTATCGTTGATCGAGCGGAAATTTCTTACACGAAACGACTCAAGTTCCATTCGGCTTCCCCCTTTGAATTCCACGTTAGCGTGTTCGCTTATTGTTCTCAAGGTCGTCCAATGGGAGATTCGAGAGAAGTGCGCCATCCATCGCGCTGGGGTCAAGCCGGCTCCAAACGCCGACGACCTACCCATAACCTGCCCGCGTTGAACAATGCGGTGCTAGCCTATCCATAAGCCATTGAAATCATTGGCGCACCCGACAGGATTCGAACCTGTGACCTCTGCCTTCGGAGGGCAGCGCTCTATCCAGCTGAGCTACGGGTGCGCATTTGAGCGTTAAGGAAAACCCGAACGCAGGCGCTACATAACCCAAGCGATAGCACTCATCAACCGTGAAAGAAGGCGATAAATTCAAACTTCAGCCTGGACGCGAACAACCGCACAAGCAGCTCCGGGTTCGACGGTTTGCGCCATTCACCATGGACGTACAACGACACAATAGATAGCGAAACCGATCAGCCAAAGCGCAGCAAGCGCCGTTCCCGCCAACCCAAGCAAACCCAACCCAATGGGATTGTCGCTTATTCCCAGCCCGCCAACTATTAATAGTGGCACCCAGCTGAGGAGAAGAATAAAGGCGCCGATCTTGCTCGCTTTGATTCCGCGCATCTTTCTTAACCTCCAGTCATCCACACATAAATTAATATGGACTGGCGCGATCCCGCTTACGCAAAGTAAACGAATAGTCAGGATCATATCTCATGCTTCAGACCATCTTTCCATTGCCAAGCGTGGAAGACCCAGATGCGGCAAGTACGCTGGGGGAATACATCGCTGTCGGCTATCAGGTCAGGGCGCGCTGCACCCATGCGGGGTGCAATCACAATGTAAACTTAAATCTTGTTGTCGTTGCACGTTATCTTGGCACAGGCCACGGTACGAAATCGGAAGATCTCGAACCATATTTCTATTGCCCATCTTGCCGTGAATCCGGGCTTGCTGATGATAACATAGTATTCACGCGCTATGCACCAACTGCCCCCTCCTGCAACATATCGCACCGCTGGGTCGCGGATCGCTCTGCGGCCTGATCTGCATGCACCACATCATTTAATGTTTCTTTCTGGAACGTAGTCTCTGGCTGCGAGTTGAAAGCTGGCAATCTCATCCAGAAGGAGGCTTTCAGATGGGCAGCACAGGAGACAAGATCAAAGGCACCGCAAATGAAGCTGCGGGGCGGATGAAAAAGGCGGCCGGTGATCTTACGGGCAATAATCGCCTGAAAGCTGAGGGCGCCGGGCAAGAAGCCAAAGGCAAGATGCAGAAGGCGGTTGGCAAGGCCAAAGATGCCGTCAAAGGCGCCATAGACAAGCTGTAAAAGCCAAGCGGCCTGCTGCATTGGCGGCGGGCCGCTCGAATTGATAAAAACATTGCTGCGCTGGTACTTGGCATAGTGCGCAACGCCCGATAACACAGAGCCACAAAATGAAATGGAGTGGCTGGAATGGCGGATCAGGCGGTACTGCGAAAAGAGATGGTCGACATCTGTCGCCGGATGAATACCAGCGGCATAAATCAAGGAACCGCGGGCAACCTTTCGGTCCGTCTCGACAAGGGTTTTCTTATTACACCCTCGGGAATGCCCTACGACAATATGAGCCCGGACGACATTGTGGAGATGGATTTCGACGGCACTTATGTCGGGCGGCGGCCATCATCCGAATGGCGCTTCCATCGCGATATTCTCAAAGCGCGCACCGACATAAATGTGGTTCTGCATTGCCATTCCATGTTTGCGACAACGCTGGCGGTTCATCACAAGACCATACCGAGCTTTCACTACATGACCGGCGTTGCAGGCGGCACCACCATTCGCTGCGCCGAATATGCGACCTTCGGAACGCAGGCACTTTCCGACAACGCCATTGTCGCCTTGCAGGGCCGTAAGGCCTGCCTGCTTGGACAGCATGGTCAAATATCGCTCGGCAAGAATATGGAAGCCGCGCTTTGGCTTGCGATCGAAGTTGAAACTCTTTCGAAAATGTACACCCACGCGCTGATGCTCGGCGAACCGCCAATCCTCTCCGATGAGGAGATGGAGCGCGTGATCGGGCAGATGAACCGCATGAGCTACGGGCTTGCGCCAGACGCGGAAGGCACCAACGACGTGGCGCGTCCGCGCAGCGCCTAGATCCTGACCTAGACTATACCTCCGCCGCCGGACGCTACTGCAGGGCGCTCGGCGGCAACCTTCTTGCGATAGAAGCTGGCACGATAGGTCGCGACCGGGTCAATAGCACCGCCGGCTTTCTGGCGCGCCATTGCCAGGATCGGCTCGACATCGGTGCGGAAGGCAGTCTTGAGCGTTTGCGTCGCCATCAAGGCGTCATTGCTTTCCTGATAACCGGCGAGCGCTTTGCGGTCGACGAGCAGGGCAGTCGCATAGGCGCGCTGGACCTCAATTGCAGACATCATCAAGCTTTCGATGGGGTCGGTCACATTGTGGCTCTGATCCAGCATGTGAGCCGGGTCGAAGTCCTTCGCGCCTGACAATTCGGCGTCGACCAACTCGTTGAAAACGAGAAACAGGCGGTAGGGATCGATGGACCCTGCGTCCAGATCATCGTCGCCATATTTCGAATCGTTGAAATGGAAACCACCCAGTTTCCCAAACTGAATGAGGCGGGAAACGATCATCTCGATATTCACATTCGGAGCATGATGGCCGAGATCGACCAGACAGAAAGCGCGGTCGCCGGTTTCCTTTGCGATGATGTAATTCGTACCCCAGTCCTGAACCACCGTCGAATAGAAGGCCGGTTCGTACATTTTGTGTTCGGTAAACAGCCGCCAGTCATCAGGAAGTTCTTCGTAAATGCTGCGCACGGCGTCCAGATAGCGCTCAAAGGATTTCCCAAAATTCACCTGACCGGGAAAATTCGAGCCGTCGCCGATCCAGATGGTTAGCGCCTTCGATCCGATTTCTTTGCCTATCTCAATGCATTCGATGTTGTGTTCGATTGCCTGTCGGCGCGTGGCAGCGTCGGCGGATGAAAGCGAGCCGAACTTGTATGAATGAGATTGATCGGCCGCGTCGGAAAACGTGTTGGAGTTCATCGCATCAAAGCGAAGCCCGAAACGCGCTGCTGCTTGCTTGAGACGCTGTGGGTCCGCCTTGTCCCAAGGAATATGAAGTGAGACGGTTGGCGTGGCCTGTGTCAGTTGCTGGATGACGGCGCAATCTTCGATCTTGTCGAATACGTCACGCGGTTCGCCCTCGCCGGGAAAGCGCGCGAAACGCGTGCCGCCGGTTCCCACGCCCCAAGACGGAATCGCGACGCCGAATGCCTCGACTTTCGCAAGGATTGCATTGATGTCGATGCCACGGCGGCCCAATTGCTCGCCAAGGGCATTGAAGTCACTCTGGAGATTCTTGGCGCGAAGCTCATTCTCTTTGGCCACGACGTCGCCGTCGATCATGGTTTCCATGTGATCCTCCTTCACCAGACAAAGGCGGGCAGCAGATAATCGGGCGCCGCGCCATAGCGTTTGAACAGTTCGTCTTTTTCGAAATCTGAGGCGGTTTCGAGCACGCCAGTCTCGACAAGCACGGTCGAGAATCCCGCTTGCAACCCGCCGGCAATGTCGTGTTCGATGCTGTCACCCACGCAGGCAGTGCGTGCGCTGAGCGGATTGCCGAGAAGCGTTCTCGCCGTCTCGTAAATGTCCGGGAACGGCTTGCCGATCCAGGTGACCGGCCCGCCCATAGCTGCATAGACTTCCGCAATTTGTCCTGCGCCGAAGCGCGTTCCAGCAGGCGTCAGCATTATCTTGTCAGGATTGGTGCAGAAGCACGGCACCTTTCGCGCGGCGGCGGGCTCCAACAGGCGGCGGTAGTGGTCCATGTCGTAACGGTCGGCCTCGCTGCCGGATAGCAGCACGACATCTGCCGCAGTGCCATCATCCACCAGATTGAAGGCGAGGCCATCAATCGCTGAACGGTCGCCTTCCCGCGCGATAAGCAGGCAGTTTTGCTTTGGACCGTCGGAGGTGGCGGCGAGCTTGCGCCAGGCAACCTCGCCTGACGATAAAAACAGGTCCCAGCTTCCCGGTTCAAAGCCAAGCCGCAACAGGCGCTGTTCGTTGGGCGCGGATCGCCTGCCGGAGTTTGAGATGAGCAGGATTTTCTTGCCGCTGGCTTTCAGATTTGCGAGCGCTTCGACAGCGCCGGGGTAGGGGGCCGCGCCATCATGCAGTACCCCAAACTGGTCAATCAGAAACGTGTCAAAGATCGACACGAGGTCGCGGACGCCTGCCAGGTGATGGTGCTGTGGCGAAATCATTGCATCACACCCGCTGCTATAGCGCCCTTGAGCGAAAGCCGCGCTGTACCGGCTGCGGCTTCGGTAGAGGCTGCTTCCAGAAACGGCACACCGAGCGCGCTTTGCCGGATTGCGGTCCATGCGGAATTGACCGCACCTCCGCCGACCGAGCGCAGGCTGGCCAGCGGCGGTGCGCCGAGTTCGGACAAGCGCCGATAGCCAAGCTTTTCAATTGCTGCGGTGCCCTCGAACAAGCCTTGCAGGAACAAGGCGTCATCGCCCGGGTGCGGTTCCATCCGAGGCGCAAGGTCTGGATCAGCCACAGGAAAGCGCTCGCCTTTTTCAAGAAGCGGGTAGTAATCCAACCCGGTCGGTTGTTGAGGATCGATCCGAGAAGAAAGGCTTTGCAGAGCTGCGGTGTCAAAGAATTTTGCGAGTACGCGCCCGCCGCTATTCGACGCTCCGCCTGCGAGCCACATGTCGCCTATGCGGTGACTGTAGATGCCGTAGCTCGGCGCGAAGATCGGCCTGTCGGACAATAGCTTGAGCGTCAGTGAAGAGCCAAGTGCGGTCACACCGTCACCGGGCCTGTTCGCGCCCGTCGCCAGAAATGAAGCGCATCCGTCGGTGGTTCCGGCAACGATCAGCGTCTCGGCTGGCAGGCCGAATTCGCGTGCCGCATTTGCCGAAATGGGGCCGAACATGCTGCCGGGTTCGCGGACTTCTGGAAGCAACTCGACTGGCACTCCAGCATGCGCAATCCACTCGGGCCAGCGCCGCTCAATCGGATCGTAGCCCGTTTTGAGCGCATTGTTTTCATCGGTCAAATCAAAGCGCCCGGACAGGTTTCCGGCAATCCAGTCTGCCTGATGCACGATCCTGTGCAGGCCGGACACGTCGAGAAATTTCAGCGCTTTCGCAAGACCGGAGGTAGCGCCATGCGCACCACTATCGGCGGGCGCAAATTTCTTGATGCGATCGAGCAATGATCTATCAGCTACGGCATCGTTGTACATCAAGGGTTCGGCCAGCGGTTGACCTGCGCTGTCGATGGGGAGGACGGTTCCCGAAGTGCCATCAACGGCGATTGCGCGCACGCTGTCGCGTGGGATTTCGTAGAGCAACGCAGAGAGAGCATCGCTGACGGCAGCCCACCATTTTTTCGGGTCGCGAACCGTGTTGCCTGCATCGTACGGCGCGGAAGTCTGAGCGACCACGATTCGCTCGGCGTTCATGGCAACGGCGCGTGCACCAGACGTGCCGATGTCTATGCCGATGACAACCGCTTCGCTCATGCTGCCGACGCCGCGCGATCAAGTTGCTGCCGATATTTCTCGGCGTCCCAATTTGTAAGCTGATCGTGGTCTTCGTCGGAGAGATAGCGAACAGGTGCGCCTGCGGGAATCCGCAGTGTCACATCAGCAAGGCAACGCGCCATCGCGTCGGCGCTTTCGGTGGCGTTGTTTCGCATCAATACGCCGATGCTGGGAAACAGGATCGATGTGGGCGAAGTGCCTAATCTTGACATAACTTGCTCAGCGCTTTCGCCTGCGTTTGTAATCGCAGTGCCGCGTCCGAGAAAAATAACGTGGTCGGGATAGAGGCTACCGCCTCGCACAATTTCGGTCGCTGTCGGATCAAGCGCAACCGCATGGGCGGCGGGATCAGCAGGCAAGCGGTAATCAGCGCCAATCGTCAGCTTTTCCAACTCAGCCGGGTCAAATGCTGGCGTTGCGCGCGGCGCCGTAGCAAGGCGAGATTTCACTTCGCGAAGCAGCGTTTCGGCTTCGGCGACTGTATCCGCGCCAACCACCAATCCGTGATTTGCCAGCACGAGCACATCCGGCTTGCCGCCGAGCCTAGCATCAATCGCCAGCGCCAATGGTAGGCCGGGTCGTGCATAGGGAACCAGCGCCCAATTGATGCCGCTCAGCCGCTCGCGCAGCACCTGCTCGCAATCGGTGCGGACAGCGATGGCAATCGTGTCGACGCAATGCGAGTGCAAAACGATGCGATGCGGCAGGAGGGCGTGGACTGTCGTTTCGATGGAGGGTCGCAGCCCCGATGGGTTGAGGTGAGCAACGACGAATTCCTGTGCGCGATCAGCGCGCGGATCGAAAGCGCGAACGGCTTCGATCAGAGGTTTCATCGAGACTGGAACCATGATTTCGCGGTCGCGCGCGTGGGCAAGCCATGTGCCGGATGCCTTGATCCACAGCACGTCACCAGCCTTTAGCGAGGTGTTTCCACCCGCGGCCTGAGTGAGCAGGGGATCAGCGCCGATGCGCGCGGAGAGGTCGCGCAGTGCATCCAGTTCGGTCTGCCAGTCAGACATTGAAGGTTCTCACAAATGAAAGCGGCCCGCCGCAAACCGGCGAGCCGCAAAGCTGTCGACTCTTAGAAGTCAAAGTCGTTGATGTTGTCCTTGGTGAATACGAACGGCGCGCCGAGCAGGATTTCGGAGCCGTTGATGACGGAAAGCTCACCGAGCTTGCCGGCCTTCACGGAAGTCGCGCCGCCCTTGAGATCGCCATCGGCGACCGCGCGCATCACATAGGCTGCTGCATAGCCGAGATCCACTGGGTTCCAGAGCACCACAGATTTGACGCAGCCCGACGAAACGTAAGGCTTCATCGCATTTGGCGTAGCAAGGCCGACTACGGCAACGCTGCCGCACTTGTTGGCCTGCGTCACGGCGTCAGCCGCTGCCGGAGTGGCAACCGAAGTCATGCCGAAAATGCCCTTCAACTCATCTCCATATTTGTTGATGAGCGTGTTGGCCTGATTGAAAGACAGGATGTTGTCTTCCTGCGCTTCAACCGTTTCCAGCCACTTCATCTTCGGATGGCATTTTGCCTGATAGGCGGCCATTTCGGAGATCCAGCGGGCCTGGTTCGGCGTGGTGAAGGTGGAAGTCACGATAGCGAAGGACCCTTCCTCGCCAACTTCCGCAGCCATTGCATCGACCATCGATTTGGCGATGCCGTTGAACTCGGCCTGATTGACAAACCACTGGCGTGCATCCGGCGTGGAGTTGGCGTCATAGCCAACCACGTTGATGCCTGCCGCCAGCGCCTTTTTCAGAACCGGTGCAATCGCAACCGGATCGTTTGCGGCAAACAGAATGCCGTCAACGCCGCTGGTAATGTAGTTGTCGATCAGCGTGATCTGGTCATCGATATTCGCCTTGCTCGGACCGTCGGTCTTCGCGTTCATCGTGCCCATTTCCTTGGCGGCGTCAGCAATGCCTTTCGATGTTGCATTGAAATAGCCGATGCCGACGAGCTTCGGCACGTCCACCACGGTTATCGTCTTGCCCTTGCGGTCAGGCGCGTTGGTGGGCACGCCACCGTCATACGGCTTGGCGGTTGGGGTTGGCGCGGTCGCATCGCATGCAAGCGGATTGGTCGGCAGGTCGTCGCCGCCGGTCCATGCCGACTGTGCCTGGCTGAGGCTTGTCGAGAAGGACAAGGCCAGAATTGCAGATAGCAGTACTTTACCCATTTTCTCCTCCAGATATCGTCCGGTCACCAGAGAGCGGCAGTGACGACGATTTTTGTCACGAATTATCGAGTGCCGCTCCTCTCGAAGAGGTTGCTGACGAGGATCGCCAGAATTAGAACCGCGCCGATCAGCATGATCGTGCCGTCGCCTTTGACGCCCGCGAGCGAAAGCCCGTTTTTCAGCGCCTGAATGAGGCAAAGGCCGATAATGGTGCCCGCAATCGTGCCGCGTCCGCCGAAGATCGATGTGCCGCCGAGAACCACGGCGGTGATGGCATCGAGTTCGATGCCTGTGCCCATGTCGGAGCGCGTGGTGGACACGCGCGAGACAAAGATGACGGCGGCCACGGCTGCAGCGAAGCCGGATGCCGTGTAGAGCGCCACCTTGGTGCGCTCGACAGACAGGCCGGAAAAGCGCGCTGCCACTTCATTGTTGCCGATGGCATAAACCGTGCGGCCCCAGCGCGTGTAACCGAGTATGATCGACGCGACGACGGCGGCGATGAGCAACAGCCAGAGCTGCGTTGGAACGCCCAGCACATTGCCTTGCCCAAGAACGTAGAACCATTCGGGGTAGCCCCGCACAGAGCGTGCTTGGCTTATGCCCTCTGCGAGGCCGCGATAAAGCGCGAGCGTGGCCAGCGTGGCGATCAGCGGCGGTACGCGAAAGCGCGTGATTATGATGCCGTTGACGAAGCCCGCAAAGGTGCCGACTGCGATTGCCGCGGCAGCAGCCAACGGAAGCGGCAGGCCGACATTCTGCCAGAACACGCCGGTGAGGATCGCAGTAAGGCCAAGGATCGAACCGACTGAAAGATCAATGCCGCCCGTCGCGATAATGAAGGTCATGGCAATCGCGATGAGGCCGGTTTCAGTCATCAGCCTGCCCTGGTTGAGCAGATTGCTGACAGTAAAAAACTTGTCAGACTGGAACGACAGGATCACCAGAACGATGGCAAGCAGGATTGCCAACAGCATTTCGTGACGGAACAGAGATTTGAGGTTCATCGTCTCAAATCCTCCGGCTGCGGCGGAACATGTCGGCCAGCACGGTCGCGAGGATCAGCAGACCGATCACAGCGCGCAGCCAATAAGCGGAAACATTGGTGAATATCAGCGCGGAACCGATGGTCGCGAAAAGGATGGCCGCAAGCGTCGAGCCGATCACGGTGCCTGAGCCGCCAAGGATCGAGACGCCGCCGATGACCGCCGCTGTGATAATCGTCAATTCGAGATTGGGCGGCACAGTGGACTGGATCACCTGTAGCTGAGTTGCAAACAGGATGGTCGCAAGCCCGGCGAAAAAGCCGTGAATGATGAAGACCGCCACGATGCGCCGCTCGGCGGGAATGCCGGTCGCGACGGCGGCTTCAGGGTTGCCGCCCAGCGCGTAGAGCGAACGCCCGAACGCGGAATAGCGCATCCACGCGGCAGCAAGCAGCGTCAGAACTACCATCGCGACAAGCGGAACGGGTAGGCCGAACAGCTTTTTTTGAGCAACCATGAAGGCGGGTGGCAAATCGCTGATCCATGTGCCGCCGGTCGCACTGATGAGGCCGCCGCGCAGAATGGAAAGCGCGCCGAGCGTGACGACGATGGAAGGTATTCGCGCATAGGCTACCAGCACGCCGATGAGGCCGTTGATCGCCATGCCGATCAGCACCGGCGCGAACCACGCGACCCAAACCGGATAGCCTGCGACCGCAAGCGTGCCGGAAATGGTTGCGAGCACGCCGATAAGCGCGCCAACAGAGACGTCGATATTGCCGGTGATGATGACCATCGACATGCCGATGGCCGCGACCGCGATGTATGCATTGCCGGCGAAAATAGTGGTCAGATTGTTGGCGCTGATAAAGCGGGGATTGATCATCGTGACGAATGCGAACAGCGCAACGATGGCGAGCAGCACCACGATTTCCTGTCCGTAATCCGACATCAAGCGCTGGATCGCGCCAGGCCGTTGCACGGCGCGGCTTGGCCGGACTGGCGGTATGTCGAGATCGGTCATAGCCATCACGCAGCCTCCGCCGATTTATGTGCCGTCATGGCCGCACCGACGCGCTCCGGCGTAGCTTCTGCACGTGCGATCACGTCCGTGATACGGCCCGCGCTCATGACCAGAACGCGGTCGCTCATGCCAAGCACTTCCGGCAACTCGCTGGAAATCATCAGAATCGCTACACCCTGCCGAACCAGTTCGCCCATGATCGAATGGATTTCCGACTTTGCGCCGACATCGACGCCGCGCGTCGGCTCATCGAGAATGAGCACTTGCGGGGCCGTCTCCAGCCATTTGGCAATGACGACCTTCTGCTGGTTGCCACCAGACAACTGTCCAACAGGCTGATTGACATCGCGGCAGCGCACGCCCAGCCGCTTCACGGCAGCAACTGCGTGCTTCATTTCTTCAGCGGCTTTGATAAAGATGCCCTTCGACACCTTGTCGATGGTCGCCATCGTGATGTTCTGGCGAATGGCCATCGGCTTGACGAGGCCCTGTAGTCCGCGATCTTCCGGCACGTAGGCAATGCCGAGATCGCGCGCATGGATTGGCGAAGCAATGCGAACGGGCTTGCCGTTCAGCTTGATTTCGCCGCTGGTGGCGGGCGTCATGCCAAACAGTGTAAGCGCAAGTTCGGTGCGTCCACTGCCGACCAATCCGGCTACACCGAGGATTTCGCCCTTGCGTAGTTCAAACGAAATATCCTGCACGTGGCGGCCATGATTGAGGTTTTTCACCGCCAGCACAGTCTCGCCGATGGGTACTTCGACTTTCGGGAAAAGGCTCTCGATAGAGCGCCCGACCATCAGCGAAACGAGGTCTTTTTCTGTGACCTCGTGAATGTCTTTGGTAGCCACAAACGCCCCGTCGCGCAGTACGGTTACGCGATCCGCCAAGGCGAAAATCTCCGGCATCCGGTGGCTGACATAGATGATGCCCACGCCACGCTCGCGCAGTTGCCGAACGATTGACATGAGTCGCTGAACGTCAGACTCGACAAGCGAGGCGGTCGGTTCGTCCATGATGAGGATTTTCGCATCGCGGCTCAGCGCCTTGGCGATCTCGACGCGTTGGCGTTGCGCAACAGAAAGCGTCAGTACCTTCGAGTCCACGTCGAGGTCGTAAGTGTCCAGCGAGTCCAGCAACTCACGAGTCCGCGAACGCACTGTTGTCCAGTCTATGATGCCTGAAGATGTGCGCGGATAGTGGCCGAGAAACACGTTTTCAGCGACCGACAGTTCAGGGAAAAGCAAAAGCTCCTGATAGACCGTGGCGATACCGTTTGCGGTCGCGTCGCGTGTAGAGGCGAATTTCTTCTCCTCGCCGCCAATAATGATCTTGCCGCCATCAGGCTGGTAAAGGCCGGATAGCACCTTGATCAGCGTGGATTTCCCCGCACCGTTTTCACCCAGCAGCGCATGAACCTCGCCGGGGCGCACGTCGAAACTGACGTCTTTCAAGACTTTGACGCCGACGAAGGATTTGGAGATGTCTTTCAACACGACGAAGGGTTCAGTCATGATTGCCCTCCAACTGCGCCCCGGTGTTGTCGTCTCTCACCCGCCTTGCAATTCCTGAAGCGTTCGCGATTGGAACCGGCCTTGCTGAAATCCCCCTTCTCCCATCGTGGGAGAAGATGACTGCAGGCGGATAAGGGGTAAGGGGAGGAGGTATCTCAAACGGAGGTCTCAGCATGGCATGCCTCCCTGGTTCTTGCTTTCGCGCGACGGGCTTCGGCCATCTCGCGCCAGCGATTGCGATAATCCTCCAAACCCGCAACATTGCCCGGCGCGACGGGCGTCGTCTCGTCCTTGAACGGCGCAAGACCCAGCGCCTTGAAGGCAATCGCTGCGGCGCCTGTTGCAGAGCCTTCGCTCATCGAGCTGCGCACCACTTTCTGGTTGGGGCGAAGCTGGCCGAGCATCGCAGTGTAGAGGCCGATCTTCGCCAGACCACCATCAACAATAAGTGTGTTGTCGGAGCGGATGAGATCCAGCGAAAGATCGGTCATGAGCAGAACGTACAGCACTGCTGCTGCGGCGCGTTCCTCGCCCTCCACATCACCGCCAATGATCTCGCCCTGCATTTGGGGGAAGGGGCCGCCAGCAGCCCATGACGGCATAACGAACACATCGCGCTGAATGACGGCCTCAACAGCTTGGCGCGAAATCGCCTTGTTCCACTCACCGCTGATACGGTCATACTCGCGCCCGCCCATGAAGCGCAGCGAGGGTGCTGGCTCGCCATTCACTGTGACGTTCGCGATCATGTCGCGGTCCTGATCGAGCGCGTCGAGCGGGCAATCCAGATTGATGATGATGACCCATGTGCCGGTGGACACGAGAGTAAAGCCCGACAGGCCGGTCATGCGGTAGTACGCAAGTGCCGCATTGGAATCATGCACGCCATTGTGCACGGCCAGCGTCACCGCTCGACCTTCAGGCGTCATGATTGTGGTTTCGCCCACCACCGCGCCAGAGGCAATGATCGGGGGGAATTTTTCGCGCCAGCCGAGCTTGTCCGTGAGCGAACTGAAGTCGCGTTTCAGCGGAGCCCAGATCTGGCTGTGCGCGCCGAGATAGGAATATTCGGAAACGGCCTCGCCGGTCAGCCGCCAAACCCAGAATTGCGGGTAACAGACAATGTTTTGCACCCGCGCAAAAGTCTCCGGCTCTTTGCTTTCAAGCCAATAGATATGACGGGAAAAGCAGAAGCCGAGCGGCAGGTGGGGTGTAAACGTCTCCGAAAAGTCCGGCAGCATCGGATCGATTACGGCTGCGACATCGTCGGGAATTTCCTGCTCGTAATCGAGAACAGGGTGAAGAAGCTCATTTTCGCCGCGCGTGAGCGCAAATGCGCAGCCATGCGCGGAAATCATCACACCGGAAAGGTCGAAACGGCTTGCTGCACCAGCCAGTTCAAGCTGCAGCCAATCGAACAGCGCAGCATCATCCAGCACGCTGCGTCCGCGATAATCTTTCCAGATTGGCTTGGTCCGCCGCTCGTCCAGCAACTCGCCTTCGTGCGAAAACACAAACAGCTTTGAGTTGGTTTTCCCGAAATCGAAAACGGCCAGCGCGCGGGTCATTGCAGTCCTCCAGCACGGGCAATGTGGATGGCTACGCCTGCGTTTTCGAGCATCCGCGCGGCTTGGTCCGACAGGCCGTCATCCGTGATGACACTGCCGACGCGCGAGAGTGGAAGTGAGAGGTTGCGCGCGTGGATCGAAAATTTACGGCTATCGGCCAACACGATGATCTGATCCGAATTCTGGCTCAGTTCTACGATGGAGCGCACCATAAGCGGGTGCGATTCCAGCAATCCGTCCGGCCCTATGCCTTGCGCGCCGAGGAAGAATTTGGACGCGTAGAATTGCGGCACATTTTGCGGGGAATAGATAACGCGTGGTTCGCGATGCAACTCTCCGCCAGCGACAGTGAGGCTGCATTTGCCGTGGTCGCTCAGAAACGCCGCCAGCGGCATCGAATTGGTGAAAAGCCGCACATTGCGGTCAGCCAGCTTTACGCCCAGATGAAAGCAGGTCGATCCGCCATTGACGATCACCGCGTCGCCATCCTGCACCATCGTTGCAGCAAGTTCTGCAATCGCGCGTTTGGCTTCCACCGCGAGGTCGCGATTTTCATCATAGGGGCGGGCATAGGCGGTTGAGACGCTGGACGCACCGTCCAAAGCCGAAACGCCGCCATAAACTTTGCGGGCGGTGCCTTGCTCGTCGATCTTGTCGATGTCGCGGCGCACAGTCGCAGCCGAAACGCCGAGGCGTTCCTGCAATTCGCGAACTGAAGCAAACGGACGATCGCGCAACAGTTCCACGATCTGCCGTTGGCGGACCAAATCGCTCAAAGTGCTCCTCCCGGCTTCGCACAACCGAAGCTCATGATCCAACTTATGCAAAAATCCCCCCTTGGCAAGTGAATTATGATAAAAATCGCTCATGATGCAGTGCAAATACGTCATATTGCACTGCAATATGATTTAGTTTAATCGTTTTCTGATTGACTTTCGGCAGATTGTGGCGTGAATTGTTGGTAAATGCGGCCAGAGGCGCCGCGCCCGGGAGGAATTTTCCTATGGTTGAGAAACGCTCCGCCACGCGGCTTGAAAAGCTGTGGGATGATGCAAAAGCTGCCAGCATGAGCGAGCCGGAACGGCTGGTCTATCGCTCCAATATTCTGGGTTCAGACAAGCGCGTTACAAATTACGGCGGCGGCAACACCTCATCGAAGATCTGGCAGAAAGATCCGCTGACCGGCGAAAAGGTTGAGGTTTTGTGGGTCAAGGGATCGGGCGGCGACAGCGCGTCGATCAAACTGGACGGGTTTGCCACGCTCTATATGGACAAGCTGCGCGCGCTGAAGGGACTCTATCGCGGCCTTGAGCACGAAGACGAGATGGTTGGCTATCTGCCGCACTGCACCTTCAATCTGAACCCGCGCGCTGCTTCAATCGACACCCCGCTTCATGCCTATGTGCCCCGCGCCTTTGTCGATCACATGCACCCGGATGCGATCATTGCTATTGCCGCGTCGAGAGATTCCAGAGAACTGACGCGCAAGATTTTTGGCGATGACATTGGCTGGTTGCCGTGGAAGCGCCCTGGCTTCGAGCTTGGTCTGTGGCTTGAAAAATTCTGCATTGAGAACCCCAATGCCAAGGGCGTCATTCTCGAAAGCCACGGGCTTTTCACTTGGGGCGACACGCCGAAGGAATGCTACGAAACGACCATCGACGCGATCAACAAGGCGATCGCATGGTTCGAGGGTGAGTTGAAAAGCAAGCCCGCTTTTGGCGGTGCGGCGGTCAAGTCGCTTCCCGCTGAGCAACGCCGCGCAGTGGCCGCGCGTCTGATGCCGGTGATCCGCGGCATGATCTCCGCGAACAGCTATAAGGTCGGTCATTTTGACGATTCCGCTGCGGTGCTGGAGTTTGTCAATTCGAAGGATTTGCGCCCGTTGGCGGCGCTTGGCACTTCCTGCCCGGACCATTTTCTGCGCACCAAGATCAGGCCGCTGGTGATCGAATTAGATCCCGCGAAACTTGATGTCGATGCCGTGCTGGCCGCGCTCCCCGCAGCCATTGAGGAGTACCGCGAAGGCTACCGCGCATACTACGAGCGCAGCAAGCACGACAACTCGCCCGCCATCCGCGATCCGAACGCGGTGGTCTATCTCGTGCCGGGCGTAGGCATGTTCACCTTTGCGGCAGACAAGGCGACGGCGCGCATTTCGGGGGAGTTCTATGTCAACGCGATCAACGTCATGCGTGGTGCGTCTGGCGTATCATCTTATGTCGGCCTACCGGAACAAGAGGCATTCGATATTGAATATTGGCTGCTGGAAGAAGCAAAGCTTCAGCGTATGCCGAAGCCGAAATCGCTCGCAGGTCGTGTAGCGTTTGTGACCGGCGGGGCAGGGGGCATCGGCAAGGCGACCTCGGTGCGCCTTCTCGGCGAAGGTGCCTGCGTGGTGCTAGCCGATATTGACGAAACAGCACTCGCTGCTGCCAAGGAAGAACTCGGCAAGGGCTTCGGGAAAGACCTCGTGCATTCCGTGAAGCTGGATGTGACCAGCGAAGATGATGTGGCAAACGGCTTTGCGGAAATGGCTGTCACCTTCGGCGGCGCTGACATTCTTGTGTCGAACGCCGGCATCTCGTCCTCTGCGCCGATTGAAGACACGGAACTGTCCATGTGGAACCGCAATCTGGATATTCTGGCGAAGGGCTATTTCCTCGTTTCGCGTGAAGCGTTCCGCCTGTTCAAGCAGCAGAAGATCGGTGGCAATATTGTCTTTATCGCCTCGAAGAATGGCCTCGCGGCCTCGCCAAATGCCGCGGCGTATTGCACGGCCAAGGCTGCGGAGATTCATCTGGCGCGCTGCCTTGCTCTGGAGGGCGCGGACCATCAAATACGGGTCAACACCGTGAACCCGGACGCGGTGCTGCGTGGCTCGAAAATCTGGACGAGCGAATGGCGCGAGCAACGCGCCGCTGCCTATGCCATGAAGCCTGATGAGTTGGAGGAGCACTATCGCAAGCGCTCCATGCTCAAGCGTTCCGTTTTCCCGGAAGACATTGCCGAGGCGGTTTACTTCCTCGCCTCGGAAATGTCAGCGAAATCGACCGGCAACATCATCAACGTCGATGCCGGAAACGCGCAGAGCTTCACGCGTTGAGGTTGAGATTGCGCAATCGCAGCGCGTTGGCAATCACCGAAACGGACGACAGGCTCATTGCTGCGGCCGCCAGCATAGGCGAAAGCAGCATGCCGAATATCGGATAGAGAACACCTGCCGCCACCGGCACGCCGACTGTGTTGTAGATGAAGGCGAAAAACAGGTTCTGCTTGATATTCGCAATTGTTGCCTGCGCGAGTTTGTGCGCCCGCAGGATACCGCTGAGATCACCCTTGACCAGCGTGATGCCTGCGCTTTCCAGTGCCACATCCGCGCCGGTACTCATGGCAATGCCCACATCGGCAGCGGCAAGCGCGGGCGCGTCGTTGACGCCATCGCCCGCCATCGCAACTTTGGCTCCTTTGGCGCGCAGTTCATCGACAAGCGCCTTCTTAGCCTCGGGCAGCATTCCGGCGCGCACTTCATCGATGCCGAGCTTTGCGGCTACGGCGCGCGCGGTGCGCTCGCTGTCGCCTGTCGCCATGATGATTTTCAGGCCGCGTGCATGCAGAGCGTTGATGGCATCGGCAGCGTTCGACTTGATCGGGTCGCTCACTGCGACAATACCAAGCACTTTGCCATCCGCTGCTACGAACATAGCCGTCTTACCTTGCTCGGCGAGTGATTGTGCAACCTGCGCGAGGTCGCCAGTCGGCGCGCCGACGTGCTGCATCAGCGCGGCATTCCCAAGCGCAACCCTGCGACCATCGACCGTGCCAAGCACACCCTTGCCCGTGACTGCCTGAAAATCTGATACCGATCCGATTGCGGAACCGCATTCTTTCGCACCTGCAACGATGGCTTCAGCCAGCGGGTGCTCGGAACCCTTTTCAAGACTTGCTGCGAGGCTGAGCACCAAGTCTTCACTGGTTCCCTCCGCCGCATGAATATCGGTGAGAACGGGGCGGCCTTCGGTCAGCGTGCCGGTTTTGTCAACAATCAGTGTATCGATGTCCGCCAACCGTTCCAGCGCGGCTGCTTCTTTCACAAGCACACCAGCTTGCGCGCCGCGGCCTGTTGCGGTCATCACGGACATTGGCGTGGCAAGGCCAAGCGCACAGGGACATGCGATAATCAGAACCGAAACCGCAGCGACGATAGCGTAGATCATGCTCGGTTCGGGACCGACCAGCGCCCAAACAATGAACGCAAGTATCGCTACGGCAACCACGGTCGGGACGAAATAGGATGCGACCTTGTCCGCAAGGCTCTGGATCGGCGCGCGCGAGCGCTGAGCCTTGGCAACCATCTCGACAATGCGCGACAGCATCGTGTCCGCGCCAACCTTTTCGGCGCGCATGATGAGTGTGCCGTTACGGTTCAGCGTACCGCCGATAAGCGCGGAACCCTCAGTCTTTTCAACTGGAAGAGGCTCGCCGCTGATCATCGATTCGTCGATTGCAGAAGCGCCCTCCACAACCACACCGTCGACCGGTACACTCTCGCCGGGACGAACACGCAGGCGGTCGCCAGCCTTTACATCGGCAAGCGGTATGTCCGCCTCATCGCCATTTGCATCGATCCGGCGCGCGCTCTTCGGAGCAAGGTCAAGCAACGCGCGGATCGCGGAGCCGGTCCGTTCGCGCGCCCTGAGCTCAAGCACTTGCCCGAAAAACACCAGCGTGATGATGACCGCAGCGGCCTCGAAATAAACCGGTACGGAGCCGCCATGCCCACGGAACTGATGCGGAAAAATGTCAGGGAAAAGCGTCGCGAACAGGCTGTAGAAATAGGCCGCGCCAACGCCGATGGCGATAAGCGTCCACATGTTCGGGCTGCGATTGACGATAGACGCCCATCCACGCCGGAAGAACGGCAGGCCTGCCCATAAAACTACAGGCGTAGCCAGCGCAAGCTCCAGCCATTTGGCGATGCCATCGCCGATCCAATCGCGCACGGGTATGCCGACCATTGGCCCCATCGCGATAATAAACAGCGGCACGGAAAGCGCTGCGCTGATCCAGAAGCGCCGCGTGAAATCAACCAACTCTGGACTTGGGCCATCGTCAGCAGAGGGTATCATAGGCTCCAGCGCCATGCCGCAAATCGGGCAATCGCCGGGCGCATCTCGGATGATCTCCGGGTCCATAGGGCAGGTGTAGAGCGTGCCTTTCGGCATTGGTTCCGGCGCCGCGCGCTCGCCCAGAAATTTCGATGGCTCCGCCTCAAAGCGTTCCTTGCAACGCGCGGAGCAGAAATAGAATTTTTCGCCCTCATATTTCAGGAAATGCTTGGCGGTGCTGCGATCCACGCTCATGCCACATACGGGATCTTTGGCCGTCATATAGGCAGCCGGATCATTCAGAAATTTCGTACGGCAACCTTCGCAGCAAAAATGGTAGGTATGTCCGCCATGCTCAGCGCGAGGCTTGCCGGCATTCGGATCCACCAGCATGCCGCAAACGGGATCGCGAGTGACTTCGCCTGCAGCGGCGTTCGCGCCGGAACAGCAGTTCCCGGCGCCGTGGCTATGTGCGTGGTGATGATGATCGTGGCTTGCCATTTTTCTTACCCGGAGTCGCAATGATCCGGCTCAGATAGGCCTTCCAGCAACTGGAAGGTCAAGGCCCCGGCATTCGCTATTCGAAAACGATTGCCGGACCCTCGGCGTTTGCCGTCTCCATGCTCAACCGCTCGCGCACCTTTTCGGCGATCTCACGATAGACTGCGGCCTGCGCGCTGCCTGGTCGCGATGCCACAACCGGTTGACCGAGGTCCGACAATTCTCGCGTTTCCATCTCAAGCGGCACACCGCCAAGGAACGGAACGCCAAGCCGCTCCGCTTCACGTTGGGCGCCGCCATGACCGAAAATATCGTAGCGCTTGCCGGTGTCGGGGGCGATGAAATAACTCATGTTCTCGACAATGCCGAGCAACGGCACATCGACCTTGCGGAACATGTTCAACCCCTTGCGTGCATCGATTAGCGCCAGATCCTGCGGTGTCGAAACGATCACTGCGCCAGCCAACGGCACTTGCTGCGCCATGGTCAATTGCGCATCGCCCGTGCCGGGAGGCATATCGACCACCAATATATCAAGCTCGCCCCAATCGACTTCGCGCAGCATCTGCGTAAGCGCCGAAATCACCATCGGCCCGCGCCAGATCATCGGCGTTTCTTCATCGACGAGGAAGCCCATCGACATGACTTTCAGGCCGTAATTTTCCATCGGCTTCAAGACGCGGCCATCGACCGTCTGCGGCCTGCCATGAATGCCAAGCAGGCGCGGCATGGACGGTCCATAAATATCAGCGTCCAGCACACCGACTTTCAGCCCGAGCGATTGCAGCCCAAGTGCCAGGTTCACGGCGGTCGTGGATTTGCCGACCCCACCCTTGCCCGAAGCGACCGCGATAATCGAAGCAATGCCCGGCACGCCGCGCTTGCGCGACTCTTGATGTTGATGCGGCGGCGGCGATTGAGGCGGCGCGGCAGGCCGAGGAGCAGGCTTCGGAGGCGCATTTTCCATGCCGCCGCCCTTTTTCTCTGCTGTCAGCGCAACCATCGCGCTGACGACACCCGGTATATCCTTGACCGCGCGCTCAGCGGCCGCACGCAAAGATTCAAGCTCTTTTGCGCGTGCGGCAGGAACGGTTATGGAGAAAAACACTTTCGAATCGGCAATGAAAATGTCCGACACCAGCCCCAGATCTATGATGTTGCTCGAAAAATCCGGCCCCTGAATGGTCCTGAGCTTTTCGGTAACGGCCTCTTTGGTCACGGACATGGCTATCAATCCTCAGCACGATTTCGCGCATGAGATAGGCTAATTTTTGCGCCGAACCAAGCGGGCGCGGCGATGAGCCGCCACTGCGCACTCTAAATTTGGCCCGTGCCTTTGCTGCCGGATGCAATAGAGTGGACTTATCGACACCGAGCTTATGGCGAACGCATGATCGACAAGCTGGAGTTCTTTATCGCTCTCGCAAAGGCCGAGCACTTTGGCCGCGCTGCGGAAGATCTAGGCATTACGCAGCCTACGCTTTCGGCGGCCATCAAGCAGCTTGAGGATCAGTTGGGTGTCATGCTCGTCAATCGCGGCTCGCGCTTTCAGGGGCTGACTGATGAGGGCCAGCAAGTGCTTGGCTGGGCGCGGCGCATCGTTGGCGATGCGCGCGCCATGCGCGAGGAAATGCGAGCTGCTCGCGGCGGCCTGTCGGGTCGCATTCGCATCGCCGCAATCCCGACCGCGCTCGCGATGGTATCGCGATTGACCACGCCGTTTCGCGAAAAGCACCCCGGCGTAACCTTTTCCATTCTGTCTCGAACATCGATTGAAGTGCTCTCGCTGCTCGGCAATCTCGATGTCGATGTAGGAATTACCTATCTTGACAATGAGCCGCTGGGCCGGGTCGTCTCCGTCCCGCTTTATTCGGAGCGCTATCAGCTCATAACCGCCGCCGGTACAGAATTCGCTGATCGCAAATCGGTCAGCTGGGCGGAAATTGCGGCACTGCCGCTATGCCTGCTCACGCCCGATATGCAGAACAGGCGCATCATAGACCAGCATTTGCACGAAGCAGGCGCGACGGTGCGCCCAACGCTGGAATCCAACTCGATGCTGGTTCTTTTCGCGCACATCCGCACCGGCAAATGGTCGTCCATCATGCCGCTCAATCTCGCGGAAACGTTCGGTTTCATGGAGCCCATTCGCTCCATTCCCATCGTGCAGCCCGACGCAAGCCACACCGTCGGACTTGTGGCTGCGCCGCGCGCACCGCACACGCCGCTCGTTTCCGCGCTACTTGATGAAGCCAGGCTTCTGGCAGCGACATTGCGCGACGAAACTGGAAAAGCCGATCCGTCACAAGCTTGATAGATGTTTTCTATCAAACGACGATCCGCCTTTATTGATTTCGGCTCTTCTGTTTGATCTGATAGGGTAAACATATGTAGGGAGGAAGCTGCATGACCGTGCAGCCTACGCGTACCGATATACCGGCGCGAACAGCGGCCGTAATCAGCGAATATCGCGGTCTGGAAGGTCCGCTGCTGCCTATTTTACATGGGCTGCAGGAAGAATTTGGCTATGTTCCGCAGGAGTCTTATCAGGTCATCGCGGACACGTTGAACCTCTCACGTGCCGAGGTCTTCGGGGTAGTTTCCTTCTATCACGATTTCCGCAAAGCGCCCGCCGGACGCCACGTTCTGAAGCTCTGTCAAGCCGAGGCTTGCCAGTCGATGGGGTCGGACAAGGTCGCGGCAAAGATCAAGCAGTTGCTCGGCATAGATTTTCACGAAACTGCCAGCGATGGCTCGGTCACGCTTGAGCCGGTCTATTGCCTTGGCCTTTGCGCTTGCTCGCCTTCCGCAATGCTGGATGGCGAATTGATCGGTCGCGTCGGCGACGATGAAATCGGCGAGATGCTTGAGGTGATCCGCACATGAGCATCACCATCTATGTTCCGCGTGATTCTGCCGCCCTTGCGCTGGGCGCAAACAAGGTTGCCGAGGCCATCGAACGCGAGGTTGCAGCGCGCGGCATGGATGCGCGCGTCGTTCGCAATGGCTCGCGTGGCATGCTCTGGCTGGAACCAATGGTCGAGGTGGAAACTTCATCCGGTCGCACGGCCTATGGACCGGTCAAGGCCAAGGATGTTCCTGCGCTGTTTGACGCTGGCTTGGGATTGGTTGCGCATAGCGCGCATCCGCTGGCGCTCGGCAATGCAGAGGAAATTCCGTTCTTTGCCAGGCAGACACGGCTGACCTTTGCGCGCTGCGGGCTGATCGATCCCCTGTCGCTGGACGATTATCGCGCGCATGGCGGCCTGCGAGGATTGAAAAAAGCGCTGTCCATGAGCCAGCCTGCAATTGTGCAGGAGGTTACGGATTCCGGCCTGCGCGGTCGTGGCGGCGCAGGCTTCCCGACGGGCATCAAGTGGAAGACCGTTCTCGATGCGCAGGCGGATCAAAAATACATTGTCTGCAATGCGGACGAGGGCGACTCGGGCACATTTGCAGATCGCATGATCATGGAGGGTGATCCCTTCGTTCTCATCGAGGGCATGGCGATTGCCGGCATCGCGGTGGGGGCGACCAAAGGCTATATCTACATTCGATCCGAATATCCCGAAGCCATCAAGGTCATGAGCGAGGCGATACTGATTGCGCGGCAGCAGCGCATGCTGGGTTCGCATGTTCTTGGCGGCGATTATGCTTTCGACATGGAAGTGCGCGTTGGCGCTGGCGCCTATGTCTGCGGCGAGGAAACCTCCTTGCTGGAATCGCTGGAAGGCAAGCGTGGACAAGTGCGCGCCAAGCCGCCTCTGCCGGCGCACAAGGGCCTATTTGCCAAGCCGACTGTCATTAACAACGTGATTTCGCTAGCGTCCGTGCCGATCATTCTGGATAAGGGCGCAGCCTACTACAAGGATTTCGGCATGGGTCGCTCGCGCGGAACCATGCCCTTGCAGATTGCGGGGAATGTCAAGCATGGCGGGCTCTTCGAAGCTGCATTTGGCCTGACACTCGGTGAAATCATTGACGAGATCGGTGGCGGCACGGCGACAGGTTCTCCCGTTAAGGCAGTGCAGGTGGGCGGACCGTTGGGAGCCTATTTCCCGCGATCGCTGTTCGACACTCCTTTCGACTACGAAGCCTTTGCGGCAAAGGATGGCTTAATCGGTCACGCGGGCATTGTGGTGTTTGACGAAACCGCGGACATGCTAAAGCAGGCGCGCTTTGCGATGGAATTCTGTGCAATCGAGAGCTGCTCAAAATGCACGCCTTGCCGCATTGGTTCGACGCGCGGCGTGGAAACATTGGACCGGCTCGCCCAGGGCATCGAACCGGAAAAGCAGATCGAAATCGTCAAAGACCTTTGCAACACAATGAAGTTCGGATCGCTGTGCGCACTTGGTGGCTTCACACCATACCCGGTAATGAGTGCGCTAACGCACTTCCCAGATGATTTCCGCCCCGATGCGATGCGGGAGGCAGCAGAATGAAATCCGTTTTTGCCAACACCATGAACAAGGAACGTCAGCCATGAGCCTCGTTCACGAAATCGACTACGGCACGCCGGCTTCGCTGTCAGAAAAGACTGTAACGCTGACCGTCGACGGCAAGCAGATCACGGTGCCGGAAGGCACGTCGATCATGCGTGCGGCGATGGATGGCGGAGTGGAAATTCCGAAGCTCTGCGCAACCGATATGCTGGATTCATACGGCTCCTGCCGCATTTGTCTGGTGGAAATCGAAGGTCGCGGTGGCACGCCTGCTTCGTGCACCACGCCCGCGATGGAAGGCATGGTCGTTCACACCCAGACGGAGCGCCTTCAGGCAATCCGCAAGGGCGTGATGGAACTTTATGTCTCCGATCACCCGATTGGTCACGATATCGAAGCGGGCACGGGCGCAAGCGAGTTTGACAAGACGATCAAGCAAGTCGGTCTGACCGAAGTGCGCTACGACATGCATGGCCGCAATCATGTCATCGCGCAGAATGGCGCTATCAATCCCGATTTCGTCGAGAAGGACGAATCCAATCCGTATTTCACATTTGATTCGTCTCAATGCATCGTGTGCTCGCGCTGTGTCCGCGCTTGCGAAGAAGTGCAGGGAACTTTTGCGCTGACGATTGAGGGGCGTGGTTTCGAAGCGCGCGTGAGGTCCGGCGCTGCCGAGCCTTTCCTGGAATCGGAATGCGTTTCCTGCGGTGCCTGCGTGCAGGCTTGCCCAACTGACGCGCTCCGCGAAAAGTCTGTGCTTGAAAAGGGTATGCCGACAAGCTCGGAGATAACGACCTGCGCCTATTGCGGAGTTGGCTGCTCCTTCAAGGCGGAGATGCAGGGCGAAGAAGTTATTCGCATGGTGCCTTATAAGGATGGCAAGGCCAATCGCGGCCACAGCTGCGTGAAAGGTCGGTTCGCATGGACCTATGCCACGCATAGGGATCGCATTTTGAATCCCATGGTTCGTGAGAAAATCTCGGATCCATGGCGCGAAGTTAGCTGGGACGAGGCGATCAGCCATATCGCAAACGAGTTCCGCCGAATTCAGGACAAGTATGGGCGCAGCTCTATCGGCGGCATAACTTCGTCACGCTGCACCAACGAAGAGACCTTCCTCGTACAGAAGCTTGTGCGTCAGGTGATGGGCAACAACAATGTCGATACCTGTGCCCGCGTCTGCCATTCGCCCACGGGCTATGGGCTGAAGTCGACTTTTGGCACTTCGGCTGGCACGCAGGATTTCGATTCCGTCGAACACACGGATACGGTTCTGATCATTGGCGCAAATCCGACAGACGGGCATCCGGTGTTTGCATCGAGGTTGAAGAAGCGTCTGCGCCAGGGCGCACGGCTCATTGTGATTGATCCACGTCGCACGGACATCGTGCGTTCGCCGCACATACAGGCTGACTATCACCTGCCGCTGCGACCTGGCACGAATGTCGCCGTCATCACAGCGATGGCGCATGTGATCGTCACGGAGGGATTGTTCAACGAGCAGTTCATCCGCGAGCGCTGCGACTGGTCTGAATTTGAGGACTATGCAGAGTTCGTTTCAGAAAAGCGGCACAGCCCGGAAGAGGTTGAAAAGCTGTCCGGCGTTCCAGCCGATCTGATCCGCAATGCGGCGAGGCTTTATGCCAGGGGCGGAAATTCCGCGATCTATTACGGCCTTGGCGTCACCGAACATAGCCAAGGCTCGACGACCGTCATCGCAATCGCAAATATTGCAATGCTCACTGGCAATATCGGTCGTCCGGGCGTTGGCGTTAACCCGCTGCGCGGCCAGAACAATGTGCAGGGCTCGTGCGATATGGGATCGTTCCCGCATGAGTTTCCTGGCTATCGGCATATTTCCGATGACGCGACACGCTCGGTCTATGAGAGCCTTTGGGGCGTGACGCTGGACGAAGAACCTGGGCTGCGCATTCCCAATATGCTCGACGCTGCTGTGGATGGCTCGTTCAAGGGGCTGTATGTGCAGGGCGAAGATATTCTTCAGTCGGATCCCAACACGCAGCACGTCGCGGCTGGTCTTGAGGCGATGGAATGCGTTGTGGTTCACGACCTTTTCCTGAACGAGACGGCGAATTACGCGCATGTGTTCCTGCCGGGTTCGACCTTCCTTGAAAAGGATGGGACGTTCACCAACTCCGAGCGCCGCATCAACCGCGTCCGCAAGGTCATGGCTCCCAAGAACGGCTATGCGGATTGGGAGATTACGCAGTTGATGGCCAGGGCTATGGGTTTCGATTGGAATTATACCCATCCAACCGAGATCATGGACGAAATTGCAGCGACTACACCGAGCTTTGCCGGCGTTAATTACGACCTGCTCGAGCGCGAAGGTTCGGTGCAGTGGCCATGCAATGAAAAAGCACCGCTCGGCACGCCTGTGATGCACATTGGCGGATTTGTCCGGGGCAAGGGTAAGCTGATCAGAACCGAGTACGTCGCGACCGACGAAAAAACCGGGCCGCGTTTCCCGCTGCTGCTGACAACAGGCCGCATCCTTTCCCAGTACAATGTCGGCGCGCAAACCCGGCGCACCGAAAATGTGCATTGGCATGAAGAGGATAGGCTGGAAATTCATCCGCATGATGCGGAGGACCGCGGCATTCGGGACGGTGATTGGGTTCGTATCAAGTCGCGCGCGGGCGAAACAACCTTGCGCGCCCTTATAACCGACCGCGTGGCAACCGGCGTCGTCTACACGACATTCCACCACCCCGACACACAAGCCAATGTCGTTACCACCGACTATTCCGACTGGGCCACAAACTGTCCGGAATACAAGGTCACGGCTGTTCAGGTCGGCCCATCGAACGGCCCGTCCGATTGGCAGGAAGAATATGACGCGCTTGCACGCCGCAACCGGCGAATTTCCGGTCGGTTGGAGGCTGCCGAGTAGCGAAGGCAAATGAAGGCACTTCCAATCGAAAAGGTTGCTCGCGTTGCGCGGCGCGCAACCGGCGTAACAAGCGCGCAACGCAAGGTGCCGGAGGAAACGCCTATTGCGCTTTCCTATGCGGGCACAACTCATGCCGTCATGATGGCAAGCCCGGCAGATCTTGAGGATTTCGCGATAGGATTCAGCCTGACCGAAGGCATTATCGCGCGCGCCGAAGAAATCGAAACCATTGAAATCATTGAGGCTGGCGCGGGCATCGATATCCAGATCAGGCTGAAAGATAAGGCGAACACACGCTTTCAGGCACGACGGCGCAGGTTGGCCGGGCCTGTCGGCTGCGGCCTGTGCGGCATTGAATCTATCGATGAGGCTATGCGCTCGGTCCCCGAAGTAGGTAAGGCAAAAATTACATTATCTTCCTGGGAAATCGCTCAGTCCGTTCGCGACCTGTCTAATCATCAACCCATGCATGCGGCAACCGGCGCGGTACATGCCGCGGGATTTTATCTTCCCGAAAAGGGTATTGTCGCCGCGCGCGAGGACGTGGGTCGGCATAACGCATTGGACAAACTGGCAGGTGCGCTGGTTCGTGATGGTCAGGCAACGTCCACCGGCGCAGTCGTCGTTACCTCGCGCGTGTCGGTGGAGATTGTGCAGAAAACAGCCGCAATTGGCGCGCCCTTCATCATCGCAGTTTCAGCGCCCACGGCGCTTGCTATCAGAACGGCCGAACTGTCGGGCATGACGCTTGTCGCACTCGTGCGCGACGACGAGTTCGACGTCTTTGCACATGCTGAAAGAATTGAATTCGGAGAAGCCCGAAATGTCGCATGAACATACTGCGATGAACACCGGAGAGAAGCTGTTCTACATGGCAAATCAGATTGCCGCGTTTTTTCAGTCACAGCCGAAAAGCGAAGCGGCGGATGGTGTAGCAAAGCACATCAACGATTTCTGGGAACCACGGATGCGTCGTGAGTTCTTCCAGCTTATCGATGCGGGTACCAAGGGCCTTGCGCCTCTTGTTATGGAGGCGCTGCCCAAGATCAGGCGTCCCAAGGACTGAGCATCATTGCTTGGGTGCGTAGCGCGCCGCCTTCTTCCAGTGATCGACGATGTGTCGATATCCATCACGATAGACAGCTTCCGGACTCTCGGCAAAGTCGCGCCACACCTTGGTCGCCGCTGCAAGATCTTTTAGGCCGCGCCCGAAAGACTCGATGGTTAGCCAGTCGTCATAGCCGCTGGCGCGAATCGCCTGAAATGTTTCCTTCCACGGAATGTTGCCACGCCCCGGCACGCCGCGGTCATTCTCCGAAATGTGGATATGTGCGAAGTTGCTTACGTTGCGCGTGTACGCCGCGATAGGGTCGGCTTCCTCGATATTCGAGTGAAACGTGTCATACATGCCCCGAATATTCGGATGTCCGATCTCGGCAATATGCGCCGATAATCCGTCCATCGTGTTGAGCAGATAGCACTCAAAGCGATTGAGCGCCTCCAGCCCGATTGTAACTCCGCGATTACCTGCATGGTCACCAATCGCGCGCTGAGAGGATACCGAGCGCTTGAATTCGGCGGCGGTTGGTCCCGCTCCGCTAAACAGCCCGAGTGTCGAATGCAGTGGCCCCGAAAGTCGGTCCGCACCCAGCGCTTGTGCGCAGTCCAGCGCCCAGCGCATATAGGCGATACCCTTTTTGCGAGTCGCCGCATCCGCGCCGATGAGATTCATCGATGGGTCGCCCATAGCACTGACCGCGGTTCGCTCAAGCCCGATCCTGTCCAGCATCTCGCCAAGCCGCTTGTAGTGATCCGGCTCACCCTCAAAGATCGGAATCTCAACGCCGTCATACCCTGTGGCCTTGATATCCTTGAGCAATTTCTCATGCTTGGCCGTTACGTGCGTTGTCCATAGAAACATGCAGAAGCCAATTTTCATGCGTTCCTCCTCAATCTGGTCGGACCAGATTGGGGCTGCATTTGGCGAAACGCAAGGGCGTCTGATCGCAATTTTGTCATGAACAGATGGCAGGTGCCCCGCTTCTTACATAAGAACATCGGGTATATTTACTTGACGCAGCGTCAACGCCATAGTCATTTCAGCAAACGGGCCGAGAATATCGGTCCGTTTCGGCTTGCGGTAATCATTTCGTTTTACAAGAAGCAATGCAGTGCGGCTGGGATGCCGCGATCATAAGCAGTGCGCCAATGATCAAAAGCAATGAGCTTCGTATTCGCCAACTCCCCATATGGAAGGGGGGGATTGCGCTCGCGCCGCTGCGAGGTGGGCTGAGCAATGAGAGCTATCTCGTCACAGATGGCGCGGGCAAACATGTCGTGCGCATTGGCAAGGATTACCCTTTCCATCACGTATCCCGCGACCGCGAGTTAATGACTTCCCGCGCCGCCTACGAGGCGGGATTTGCTCCGGCTGTGGAACATGCCGAGCATGGACTGATGGTCACGGCTTACATTGAAAGTAAAACGCTGACGGCGGAAGATGTTCGCCAGGATCCAGAGCGTACCGGCAAGTTGCTGCGGCGGTTTCACCAGACCATGCCGCAATTCGTCAGCGGTCCGGCGTTCATGTTCTGGGTTTTCCACGTAATTCGCGACTATGCGCGCACGCTCAGGCAGGGCGGTAGCCGCATGGTCAAGGAACTCGATTTCTATCTGTCGTTAAATGATGAGTTGGAGCAGGCGCAGGTGCCGCTGCCCATCATCTTCGGACACCATGATCTGCTGCCGAACAATTTTCTGGACGATTCCGAACGGCTTTGGCTGATCGACTACGAATATGCAGGCTTTTCGACCGCGATGTTCGACCTTGCAGGCGTGGCATCGAACTCCGGGATGAACGACGCGGAATCAGGCGCGCTTCTCACCGCCTATTTCGGCGAAATGCCGGATGCGGCGACAATGCGATCTTATGCGGCAATGCAATGCGCCTCGCTGTTGCGCGAGGCGATGTGGAGCATGGTGTCGGAACTGCACCTGAACGCGCCGGGCGCAGATTATGTCGGCTACACGTCCGACAACCTCGCCCGCATGCGCGAAAGCCTTGCGCTCTATCGCGAACGCTATCCGTCTTAGCCTTCGGTGACTTTCTCGCCGAAGCTCGAGAAGAATTGTCCGGCCAGTTTCTTCGACGTCGAGGTAATAAGGCGACTGCCAAGCTGCGCCATTTTACCGCCAACGTCGGCCTTTGCGGCATAAGTCAGCACTGTGGCGTCGGGACCGTCCTCTTTCAGGGTCACATCCGCGCCGCCTTTGGCAAAGCCGGCGATCCCACCCTTGCCCTCTCCAGAAATCGTATACGAATGCGGAGGCTTGAGATTAGACAGCGTCACTTCGCCGCCGAAGGTCGCCTTGATAGGTCCGATTTTGAGCACAACTGTTGCTGACATTTCCTTGTCAGACTTCTTTTCCAGCGACTCGCACCCCGGAATGCAGGCGCGCAAAATGTCCGGATCATTCAATCCTTTCCAGACCTTATCGATTGGGGCGGCAATTCGTTCGGTGCCTTCGATCACCAGAGCCATGCGCGGTTCCTCCTGTGCGTTGCTAAGCGTTACCGCACGCGCAGGCTGAATGTCTATCGCACCAAAGTCCTCATCCCGCTTGCCGGAAATTCTCAGGGGTTATAACGATGCGGAACCCAGTCCTCGGAGAAGAATATGGCGGACGCAGGCGGCGTAAAGAAAAGACTCCGGTCGCAGGAGTGGTTCAACAATCCCGACAACCCCGGAATGACCGCGCTCTATCTGGAGCGCTACCTGAATTTCGGGCTTACGCGTGAAGAGCTTCAGTCTGGCAAGCCGCTGATCGGCATTGCGCAAACCGGTTCGGACCTCTCGCCCTGCAACAGGCATCATCTGGAACTGGCGAAGCGCGTGCGCGCTGGCATTGAGGCAGCTGGCGGTGTTCCGTTCGAGTTTCCGTGCCATCCAATTCAGGAAACAGGCAAGCGCCCAACCGCCTCGCTCGACCGCAACCTGGCTTATCTCTCTTTGGTAGAGGTGCTTTACGGCTATCCGCTCGACGGGGTCGTGCTTACCATCGGTTGTGACAAGACCACTCCGGCGCTGTTGATGGCCGCCGCAACGGTCGACATCCCCGCCATTGCGCTTTCGGTCGGGCCGATGCTGAACGGCTGGCACAAGGGGCAGCGCACCGGTTCCGGCACAATTGTCTGGGATTCGCGCCAGCGCTTATCGGCCGGCGAGATCGGCTATGAGGAGTTCATGGAGATCATCGCGTCTTCGGCTCCGTCAGTCGGTTACTGCAATACGATGGGCACAGCAACCACAATGAATTCGCTGGCCGAGGCTTTGGGAATGCAACTGCCGGGTGCCGCCGCGATACCTGCGCCTTATCGCGAGCGCGGGCAAATATCCTATGAGACTGGTAAGCGCATTGTTTCCATGGTCCACGAAGATCTGCGCCCTTCGCAAATCATGACACGCGATGCGTTCGAAAACGCCATCGTAGTCAATTCGGCCATCGGCGGCTCGACCAATGCGCCGATCCATCTCAACGCTATCGCTCGTCATCTCGGCGTGCCGCTGGATAATGACGACTGGCAGACAATCGGCCATCACATTCCGCTGCTGGTCAATCTGCAGCCCGCTGGCGAATATCTGGGTGAGGACTATCACCATGCGGGTGGTGTGCCCGCGGTAATTTCCGAACTTATCAAGGCAAACCTGTTGCCGCATCCCGACGTCATCACCGCCAACGGCAAGACGATGCGTCAGAACTGCGCCCAGGTGGAAAACGCGGACGAAAAGGTCATCCGGCCTGTCTCCGACCCGCTGAAACGCGATGCTGGCTTCATCAATCTCAAGGGAAATCTGTTCGATACGGCTATTATGAAGACGAGCGTTATTTCGGACGAATTCCGGGAGCGCTATCTGTCAAACCCGGATGATCCCGATGCATTCGAGGGTACGGCCATCGTGTTCGACGGACCCGAAGATTATCACGCGCGCATCGACGATCCGGCAGAAGCGATCGACGAACACACCATCCTGTTCATGCGTGGTGCAGGCGCCATCGGCTATCCCGGCGCCGCCGAGGTGGTGAACATGCAGCCGCCCGCATACCTCATCAAGAAGGGCATCCATGCGCTGCCCTGTGTGGGGGATGGTCGCCAATCGGGAACGTCCGGCTCTCCTTCAATCCTCAACGCTTCGCCGGAGGCAGCTGCGGGTGGCGGTCTTGCGCTCGTCAAAAAGGGTGATCGAGTCCGCATCGATTTGCGCAAGGGCACCGCGAATATCCTCATTTCCGATGAGGAGCTGGCGCGCCGTCGCGAGGAACTTCAAAAGAACGGTGGCTACCATTATCCGAAGCACCAGACTCCATGGCAGGAAATCCAGCGTGGCATGGTAGATCAGCTCGGCAGCGGTATGGTACTCAAACCTGCGGTGAAATATCAACGCGTGGCCGAAACCAGCGGCATCCCCCGCGACAACCACTGATAAGAGGCAGATGGCGGCTTAGGCCGCCACCGCCCTTGTTCTTCCAGCAATGCCCGCAAGCTCCCGAATGCCGGGCTCAATGTGCTGCAACGAGATCGACGAGATTCCGAGCCGCATAAAGCGCGTCGGCTTGTCCGTGCGGTCGAAGAAGCGGTCGCCCGGCTCAATCAACACATTGCGTTGCGCGGCTGCTTCGGCAAGGCCGCGCACGTTCACGCCGGCCGGACCTTCCAGCCAGATCGACGAACCGCCTGCCGGTTCGGTAGAACGCCATTCCGGCATCAATGTGCCGAGCGCCTGGGAAAGCCGCTTGCGCCGCTCATCGAACGCGGAGGAAAGCCGACGTACCAGCGCCTCATGATGGCCCAGCGACAAGAACAGCGCGATGGCACGCTGATTGTTCGCTGGCGGATGGCGGAACATGAAGCGGCGCAGCGCGCGCAGTTCCGCGATCAGTTCAGCCGAGGCCACGATGTAGCCAAGCCGCAGGCCCGGCGCGAGCGTTTTGGACATGGAGCCGACATGGATGACGCGACCCGCCCGGTCGAGGCTCTTGAGCGCCTGCTGCGGAGCCTGATCGATCAACTGGCTGTCATAGCCGTCTTCGATGATAATCTGGTTGTTGCGCTGCGCGCGCGTCAGCAAATCTTCGCGCCGCTCCGGCGACAGGGGCACCATCGTGGGGCAATGGTGGCTGGGCGTAACGAATACGAAATTCGCGTCATTCGGAATTGCCGACGTGACGATCCCCTGCTCATCCACGGGCGTCGCAAAAATATCCGCACCCGCAAGCCGGAAGATCGACCGCGCGTCTGGATAGCCGGGGTCTTCCATTGCAACCTTGGTGCCCTTGCTCATCAGCAAATTGGCCAGCATGTAGAGCGCATTCTGCGCGCCCAAGGTCACGATGATCTCGTCGGGATTCGCAAAGATGCCGCGACGAGGCAGCAGCCGTGCCTGTATCTGCTCGATCAGCAATGGATCGTCACGGTCGCCCATGTCGGCCGCCCAGTTGCGAATTTCCAGAACCGCGAGCGCCATACGATTGCACTCGCGCCATTCCGCTGTCGGGAAAAGCGTCGGGTCAAACTGCCCGTAAACAAACGGATAGGTCGTCTTGATCCAGTTATCGTGCTTGAGCGGCGGCGGCATTTCGCTCGCCGCGACTTTCCGCATCGCCTTCCAGTTCACGTCACTGTTTAAAGCAGCGGGCCGATCTTGCGGCTTGGGCGGGCTGGCCAACACTTCGGGATTGACGAAATGGCCGCGACGTTCGCGCGCGACCAGAAAGCCCTGATCCACAAGCTGCTGGAACGCCAATACAACCGTACCGCGTGCTACGCCCAGTTTTTCCGCCAATATCCGGCATGAGGGCAATGGCATGGAGGCCGCAATTTGCCGGTCAAGGATTGCTGCAACAATCGCCTGGCGAATCTGGGCCTGTAAAGTCTGCCCGGACTCTGCTGAAATCCTGAAAAGTCCGGACCAGATGGCCGTATCGTTTCTGTGCGGCATTTGGCGTATTCCTTTTGGCGCAATCACGACGCGCGACTGGACCAGCGTATCCGTGGGCCAATGCATTGCGCCAATGAATAATTCTGATTGCAACCATTAATGCCACTGATAGATCGCGCTTAGTCCAACAGCACAATGTTCGGTTGAGCAGCCATACGAATTCCTCTTGCGAATGCGTGTGGTCTGGTATTGTGCCGTGCGATTGCCTTCAGAGGGACCCCCCGTGACCGATAAAACCGTTGCCGATATTCGTAAGTCGCTTGTTGCTCATCTCCGCGATGGCCCCAAAGACATGCGCAAGGCGTTCGCGAATGATCCTCAGCGCTTCAAGAGTTTCTCTCGCACGCAGGATGATATGTTGCTCGACTGGTCCAAATGCGCGGTCGATGCGGACACGATGGGTTTGCTTGGCGAGCTCGCAGAAGCGGCTGATCTGCCCGGCCGGCGCAAAGCCATGTTCACCGGCAAAAAGATCAATGTCACCGAGAACCGTTCCGTACTGCACACGGCCCTGCGCAATCTTTCCGGCAAGGGCATCACCCTCGATGGCCAAAATGTGCAGGCCGATGTTCTGTCAGTGCTCGATGCGATGGGTCGCTTCTCGGATGCAGTGCGAAGCGGCAAGTTAACCGGCGCGACCGGCAAGCGCATAACTGACGTTATCAATATCGGCATTGGCGGGTCTGATCTTGGCCCGGTCATGGCAACGCTCGCGCTCGCGCCCTACCATGATGGCCCGCGCACGCACTACGTTTCGAATGTCGATGGCGCGCATATCCACGACACGCTGATAGGGCTCGATCCTGCGACGACGCTGGTGATCGTGGCTTCCAAGACCTTCACCACCGTCGAGACGATGACCAACGCCGAGACGGCGCGCAAATGGATTATCCGTGCCTTGGGCAAGGAAGCGGTGAAGAACCACTTCGCGGCAGTTTCGACCGCACTCGACAAGGTTGCCGCCTTCGGCATCGAGTCCGACCGGGTGTTCGGCTTTTGGGATTGGGTCGGCGGGCGTTATTCGCTGTGGTCCGCCATTGGCCTGCCAATCATGATTGCTATAGGCGCCATGCGTTTCCGCGAGTTTCTCGCCGGCGCGCATGAAATGGACGAGCATTTTCTAAAGACGCCGATCCAGAAAAACCTCCCCGCGTTGCTCGGCCTGGTGGGGTATTGGCATCGCGTGACGTGCAAATATCCGGCGCGCGCAATTATCCCCTACGATCAGCGGCTGGCACGGCTTCCTGCCTATCTCCAGCAGCTCGACATGGAGTCGAATGGCAAGAGCGTGACGCTCAGCGGCGGCAGGGTGGCAACGCCAACCGGACCACTCGTGTGGGGCGAGCCCGGCACGAACGGCCAGCACGCATTCTTCCAGCTTCTGCATCAGGGCACAGACACTATTCCAGTCGAATTCCTTATTGCAGCAGAAGGGCATGAGCCCGACCTCAAACAGCATCAGGACCTTCTGCTTGCCAATTGCCTTGCGCAATCCGAGGCGCTGATGAAGGGGCGCACGCTTGCCGAGGCGCAAGCGCAGATGCGCTCCAAGGGCGTGAGTGCGGAGGAGATCAAGAAAATCGCGCCGCACCGCGTCTTTTCAGGCAATCGGCCTTCGATCACGATTCTCTACTGCATGCTCGATCCGCGCACGCTAGGCAGACTGATTGCTCTGTATGAGCACCGCGTATTCGTCGAGGGCGTTCTATTCGACATCAATTCCTTCGATCAATGGGGCGTGGAGCTTGGCAAGGAGCTTGCCACCAACCTGCTGCCGGTTATTGAGGGAAAGCAAAAGCCTTCGAGCGATGCATCGACCGACGGGCTGGTCGCTTATATCCGCAAGCTGCGCGGCTAAAACCGTGGCGTGGAAGGCCGGCAGATTGGCTAGCTTAGCTACGCTGTATAAAAGCGGCACGACAGGGAGTTTCGGGTGACGCAGATAAAAGGCATATTGTTCGACAAGGATGGCACGCTTGTCGATTTTCAAGCAACGTGGCACGCCATTGGCGACGCAATGGCACTGGAAGCCGCACAGGGCGATCGCATGCGGGCGGACGTGCTGATGGACGCGGCGGGCTATGACGCAACCGGCGAAAGATTTCGTGCTGATTCCGTTTTCGCCGCCGGAACCAACGCCGATATCGTCGCCCTTTGGCATCCGGGTCTGACCGACGGTCAGCGCCTTGCGATGATCGAACGCTTCGACAGCTTTTGTGCAATCGAGGGTGCGGCCAAGGCCGTTGCCCTGCCTGGTGTTTTACAGGCCATCAGGGATTTACATGCCAGCGGCATCAAGCTCGGTGTTGCCACCAACGATTCCACCGCGGGCGCAGAGCGCACACTTCTGGCGCTTGGCATTGCGCAAATGTTCGATGCCGCTTTCGGCTATGACGCAGTTGCTAAGCCGAAACCTGCACCGGACTCCGTCATTGCCTTCTGTGATCTCACCGGGCTGAAACCCTCCGAAATTGCGATGGTGGGCGACAATCGCCACGACCTCGAACTCGGCAGGGCAGGCGGCGTTGGGCTGAACGTCGGCGTGCTGTCCGGCACCGGCACGCAGGAAAGCCTGTCGCCGCTGGCAGATATCGTGATCGGCTCGGTTGCCGAACTGCCCACGCTGCTGGCCGCTCAGGGATAGACGATAATTGTCTTGGAACCCTCATCCGCCTGCAGGCGGATGAGGGGTATGAGCACCACCCGCAGTGTGCTCTAGCCCTACCCCCGAAGTTCTTTCCGTAGAATTTTGCCGACTGGCGATTTCGGCAGTTCGGTTCGAAACTCCACCAGACGTGGAACCTTATACGGCGTGAGATTCTTGCGGCAGAAGTCGATGATTTCCTTCTCCGTAAGCGACTGGTCTTTCTTGACGATGAATAGCTTCGGCACTTCGCCTGACTTTTCGTTGGGAACCCCGATAGCGGCGACTTCCAACACGCCGGGATGCGTTGCCACAACATCCTCGAGCTCGTTCGGATACACATTGAACCCGGAAACAAGGATCATATCCTTCTTGCGGTCGACGATCTTGATGTAGCCGCGCTCGTCCATGAAGCCCATGTCGCCGGTTTTGAAGAAACCGTCCTTGGACATCACCTTTTTCGTCTCATCGGGTCTGTTCCAATAGCCCAGCATAACCTGCGGGCCGCGAATGCAGATCTCACCTACTTCGCCCAACGGAACATCTGCGCCACTGTCGTCGCGGATCGCCACTTCGGTCGAAGGAATAGGCAGCCCTATAGTGCCGGAGAACTCTTCAACGTCGAAGCGATTGGCCGTCGCAACGGGCGAGGTTTCGGACAGTCCGTATCCTTCGCTGACCGGAACGCCCGTCGTCTTGAACCAACGTTCCGCCATGTTGCGCTGCGCCGCCATGCCACCTGCAAAGGTGAGCAAAAGCGGCTTGAAGTCGAGCTTGTGAAAATCCGGATTGTTGAGCAAGGCGACAAACAGCGTGTTGAGGCCGGGGAAAACATTGACCGGATATTTCGCGAGTTCTTTGACGAAACCGGGAATGTCGCGCGGATTGGGTATAAGAAGGTTTTGCGCGCCCTGGCTCATGCCCATCAGCGCGTTCACGGTCAGTGCATATATATGATAGAGCGGCAGCGGGCAGACGAAGATCAGCTTGTCGGGTCTGGGCTTTTTGACATAGGCGGTTTCCTGCCAAAGCAGGTTCTGCGCGACGTTGGAAATAATGTTGCGATGGAGCAAAATCGCTCCCTTGGAGATGCCGGTCGTTCCGCCCGTATATTGCAGGAAGGCAATATCATCCGGACCAGGCTTCGCTGGCTGGAAACTCAGCGCGCCGCCCTTTTTCATCGCTGCGGGAAATTTGACATGGCCCGGCAGCGACCATGCGGGCACCATCTTTTTGACGCGGCGCACGATCAGGTTTACGACATGGCCTTTTAGGCCGAGCATGTCCCCCATGGTTGCGACGACCATGTGCTTCACTGGAGTGCGGGCAACGACTTGCTCCAGCGTCGAAGAAAAATTCTCCAGAATGATGATGGCTTCAGCGCCCGAGTCGTTGAGCTGATGTTCCAGTTCTCGCGGCGTGTAGAGCGGATTGACATTGACCACGACGTAACCGGCCCGCAGTATCGCCATCATCGCAACGGGGTACTGCAATACGTTTGGCATCATGATCGCAATGCGCGCACCGGGTGAAAGCCCGAGCGATTGCAGATAGGCGCCGAACGCGGACGAATGCTTTTCCATTTCCGCAAAGGTCAGCGTCTTGCCCATGCAGGTGAATGCAGGGCGTCCCGCAAAGCGACGGCACGAATCCACCAGCAGCTCGCCGATGCTGTTGAAGCTCAGCGGCGCGATTGTGGGCGGAACGACCTGCGAATAGCTGGCAAGCCATGGCTTTGATGTATAGGGCGACGTCGCCCGCTTGAGGTGTGGCGCTTTGCTTTCCTCAGCCTTCGGGGCAGGAGCCTTTGCCGCAACGGGCTTCGCAGCCTGCCTGGATGCAACAGGCTTTCTGGTTTTCGCCGCCGCTTTCGCGGCTGGCTTGTCAGCGCTTGCCTTGGCGTCTGATTTCACTGCGCTCCGTTTCGTGCCGGTCGACTCCTTCGGTGTCTTTGCCAAGAATATCCTCCCTTCCTTGCCGAAACATCGGAACTGTTTCTCAGTGTCCGACACGCTACGTTTTAACTGCACGATTATATCTTACGCATCTATGAGTGGCAGAGCGCGATAGCGCAAGTCTAACGCTACGGAACCCTGCGCGCTCCATCCACCTCAAAAATGCGTTACTGACCGTAACCTTTGTGGCTTTCCAAAAACGCTTGCTCGTCTTCGCTGCTGTTGCGACCCAGCGCACGATTGCGGTGAGGAAAGCGCCCGTATTTCTCTACGATATCGCGATGCTCCAGCGCATATTTGAGTGACTCTTCATCGCCGATTTCCGCAAATACCTTCACGCAATGCTCCTGATCCGACAATGCTTCGGAATGCATAAGCGGCATCGCGAGGAAGCTGCGCTCCGCATCATTCATGTCGCGGTCGAAGCCATTCTTCAAAGCATTGCGAGAGAGCTCAAGCGCAAGGTGATCCGTGGCGAAGGCGCGCGCCGTTCCCCTGAACATGTTGCGCGGAAACTGGTCGAGCGCGATAATTGCCGCTAGCGCTGCACGCGGATCGGTCATTGCTTCCGGTGGAACATGCGCTGCCAATTTTTCATACAGCGGCAGGCAATGCGCGCGAATGCGCTCGTCCAATTGCGCACCTCCCGTAAACCAGTCGTCGGGTGTGAGTTCCTTGAACCAGAAATCCAGAATGTCTTGGGTCCACACAGGCTCCATCGCGGAACTCCCTATAATTGCTATCAACAGTTTGTAAGCATGGTTTCGAAAAACAACCATTGCGTGTAATTTATGAGAAGAAAATACCGCAGAATTGAAAGATTTTGCAAAGCGGTACCTCCTTTGGGCGGTTTGCCAAAACGGGAGTTTCTTCGACTGAAAAACATGCTTATATGCGCGCCTGCGAGCCACAGAGGGGCTTGTCAATAAGGGAGTAAGTAATGAAAAAAACCATCTTCGCGGCGGCGTTGCTGGCCGCAACCGCGCTCGCTGGCGTAGCTAACGCCAAGACGCTGGTATACTGCTCGGAAGGTTCGCCGGAAGGGTTCGACCCGGCGCTCTATACCGCCGGCACCACCTTCGACGCTTCTTCGCGTCCAGTGTTCAATCGCCTTGTCGAATTCAAGCCAGGAACAACAGAGATCGAGCCCGGCCTTGCCGAAAGCTGGACCATTTCCGACGATGGCTTGCAGTACACTTTCAAGCTGCGCCCGGGCGTCAAGTTCCAGACCACTGATTTCTTCACGCCGACGCGTGACATGAATGCTGATGACGTGGTTTTCAGCTTCGAGCGCCAGTGGAAGGAAGACAATGCGTGGCACAAGTACATCCCGGAAGGCTCGTATGAGTATTTCGCGGGCATGGGCTTGCCGGAACTTCTCGCAAACATCGAGAAGGTTGACGACCTCACCGTGAAGTTCACCTTGAAGAACAAGGAAGCACCGTTCCTGGCAAACCTCGGCATGGATTTCGGCTCGATCCAGTCCAAGGAATATGCTGACAAGCTTCAGGCTGACAACAAGATGGTTCAGTTGAACCAGATGCCAGTCGGCACCGGCCCGTTCACCTTCGTTGCCTACCAGCAGGACGCAGCAATTCGCTTCAAAGCGAATGACGCATACTGGAAAGGCCGTGAGAAGATCGACGATCTCGTATTCGCGATTACGCCGGATGCCGCCGTTCGTCTTCAGAAGCTGAAGGCCGGCGAATGCCAGATCTTCCCATATCCGAACGCTGCTGACGTTCCCGCCATCAAGTCGGACGACACGCTGACGACGATGGAAGAGAACGGCCTGAACGTTGCCTATCTGGCCTACAACACACAGCAGGCGCCGTTCGACAAGGTTGAGGTCCGCAAGGCGCTCAATATGGCGATCAACAAGAAGGCCATCGTCGACGCGGTGTTTGAAGGTGCGGCTGAGGTCGCCAAGAACCCGATCCCGCCGTCAATGTGGGGCTACAACAAGGCTATCGAGGACGACAAGTACGATCCGGAAGCCGCTAAAAAGGCTCTGGAAGCAGCAGGCGTCAAGGATCTGTCTATGAAGATCTGGGCAATGCCGGTTGCGCGTCCATACATGCTCAACGCTCGCCGCGCGGCAGAGTTGATGCAGGCTGACCTCGACAAGATCGGCGTCAAGGCAGAGATCGTCTCGATGGAATGGGCAGAATATCTGGCCAAGTCCAAGGACGTGAAGCGCGACGGTGCGGTCATCCTCGGCTGGACCGGCGACAATGGTGATCCGGACAACTTCCTGCACACCCTGCTTGGTTGTGACGCTGTCGGCGGTAACAACCGCGCGCAGTGGTGCAACAAGGAGTTCAACGATCTGGTTCTGAAGGCCAAGACCACCGTTGACCAGGCTGAGCGCACAAAGCTCTACGAAGAAGCGCAGGTCGTGTTCAAGCGCGAAGCGCCGTGGGATACGCTCGACCACTCGGTCGTCGTCATGCCGATGTCGAAGAAGGTCAAGGGCTACATCATGAGTCCGCTCGGCCATCACTCCTTCTCTGGTGTTGATGTCGAGGAATAAGCACTAATTTGGTGTTTGGAGGGGCGTCTTCACTGACGCCCCTTTTTTTCGATTTCAGAACGCGTAGACTGAATTAGCCGGCGGCTGGAAAAGCGCCGCAGGCAACGAGGCTTGCAATGTTCAGATTCCTGCTTGGGCGGCTGGCAGTTCTCATTCCGACGTTTATCGGCGTCTCCATAATCGCTTTCTCATTCATCCGCTTGTTGCCGGGCGATCCGGTCATGCTGATGTCGGGCGAACGCGTGATGACGCCGGAGCGATATGCGGAGATTTCACATAGGCTCGGCTATGACCGATCGTACATAGTTCAGTATCTGGATTATCTATGGGGCATTCTGCGCGGCGATTTCGGCACGTCGATTTCCACCAAATCATCCGTTCTCGGCCAGTTTTTCCAGCTCTTTCCAGCCACACTCGAACTGTCGCTTTGCGCCATCATCTTCGCGGTGGTGCTGGGTATTCCGGCAGGTGTTCTTGCTGCCATAAAGCGCGGCTCCTTCTGGGATCAAACCATTATGGGAACGGCGCTGATTGGCTTCTCCATGCCAATCTTCTGGTGGGGCCTGCTGCTCATCATCCTGTTTTCAGGCGTGCTCCAATGGACACCCGTTTCCGGCCGCATTTCGCTGATGTATTTCTTCCCCTCGGTCACCGGCTTCATGCTGATCGACTCGCTCTTGTCCGGGCAAAAGGGCGCTTTCACATCGGCGCTCAGCCATTTGATCTTGCCGACCATCGTGCTCGGCACAATCCCGCTGGCGGTTATCGCCAGGCAAACCCGTTCGGCAATGCTGGAGGTTCTCTCCGAGGATTATGTACGCACGGCGCGCGCCAAGGGCCTGTCGTCTTTCCGTGTGGTCGGCATACATGCGCTGCGCAATGCGATGATCCCCGTCGTCACGACCATTGGCTTGCAGATCGGCGTTATGCTCGCTGGCGCAATCCTCACCGAAACGATCTTTTCGTGGCCGGGCATCGGCAAGTGGATGGTGGATTCGGTTTTCCGGCGAGACTATCCGGTTATCCAGGGCGGGCTGCTAATCATCGCGGGCATGATCATGCTGGTGAACCTGATCGTGGATCTGCTCTACGGCCTGCTTAATCCACGCATTCGGCATCAGAACTGAGAGGCACTGCATGGCACAGACAACCACCTCTCCTTCGCAAATCGGCCCAGTCTCGACAGACTCTTCCCGTCGCGCGCGACTTGCCGAATTCTGGTATTATTTCTCCGAGAACAGAGGCGCGGTCATCGGCCTGTTCTTCTTCCTGTTCCTCATCATTGTCGCCGTGTTCGCGCCATTGCTCGCGCCTCACGCGCCAACGATGCAGTATCGTGACGCGGTGCTGGTGCCGCCGTTCTGGGAAGAGGGCGGTCGCGCGACATATCTGCTCGGCACCGATGCCGTTGGGCGCGACATCCTCTCTCGCCTGATTTACGGCACGCGCTATTCGCTTTTCATCGGCGTCATCGTCACCACCATCTCGCTTGTCGGCGGCATTCTGATCGGCGTCATTGCGGGCTATTTCAGGGGCTGGGTGGATACGGTGATCATGCGCGTCATGGACATCATCCTCGCCTTTCCATCGCTGCTGCTGGCGCTGGTTCTGGTCGCAGTGCTCGGCCCTGGCCTCACCAATGCGATGATCGCGATTGCGCTGGTCTTCCAGCCACACTTTGTGCGGCTCACGCGCGCTGCGGTTATTTCCGAAAAGACCCGCGACTACGTCGTGGCGGCCAAGGTTGCTGGTGCGGGTCCGCTGCGGCTCATGTTCAAAACGATCCTGCCAAACTGCATGGCGCCACTGATCGTTCAGGCAACGCTCTCATTCTCCAACGCCATCCTCGACGCAGCCGCGCTTGGTTTTCTTGGGCAGGGCGCACAGCCGCCAACGCCCGAGTGGGGAACCATGCTGGCCGAAGCGCGTGAATTCATCCTCCGCGCATGGTGGGTGGTCACGTTCCCCGGCCTCGCCATCCTCATCACCGTGCTTGCCATTAACCTGATGGGCGACGGCCTGCGCGACGCGCTTGACCCCAAGCTGAAGAGGTCTTGATCATGGCGCTGCTGGAAATCGAAAATCTTGTCGTCGAATTTCAGACCGCGTCCGGCATGTTCCGCGCGGTGGATGGTGTTTCGCTGAAAGTCCACGAGCGCGAAGTGCTGGCGATCGTTGGCGAATCCGGTTCTGGAAAATCCGTCTCCATGCTTGCCGTCATGGGGCTGCTGCCATGGACTGCAAAGGTCACAGCCGACAAGATGACCTTTAACGGTCGCGATTTGCTGGACATCAGCGATGCGGATCGCAGAAAGCTGATCGGCAAGGATATCGCCATGATCTTTCAGGAGCCCGTCGCCAGCCTGAATCCCTGTTTCACGGTGGGCTTCCAGATCGAGGAGGTGCTGCGTGTCCACATGAAGTTGGACAAGGCCGCACGCCGCGCCCGCGCCATTGAATTGTTCAAGGCGGTCGGCATTCCGGACCCTGCCGAGCGACTCGGCCATTATCCGCATCAGATGTCGGGCGGCCAATGTCAGCGCGTGATGATCGCCATCGCGATCGCCTGCAATCCGAAACTGCTGATCGCGGACGAGCCGACGACCGCGCTCGACGTGACAATCCAGAAGCAGATTCTCGACCTGCTCATGGGCTTGCAGGCTGAACACGGCATGGGCCTCATCATGATTACGCACAATATGGGCGTGGTGGCGGAGACGGCGGATCGCGTCGTCGTCCAGTACAAGGGTCGCAAGATGGAAGAGGCGGATGTGCTCTCGCTCTTCGAGTCCCCAAAGAGCAATTACACAAAGGCGCTGCTCGCTGCGCTGCCAGACAACGCGACCGGCGACCGCCTGCCGACCATCACCGAATTGTTTGTCGATGAACGTCCCGCTGAGGCATCGACTGCCGTGAAAACGCCGCCGCTGGAGGCTCCGCTATGAGCGAACCCATCGTTCTCGAGGGGCGCAATATCGTCCGGGACTACCATATTCCCGGCGGCATGTTCAGCAGCGCCCGCACAGTCCACGCTGTCAAAGGCGTCAACTTTTCCGTTGAAAAAGGAAAGACGCTGGCGATTGTCGGCGAAAGCGGATGCGGCAAGTCCACGCTGGCGCGCATCATCACGCTGATCGATCCTGCAACTTCCGGCGACCTGCTGATCGACGGCCACAAGATCGATATCACCAAGGGTGGTCTGACGACCGAAATGCGCCGCAAAGTGCAGATCGTTTTCCAGAACCCCTACGGCTCGCTAAACCCACGTCAGAAGATCGGCGACGTGCTGGCCGAACCACTTCTCATCAACACCAACATGCCGGCGAGCGAGCGCAACGAGCGCGCAATGGCCATGCTCAAGAAGGTCGGCTTGCAGGAAATCCACTTCAATCGCTATCCGCATATGTTTTCCGGTGGCCAGCGCCAGCGCATCGCGATTGCGCGCGCGCTGATGCTCAATCCCAGCCTGCTGGTGCTTGACGAGCCCGTTTCCGCGCTCGACCTTTCCGTGCAGGCGCAAGTGCTGAATCTGCTCGCCGATTTGCAGGACGAGTTCCAGCTTACCTACGTCTTCATCAGCCATGACTTGTCAGTCGTGCGCTACATCGCCGACGACGTAATGGTCATGTATTTCGGCGAAGCGGTCGAATACGGCCCGCGCGATGAAGTGTTTGCCAATCCACAGCACGCTTATACCAAATCGCTGTTTGCCGCGACGCCGCGTGCCACTGTTGATTCCATCAAGGCGCGTCTCGCCCGGAAGAAGGTTGCCGCCTGATAGTCAGTTGACCATTTCGCATGAGTCGCCTGCGCCAACAAATTTAAGCTAATTCAGAAACCGCCGCGTTGCGTGCTGCAATGTGTTGTGTTCATATGAACATAACGCAATTTTCGCCGGGAGGTTTTTATGAAGCGTGGTTTGATTCTTTCTGCTGTCGTCGCGGGTTTTCTGGGCGCCCTTTCTGTCACGCCAGCTTCTGCTGATGACGGGCTGGTTGTTTTCGCGGCTGCAAGCCTCAAAAACGCCTTGGACAATGTGAACGCCGCCTGCGAAACCGATGTTGGTGCCAAGGCCAACATTTCCTATGCCGCAAGCTCGGCGCTCGCCAAACAGATTGAAGAGGGCGCACCTGCGGACGTGTTCATTTCAGCCGATCTCGATTGGATGAAATATCTGTCGGAAAAGGGTCTGACGCAGAAGGCCAGTGAAGTGCGCCTGCTCGGCAATCGCATCGTGTTGATCGCGCCGAAGGATTCCAAGGCCGATGTGAAGATCGATCAGGGCTTTGATCTTGGTGCCGCAGTCGGCGATGGTAAACTGGCAATGGCGAATGTGGATTCGGTGCCTGCTGGTAAATACGGCAAGGCCGCGCTGGAAAAGCTTGGTGCGTGGGATGGCGTTTCGTCGAAAGTCGCGCAGGCCGAGAATGTTCGTGCTGCGTTGAAGTTCGTTTCGACCGGCGAAGCAGCGCTCGGCATTGTCTACCAGACCGACGCCGCCGCTGACCCGAATGTGAAGATCATCGACACGTTCCCGGAAGATTCGCACGCTCCGATCGTTTACCCGATCGGCCTGACCGCCTCTACGAAGGACCCGGAAGCGGCGAAGTTCGAAGCCTGCCTCCAGACCGACAAGGCGAAAGCACTGTTCGAAAAAGAAGGCTTTAGCTGGCTCAACCAACCGCTGTCGAACTGAGACTTACGAGGGACATGAACACCCCTCATCCGCCTGTCGGCACCTTCTCCCTCAAGGGGAGAAGGCAGCTGTTTCAATGCTGGTTTCAAGCACGATCGTTAGCAAGTAGTGCGAAACGTCTCAATTATCCCCTTCTCCCCTTGAGGGAGAAGGTGCCAGCAGGCGGATGAGGGATATTTCCTTCACCACGCCAACCAAAAAATCCTACTGCATAATCTCGACTGCTAGCGCGGTGGCTTCGCCACCGCCGATGCAGAGCGATGCCATGCCGCGCTTTTCGCCGCGAGCCTTCAATGCCGCAAGCAGCGTGACTATTATGCGTGCGCCTGAGCAGCCAATAGGGTGTCCGAGCGCGCAGGCGCCGCCGTTCACATTGACCTTATCGTGCGGCAGATCGAGTTCGCGCATCGCTGCCATCGCGACCACCGCAAACGCCTCATTGATTTCATAGAGATCGACGTCCGACGATTTCCAGCCGAGCCGTTCCAGCAGCTTGCGCATCGCGAAAACCGGCGCGGTGGTGAACCATGCGGGCTCCTGCGCGTGGCTGGCATGGCCGAGGATCTTCGCCAAAGGCGTCATGCCGTTCTTCTCCGCCGTGGAGAGGCGCGTAATGATCAGCGCCGCACCACCATCTGAAATGGAAGACGAATTCGCAGCGGTCACCGTGCCGCCTTCGCGGAAAGCGGGCTTCAACTGTGGAATCTTTTCCGGCTTGGCTTTAGACGGCTGCTCATCGTCAACTACGCCCGCGACCGATACGATCTCAGACCGGAACGCTCCGTCCGCAATAGCCTTCAGCGAACGCTGCAATGAGGTCAGCGCATATTCGTCCTGCGCCTCGCGGGTGAACTGATAATGCTGCGCGGTGTCCTCGGCAAAAGTGCCCATCGCGCGGCCCTTGTCATAGGCGTCTTCGAGGCCGTCGAGGAACATATGGTCGTAAAGCTTGCCGTGGCCGATGCGATAACCACCGCGCGCCTTGTCCAGCAGGTACGGCGCGTTGGTCATGGATTCCATGCCGCCCGCAACCACGATGTCTGCGCTGCCCGCTGCGATAAGATCATGCGCAAGCATGGTCGTCTTCATGCCCGACCCGCAAACCTTATTGAGCGTCGCGCACGGCACGCTGAGCGGCAGCCCCGCGCCGAGCGCCGCCTGACGGGCGGGAGCCTGTCCGAGACCGGCAGGCAACACACAGCCCATGATTACCTCATCGACGGCGTCTGCCGCGATTCCGGCGCGCGCCACAGCTTCACGAACCGCGGCAGCGCCGAGTTCTGTCGCGCCAACGCTCTTGAATGCGCCCTGAAAGGCTCCCATCGGCGTTCGAGCTGCGCCTGCAATGACAATTGGATCGTGGCTGGACATATTCATGCTCCCTGATTCACTGGCCTTCATGTGGCGGATGGCGGGCGCGAAAGCAATGGTCGGCTCTTTGAGCCAACAAGAAATGATCCCTTTTTGTTCTTTTTTCTTTTCCTTTGAGGAAAGCCGCGCTACCTGTCGCGTGTGACCCGGCAAGAGCATCCGATAGCGCAGGTGAGCCAAGCCGCTCTGCCCGAACCCTTCGTGAAATGGTTCGCGGAGCGTGGCTGGTCGCCGCGCGCGCACCAGCTGGAACTGCTCGGCAGGGCGCAGGCGGGCAAATCCGTGCTGCTGATTGCGCCCACGGGCGCGGGCAAGACGCTGGCCGGGTTCCTCCCAACGCTGACCGATCTGGCCGTTCGCTCGAAGCGCAAACCGGGCGAGGCGCATCGCGGCATTCACACGCTCTATATCTCGCCGCTAAAAGCGTTGGCGGTTGATATTGAACGCAATCTTGGGCGTCCGATCGCGGAAATGGGTCTGCCCATCAGCGTGGAAACCCGCACAGGCGACACGCCTCAACACAAACGCCAGCGTCAAAAGCTCGTCCCGCCCGACGTCCTGCTGACCACGCCCGAACAGCTAGCCCTGCTGATTGCAGCTAATGACGCTCAACGCTTTTTCAAAGACCTGCGCTATGTGATTTTTGACGAGCTGCACTCGCTGGTGACATCCAAGCGCGGCCACCTTCTGGCGCTGGGCTTGGCGCGTCTGCGCAAGCTGCGTCCAGAGCTTCAAACCATCGGACTTTCGGCCACCGTCGCGGAGCCGGAACAATTGCAGAAATGGCTCGTGCCACAGAACAGAGATGCGGCGCTGGCAGACCTCATAACGGTGTCGGGCGGAGCGAAACCGCACATCACGATTCTGGACTCTGAACAGCGCGTGCCGTGGGCAGGCCATTCCGCGCGCTATGCCGTCGAAGACGTTTACCGCGCAATCAAAGAGCACCGCACGACGCTTTTATTCGTCAATACACGCAGCCAGGCGGAACTTCTGTTTCAAGAGTTGTGGCGAGTGAATGAAGACGCCTTGCCCATTGCGCTGCATCACGGCTCCCTTGATGTTGGCCAGCGGCGGCGAGTCGAAAGGGCAATGGCGGGCAATGAACTGCGAGCCATCGTCGCCACTTCCACGCTCGATCTTGGCATTGATTGGGGCGATGTTGATCTGGTCGTGCATGTTGGAGCGCCGAAGGGCGCAAGTCGTCTGGCGCAACGCATCGGGCGTTCAAATCACCGCATGGACGAGCCCAGCCGCGCGATACTCGTGCCGGCAAACCGTTTTGAAGTGCTGGAATGCCGTGCCGCGCTGGAAGCAAATGCGGTCGGCGCGCAGGATACGCCGCCGCTGGCCGTGGGCGCGCTGGATGTGCTTGCCCAGCATATTCTTGGCTGCGCTTGCGGCGCGCCATTCGATGCGGACAGCCTTTTCAATGAAGTGCGCAGCGCCGAACCATATGCCACGCTTGACCGCTCGACCTTTGACCGCGTTGTCGATTTCGTGGCGACCGGCGGCTACGCGCTGAAAACCTACGAGCGATATGCTCGCATCCGTCAGAATAAGGACGGGCTATGGCGAGTATCCAACCCGCGCGTTGCCCAGCAATACAGGCTGAATGTCGGCACAATTGTCGAAATGCCGGAATTGAACGTGCGCTATGTGCGGCAGGGCAGGGGCGGTGTTTCGCGCGGCGGAGCGGTGCTCGGCAAGGTCGAGGAATATTTCGCGGAGGCGCTTCGTCCCGGCGACAATTTCCTGTTTGCCGGAAAGATCCTGCGTTTCGAAGGTATTCGCGAGAACGAGTGCTATGTGTCGAACGGCTCTGCTGCGCAGATCATCGTTCCATCTTATGCGGGCGGCAAGTTCCCGCTATCGACTTATCTTGCCGATGGTGTGCGCTCGCTGCTGTCGGACCCGTCGCGCTGGAATGCGCTGCCCGATCAGGTGTCGGATTGGCTGCGCACGCAGCAGGAAAAATCCGTGCTTCCGGGCAGGGGCGATCTTCTGGTCGAAACCTTTCCGCGCGGCGATCGCCACTACATGGTTTGCTATCCGTTCGAGGGAAGGCTCGCGCACCAGACGCTTGGCATGTTGCTGACCAGGCGGCTGGAGCGTGCGGGTGCGCGTCCACTGGGCTTTGTCGCGACTGACTATTCGCTCGGCGTGTGGGCGCTTGATGATCTGGGCGTCCGCTTTAAATCCCGCAAGCCATCACTTTCCGAACTTTTCGATGAAGACATGCTCGGTGACGATCTCGATGCATGGCTGAATGAAAGCTGGATGCTCAAGCGCATGTTTCGAAATTGCGCCGTCATTGCTGGCCTGATCGAGAAGAAATTTCCCGGACAGGAGAAGAATGGCCGCCAGATCACCGTCTCCGCAGACCTCATTTATGACGTTCTGCGCGCGCATGAGCCGGATCACATTCTGTTGCAAGCCACCCGTGCGGATGCTGCTGCGGGGTTGCTCGATGTCAGGAGACTTGGCGATATGCTCTCGCGCATTCGCGGGCGAATCGTGCATAAGCCATTAGAGCGCATATCGCCGCTTGCCGTGCCGGTCATGCTTGAAATCGGCAAGGAAAGCGTGAAGGGCGAGGCCAACGACACTTTGCTGGCCGAAGCGGCAACATTGATAGAAGAAGCGATGGGACCGGAAGAGGGATCAGCTTGAACGAGCATGCCGCGCACCGCAGAAGCTTTTCGGGCGACATTGTCGTGGCCGATAATGCTGCAGTCTGCGACCCGAGCGGCGCACTGTATTTTCCCGAGCTTGGGCTGCTCGTCGTGTCGGATCTGCATCTGGAAAAAGGTTCATCCTTAGCGCGGCGTGGTCGCCTGATGCCGCCCTATGATACCGCCGCAACCTTGCTCAGGCTTCAATCCGTACTCGCCACCTACGCGCCGCGCATTGTGCTCAGCCTTGGCGACAGCTTCCATGATGGCGAGGGCGCGGCGCGCCTGCCTGCCGCGTTCCGTGTGCAACTCGAAGCGCTGATGTTGGGTCGCGAATGGATCTGGGTTGCGGGCAACCACGATCCTGATGTTCCTGCCGACCTTCCCGGCTCATGCGTGCAGGAGATTGCGATTGCCGGATTGGCATTCCGGCATGAGCCGTCACGCAATGCGGTGCCGGGCGAAATTGCGGGCCATCTGCACCCGTGCGCGCGCATCGTGCAGCGCGGGCGCTCGGTTCGTCGGCGTTGTTTCGCGTCGGATGGCGCGCGCCTCATCATGCCTGCCTTTGGCGCGTTCACCGGTTCGCTCAATGTGATGGACCATGCATATCGTGGGCTGTTCGCGTGGGAGCGCTTCATGGCCTATATGCTTGGCGACAGGCAGGTTTACCCGATTGCCAGCTCCTTGCTCAGGCCGGGTTGATCATTCCTTGCGGAACACGAGTTGCCCCAGCCATCCGGTCAGCATGGCAAGGAAGACGGCGAAAATGCCGTACGTAAAGCTGTCCTGATGCGCATAGTCGAAGATTGACTGTTCAAAACCCGACTTGCGAATTTCAAGCTGTGCCGAGGATTCGCTCACAAAAGTTCCGTTCTTGAACAGGAACGCGCGCGCGCGATGCGTGCCGACCGGCACATCTGGAGCCAGACGCAAGGTCGCGCGAAACAGGCTTTGGGAAAGAAACTGCACGCCGCCATAATTGGTGCTGTAGAGGCTCGTCGCCTTTTTGCGCTCACGCAGCGCGTCGGTGAATTCCTGGATGGTAACCGGGCCCGAATGCTTGTTCAGCGGCTGGAGGAAGATATTGTCCGCCCCGAGTGAAAGTCGCTTGTAGCTCTGGGGATCGGTTATGTCCTGCGGTTGCCGCGTCGTCGCGACAGAATAGGAAATCGGCACATTCACGAATGTCTCGGACCGCGTGTTGATCCACATGCCAAGCACGCGCTGTTTGCGGCGTACAACCACCGCATCCGATGGTCCTTCAAGCACAACGATCACATCATAGCCGCCGCGCCGCGTAACCTGCGGATCAGCATTTTCGACTGAACCGAAGATTGTGAGGTCGGCTCCTGAAAAGCCGGCAGTCAGCGCAACATGATCTGTAGAAAGCCCGATCTGGATAGACTCCTCGTTGACGATCTGCGCGCGAGCGATAGAGGGCAGGAGCAGAAGCGTAAAAGCGAGAAGTGCCCACCTCATTGGCCTGACCCTTCGAGCGTGGTCAGCGAATAGGGGCTTGTGGGTGGCACGAAAAGATCCACGCCAAGGCGAATGGCAACGGCCAGAACCAGCAATGCCAGCAGCGCACGCAATTGTTCGCCGCGCAATTTTCGTCCGGCTTTGGTGCCGTAATGTGCGCCAAGAACGCCGCCAAGCATCAGAAGCAGCGCCAGTACTATGTCTACAGTCTGGTTGGTCGTGGCGTGCACAATCGTCGTGAACGCCGCTGTGAAAGTGATATGAAACAGCGAAGTTCCAACAACCACATTGGTCGGCACTTTCAGCAGATAGATCAGCGCTGGCACCATGATGAAGCCGCCGCCGACACCCATGATCGACGCGAGAAAGCCAATCACCGCGCCGATAATCAGCACTGGAATGACGCTGACGAAAAGCTTGGAAGCGCGAAAGCGCATTTTGAGCGGCAGGCGGTGAATCCAGTTGTGGTGGCCGGGTTTCTTTAGCGCTGGCGCTGCCGCACCCCCGCGCGTTGCGCGCAGGGCATTGACGCTTTCAACCAGCATCAGCCCGCCAACTGTTCCAAGCAACGCCACATAGAGCAGTGAGATAAACAGGTCCAACTGGCCAACGCTGCGCAGCAGCGCGAACACATAGACGCCGATGGTGGACCCAACCAGACCGCCCGCGAGCAACATCAGCCCCAGTTTGAAATCCAGCGTTCCGCGTTTGAAGTGCGTTAAAGAGCCGGAGAAGGACGAAGCGATAACCTGGTTCGCGCCGGTGGCAACAGCAATTGCAGGCGGCACATTATAGAAGATAAGCAGCGGGGTAATCAGAAAGCCGCCGCCGACGCCGAAAAGCCCGGACAAAAAGCCGACCGCCGCGCCCATGGCCAGCAGGACAAGGGCGTTGACCGACATTTCAGCAATCGGGAGATAAACACCCACCGGCAGACTCAATTATATAACTGACGGTGATGGGAATTTAGCCCCCTTCGCCGCCCCGCAATGCTCAGAATTTCTAGGCATTAGTTGTGCCGATATTGCGGCGGAATGGAAAGAAGAAAGCCGCCCTGATGGCGGCTTTCAACCATTCTTTGCTTTCACTAAGTAGCGAAAAAGTCTCAGTTCTTGGCGAGGAGCGCCTTAACCATGCTTTCGTCGATGCGCCCTGTGGGCTGCATTCCGTGATCTTCCTGGAAGGCGGCGATTGCCTGACGCGTTTTGTTCCCGATCATCCCGTCAGCCATTCCAACATCATATCCCGCCTTGTTGAGCAGCGCCTGCACGTTGCGGATAGCCTTATCCATGTCGACTTTGGCTGTGCTGCTCGGTGCCTCCTGCCATGCGTCGGGAATCTCGACCTCATTGGCGGCAGGGTCCTGCGGCTGTGCTTTCCATGCGGCTATCTCTTGCTTGGCCTGGTTGAGCTGGTCAGGGCTCATCGCCTTGGCAACCTCGTCGCGCTTGTCGCTTGCATCGCGGTCGCCAGTGTTAGCCACGAGGCCAAACCACTTGTACGCCTGCTCCATATCCAGAGGCATGCCCGCGCCCTTGGCCGCAAGAATTCCGAGATTGTACTGGCTGTCTTTCACGCCAAACGCGGCTGCTTTGGTGAACCAACGCACGGCGGCTTCATTGTCCGGCGCCTTGTCCGCACCGGTTGCATAAAGCACCGCGAGATTGTGCATCGCGTTGGCGTTGCCCTGATTTGCCGAGAGCTGATACCAGCTCCGAGCCTTGTCGAAATCGCGCGTTACGCCGAGGCCCTTTTCATACAGGTTCCCAATGCGGAATTGCGCGGGTGCGTAGCCCAGTTCTGCTGACTTTTCGAACCAGCCCGAAGCCTGCTGCATGTTGCTTGCAAGGCCAGCACCTTCCGCCAGCCGCGAGCCGATTACGTAAAGCGCCTTTGCATCGCCGTTCTGCGCGGCCTCGCGAAGCGCGAGCGGTCCCACCTGCGCCGGAATCTCGGTCGAAGTAGCAGCTGCTGCCGTCACCGGCGCGCTTGCGGCCGCAACGCGGTCGTCGGGTGATGCCGGCGTCACACTGGCTGTTGTCAGTGTTGTATCGGGTCCGCTGTCGCCGTCGTCAGCCGCAGCCTTCACCGTCTCGCTCTTCACTGCGGGAGCAGCAACTTCCATTTTTGGCGCGCTTACGGGCGTCATCGTCGCCGCAATTTCGGCTACCGGTCCGGTATTGCCACCAGCGATTTCAACCGGATCCTTGACGAAGGCTTTTCCGAGTTGAAGCCCAGCCAGTGCCGCCATGATCGCTGCAACCGCGAGCAAGATCGGCCTGCGGCGTCCTTTGAGAATGCTGGCGAGTACCGACTTGCGACCCGGCTTTTCGCCATTCTCGTCTTTCTTGAGCAGTTCGGCTTCCGCTGCGGCTGCCTGTGCCGCGCGTCTCGCTGCTGCAATGAAATCCGATCGCGACGTATCACTTTCAACTTCCGTGCCGAGGTCGTCACGGTTTTCGCGCACGCGGCGGATGATTGCGTTGAGGTCCGGCGCGGCAGAGCCCGGTTCCAGCGGCCTGTTTGCGTCGAGATCTTCGGCCTGCATCTCCAAGGTAGGCTCGCTCGTTGCGGCTGGCGCCTCGGTCTTTTCCTTCTTGCGGAATATGCGTTTCCAGCCGCTCACCTTCGCTGGAGCCGGAGCGGGTGCATCCTCAACCACGCTCTCGACTTCAGCTATTGCCGTGACCTCTTCATCCGTATCTGCTTCGGCAACCTGACCCGGTACGGGCGCCGCCTCGAAATTGAACTCGAAGCTTGCCGAATCTTCGTCGATAGGTGGCACTTCATCCATATCGATGGATGGCGCCTGCCCGACGTCCAGTTTGGGTGCTTCCTCCTGCTCTTCCTCAACCACTGCTTCGGCGATTGCGAGCGGTGCGTCATTGCTGACGACATATTGTTCGCTGACGTCAAGCTGACCGATCCGGTCGATGATCTTGATAAGCGTCTCGTGGATCGCGTCAAAGGTGCGCGTGTTGCGATCATCTGCATCGCGCGTCAGGCCTTCCAAAGACTTCAGATCGTCTGTCAGACCGGCTATTGCTGCCGCTTCAATCGGCGAACCGGCGAAGTTGCGCAGAACTTCCTCCGCAGCCAACCGCGCCGTCTCAATCAGCCCGTCCTTGCTTCCGGATACCGCAGCTTCAATGCGCTCGAGCCGTGGAGCCAGTTCCACAACTTCAGCAATTGTTGGATTCGGCTGGTCGAGATGCGCTGAAAGGGCGGAAAGCTGTGCCTCCAGTGCCCTTATCAATGCAGGATCAAGCGGCTCCGACTGATTGGCATCCAGCTTGTCGGTCAGCGCGTCCAGCCGCTGCTGCAAACCGAGTATTGCGTCGTCGCTCGCGGCCTGCGTTTCGATCTGCTTGGAAATATTGACCAGCCGCTGTTCAAGCTGCTCGATGCTCTTGTCGATGCCGGTCGGAAACGCCGCCGCCGCCAGCTTCTTGCTGATATTGTTCAGTTCCTTGGTCATCTCGTCCGTAGCGGCAGTCATGCTGCCCGCTGCGACCAGCTTCTCGATCCGGTCGGAAATCACGTCGAGGCGCTGAACGATAACATCATCGGTCTGGCCCGCGCCATCTTCGATCTGGCGGGCAAGCGCGACGATGCGAGAATCCAACTTCTCTATCAGCGACGGATCGAAGGCATTCTTCTGGTCCGCCATCGAAATCGCGACGATCGACCGGGATATTTCCTCCAGCCTGCTTTCAATCGCATTGATGGCTTGGGGCTGGTTACGCTCGCTTTCCTGCTGGACGAACCGCTCGATTACTTCGGCGAGATTGCGCAGTTTTGAATCAACGCGGTCGACTGAAATCTGCTCAGGCAGTGTGCCGATTGCATCGCTGATTTGTTCCAGGCGCGTGCTTAAGGCTTCGATAGCCTGATCGAAACCGGACTGACCCATATTGCGCTCAAATTCGTCCCAGCGCGCGGTGACGGCCAGCACGGAGTCTTCCCGCGCAAGGCCGGCGACTGAATTCTTGATCTGCTCGATTTCCAGCCGCAGCAGATTAACCGCCTTGTCGTCGGACTTGTCTTTCGAGTGCTGAATGGCTTTTGTCAAACGCGCAATTTCGGCATCGAGCTTTGCGCCGGTTTGCGCATTGGCGGATTCATAGCTTTGTTCGAGTTCGCGCCGCAGCGCGTTGAACTCGCGGCGCAGATCACTTCCCACCTGCTCGCGAATATGGTCCTGCCGCGCGAGGTTGGAATTCAGCATCTCGGCGCGCAATGTCTGAAATTCGCGGGTGACGCGCTCAACATTTTCGTATGGGTCGCTTTTGCCCCAGGCCGCGTCGCGCTGCTCGGTATAGTGCGGCGCCGGGCGCTCGTCGGCATAGGCTCCCTGAGCCTGCGCGCGAACCACTTGCTGTGCGCGCTGGCGCAGGCTGAGCTGTTGCTCAAGCTGTTCGAGCGAACGGCTGAGATGCTCCAGACTGGCCGAAGGCTTGCGCTGCCTGCCTTCGTTGACTGAATCGAGATAGGATCGCCTGCTTTCCATTGAGACCGTCCTGCTTGGCCGCGAAGTGCAGCCGGGTTACCGCCAAGATGGCCGGTTTCAATCGTGGACAGCGACCGGAACGATTCCGGCGTTTGCGCAGCGAAGAACCGTGAAAAATTCAATACACAATAGTCACGGGAGACCAGCATGCGCAGCTTTCGCCGAACGTGGTAAATGTTCGGTTAACCTCCATTACCATTTGATTGCATCTTGCATCGCAATCCGCACGGCGTTATATTTCCTTTACGTAAACGTAAGGGCGTCAGGCGGGGACCAGTGCGCTCCTTTTTAACTTTTGACGGGAAGGCGATGCGCTGAGATGTGCGCGCCTGCGCAAGGATCATGGACATGAACACGAATCTTTCGGTTGCACCGGAGCCTGCGGCTCTCGATGCCGAAACCGGCGAATATGAGCGTATCGGCGAACTTGCAAAGCAGTTCGGCATCACGTTGCGCACGCTTCGCTTCTATGAGGACAAGGGCCTGATAAGCCCCAAGCGCGACGGGGTAATGCGCCTTTATACGCGGCGCGACAAGGCGAGGCTGAAGCTTATCCTTTTGGGCCGCAAGGCCGGCTTCTCGCTGCGGGAAGTTAAGCAGATGCTCGATCTTTACGAACCGAGCGGATCGAATACGCGCCAGCTCAAGGTAACGCTTGAGAAGTCGGAGAAGCAGCTTCTTCGTCTGGAAAAGCAGCGCGCACTCATTGATGATGCAATCGGCGAACTGACTGGCGCTATGGAAGTCGTTCGCGCCGATCTTGCAAAAAGAACCGGCGAAAGCCCGCGTCAAAGCAACTGACAATGCGGCCGCACGCTCACGAACAGGTCATCGTTCGCGTGCATTTTGCAAATTGACGTTTACGCAAACGTCAACTAAATAGGGCTCAGCAGAACATTGCTGTTGCCCCTATCCCAGTCTCGTGATCGCGTAAGGATCACAGGACAAATTCTGATCTGTTTGTGGAGGAACGCATGCCGATCTATCAGGCCCCGGTCAAAGATACGCTTTTTGTGCTGAACGAAGTTCTCGGTTTCGAGCGTTACAGCAATCTTCCGGGCTTTGCAGATGCAAGCGGTGATATGCTGGAGGCGATTCTGGGCGAGGCAGGCAAGCTGGCCGAAAACGTGATCCAGCCAACAAACCGCGATGGCGACGTTGAAGGCTGCACCCGCAACGCCGACGCTACGGTAAAAACGCCGAAGAGCTTCAAGCCTGCCTATGATGCCTATCGCGAAGGCGGCTGGATGGGCCTCGCAATTCCCGCCGAACATGGTGGGCAGGGCTTGCCGTATTCAGTGAATCAGGCGGTTAGCGAGTATTTCATCTCAGCCAATATGGCGTTGATGATGTATCCGGGCCTGACCCACGGCGCCATAGCTGCGATTCACGTTCACGGGTCGGACGAGCAAAAAGCCACCTGGCTGCCGAAAATGGTGGAAGGCGTGTGGACTGGCACCATGAACCTCACCGAGCCGCATTGCGGTACTGATCTTGGTCTGCTGCGCACCAAGGCCGTGCCGGATGGCAAGGGCGCTTACAAGATTTCCGGCCAAAAGATATTCATCTCTGCCGGTGAGCACGACATGTCGGAGAACATCGTCCACCTCGTGCTGGCGCGCGCTGAAGGTTCGCCGGATGGCATCAAGGGCATTTCACTCTTTATCGTGCCGAAGTTCATTCTCGATGCGGATGGCAATCCCGGAACGCGCAACGGCGTGTCCTGCGGCTCGATCGAAGAGAAGATGGGCATTCACGGCAACGCCACTTGCGTCATGAATTATGACGAGGCCGAAGGTTATCTCATCGGTGAAATCAATGGCGGCATGAAAGCCATGTTCACCATGATGAACGAGGCACGTCTCGGCGTTGCCGCACAGGGTCTGGCGCTATCGGAAGTGGCCTATCAGAACGCCGTCAGCTACGCGAAAGAGCGTTTGCAGGGTCGCTCGTTGACCGGACCGAAAGCGCCGGACAAGAAGGCCGATCCGATCATCGTTCACCCCGATATTCGTCGCAATCTGATGACGATGAAGGCGTTCAATGAAGGTGGCCGCGCATTCATGCTTTGGACTGCTCTCAAGTCTGACATTGCGCATCGCTCTGGCGACAATGCCGACCGTCAGGAAGCAGAGGATCACCTTGCGCTCATGACACCGGTCGCCAAGGGTGTGCTGACCGACAAGGGCTTTGAGCACGCGGTCATGGCGCAGCAGGTTTTCGGCGGTCACGGCTACATCGAAGAGCATGGCATGAGCCAGTTCGTGCGTGATGCCCGCATCGCCATGATCTATGAAGGCGCAAATGGCATTCAGGCGCTTGATCTGGTTGGCCGCAAGCTCGGACAAAATGGTGGCCGCGCCGTGCAGCATTTCTTCAAGGAAGTGGGCGATTTCTGCGAAGAAAACCGCTCCGATGAAAAGATGGCTCCGTTCACCAAGGCGCTAAAAAAGGGTCTGAACGATCTTCAGGCGGCGACTCTTTGGCTCATGCAGAACGGTATGAAAAATCCTGATGACGCTGGCGCAGCCTCCACGGACTACATGCACCTCTTTGGTCTTGTATCGCTCGGTTATATGTGGGCTAAAATGGCGAAGGTTGCGCAGGCGCGGCTGGCCGAAGGAGCAAACGGCACCGCCGATTTCTACGAAGGCAAGCTGGTGACGGCGCGCTATTTTATGGAGCGGATCATGCCGGAAACGGCAGCGCATCTTGCGCGCATTTCCAGCGGCTCCGCGTCTATGATGGCGCTGCCTGCGGAAGCGTTCTAAACAGTCGTCACACCGCCGGGAGGAAACATGGCGAGTGCATCTGAAGTTCTGGGCCTGCCGAAGCCTGCTTGGGCAACAGACGATGTTGCCATGCTCTACGATATGTCCGTGCGCTTTCTCGAAAACGAGATTGCGCCGAAATATGACGAATATGAAAAGAACGAAATCGTGGAGCGTGCGGCTTGGGAAAAGGCCGGCGCAAACGGCCTGCTCTGCGCCTCCATGCCTGAAGAATATGGCGGCTCCGGCGGCACATTCGCGCATGAGAGCGCCATCGCGGAAGCCTTGGGCCACGTCGGTACGGATGGATTCGGCATAGCGCTGCACAACGCAATCGTCGCGCCCTATATCCTGCATTATGGCAGCGAGGAGCAGAAGCAGCGCTGGCTGCCACGCATGGCGACCGGCGAGTTGATCGGCGCAATTGCCATGACCGAGCCGGGTGCGGGCTCCGACCTGCAAGGCGTAAAAACCCGCGCCGAAAAATCCGGCAATCAATACACGCTGAACGGCTCGAAAACGTTCATCACCAACGGCCAGAACGCCAATCTTATCGTTGTTGTCGCCAAGACCGATCCGAGCCAGGGCGCGAAAGGCACTTCGCTGATCGTGCTCGAAACAGACGGTGCGGAAGGCTTTGAGCGTGGCCGCAACCTTGACAAGATCGGCCTCAAGGCCAACGACACGTCGGAATTGTTTTTCAACGATGTGCGCGTTCCCACCACAAACCTGCTTGGGTCGGAAGAAGGGCAGGGCTTTATTCAGCTTATGCAGCAGCTTCCACAGGAGCGCTTGCTGGTTGCCACGCAGGCCATATCGATGGCCGAGCGCGCTCTTGCCGTGACCATCGAATATGTGAAAGAGCGCAAGGCGTTCGGCAAGGCCGTCATCGACTTCCAGAATACGCAGTTCAAGCTGGCCGAACTTAAAACCGAAATCACCATCGGCCGCATCTTCTACAATGATTGCGTTCAGCGCCATATCAATGGCGGGCTGGACCCGGTCACGGCTTCGATGGCGAAATACTGGCTCAGCGATTTGCAGGGCAAAGTCGTCGACGAATGCCTGCAGCTTTTCGGTGGCTACGGTTACATGAACGAATACCCGATTGCCCGCATGTTCCGCGATGCGCGCGTTCAGCGCATTTATGGCGGAACCAATGAAATCATGAAGGTTCTGATTGCGCGCTCGCTCTGAGCGCCGTCAGCGACAAGGAGAAGCAGGATGGCAGATGTATTTGTCTATGATGCGGTGCGCACCCCGCGCGGACGCGGCAAAAAGGACGGTTCGCTCCATGAAGTGCCGACGCCGCGCCTTGCCGCCACGACCCTGACCGCACTGCGCGACCGCAATGGTCTCGACACCAGCACCGTCGATGACATCATTTTCGGCTGTGTCGATCCGGTCGGCGAAGCCGGCGCGGTCATTCCCCGCTCCGCCGCTTTTGAAGCAGGCTACGACAACAAGGCGCCGGGGATCCAGATTTCGCGCTTCTGCGCATCCGGTCTCGACGCCATCAATCTCGGCGCGGCGAAGATCGCGCAGGGTGCTGATGAAATCGTCATTGCAGGCGGCGTGGAATCCATGTCTCGCGTCGGCATGGGCATGTCGGGCGGCTCCTGGTACATGGACCCCGCCGTGGGCTTCCCCGGCTGGTTCGTGCCGCAGGGCATTTCGGCAGATCTCATCGCTACCAAATACGGCTTCTCGCGTGACGATGTGGACGCTTATGCGGTCGAGAGCCAGAAGCGCGCCGCACATGCTTGGGAAAAGGGTTATTTCAAAAAGTCAGTCGTGCCGGTGAAAGATGTCAACGGCCTGACCATCCTCGATCATGACGAGCATATGCGCCCCGGCACGGACATGCAGTCGCTTGCCTCGCTCAATCCATCGTTCGTCATTCCCGGCGAAATGGGCGGGTTCGACGCTGTCGCGGTCCAGCGCTATCCTGAACTCGAAGAGATCAACCACGTTCACCACGCTGGCAACTCCTCCGGCATCGTGGATGGCGCGGCTGCCGTGCTTCTCGGCTCAAAAAAGGCGGGCAAGTCGATGGATTTGAAGCCGCGCGCGCGCATTCGGGCGTTCGCCAATATCGGCTCCGAACCGGCCATCATGCTGACCGGACCGGTGGACGTAACCGAAAAGCTTCTCAAGCGCGCGAAGATGACGCTCAAGGACATCGATCTGTTCGAACTGAACGAAGCATTCGCCTCGGTCGTGCTGCGCTACATGCAGGCGTTCGAAATTTCGCCCGACAGGATCAACGTCAACGGCGGCGCGATTGCGATGGGCCACCCGCTCGGCGCAACCGGTGCAATCGTATTCGGCACCGTTCTTGACGAGCTTGAACGCCGCAACCTCAACACCGCGTTGGTTACGCTTTGCATCGGTGCCGGCATGGGCACCGCAACGATCATCGAACGCGTTTAGCGCTCCCTTCCTTCTCCTGTTTACGGGGAGAAGGTGGCCCGAAGGGCCGGATGAGGGGCAACATTTTCCCGGTCGCGGACACCGCAGACCTAGTTGAGTTGATCAGGAGGAAATTCTCCAATGACATACACAAACTTCACGGTCGAAACCGATGCCGATGGCATTGCGCTCGTCACATGGGACATGCCCGGCAAGTCGATGAACGTCATCGACGAGAGCGTGATCCGCGAGCTGGACAAGATTGTTGACCAGATTGCGGGCGATGCATCGATCAAGGGCGCGGTCATCACCTCGGGCAAGGACAGCTTTTCCGGTGGTGCGGACCTCAAAATGCTTCAGGGGCAGGTGGGAGCGTTCGCTCGTGACAGCGTGAAAGATCTGGAAAAGGCGACGCAAACGCTTTTTGACAGCACCGGCCATTTGACTGGTCTTTTCCGCAAGCTTGAAACCAGCGGCAAGCCGTGGGTAGCGGCCATTAACGGCATCTGCATGGGCGGCGCGTTCGAGCTTTCGCTGTCCTGTCATGGTCGCGTTGCGGCAAATTCCGACAAGGTGAAAATTGCCCTTCCCGAAGTGAAGGTCGGCATTTTCCCCGGTGCGGGCGGAACGCAGCGCGTTCCCCGTTTGGCAGATACGCAATCTGCACTGCAGTTCCTGACCTCCGGCCAAACGCTCTCGGCGCAGAAGGCCAAGGGCATAAACCTGGTGCATCAGGTTGCTGAACCGGGTGAACTCATCAACGCCGCAAAGCAGATGATTAAAGACGGCCTCAAGCCGGTCCAGCCTTGGGACGAGAAGGGCTTCAAGCTGCCGGGCGGTCCCGTTTACTCCGCCGCAGGGGCAAATCTCTGGCCACCGGCAATAGCTATCCTTCGCCGCGAAACCTACGGCAACTATCCTGCAGCGATTGCCATCCTCAACTGCGTCTACGAGGGGCTGTTGGTTCCGTTCGACACCGGCCTCAAGATCGAGCGCCGCTATTTCACGGAAATCATGAAGTCCAAGGAAGCGGCGGCGATGATCCGCTCGCTTTTCGTCTCCTTGCAGGAGTTGAACAAGGGCGCGCGCCGTCCCGAGGGCGTTCCGGAAACCAAGTTCAAGAAGATCGGCGTTGTTGGCGCTGGCTTCATGGGCGCGGGCATTGCCTATGTCACTGCAAAAGCGGGCATCCCTGTGGTGCTGCTCGACCGCGAAGTTGCGCTGGCAGAGAAGGGCAAGGCGCACTCGGAAAGCATCATCTCCGATGCTATCAAGAAAGGCCGCGCCAAGGCCGACGACAAGGACAAGCTTTTGTCGCTCATCACGCCTACCGCAGACTACGCCGACCTGCGGGGCTGCGATCTGGTGATCGAGGCTGTTTTCGAGGACTCTCAGGTCAAGAAGGCGACCACGGAAAACACAGAGGCGGTGCTGAAATCCACCGCCGTGTTTGCTTCCAACACTTCGACGATCCCGATCACATCGCTGGCAAAGAACTCCGTCCGCCCGAAAAACTTCATCGGCATTCACTTCTTCTCACCTGTCGACAAGATGATGCTGGTGGAAATCATTCTCGGCAAAAAGACAGGTGACAAGGCGCTGGCCGTCGCCATCGACTACGTGCGGGCGATCAAGAAGACGCCCATCGTGGTCAATGACACGCGCGGTTTCTACGTGAACCGCTGCGTACTGCGTTACATGTCGGAAGCCTACAAGATGCTGATCGAGGGCGTTCCCGCCGCGATGATCGAGAATGCTGCCAAATCGGCGGGCATGCCGGTGGGTCCGCTTGCGCTCACCGACGAAACTGCGGTCGATCTGGCGCAGAAGATCATGCATCAGACAGTTCGTGACCTCGGCGAAAATGCGGTGGATCCGGCGCAGATGAAGCTCATCGACATCATGGTCGATAAGCATGGTCGCCTTGGCCGTAAAAACAGCAAGGGCTTTTACGATTATCCGCCAAAGCCCGCGAAGAAGAAGCTATGGCCCGGCCTCGCCGACCTCTATCCGCAGCGCAAGCCGGAAGAGATCGACTTCGAGGAACTCAAGAAGCGTTTCCTCACCACCATCGCGTTGGAAGCTTCGCGTGTCATGGCGGAAGGCATCGTCACCGATCCTCGCGAGGCCGATGTCGGTTCGATACTCGCTTTCGGCTTCGCGCCTTATACGGGTGGCGCAATTTCCTATATCGACTTCATGGGTACGGCAGCTTTCGTGAAGCAAGCGAAAGCGCTTCAGAAGAAATATGGTGCAGACTTCAAGGCACCGAAGTTGCTCTCGGAAATGGCCGGGACGGACGACACATTCTACAAGCGCTTCGACCCCTATAAGGACTCGTCCAAGCAAGCGGCGTAAGTCGTCATGTATGTCTGGGCGCGCCTCGCGAAGATGGCCGCGACTGCAAAAAGTCGCGGCCCATTCAACGTTGGCGATACGTCGTGCATTGCCTTCCGCTGTCTCCCCAGCGATGTCGACAGCAATCTGCACATGAACAACGCTCGCTATCCAATGCTCGCCGATGTCGGGCGGTACGATATTTTCTTCCGCAGCGGTTTGGTGAAGCTTGGGCGTGAGCGCGGTTGGGCGCCGATGATGGGCGGCATTCAATGCGTGTTTCTGCGTGAAATCAGGCTCTGGCGCCGTTTTGAACTTTTCTCCTCGCTTGAGCTTTGGCGCGGCCTGCAATTTATGGGCAAACACCGCTTTGTGCTTGAAAACGGCCAGACCGCCTGCGAAATCCTCACCACGGCAGGCATATATGATCTCCGCAATCGACGTTTTGTTGCGATTGATGAAGTGATGGTCGCATTGGGAATCAACGCCGCTTCGCGCGAACCGACAGAGGCCGAAAGCCGGTTCCTTGCATCGCACGAAGCGCTTCGCGCGCAGGCAAAATTGCCCATATCGCAAAGGCTGGACAATGCATCTCCAGCCGACTAGAACGGCAAGGTATTTTTTCCTTTCTGAGAGGTGCGCGCATGCTTTCGCATGAACGCGTCTGGGCAGCAATCGACGCGCTGGCCGCTCGCAATTCACTGTCTGCTTCTGGCCTGGCGAAACGCGCCGGTCTGGATGCGACCGCATTCAACAAATCCAAGCGTCATTCTTCGGACGGCCGGCCGCGCTGGCCCTCCACGGAGTCGTTGGCAAAGATCATCGAAGCAACCAATTCCTCTGTGGAGGAGTTTATGAGTCTGGTGAGCGAGAGCGAAACAAATCGTTCGCGCAATGTCGTTCCGTTGCTCGGCTTTGCTCAGGCTGGCGCCGGCGGCTTTTTTGATGATGGTGGTTTTCCGGCGGGTCAGGGGTTTGACACAATCGACCTTCCTGCGGGACCGGAAGAGGGTTCCTACGCGTTGAAAGTGCAGGGAGATTCCATGCTTCCGCTTTATCGCAATGGCGACGTGCTGATCGTTCGGCCCGATGCGAGCCTGCGAAAGGGCGATCGTGTGGTCGTCAAGACACGTGGCGGCGAGGTAATGGCCAAAGTGCTCGCTCGCCGCAGCAATGCAGATATGGACCTGCACTCCCTCAATCCCGAACACCCGGCGCGTCGCTTGCGCTCCGACGAAGTCGAATGGGTCGCACGCATCGTTTGGGCGAGCCAGTAACAGACGATGCAGCCTCGCAACGCAGCAATTGCCCTCGCTGGCCTTTGTCTCGCGGCCGGTGCGATTGTCTGGAGCGGTGCGCAATTGGCTGAACCGCAGCCGTCTTTTCAAGTAGACCCCGCTGACGTCAACGACGCGGCCTCGCTCGACACGCCTGAATCGCCAGCGACCGAGGACGAAACGGCCGCTGAAGGCACATCGGAATCCGAAATCGCCCCGCCGAGCGAGCCGACAGAAGCGCAGCAGCCTGCGCCGGTCGCACCTGAACCGGACCAGACTCAAGAGCAGCAGACAGGGGAACTTGAGCGTCTGCCCGCTCGTGCGCCACTCAGCGAGCTAGCCTCGCCAAAATCGCCCACGCCGCCAAAAGCGGCGATGCCGGACGAATGGAAAAGCATGCGCTTGTTCAAGCCGGTGGCCTCATCTGCCGGAACGATCGAAGCACAGGGTTACAAGATTGCGCTAAAAGGCGTCGAACCGACCGACTCTAACGAAACCTGCACGTTTGAAGGCAAGGAGTGGCCTTGCGGATTGCAGGCGCGGACCGCTTTTCGGTCATGGCTTCGGGGCCGCGCAATTGCCTGTGATGTGCCGCCTCAGCCGGACCCGCAGCTTTTGGTCGCAGCGTGCAATATGGGCAAGTTCGACCTGTCTGAATGGCTCGTTTCGAGCGGCTGGGCCAAGGCTTCGGCGGATGGTCCCTATGCGGAGGCCGGCCGCAAAGCATCTGAAGAACACAAGGGCATTTTTGGCCCTCCAGCGGCAACGGGCGGGCTTAACCTGCCGCATTTGTCCGACCCGGAACCAATGGCCTTTCCGCAGACTGGCCCCATCTTGCAAGAGCAGGAGCCGGAACCTGCGCCCGTAACCCCGCAACCGCCGCTGACAGGCGCTTTCCCGCCAGCGCCACCTTCACCGCAATAGCTGTCTTTAACCGGGAGCTTGCGACGGGCAGAGTTTTGCTGACCCCTCATCCGCCTGCCGGTTCCGCTAAGCAGCCAGCTTTCCAGCGATTGCTTTCTCGATCAGGGCGCGTGTTTCCTCGACGCCGTAGAGCGCGGCGAACGAGCCAAAGCGCGGCCCGCGTTCCTGCCCGATCAACACCTGATAGATCATCTGGAAAAACGCGACCGAAACGCCGGGGCCACCTTCAGGGCTCTGCTTGGCATGGTCCTGATAGCGCTCGATCTTGCGCGCGACATTCAGCGAGGCATTCTGGATTACTTCGCTATTTGCACCGGCGGGCAGAGCTGCCATCGCAGCGGACAGTTTCGCCAGCGCATCTCGCTCGACCTCATCAGGTACGCGATATTGCTTCGCGGGCTTCACGAAATCGTCGAAGTAGCGGATCGCATAGCCGACAAGCCGGTCAAGCTCAGGATGCGTTTCAGGCGTCACGCCAGCCGCATAGCGGGAGATGAAGCCCCACAGCACATCCTTGTTCTGCGCGTTGGATGCGCTCACCAGATTGAGCAGCAGGGCAAACGGCACTGGCAAGTCGATCGCCGGTGGATTGCCGTCATGAATATGCCAAACCGGATTACCGAGGCGTTCCTTCCAATCCTGGCGTGGATAGGCCGAGAGGAACGAATAATACTCGTCCACCGCCTTCGGAATCACGTCGAAATAAAGCTTCTTCGCCTGCTTCGGACGCTGGAACATGTAGAGCCCAAGGCTTTCAGTCGGCGCATAGGTCAGCCATTGATCGATGGTGATGCCATTGCCTTTGGACTTGGAAATCTTCTCGCCCTTCTCATCAAGGAATAGCTCGTAATTGAAGCCTTCCGGCGGGGTGCCGCCGAGAATGCGGCAGATCTTGCCGGAGGTCTTCACATTGTCGATGTGGTCCTTGCCCGACATTTCATAGTCAACGCCAAGCACCGCCCAGCGCAGCGCCCAGTCCGGCTTCCACTGCGCCTTGCAGCCGCCGGCCTTGACCGATGTTTCCCAGCGCTTGCCGGTGTCCGGATCGGTCCAAACCACCGTCGCGCGTTCGGGATGAACCTCGTCAATCGGTACCTGCATGACAACGCCCGTTTCGGGATGGATCGGCAGGATCGGCGCGTAGGTCTTGCGGCGCTCCTCGCGCAGCGTCGGCAGCATGACAGCCATCACCTTGTCATACTGCTCAAGCATCCGCACCAGCCCGTCATCGAAGCGGCCAGACGTGTAATAATCCAGCGCTGATGCAAACTCGTAGTCGAAGCCGAACGTATCGAGGAAGCGGCGCAGCATCGCATTGTTGTGGTGGCCGAAGCTCTCATACTTGCCGAACGGGTCCGGCACGCGGGTCAGCGGCTTGCCCATGTGCTGTGCCATCATATCGCGATTTGGCACGTTTTCCGGCACCTTGCGCATACCATCCACATCGTCGGAGAAGCACAGCAGCTTGGTGTTCACCTTATCTTCCGTCAGAACACGGAACGCGTGCCGCACCATCGAGGTGCGCGCGACCTCGCCGAACGTGCCGATATGCGGCAGGCCGGATGGCCCATAGCCGGTCTCGAACAGCACCGTTTCTGGATAATCGCGACCTTTGTAACGCTCGATGATCTTGCGCGCTTCCTCAAACGGCCACGCTTTGCTTTCGGCTGCTGCGGCCAGAATTTCGGGGCTTAGATCAACTGCATTCAAACGGGTCATGAATTCTTCCTTCGCCTTGCCCGGCGGAAAGCGATGGCTTTAAGCGCCGCAAACGCACGCGTCAACGATTCTGGTCTTTTTCCTTGCCGTGGAGCAGAAGGCTACCTACCTTCCGCGCTCCAAAGGAGCAATTCATGTCACTGCCTTCCGTTCACGAAGCACTTATCTACCTGATGATCGTAACCTCCGCGTCAGATCGCGACATGGCGGACATCGAACTGGGAAGCATTGGCGAAGTGGTCCGCACCTGGCCGATCTTTGAAGATTTCGACAAGTCGAGGCTGCTGGACGTTGCGCAGGATTGCCAGGTTCTGCTCAGCGCCAATGATGGCCTTGAGCATGTGCTTGAACTCGCGCACCAGGTCATTCCCACGCGTCTGCGTGACACGGCCTACGCCGCGGTATTTGAAGTCGCCGCCGCCGATCTGGAAATGCGCCTCGAAGAAGCGCGCATTCTGCAGCGCGTTCGCGAGCATCTGGATATCGATGCGCTAAGCGTGGCAGCCATTGAAATGGCGACGAAGGCTCGCGTCAGAACGCTGACCTAAAAGAACCCGACAGGGAAATATCGCAGATAGAGTTCAGTCATGGTCCCCTTGGAGGAAATCGCCTGCAAGGCGTAGTCGAACGCATCGACCAGCGCGCGATTTTCCGGCGTGGTTGCAATCGACAGACCCTGCCCAAGAAACTCCGGGGCCAGATAGGGGCCGCCCGCAAAGCTGCAGCATCCTTGCTGCTCCGGGCCACTGAGCCAGAAGCTAAGCTGCATGCCGTCACCGAAAACCGCGTCCAGCTTGGCGTCGCGCAAATCGCGATACATCCAGTCCGGCTGGTCGTAGGTGATCACCTTCACCCCCGCAAAATAAGCTCGCAGCATCCGCTCATGCGTCGAACCTGCGATCACCCCGACACGCTGGTTCACCAGCCGATCCGCCATCGGTTCATCCAGCGGCGATGCCCGGCGCGTCACGAACCGTGCAGGAAAAATCATATAGGGCCGCGAGAAGGCATAGGTGGCGCGGCTCTGCGCAGTGACCGAAATGCCCGCCAATATCGCTTCGCCTTCACCCTTTTCTAAAGCAGTCTGCAACTCGTCCCACGGCAATGCCTGAATTTGGCAACGATCCGCCATGCTCAACTCTGCACAAATGGCGCGTGCCAGATCGACGTGAAAGCCGCTCAGGCGTCCGCCATCGTCAAGAAAATTGAACGGTGGAAAATCCGTCGTTGTCAGAAAGCGCAGCCGCTGCACCTGCGAGAGATCGGGCTTCGGCAGCCGTTCTTTTGCATCCCATAGTGCGGGCAGGCCGGATTCCGCTGCGGCGAGAGGCTGCGCGACCATAAGCAAGGCCGCCGCCGCGAATGCGCGAATGCTCGCTCTCAACGCCTTCAAGCACTTTTGCTGCACTGATTCGCTCAAAATTTTGCCTGCGCCAATCATACGCACAGCCATTGCCGCGAAGGGCATTGGTTTTCAAATAAATTAGCAATATCTAATATTATACCGCACCGCCCTTGGAATTGCCGCCCCGATGCCGCCGCTCGAACTTCCTGCATTAGTAAAACGCGCAGCCATCACCGGCGCGGCTAACGCCAATCCACCGGACAGTATCGATGCCAATGCAAGTCCGTTTGACGCGGAAGAAAAAGCCGCACGCCTTTTGGCGGCTCAGCTGGGTTTGCAATTTCTGCCAAGCCTCAATGGCACACAAATTTCCGGCCGCGAGGAAGACTGCCTCGAACTGCTAAGGCGCGAGGGGCCGCAGGTCTGGGCATGTATCGACGGCGCTTCAAGCACGCCCAGTGCCGTCGTCGTCCCAAATTCGCGCGCCGCGCACGCGCTGCAACCGACACGAGCATCGGCGCATCCGCTTAAATCACGCATCCGCGTAGCGACAGCGCGCACGGTGCGCAAAGCCTTGCAGGAACGTGCTGCCAAAGCGCTTACCTATTTCGCAACCAACGGGCTGTTCGATTTGATGCCGGGCTATTCCGCGCGCATTCGTATCAATTCAACGCAAGGTGTCATGGTTGGTTCAGCCTTCGTGGTGCTGGCACAACTGTTGTGGTTTCATTTTCAGATTGCCCTGCTGACACTGCATGTTCTGGCGACGGTGTTTTTCGTAGGCTGCACCATATTGCGGTTTGCCGCTGCGCTTCAACCTGCGCCCAGGATTGCCAAGATACCACCGCCGTTACGGCCCGAACCTGTCTACACCGTGCTCGTGGCGTTGTGGCGCGAGGCAAACATGGCGCCGCAATTGCTCGAAGCGCTTTCTGGACTTGATTGGCCGAAAGACCGTCTCGAAATCAAGCTGATCTGCGAAGCAGACGACCCTGAAACCATTGCTGCAATTGAATCGTATCGGCTGGCTGCTGCGGTCGAAATCATTGCCGTTCCGGCCTGCGATCCCCGCACGAAGCCCAAGGCGCTTCGATATGCCATGCCGATGATCCGCGGCGAGTTCGTCGTGCTTTACGATGCTGAAGATATTCCCCACCCGAAGCAATTGCGCGAGGCATTTGGCGTGTTCGACCGGTCCCCGCTTACGCTCGGATGCCTTCAGGCGCCACTGGAAATCGTCAATGGTCAAAAGAACTGGCTTACGCGATGCTTTGCCTTTGAATACGCGGCCTTGTTTCGCGGGTTGGTGCCTTGGCTGGCGTCGAGGCGGCTTGTCTTCCCACTCGGCGGCACATCAAACCATTTTCGTCGCGCGGTATTGGAAGCCGTTGGCGGCTGGGATCCGCACAATGTCACCGAAGATGCGGACCTTGGCATCCGGCTCGCGCGCATGGGATATTCCGCTGGAACCCTCACCCATCCCACCTATGAAACAGCACCTGATGTTTTAAGCGATTGGTTTCCCCAGCGCGCCCGCTGGAACAAGGGCTGGCTGCAAACCTGGCTGGTTCACATGCGCTCACCCGCGCAACTCATCCGGGATCTCGGCGTCGGATCATTTCTCATCACGCAATTCGTTCTGTTTGGGATGGTCTTTTCCGCAATCATCCATCCTTTGATGGTTTTGGCGATACCTTACTTTCTCTATGTCGTCGTGTTCGGAATGCCGCTCACATCACTGGACCGGTGGCTTGTCGGCGTAGACCTTCTCAGCATCATTGGCGGATATGCCGGCTTTCTGTTCCTCGGCATCAGCCGCATGCGCGGCGCGGAGCGCGCGGATATCTGGAGCATCGTCGCGGCCACGCCTGCATATTGGCTGCTGATTTCACTCGCTTCGTGGAAGGCTTTGCGCGATCTGTGTCTCAGACCCTTTCATTGGGACAAGACCAGTCACAAGCCGTTCACCTTCACACCGTGAAAGGCGTCAGTTCTTCAACATCGCCTTGCCGCGCCCGATGATCTTCGGGTCCGCCTCGCCGATGCGTTTCAGGTCGCGATCCTCATAATCGATGCTCTTGAGAATGTGCCGGATTACCTCCAGCCGCGCGCGGCGCTTGTCGTTTGAATGCACGACGATCCACGGCGCATCATTCGTATCGGTCGTGTCGAGCATCAGGTAAAGGGCTTCGGTATATTCTTCCCACTTGGTCATGCCGGCTACGTCCATCGGCGAGAATTTCCAGACGGTTAGTGGGCTATGCCTGCGGTCGTGGAAACGCTTCAGTTGCATTTCCTGACCAATGTTTAGCCAGAACTTGAAAAAGAGCGTTCGGTCACTGGTAATCAGCTTTTCGAAATGCGGCGTTTCAGCCAGAAACTTTCGATGTTGCTCAACCGTGCAGAAGCCCATGACAGGCTCTACGCCAGCCCTGTTGTACCAGGAGCGGTCAAAGGTGACCAACTCGCCCGCGGTTGGGAATTGCGCGACATAGCGCTGATAATACCACTGGCCGCGCTCGGTTTCAGTCGGCTTGGTCAAAGCGACATCGCGCGCCTGGCGAGGGTTCATGTACTGGCGCACCGCGTCGATTGTTCCGCCCTTTCCGGCGGCATCGCGGCCTTCAAAAACAACCAGCACCCTGTTGCCGGTCTTTTGAAGCCACACCTGCATTTTCACGAGTTCCATTTGCAGCGTTTCAAGCTGCGTCTCATATGCGTCCTTGTCCATCTTGTCGTGATAAGGAAAGCCGCCGGAGGTCAGCGCCTTTTTCTTGATCCAGCCCGGTAGGTCGGGGTTGTTGATGTCGAACGTGCGTTCTTCGCCCGCGACTTTTATGCGAATCGCACCGGCCTCGACCGTTTGTGTGCTTGCCGCGGCTTCTGCTTTCTTCGCCTTTTTCATGACATCATCCTGTTGCGGTTCGCTGAGCATGATATTGGTTGGCGATATGTGTAAGGCCGGTGTCGCACCGGATGCAACAGATGCAGGACATAGTGGTTAGCGATAGGTCAGAGACGTTTCTGGAGCAGGCACTGGGCTTGTTGGGCTTAAGATCAGGAAAAAGCCAGAACGCGGGGGCGGCATCAGGTCCGACAGGCGAAAGCGCAGGCTATTCCGCCGTCGATCTTGCTGCAGCTCTGGATGATCCCGTTCTGCTTATCGATCCGCTGGCAAATGTAACATTCGCCAATTCCAGCGCGACACAGGCGTTTGGTACGTTCACGCTTGGCAGGTCGCTCTTCCTGCGGTTTCGCGCGCCGGAAATACGCGAACTTGTGGAAGGCGTGCTTGCGTCTGGTCAAACTGCATATTGCGAATTTGCCGAGCGCCTGCCCATCGAGCGCGCTTACAAGGTGTTTGCCGCCCCGGTCGGCGCGGGCACGTCGCTGTTCGCTGTCGTGTTCAAGGACCAAAGCGAAACACGCCGCATCGACCGCATGCGCGCGGATTTCATCGCCAATGCCAGCCATGAATTGCGTACGCCGCTTGCGTCCATTTCCGGTTTCATCGAAACGCTGCGCGGCCCGGCCCGTAACGATCCCAAAGCACAGGCCCAATTTCTCGACATCATGCAGGCGCAGACCGCGCGCATGGCGCGGCTGATCGATGATTTGCTGTCTTTATCGCGGTTGGAAATGAAATCGCGCATCGACCCCGCGCGAACCGTGGACCTCAAGGCTCTGCTTGACCGCGTTGTCGATACGCTCACACCGATGGCTACGGAAGTCTCGATAATCATCGAGCGGCGGTTCGGCGCAGGCCGCATCATCGTCGCGGGCGATGCTGACGAGCTTACGCAAGTATTCGAAAACCTGATCGAAAACGCCTGCAAATATGGCCAGTCCGGCGGGCGCGTGATCGTCAGCATAGAACTCGCGTCGGACGAGGTTCAAATATCAATCACGGACTTTGGTCCGGGCATCGCTGACGAGCACATTCCGCGCGTCACGGAGCGCTTCTATCGTGTGGAGCAGGACGGCGTTCCGGCACAGAAGGGAACCGGCCTCGGACTTGCAATCGTCAAGCACATTTTGACCCGTCACGGAGGCAGGCTATCCATCCGCTCGAAAATCGGAGAAGGCACAACGTTCACAGTCCACTTGCCTCACCAGGACAAGAGTTGACCCGTGCTCAGTGACATTCTTTTTTCTGTCATGCATACCGGCTAAATTAACTGCTCGTGGAGCATCAAGAATTCCGCGCGGGGTGGAAAAATGAATTCGATTCATATCGTCAGTGCGTTTGATGGTGATCTGCATTATCTGGCAAACAAGCTTGCCACGATGGGCGGGCATGCCGAACGCATGGTCGATCAGGCGGTCGCCGCTCTGGTTGCAAACGACGCCGTTCTCGCCCGCAAAGTTACTGAAGACGACCGCATTCTGGACGAAGCCCAGCGCGACATAGACGAGAAGTCGATTGTCATCATAGGCAAGCGTCAGCCCATGGCGTCGGACCTTCGCGAGATCATCGGCGCTATCCGCATTGCCGCCGATCTGGAGCGCGTTGGCGACCTCGGCAAGAATGTTGCCAAGCGTGTGCTGGCAATTGGCAGTGCGTCTCAACCTGTTCGCTTGTCGCGCGGCATTCTCGCACTATCTGAACTTGCGCTTGTACAACTCAAAGAAGTGCTGGACGCTTACGCTTCCCGTTCGGTCGAGCGGCTTTCCGCAATGCGTGATCGTGATGACCAGATCGACGCGATGTACACCTCGCTGTTCCGCGAGTTGCTGACCTATATGATGGAAGACCCGCGCAATATTGCGCCCTGCACGCATCTGCTGTTCTGCGCCAAGAACATTGAGCGCATTGGCGATCACGCCACCAATATTGCAGAAACCGTTTATTACATCGTCACCGGGCAGCAGATGCCGGTGGAGCGCCCGAAAGACGACAGGAGCCACACCCTGTCGTCCGAAAAACTCAAAAGCTAGACCTTAGCGAAGGCGCCGACGTTCCGAAGCGGGCTGGAAAGCCACCCTGGCGTGGTAGGCGCAATATGGTCCGCTTTCGCCCGACTGATTTCCGCAGAAGCTGAACTCCTCGGTCAGCGGATCGCCGTTCGGCCATTTGCAAGTGCGTTCCGTCAGGTCCACCAGCGAAAGGCGGCGCGAAATTGGCACCACGACATTTTCCGCCGGGCGAAGCTGGCGATGCACGACAGGCTCGGCATCGAATTGCGCCTGTAGGGCCGTCGCGCCAATGCTGGTGGTCACGACGCGCTGCACCGTCGCCTTCACCACCGTCTTGGTCACGGTGCTAGGCGCCTTTTTCTGGCGTGTCGTCGCGGTCGTCGTGCGGCCACGGCTGGAAAGTTTCAGGCGATGCACCTTGCCGATCACGGCATTTCTGCTCACGCCGCCCAGCTGTGCTGCAATGCGGCTCGCGCTCAAACCTTCCGACCAATACTTACGCAACAATTCTACGCGCTCGTCAGTCCATTCCATTTGCATGCTCCTGCAGAATTCGCCTGCTGGAATCCAATCACGCTCAGCCAGAGCCGAGTGGGGCCACCACATCTATGACCTGAATTAGATCCGCCGCACGAAATCTAGTTTTCTTGTGTCCAATTACCCCATCGCCTGACTCCGTGACAAGAGTCATGGGGCCGATGCGATTCGCTTTTTGCGGTTTTCCCCAACTTGGGGCGTTTTTCACTTTCAGACTGCTTGAAACTCAAATTGAGCTTTTCGTTGACTTGGCGGCCAAAAAAACCAATATCGGTGCTCTGGCCGCCGTTTGGGCGGCCTTTTTGGTTCCGGCAACACCTACTTCCGGCAGATAAATAATGACGACGAATCCGCTTTACGAGACCTTCGCCCGTGCACCACTCGCTTTCGACCGCGGCGAAGGCTGTTGGTTAATCGCAGAAGATGGCCAGCGATATCTCGATCTTGCGGGCGGAATTGCCGTCAATTCGCTGGGTCACAGCCATCCGCACCTCGTTGCGGCGTTGGTCGAGCAGGCCGGCAAGCTGTGGCATGTCTCCAACCTGTATCACATTCCGGGGCAGGAGCGTCTTGGCGAGCGGCTGGTTGAGGCGAGCTTCGCAGATAAGGTGTTCTTCACCAATTCCGGCGCGGAAGCGCTGGAATGCGCGATCAAGACCGCGCGCCGCTACCAATATGTAAAGGGCCATCCGGAGCGCTATCGCATCATCACCTTTGAAGGTGCGTTCCACGGTCGTACACTGGCCACCATCGCTGCTGGCGGTCAAGCCAAGTATCTGGAAGGCTTCGGCCCCAAGGTCGATGGCTTCGATCAGGTTGCGTTTGACGATATCGACGCCGCCGAAAAGCTGATCGGGCCGGAGACAGCGGCCATCCTGCTTGAGCCGGTGCAGGGGGAGGGCGGTGTGCGCTCTTTCCCGCCAAGTTCGCTCAAGCGCGTGCGTGAATTGTGCCACAAGCACGGCCTCCTGCTTATATTTGACGAAGTCCAGTGCGGTATCGGTCGCACCGGTAAGCTTTTCGCGCATGAGCTCGCAAATGTGACGCCGGACATCATGGCCATTGCCAAGGGCATCGGCGGCGGCTTCCCGGTTGGCGCTTGCCTTGCCACGGCCGAAGCGGCATCGGGCATGACTGCTGGTGTGCATGGCACGACCTTCGGCGGCAATCCGCTTGCGATGGCGGTCGGCAATGCCGTTCTCGATGTTGTGCTGGAAGGCAATTTCCTTGACGAGGTTGCTCGCAAAGCGTTGCTGTTCAAACAGGGATTGGCCGCTGTCGCGGACGAATACCCGAACGTGATCGAAGAAATTCGCGGCACCGGCCTCATGCTTGGTCTCAAGTGCAAGGTGCCGAACACAAAGTTCGTTCAGGCGCTGCGCGACGAGAAAACGTTGAGCGTTGGCGCGGGCGACAATGTCGTGCGTCTGCTTCCGCCGCTCACAATATCGGATGAAGAAATCCGCCAGGCTGTGGAGCGCATCCGCGCCGCCGCGAATAGCCTATCGAAGGCAGGTTGATCAGCATGTCAATACCAAAGCATTTCACAGATCTTTCAGCTATTTCGTCCGACACGTTGCGCGGCATTCTCAATGATGCCGCTGCGCGCAAAGCCGATTTGAAAGCTGGCCGTCGCAGCCGTCCTCTTGATGGCCGCGTGCTGGCAATGATCTTTGAAAAGCCGTCCACCCGCACGCGCGTTTCCTTCGATGTCGGCATGCGCCAGCTCGGCGGTGAAACGATCATGCTGACCAGCTCGGAGATGCAGCTCGGCAAGAGCGAGACGATTGCGGATACTGCGCGCGTCCTGTCGCGTTACGTCGATGCAATCATGATTCGAACCACCAGCCATGACCGGTTGCTGGAACTGACCGATGCCGCGACCGTGCCCGTTATCAACGGCCTCACGGATGACACGCACCCCTGTCAGGTCATGGCCGACATTCTCACCTTTGAGGAGCATCGCGGCCCCGTTCAGGGCAGGACGATCGCGTGGACCGGCGACGGCAATAACATCGTCCATTCGCTGCTGGAGGCTTCGGCGCGTTTCGATTTCAATCTGAACATCGCAACGCCGGATGGCTCCGAGCCGATGGAAAAGTACGTCGCGTGGTCGAAGGCGAATGGCGGCAGCGTGTTTATTAAGAACACCCCCGACGAAGCCGTTGCTGGCGCGGATTGCGTCGTGACGGATTGCTGGGTCTCGATGGGTCAGGAGCATCGCGCGCGCGGCCACAATGTTTTCCTGCCCTATCAGGTCAACAAGGAACTCATGTCGAAGGCCAAGCCCGACGCGATTTTCATGCACTGCCTTCCTGCCCATCGCGGCGAGGAAGTCACGGATGAGGTCATCGACGGCCCGCAATCGGTCGTGTTTGACGAAGCAGAAAACCGGCTGCACGCCCAGAAGGCCGTGCTCGCTTGGTGCCTCAACGCTTGAATCCGGGATACCCCCTTACTATCTGCGCCACATCTCGCTGAAAAATTGCGCAACGGTGCGGGCTTTCCGGAGCATTGACCGGACAGCCCGTGCTGTTATGCGTGGAAGGATGTGCCATGCTTGGAACGGCTATCGTGACTGAATCGAAACCAAAACTCGGTGATTTCGGCTTTGCTGGGGACGACCATGTTGTGCCCTTCGAGGTCGGCCCGCTTGATGTGCGCGGTCGCGCGGTACAACTTGGCCCGCTGCTCGACGATCTGCTTGGCCGCCATGACTATCCGGAGCCGGTCGCGCGCCTGCTGGCGCAGGCCTGCGTCATCACGGTGCTGCTCGGCACCTCGCTGAAGTTCACCGGCAAGTTCATCCTCCAGACCAGAACCGATGGTCCGGTCGACATGCTCGTGGCCGATTTCACGACGCCTGGATCGCTGCGCGCCTATGCTCGTTTCGATGCTGACCGTCTGGCTGCTTCGATCGAAAAAGGCGAAACCGCGCCGGAACAATTGCTGGGGCAGGGCGTCCTCGCGCTGACCATTGACCAGGGTCAATATACGCAGCGTTATCAAGGCATTGTCGCGCTTGACGGAATCAGTTTGGAAGAAGCCGCGAAGGTCTATTTCCGGCAGTCCGAGCAGATCCCGACCGACATCAAGCTCTCCGTCGCCAAGCAGATGCGGCGCGGTGAGGGCGGTGGCGAACACTGGCGCGCTGGTGGCATTATTGCGCAGTTTCTGCCGGAAGCGCCGGAGCGTCTCCGCACGTCCGACATTCCGGGTGGCGATGGCGATCCGCGCACGGATATCGAAGGCCCACACGACGATGCGTGGGAAGAAGTCCTGATGCTTCTTGCGACCATTGAGCCTGCGGAGCTTGTCGACCCGACCGTTGGGCCGGAGCGGCTGCTGTTCAGATTGTTCCACGAGCACGGCGTGCGCGTGTTCGAGGGCGTCGGCGTTGCTGATGAATGCAGTTGCTCGCGCGAGAAGATCGAGGGCGTTCTTCGTGGCTTCTCGGCCGAGGAGATCGCGCATTCTACCGAGGATGGACACATCAAGGTCGATTGCGAGTTCTGCTCCAAGAGCTACGTCTTCGATCCCAAAGACTTCGCCAAGTCCTAATTTACGGTGCGCATCGTACCGGGCAGGTCGAGCGAAAAGGCGGGTATCGCCACTTCGAACAACTCGCCTGTCCGGCTTCGCATCGTGTAGGTACCCACCATTATTCCCGACGGTGTCGCGAGCGGACAGCCGGATGTGTATTGATAGCTGTCGCCGGGGCTAAGCCTTGGCTGGTCGCCCACCACGCCCGCGCCGCGCACTTCTTCCACACGGCCCATTGCATCCGTGATCTGCCAATAGCGCGAAAGCAATTGCACGAATTCTTCGGACTGGTTGTCGATGGTCACGCGATAGCCCCATACATAGCGGTTCTGCGTGGGGTCTGAGCGCTCCTCCATATAGAAGGGTTCGACCTCGACTTCGATATTGCGTGTGGTAGCCTTGTACATATCCACGGCATAGTATCCCATGCCGTGGTTTCGGCAAAGCCGGAGACGCTCATGACACCGCAGGCATATTGCGAAATTGCGCTGTCCATGCCGGAGGCAGAACAGTCCAGCCATTTCGATGTCACTGATTTTCGGATCAGGAACAAGATATTCGCCACGCTCCGTGCTGCGGATTCTCGAGCCGTCATCAAGCTCACACCGGCGGATCAAAAGTTGCTGATCGAAACGTCGTCCACAGCATTCAGTCCGATCAAAGGATCATGGGGCTTGAAGGGCTGGACGCTGGTTCATCTCGACCGCGCCGATGCGGATGTTGTGCGCCATGCGATTGCGATTGCATGGCGCACGGTCGCACCGCTCACTGTCGTCAAGCGCCACGCGTTGTAGTTACCCCTCATCCGGGTGCCGGCAGGCGGATGAGGGGTGCTTTCCTCAAACCTTGGCCAGCGCGCTTTCGATTTCCTCCAAGAGATCGTCCGTGTCTTCCAGACCAACCGACAGACGTAGCGTTCCGGCATCGATGCCGAGTTCCGCGCGCGCCTCTTCGGGCACGTTTTTGTGAGTGGTCGTTGCGGGGTGCGTGATCAGGCTCTTCGTATCGCCGAGATTGTTGGAAATTCGAATGATTTCGAGTCCGTTTTCAAATGCATAGGCCGATTTCTTACCACCCTTCACGTCGAAACAGATCAAGGTTGATCCACCGCTCATCTGCCGCTTGATAATATCGGCCTGTGGATGGTCGGCGCGCCCCGGATAAACCACTCGCGCCACCTTGGGGTGGTCGGCAAGAAAATCTGCAATGCGTCCAGCGGATTCGGTCGCCTGCTTCACGCGCAGCGGCAGCGTCTCCAACCCCTTCAACAATGTCCATGCATTGAATGGCGAAAGCGACGGCCCCGTGTGCCGGAAATACTCGTGCAAGTTCTCGTCGATCCACTTTTTGTTCGACAACACCACGCCGCCAAGACAGCGACCTTGACCATCAATATGCTTTGTCGCGGAATAGACGACGACATGCGCGCCGAGCTCCAAGGGCTTCTGTTGCAGTGGCGTTGCGAAAACATTGTCCACCACCAACGTTGCGCCGATCGAATTGGCGATGTCGGCGACAGCGCGAATATCGACAACTTCCAGCGTTGGATTTGTCGGGCTTTCAAGAAACATGAGCTTGGTGTTGGGGCGCACCGCGTTTGCCCAGTTTTCCACCTTCGAGCCATCCACCAGCGTCGATTCAATCCCGTAGCGCGGCATGAGTGTTTCGATGATATACCGGCAGGAACCGAACAGCGCTTTCGCTGCAAGCACATGGTCGCCCGCTTTCACTCCGCACAACAGCGCATTTGAGACTGCGGCCATGCCGGAAGACATTGCGCGTGCTTCTTCTGCGCCTTCCAGTAAGCACATGCGCCGCTCGAACATATCGACCGTCGGGTTCGCATAGCGCGAATAAATGAAGCCGGGTTCCTCGCCTTTGAAGCGGGCTTCCGCGCCCTCCGCGCTGTCGTACACGAAACCTTGCGTAAGATAGATCGCCTCAGAGGTTTCGCCGAAACCGGAGCGCATGGTGCCGCCATGTACGAGATTAGTGGCGGGTCTAAAATTGCGCGTTTTCGACATTTTCTTTAGTTCCAGACATAAAAAAACCGGCTCGCGAAAGTCGCAAAGCCGGGTTCCGTCCACGGCCCTTTAGCGACTTGTTTAACGTGGCTGCAAGCCGACCGGCCAAATCACCACGGGATAAAGCTCCTTTAGACCTCGGCTTGGCTTGCGTCAATCGAAAGCGGCGTTAAACGTCGAGCCAGTACAATCTGGTTATTGGTCCTTGCGGCAGACAGGCATACTTCCCGACCGCGATATAGCGGAATTGTTTTCCAGTGGCGCGTTGATTGCGGCGCGCGCGCTCGATTCTGACCAGATACAGCCCGCAAGCCTCGATCTGCGCCTGGGCGAAAAGGCTTACCGCGTGCGCGCCAGCTTTTTGCCGGGGCCGGAAAGCACTGTTGCCGCGAAGCTTGATCGGCTGAAGCTGCATGAAATCGACCTGACGAACGGCGCGGTTCTCGAAACCGGCTGCGTTTACATTGTGCCGTTGCTTGAGCGGCTAAAGCTGCCCGCAGATATTTCAGCTTCGGCCAATCCGAAAAGCTCCACCGGGCGTCTCGATATTTTCACGCGCGTCATGACAGACCGTGGCCGGGAGTTCGACAAGATCGCCGCCGGTTATGATGGCCCGCTCTATATGGAAGTCAGCCCGCGCACCTTCCCGATCATCGCGCGCACCGGGTCACGGCTCTCGCAGGTGCGTTTCCGTAAAGGCAATTCGCTGCTGAACGAAACCGAACTGCACGGCCTGCACGATAGCGACACGCTGGTCGCCGCCGAAAAGCCGAGCATCTCGGGCGGTGGCATCGCGCTGTCTATCGACCTCGAAGGCGACCGCGACGGCCTCATCGGCTATCGTGGCAAGCACCACACCGGCCTGATTGATGTAGACAAGCGTGGTGCGCAATCTGTGCTGGATTTCTGGGAGCCGATCCATCGGCATGGGGGGCCTGGCGAACTCATTCTCGATCCGGATGAATTTTACATTCTCGTATCGCGCGAGGCGGTGCATGTGCCGCCGCTTTATGCTGCCGAAATGACGCCGTTCGATCCACTGGTGGGAGAATTCCGCGTTCATTACGCTGGCTTCTTCGATCCCGGTTTCGGCAATTCGTCAGCGGGCGGCACCGGCAGTCGCGCTGTGCTGGAGGTGCGCAGCCATGAAGTGCCGTTCATCCTTGAGCATGGCCAGATTGTCGGGCGACTTGTTTACGAACATATGCTGTCACGGCCCAAGGCGCTTTACGGCACCGATCTCGGCTCAAACTACCAGGCGCAGGGCTTGAAACTCTCCAAACATTTCAGGGCTTAAGCGCCGGGCGCGTTTAGCCCTGTCAATTTTCCCTTGCGTCGGTTAAGAGGCGGCGCAAAATCTTTCCGCGAGTAAAGAAATGTTCGAAACGCTGAAGCCTGCTGCGCCAGACAAGATCATCGCCCTCATCGGCATGTACCGTGAGGATCCGCGGCCCAACAAACTCGATCTTGGCGTCGGGGTCTATAAGGACAACGAAGGCCGAACGCCGATCATGCGCGCAGTTCGCGAAGCGGAAAAGCGCCTCTACAGCGAACAGACCACCAAGACTTATCTCGGCATGGCTGGCGATCTTGCGTTCAACGCCGCGATGATTGAACTGGTCTTTGGTGACAATGCCGACACGACGCGCCTTCGCGCGGCGCAGGCCCCCGGTGGTTCGGGTTCGCTGCGCGTCATTGCGGAGGTGCTGAACAGGGCGCGTCCACACGCTGACGTCTGGCTTTCAGACCCAACCTGGCCGAACCACATTCCAATCATCGAGTCCGCTGGCCTCAAGACGCGAACCTATCCCTATTTCGACGCGGCCACCGGCACAGTGCGCTTTGACGAAATGGTGGCCGCGCTCCGTCAGGCGAAGGCGGGCGACATTGTTGTTCTGCACGGCTGCTGCCACAACCCGACAGGCGCGAACCTGACGACCGATCAGTGGGAAAAAGTCGCCGCGCTGATGGTTGAAAAGCAACTTTTCCCGTTCATAGACCTTGCCTATCAGGGCTTTGGCGATGGCCTCGAACCGGATGCCGCAGGTGTGCGCATTCTGGCGCGGGTGGTTCCTGAAATGGCCGTGGCGGCAAGCTGCTCGAAAAACTTTTCAGTCTATCGCGACCGCGTCGGCGCAGCGATCCTGATGTGCCGCGACGAGGCGGAAGCCAATGTCGCGTTCACCCAATTGCTGGCCGTTGCCCGCGCCATGTATTCCATGCCGCCAGATCACGGCGCCGCTTCGGTTCGGCTGGTTCTCACCGACCCTGAACTGCGCGCGGACTGGAAGGCCGAACTGGAAGCCGTCCGCTCCCGCATGATCAAGCTGCGTGAAGGTCTGGCGGAAGCTCTGCGCAGACAATCGAATTCGGACCGGTTCGACTTTGTGGCGCGCCATCGCGGCATGTTCTCGCGCCTTGGTCTTACGGTGGAACAAGTCCATCGCCTGCGCGCCGAACACGGAATCTACATGGTGGATGACAGCCGCATAAACGTCGCCGGCCTGCCGGACGACAGGCTGGAAGAGCTGGCAAAAGCTATCGTTTCAGTGCTTTAAGCCGCACCCGCTGCACCTGCCGGCGCGCCCTTGGTGGCTTGCTTGCGCCGGGCTGGCCGCTTTTTCGCAGCCGCCGCGCTGGCTTTTGGCCGCGCGCGGCGATGCTGCTGCGGCAAGTGCGAGCCAAAATCTTCGGGAACGGTATCGGTTATTTCGCGAACGATGCGCATAGCCACATAGCCAAGCAGGGCAGTGGCGACGAGACGGAACATGAAAGCCTCCTTCCGTGCATTCGACAAACGGTCGAGAAGGCGAGAACCGGCCAGCGGCGCATTAGTTCCAAAATTGTTGGAGCGGGTGAAGGGAATCGAACCCTCGTCATCAGCTTGGGAAGCTGCTTCTCTACCATTGAGATACACCCGCGCGGGAATTTCGCTATCACAGAGCCCGCACCGGCTTCAATAGCAATTCCTTATTCTTGAACGATCGGCGTGGGAAACGTATCTGATAGCAGGGCCGAACGCTGATTCCGGCCAATGAATGTAGGAGAACGCCTTTGCTCGACCGGTTTTTGGGCGACAGCCCGCTGCGTGTTCTGCTGAAACTGCTGGTGGTTTCGCTGATCGTTGGCATGGTCATGAGCGCCTTCGGCTGGTCGCCGATGGATGTTCTGTACGGCATCGAGCGCTTTTTCATGAACCTGTGGAACATGGGCTTCCGCGCTTTCGACCGAATATTTGCCTACATTCTGCTCGGCGCAGCGATTGTCATTCCCGCGTTCATCATCATCCGCATCCTGAATTTGCGGCGCTAGCGTAAGGACCTAGGCGAAGCGCGCCGCGACATCAAAGAGTATCGCGTGGCGCGCGGCCAGCTCGGCAATATCCTGCGAATAGCCGCCGCCAATCACGCCGCACAGCGGTATCGCTCGCTCTTTGAAATGGCGAACAACCATTTCGTCGCGCCGCCGTAGTCCATCGCTTGAAAGCGAAAGCCTTCCGAGTTGATCGACCGCGTGCGGATCAACGCCTGCATTGTAGAAAACGATATCCCAATCGCGATCCGGCAAAGTCGCGAGCGTTTGTGCCAACTCGCCAAGATAAGCGTCATCGCCAGTCCCATCCGGTAGCGCCACGTCCAGGTCGGACGCAACCTTGCGCACCGGATAGTTTCGCGCGCCGTGCATTGAAAACGTAAACGCGCGCGGCTCATGGGTCAAAATCTCCGCCGTGCCGTCACCCTGATGCACGTCCAGGTCGACGATCAAGATGTTCCCCGCCAACCCTTCGGAAAGCAGGAGGCGAGACGCGACCGCGACATCGTTTAGCGTGCAAAAACCGGCGCCCTGCATCCGTCGTGCGTGGTGGCTGCCGCCTGCAGTATTGCAGGCAATGCCATGTTCCAGCGCCAGCCGCGCGGCGAGAATAGTGCCGCCGCACGCCAGCAGTGCGCGGCGCGACGTGCGCTCCACAATTGGAAAGCCAATTTCCCGTTCGATAGGCTTCGGCACGGCGCACGCAATCACCTGATCGACATACGTCCGGTCATGCGCGAGTGCGAGCCAATTGGCAGGCGCGGGTGCTGGACGGTGAACGTAGCTCGTCGCGAGCAGGGCGCGCTCTTCAAGCGCCTGCATCAGCGCTGTATATTTTCCCATAGGGAAGCGATGCGTTGCGGGAAAGCCCGCATCATAGTCAGGGTGTGTCACGATATGCAGCGGCATGTCGGCTTATCAATTGGAATCGCTCGGAAGCTGGGATAATTGCAACGGAGCATCAAGGGGTGGCAACTGCAAGACTCAACTCGGCCATTTGAGGTTACGAACCGCACGGTGCTTGCCATCGCGGTGCCGATGACGCTTGCCTATGTAACCACGCCGTTCATCGGCCTGGTGGATACGGCAGTTGTAGGCCAGTTGGGCAGCGCCGCGCTGATCGGTGGGTTGGCCGCAGGCGCAATCGTTTTCGATGTTGTGTTCTCCACGTTCAACTCGCTGCGCTCCGCAACGACGGGTCTTATCGCGCAGGCATTCGGTCGCGGCGATGAACTCGAACAACGGCTTGTCTTCGTGCGGGCGGCGTTGCTCGCAGCGTTCATCGGTATCGTAATCGCAGCACTTTCCCCGTTCATCTCGCTGATCGGTCAGCGCTTTATGGGCGCAGAACCGGCGGTCAATGTCGCGCTCGATCAATATGTGCGAATCCGCTGCCTTTCCGCCCCCTTCGCGCTCATGAATTACGCAATTCTCGGCTATGTGCTTGGGCGCGGCGAGGGCTTTCTGGGCCTTACGCTCCAGCTTGTGTTGAACTGCGTCAACATCGCCTTGTCGATTTTTCTCGGCCTTCATCTGGGTTGGGGCGTTGCCGGTGTCGCATGGGGCACTTTCACGGCGGAACTTGTCGCGATGTTCACTGGCCTCGCCGTTTTGTCTGTTCGTTTCCGGCTCATGCCGCCGATCAATTGGCAAAAGCTGCGCGACCTCGTCGCCGTGCGCGCCATGCTTGCGTTGAACGGCGACATCATGGTGCGCTCCTTCTGCCTTCTCACCGCCTTTGCGCTTTTTGCGCGCGAGGGCGCGTCGCTCGGCACGGTCACGCTAGCGGCAAATGCCGTTCTGATGCACCTTTTCATGATTTCCAGCTTCTTTCTGGATGGCTTCGCAACCGCCGCCGAACAGCTTGCGGGCAGGGCAATCGGCGCGCGCGCCAGAAAGCCACTCCTGCAAGCCATTCGGCTCACCGCCATATGGGGGTTCGCGCTTGCCATTCTCTGCGCGGCTTTTTTCCTGTTGTTCGGCAAGCCGGTGATCGAAGCAATGACCACCGCGCGCGACGTGCAATCAGAAGCGATACGCTATCTGCCATGGGCTGCGCTCACCGCAATAAGCGGCGTGCTCGCGTTTCAGATGGACGGCGTTTTCATCGGGGCAACATGGTCGCGCGATATGCGCAACATGATGCTGCTTTCGCTCGCCGCATTTTTGGTCTGCTTGTGGCTGCTGCCGTCGCGGTTCGGCAATAGCGGCCTGTGGGCAGCACTTCACGTATTCCTGCTGTTTCGCGGCTTCACACTGCTGAGGATCTTGCGCGCGCGCCTGCCTTCCATTCACCCGTCGAGCGGCTGATCGAGCCAATGTGCTAAGCGGCTGTCGCGCAACTCGCGAATGTTTGCCGCCCCGGTTTGCTGCACTTCTGCGAGCATGCCTGAAACGATGCGCGCCGGCAGCGTCGGGCCCCCATAAATCAGCCCGGTGTAAAGCTGCACGAGATCGGCTCCGGCTCGAATTTTCTCAAGCGCAGTCTCGGCTGAATCCACGCCACCCACGCCAATGATAGGAAAATGCTCGCCAAGCCGCTGCCGCATTCGGGCCAGCACCGCCGTTGAGCGTGCAAACAGCGGCACGCCCGAAAGCCCACCGGCTTCGCCCGCCACGCCCGGCGTTTTGAGCGGCGGTCGCGCAATCGTCGTGTTGGAAACGATCAATCCATCGACGCGCTTGTCCAGCAGTTCGGCGGCAATATCGTCCAGCTCTGCCTCGCCAAGATCAGGCGCGATCTTGAGAAATACCGGAACATGTCGGCCCTGGGGCCTATGCGCATCGCGAGTTGTCATCACTCGCGTCAGCAAATCGGACAGATGCTCGCGCGACTGCATGTTGCGCAGGCCCGGCGTGTTCGGCGAAGAAATATTGGCCGTCAGATAGCTGGCAAGGCCGACGAACCGCTTCACGCCAAGCTCGTAGTCCGCCGCGCGATCCGCGCTGTCCTTGTTCGCGCCGATATTCACGCCAACGATCCCGGCGCGGCCCGCGCGCGCTTTCAGCCGCTTTTCCGCAGCGCCATGACCTTCATTGTTGAAGCCAAGACGATTGATCACAGCGCCATCTGCTTCCAGCCGGAAAATGCGCGGTTTCGGATTGCCCGGCTGCGCAAGCGGCGTGATCGTGCCAACTTCCGCAAATCCAAAACCGAGCCGCAGCAGCGCATCCGGCACTTCGGCGTTCTTGTCGTAACCTGCCGCCATGCCGAGCGGATTCGGAAACACCAGTCCAGCTATTTCCACCTGCAGGCGCTTGTCGCGGGGCGCACCCGCAATGGGCGGCAATCCGCATTTCAGCGCGCGCAGCGAAAGGCCGTGAGCCGTTTCCGGGTCGAATGAAAACAGAAGCGATTTGCCTAACCGGTCCAGCAGCAAGCTCAGTCCTCCAGCGGCGGAAATATGTGCCGCCCATCCGGCCCAAGCGGCAGCGGCTGAACCCATTTCACCGCCCGCAGGTCGAGCTTTTCATAAAGGTGCGGAAACAGCGCGCCGCCCCGCGAAGGTTCATATTTGAGCCGCCCCGCCAGCGCCGCAGTGTCAATCGCTGCCAGCAGAAGATCAGACTGGCCGACGAAATGTTTCGCAGCCGTTTCCGCCGCCTGCTCACGCGTTGAAAAATGGATATAGCCGTCTGCCAGATCGACCGGGCTGCCTGCAAAATATCCGCTTGCTTCGGCCTCGCGCCAAAGTGATTGCGGAACGATCTTATATATGGTGGCGTTCATACTGGCCCTATAGGCGCAAAGCGCGACCGCCGACAACTGGGCATCGCAATTTCAGCATAAAGTGCAGGCACAATTTCAGCAGGTCCGGAGGCAAACCATATGCGCTTAGTTCTGGCATCTCTTTTCATTTGCGGCCTGGCGACCGCCGCCGCGGCACAAGATGCGGATCGCTACCAGCTTGAATCGAGAGGCGACACATTTGTGCGGCTCGACAAGCAGACCGGCCAGATTTCAACCTGCGTCGATCAATCCGGCCAAATGGTGTGCCGCATGGCGGCAGATGATCGAGATGCGTTTGAGGACGAGGTCGACCGTCTGCGTGAACAGGTGGATGCCCTTGAAAATAGGGTAACTGCGCTGGAGGGAGGTCAATCGAGCAAGGCGCTGCCATCCGAAGAAGAGTTCGACCGCACCATGTCCTATATGCAGCGCTTCTTTCGTGGCTTCCTCGACATCGTAAAAGAATTCGATCAGGATTTGCGCGGCAATGGCGAAACCGGTGATGTTTCCCCGAATAAGACCTAGGTCCCGGCCTTTAACAGCGTTTATCTCAGCCGTTTCTCCTTGATTAGCTGGCGCTTTGGCGCTTAACCTGAATTTATAGGCCACCCGGCAAGAGAATCGGGGAGAGGAACCGCTTGCCTTCGGGTTTTAAAATTGTAATCGCGGACGATCATCCGTTATTCCGTGGCGCGCTGAAACAGGCGCTTGCTGGCATTGAGAACATTTCCACGGTGCTTGAGGCTGGCGATTTTGAGGGTGTAAAAAACCTCGCCGTCACCACTGATGATATCGACCTGATCTTGCTCGATCTGACGATGCCCGGCGCGAGCGGCCTTTCCGCGCTTATTTCCCTGCGCGGTATCAATCCCGATGTGCCGACCGTTGTGGTTTCCGCGCATGATGATGTGCCGACGATACGCCGCGCGCTTGAGCTTGGCGCGTCGGGTTTCATTCCCAAATCCGCATCGATGGAACAGATAAGGCAAGCCGTGGTTACCGTTCTAAAGGGCGGCGTCGCATCGCCCTCAGAAATCGACCTCGGTGTCGAACACGATCCTGAAATTTCGGGGATCATCCGCCGCATTCAATCGCTTACGCCGCAGCAGACGCGAGTCCTTGGAATGCTGGCAGAGGGTTTGCTGAACAAGCAGGTCGCTTACGAGCTTGGTGTCTCTGAAGCCACCATAAAGGCGCATGTGTCTGCCATCCTGCAGAAGCTTGGCGTGGACAGCCGCACACAGGCCGTCATCATGCTTTCGAAGATTGGACTGGAAACGCAGCTGCAATAATCACTCTGCCGCTTCAGCGCTGCGGCGCAGCCGTGTCATCATCGTGCGCAGCACAGCAGGCTTCACCGGCTTGTTTATTACCGGCACATTGATAGCTTCCGCAGCCTGCCGCAATTCATTTGAACGATCGGCAGTCACGAGAACGGCTGGCACATCGCCCCAGGCGTTTCGCAAAGCGCCGATGGCTTCGAGCCCAGTCTCCGCGTCGAGATGGTAGTCTGCCAGCACGATGTGCGGCGCCTCTCCATCGAGCGCTTCGGCGCTGTCCGAAGCGGTCCGTACGACACATCCCCAGCCTTCCAGCAGCGTGCGCATGCTGTCCAATATCCGGCTGTCATTATCGATGCACAACACATGCAGTCCGGCCAGCGTGCGCCCGCTGCTATGTGCGGAAATCGGCGTTACGGTTTGCACCGGCGCTGCCTGTTCGGTCACTGGAATCAGCACAGAGAAGCGGGTGCCCTTGCCCTTGTCCGAATGAATCCGCAGCTCCACTTGCAGGACGCGCGCAATGCGATCCACGATGGAAAGCCCGAGGCCCAGCCCCGGCGCTTCGCGCTTGCCTTCTTCCAGCCGCGTGAACTCGCTGAAGATGGTCGGCAGTTTCATGCTGTCTATGCCGATGCCCGTGTCGAATATCTGGATTTCCGCCAGTTCGCCGCGCCTGCGCACGCCCACAAGTATCTGTCCTGACCGCGTATATTTTATCGCGTTTGAAACGAGGTTTTGCACCAGCCTGCGCAACAGATTGCGGTCGCTGTTCACCCGCAGCGAGGAAGGCATGAGCGTCAGCTTCAATCCCTTTTCCACGGCAAGAGGCTGGAAATCCGTACTGATCTGCCGCAGCAGTCCGCCAAGCTCGAATACAGTGTGAGAGGTCGTCATCGCGCCCGCATCCAGCCGGGAAATATCCAGCACAGCGCCCAGGATCGTCTCCACCGATTCCAGTGAGGATTCGATATTGTTCGCTGCTTCGGAGATCTTGCTCTCGTTGGTCTTTTCTATCAGCGAGGCGCAATAGAGCCGTGCGGCGTTGAGCGGTTGCAAAATGTCGTGGCCAGCCGCCGCGAGAAACCGCGTCTTGCCTTGGTTTGCTTCGTCGGCAAGCATCTGCGCTTGCTCAAGCTCTTCATTGACCCGCAGCAGCTCCGACGTGCGGTCGCGCACACGCAACTCGAGCGATTCATTGGCGCGTTTCAGGGCCAGATCGGCGGCAACGCGGGCGGAAATATCCGCATAGGTCGCCACCACGCCGCCATCCGGCATGGGGTTGGAGCGCACTTCGATAATGCGTTCAGAGCGCGCCAATTCCATCTGCCACGCGCCCTCGGAGGCTGCGATGCGCTTCAACGCATCCGCTCGCTTGGCGGGGGTGATTTCACCCCGCTCCACGAGCGAACGCAGGATCAGGTCCAACGAAACGCCGACCTGTCCGAGCTCGTCCGGCAGATTGAACAGCGCGCGATATTGGCGGTTCCAGCATGTCAGTCGCAGGTCGCTGTCGAATACCGTTATGCCCTGTTCCATCTGGTCGAGCGCGATTTGCAGCAGATCGCGATTTTGCTGCAACGCCTCGGTCGCGTCGTCCAGCAGCCGAAACGCATCACGCGCGCTCGCATCATTACGTTTGAGCAGCAGTGACAGGATCAGCCGGGACGATGACGAACCAACTGCGCTTGCAAGCAACTGTTCGGAAAACCGAATGACCTCCGTGCCCGCGGGCTCATTGCCTGCCAGCACGCGACCATAGGCACTCTGGAAGCTCTGGAAGGAGCGCTCCGTTCGTTCAACGCCCAGATAGCGGCCAATCGTGTCCTTCAACTGGTCTACGGTCACGCGGGTGCGAAACCGCCGCAGGCTCGGCGTCGGTGCAGTATCGCGGCGCACGAATATGGAGGACTGTATGCGCTCCAGCGGTCGTGCAGCACGCGACAGCGAGCCTAGAATATACAGCGTCAGATTGACGGAAAGGCTCCACAGCACGCCGTGGTTAAGCGGTTCCGCGACCGTACCGAAAAGCGCCTGCGGCTTCAGCGCTTCAATGCCCAATGGCCCGTTCAATACGATTGTCGCATCGGGCGCTGCAAGCGTTGGCAACAGCAGCGTGTAGCCCCACACGAGTATCCCGGCTGCCATGCCCAATATTGCGCCTCGACTGTTCGCGCCGCGCCAGATCAGGCCGCCCACAAAGGCCGGTGCGAATTGGGCGATTGCTGCGAACGACATCAGGCCGATTGCAGAAAGCCGGGAATTGCCTGTGCTTTCGCGATAATAAAGGAAAGCCGCAAACAGGATGATGAAAATCGCGGCCCGGCGAATGTTGAGGATCACCGCCGACCAGTCCTCGTTTTCGCGCGGACTGGACGTCAGCAAACGCCGCAGGAAGATGGGAATAACGAGGTCGTTTGAGATCATGATCGACAGCGCCACGCTCTCGACGATCACCATCGCCGTCGCCGCCGAAAGGCCGCCGATAAACGCGATCATCGCCAGCGCATCGTGACCTTGCAGAAGCGTCAGCGAGAGCACGTATAGGTCGCCGCTCGTTCTGTCACCCACTGTCGCCAGCCCTGCGAGCGCAATCGGCAGCACGAACAGATTTATTGCAACGAGGTAGAGCGGAAACAGCCAGGTGGCGGTTTTGAGTTCCGATGTGCTGCGGTTCTCCACGATCATCACGTAGAACTGGCGCGGCAGCAGAATGATCGCGAAACCGCTCAGCGCAGTCACCACCAGCCATGTTCCAAGCGACGTTCGATATTCCAGCGCATTCGACGCGGCATTCGACTGACCGATATGCTGCATCAATCCGGCGGGTGAGCCAAAAAGGAAGAACACCGTAAACAGCCCGACCGCCAGAAACGCCACCAGCTTGACGATGGATTCCACCGCGACGGCCAGCACAAGTCCGTCCTGATGCTCAGTGGCGTCCGCATGCCGCGTGCCAAACAGTATCGCGAACATCGCGAGCAAGATGGCGACGATCAGCGAAATATCGCTCACGAACGGATCGAACGAAGGCGGCGAGCCGGTATAGTATTCCACCATCAGGCTGACAGACCCGGAAATCGCCTTGAGCTGCAACGCAATGTAGGGCACCGCGCCAATCGTCGCGATGAGAGTGGCGATTGCTGCCACTGAAAAGCTCTTGCCGTATCGCGCACCGAGAAAATCAGCGATTGAAGTAATCTTTTCACCCTTCGCCAGCCGTGCGATCCGGTTGAGCAAGGGAAAACCAAACAGGAAAACGACAATCGGCCCGATATAGATGGCGAGGAATTCAAGATTCCGCTCGGAGGCCAGCCCCACCGAACCGAAAAACGTCCACGAGGTGCAGTAGATCGCGAGGCTCAACGCATAGATATATGGCCTGGGTGAGCCTGGCCCTTCGCGCGCGGCGCGGCGGTCGCCAAAGCTCGCCACCGCAAACAGCAGCGTCACATAAACGACAGCCGTCAATACGACGAGCAGACCGAGCAAGCTGGCACATCCTCCCGAAACCAAGCCAATCGAGGCAAGCATAGCATGGCTGGATTGTCCATCTTGCCGCCGTCACCTCGATACAACGCATTTGATCAATCTCGCCAGCCCCTCCTTTTCTGGGTTTTGCAGCTTCACTATTTTGGTATGTTGCCCGCGCGGCGGTCGTTGTGGCGGCGCCCTGTTACCAACCGGAGGGTAGAAATGCTAAAGGAATTTCAAGAGTTTATTTCACGTGGCAACGTGATGGATCTCGCCGTCGGTGTCATCATCGGCGCGGCATTCAGCAAAATTGTGGATTCTGTCGTCAACGATCTCATCATGCCGATTGTCGGTCTGGCTGGTCAGCGAGACTTCTCCAACTACTTCCTGCCGCTGTCTTCGAATGTCACGGCTACATCGCTTGCCGCCGCCCGCGATCAGGGGCCGGTCATCGCTTACGGCAACTTCGCAACCGTCTTGCTGAACTTCCTGATCCTCGCATGGATCGTGTTCATGATGGTCAAGGGCGTGAACAACGTCCGCCGCAGACTGGAAAAGCAAAAGCCGGCGCCAGCTCCGGCAGAAGCACCGGAAGACGTCAAGCTGCTGACCGAAATCCGCGACCTTCTGTCGACCCCAAGCAGAGCGAAATAAGCCTCTGGATCAAAAAATGGTCCCCGGTGGTTGCTGCCGGGGACTTTTTCTTTTCTAAAGCTAGGTATAAATAGGGCAGTATTTCTTACCTAACGGGTTTGGGAATGGATCTCCTCGACGCCCTGCGACCGGAAGCACGGCAAGCGCCCTTAAGCGGCATTGTTGCCGTGATGACGCATGGCTGGGGCCGCGAGGGCCTTATCCCGCTTTGGGCAGGCGAGGGCGATGCACCCACGCCGGACTTCATCACGCGCCCGGCAATGGAGTCTCTCGCAAAGGGCGAGACATTCTACACACGACAGCGCGGCATTCCTGAACTGCGCGAGGCGCTTGCGCGCTATCACACCCGGCAGTTCGGACGAAATTTCGATTTCACGGAATTTCTCGTCACCGGCGGCGGCATGCACGCCATTCTGTTGGCAGTTCAGGCAACGGCGGGCGCGGGCGACGAAATCGTCTATCTGGCTCCCGCTTGGCCGAACTTCCCGTCAGCCGTGGAGATTGCCGGCGCGAAAGCTGTTCCCGTCAGGCTCGACTTCAATGACAATGGCTGGACACTCGATCCGCATCGCATTGAGAGCGCGATCACACCGCGCACCAAGGCGCTTTTCATCAACACGCCGTCCAATCCAACCGGCTGGACTGCCGATGCCGAAACGCTCCGCGTCATTCTGGAAATTGCGCGCAAGCACAATCTCTGGATCATTGCTGACGAGACGTACACGCTGTTTCATTTCGATGGCGGGCGTGCTGCATCCTTTTCCGACGTCATGGACGAGGATGATCCGGTCATCTTCGTGAATACCTTTTCCAAAAACTGGTCCATGACGGGCTGGCGCATTGGCTGGGTCAAGGTTCATCCCGCGCTCCAACTGGTTTTTGAAAACCTTATTCAATATTCGACATCGGGCGTGGCGACCTTCATGCAGCGCGGCGGCGTGGCCGCGCTGGACGAGGGCGATGCCTATGTCGCCTCGCAGGTTGAGCGCGCACGAAAGGCGCGCGACATCGCGACCGCCATCATCGGCGGCACAGGCCGCGCACGGCTCGTTGCGCCAGCAGGGGCGTTCTATCTTTTCTTTGGTGTGGAAGGCGTCAGCGATTCCGCCAAGGCTGCGTTTGATATAATCGATCAGGCGAATGTCGGCCTCGCGCCGGGCACCGCCTTCGGTGAGGGCGGAGAAGCGTTCTTTCGCATGTGCTTTAACCGCCGTCTTGAAGACGTTGAGGAGGCGTCCAAGAGAATTGCGGGGTGGATTTCAGGGCTGTGACATTGAAAAGCGCAAATGCGCGCTTGCATTGCATTAGCACTTGCTCCAACACCGTGCCGCCCTTTGTTGTTTTTTCGGCTCGCGCCTGAGAGGCGGGCCGTCGAGAGGTCATATCATGAGCAAGTACAACTTCACCAAGATCGAGCACCCGTCGCCGAAAACGGCGGAGGAGCGCGCCGCGCTGATGGCAAATCCGGGATTTGGCAAGGTATTCAGCGATCACATGGTGACGATCAAGTGGAGCACGGACAAGGGATGGCACGATGCGCAGATCCGTGCGCGCGAGCCGTTCCAGATCGATCCGGCCAGTTCAGTGCTGCATTATGCTCAGGAAATCTTCGAGGGCATGAAGGCTTATCGCATGGCCGATGGCTCTCTGGCGCTGTTCCGCCCGGAAGAAAACGCGCGCCGTTTCAATGAATCGGCAGAGCGCATGGCGATGCCGGAAATCCCGGAAGACATGTTCATCGAAGCGGTCGAAGCTCTTGTCCACACCGACGAGTCATGGGTGCCGGGAGGCGATGGCAGCTTCTATCTGCGGCCGTTCATGTTCGCCAGCGAGTCGTTCCTGGGCGTGCGCCCGGCCAACGAGTATATTTTCTGCGTCATCGGCTCGACTGTCGGTGCTTATTTCAAGGGCGGTTACAAGACCGTCTCCGTCTGGATTTCTCAGGAATATACGCGCGCGGCCCCCGGCGGCACCGGCGCAGCCAAGTGCGGCGGCAACTATGCGTCCAGCCTTGTTGCGACCGCCGAGGCTTTCAAAAACGGCTGCGATCAGGTGGTGTTTCTCGACGCCGTCGAGCGCAAATGGGTCGATGAACTTGGCGGCATGAACATCTTCTTCGTCATGGACGACAAGACGATCATCACGCCGCCGCTCGGCACGATCCTGCCCGGCATCACCCGCGCATCAATCATGAAGCTTGCACGCGAATCCGGCTACACGGTCAGCGAGACGCCGTATTCCTTTGATCAGTGGAAAGAGGATGCTGCGAGCGGCAAGCTGCGCGAAGCGTTCGCCTGCGGCACCGCCGCTGTCATTGCCGGTATCGGCACGGTCAAATATCCGGAAGGCACATTCGCAATCGGCAATAGCGGCGACGGTGAAGTGACCAGCGAGTTGCGCTCCAAGCTGGTTGGCATCCAGCGCGGAACGGTTGCTGATACGCACGGCTGGATGCGCACCATTTAAGCTCCGCGCGTTTTTTCGGCGTGCGCGCTCTCGTAAGCCTCATCAGACCGCCGCGATGGCTCCGGGCGTTCGTCATTTGAAAAGGCCATTCCGGGGCTTTCCATCAGCTTCGCGGACCACCCTTCTCCCCTTGAGGGAGAAGGCGTCGGCAGGCGGATGAGGGGGCTTGCGAACCCGCTCTCACCCACCGGCGGCGGGTACGACCAGCGGAATGACGCGGTCTGATTTCGCCACGGCTGGCTTGTCCGAAGACGCATAGGGAATGCCGAGCGCGTCCCACGTTTCCGCCAATGCAGCCTTCAACACATTGATAAGCTCATCGCTATGGAATGGGGTCGGCGTCACGCGCAGGCGTTCCGTGCCGCGCGGCACGGTCGGATAGTTGATCGGCTGAATATAGATGCCGTGCTTGCCGAGCAGCCTGTCGCTGGCCATTTTGCAAAGTTCGGGATCGCCTACCAGAATTGGCACGATATGCGTTTCCGATGGCATAACCGGCAAGCCAGCGCCCGCCAGAATCCGCTTGGTCTGGGCGGCTTGACGCTGCTGCGCGTCGCGCTCGCTCTGTGAGTTCTTCAGGTGGCGAATGGAGGTCGCGGCCGCGGCCGCGATCGCGGGCGGCAGCGCGGTCGTGAAAATGAAGCCTGGCGCATAGGAGCGCACTGCGTCCACCACAGCTTGCGGCCCCGTGATATAACCGCCGAGTGTTCCGAACGCTTTTGCCAGCGTGCCCTCGATCACGTCGATCCGGTGCGCAAGTCCTTCGCGCTCGGTAATGCCGCCGCCGCGCTCGCCATACATGCCGACCGCATGCACCTCATCGATATAGGTCATGGCGTTGTACTTCTCCGCCAGATCGGCAATCGCTGCGATTGGCGCGATGTCGCCATCCATCGAGTAAACGCTCTCGAACACGATCAGCTTGGCGCGTTCGCGACCTGCGGCCTGCAACAGGCTTTCCAGATGCGCCACATCATTGTGCCGGAACACCTTCTTCTCCGCACCCGAGCGACGCACACCTTCGATCATCGAAGAATGGTTCAGCTCGTCGGAAAGGATCAGGCAGTTCGGCAGCAGGCGCGCAATGGTTGAAATCGCCGCTTCGTTCGACACGAAGCCCGAAGTGAACACCAGCGCCGAATCTTTTCTGTGGAGATCGGCAAGCTCGAATTCCAATTCCACCAGCGGGTGGTTCGTGCCGGAAATATTGCGGGTGCCGCCTGCGCCGGAGCCCATGCGTCCAGCCGTGTGCTGAAACGCAGCTATAACGTCGGGGTGTTGGCCCATCCCGAGATAGTCGTTTGAACACCAGACAGTGATTTCTTTGGCATCGCCGTTATTGCGCCAGATCGCGCGAGGAAATTCGCCAGCGATGCGTTCAAGGTCTGCGAAAATGCGATAGCGCCGCTCCGCATGGAGCTGATCAATCGCTTCCTCGAAAAACCGTTGATAGTTCATTGAGGCACTCCAAATTTGCGAGCAGGAACATAAAGTCCGTGACCCGATACGTCTATTGTGCCTAAGGCGGGCAAAATGCCACGCCTGTCCTTGATGCAAGTCAATGGCCGCTAAATTGGCGTTAATCACAGGCTATATGTGCAGTTGCGCATTGCACGATAATCCGGCTAGTTCTCTCTATCTCCCGAATTTTGCTGAAAGCAGGAAGTCGCATGTCAGTGCTAGTTACCGGCGGGGCCGGTTATATCGGAAGTCACATGGTGTGGGAGTTGCTCGACGCTGGCGAAGAGGTCGTCGTCGTTGACCGGCTCTCGACTGGCTTTGAATGGGCAGTTGCGCCCGAAGCGAAGCTGATCGTCGGCGACATCGGCGATATGCCCCTGATGGAGCAGGTGCTGGCCGAGCATAAGGTCGAGGCGATTATCCATTTCGCCGGCTCCATCGTGGTGCCGGAATCGGTTTCCGACCCGCTTGGCTATTACGCCAACAACACTGCCAAAACCCGCAATCTCCTTGAGGCGGCGGTGAAGCAGGGTGTGAAGCATTTCATTTTTTCGTCCACCGCGGCTGTCTATGGCGGGCAGGGCTCGGAGCCTGTTAGCGAGAACGCCGTGCTGCATCCGGAATCGCCTTATGGCCGCTCCAAGCTCATGACGGAATGGATGCTGGCAGACACCGCCGCCGCGCATCCGATTACCTACACAGTGCTGCGCTATTTCAACGTGGCGGGTGCGGATCCACGTGGCCGCACCGGGCAATCGACCCCCGGCGCAACGCATCTCATCAAGGTCGCCAGCGAAACCGCTCTGGGCAAGCGCAACCATATGCAGGTTTTTGGCTCGGATTACGCGACGCCGGATGGAACCTGCGTTCGCGATTATATTCACGTTTCCGATCTGGTTGCCGCACACCGCCTTGCCTTGCAACGATTGAGAGAGGGCGGCGGCAATCTCACCGCCAATTGTGGTTATGGCCACGGCTATTCCGTGCTTGAAGTCATCGACAGCGTGCGACGTGTGCATGGTGGGGATTTCGATGTCCGCACTGCGGAGCGCCGTCCCGGTGATCCGGCCGCAATCGTCGCGAACTCGGATATGGCGCGCGCCGAACTCGGCTGGAAGCCGGCGCGCGATAATCTCGATTTGATCGTAGGCGATGCGCTGGCTTGGGAGTCATCTCTGTCTCGCCGCAACTCCGCGCGATAGCCGGAACCATCTTCGCCCCTGCTCGTTCTGCTTAACAACCTGAACAAACTGAGGGCAAAAATGGCACGGTATTTCTCGTCGTCCAGAGATGACATCGTCGAAAATCTCGAAGAGCAACTAGCTGCGCTCCGCAAGGAGGTAAAAAGCCTCCGCAAAGTTGCGGCAAAGCGCGGCGCTGCGGCCTATGAGGACGCCAGCGATGGGGTTTCCCATCTCTATGAAGAGATCGCGGATCGCGTAGTCGAAGCGCTGCCGCCGCTGCGCAAATCGGCGCGCAGGTTTGAGCAGCATGCGCGTGAAAATCCCGCTGCTGCTGCTGCTGTAGGCTTGGTGGTGCTGGGTCTGCTGGCGGCGATGATGGTTCGCCGCTCCTGATCAGTTTTGCTGAACGGAAACGCCGTTTTGATCGATACGAAGCTCGACGCCGTCGGGCTTGGATTCTTCGCGCCAGATATAAAAGCCCATCACGATGACCGCGACGATCAGTGCGCCCAGCAGCTAATAAAGCCTGTTCTGATTCATCGGTGATTCCTTATGCTAGCGCTTGTTTGTCACAACGGGCGCTGCGGGTCCACGCTTCATGGTTTTATAATCCCACATGATTCAATCTGTTGGTGCAGTGCAGCGGGTACTTGATCTGGCTAACGAGTGCTGAACATCATCACCGCTTGATACGAGGAAAATGATGGAAGCTGTTTTCGACGGCCATAATGATGTTCTGCTGCGTCTCTGGCTAAATGCGCAATCCGGGCAGGACCCGGTCAAGGAATTTGCCGAGGGAACCAAGAAGGGTCACATCGATGGCCCGAGGTCAAAAGCAGGCGGCCTGATTGGCGGCCTTTGCGCAATCTACATTCCAGCCGGGCATCTGATGCTCGATAAACCCGATAAGAACGGCCACTACAGCACGCCGCTTTCCGCTCCGCTTGAGCGTCAGCCCTCGCTGGACATTGCGCTCCAGAAAGCCGCGATTGCCGTCCGGCTGGACGAGGCGGGTGCATGGCGGCTTTGCCGCACCATCGATGACATCGAACATGCGATGGAGCAGGGCGTTTTCGCAGCCGTCATGCATATGGAAGGTTGCGAAGCAATCGACCGCGATCTTGCCGCGCTGGAGGTGTTTCATGCCGCTGGCCTGCGCTCGCTCGGGCCTGTCTGGAGCCGCAACAATATTTTCGGCCACGGCGTTCCCTTCGCCTATCCTATGAGCCCCGACACCGGACCCGGCTTGACTGACGCTGGATTCGAGCTCGTCCGCGCCTGCAATCGTCTGGGCATTCTCATCGACCTTTCGCACATCACGGAGAAAGGCTTTTGGGATGTGGCGCGCACCACCGACCAGCCTTTGATTGCCAGCCATTCGAATGTTCATGCGCTGACGCCCGTTGCCCGCAACCTCACCGATAAACAGCTTGATGCAATCAAGGAGAGCAAGGGCCTCGTTGGCCTGAACTTTGCAGTAACGATGCTGCGCTCGGATGCCAGCGATAACGTCAATACACCGTTGGAAGATATGATCCGTCACGTTGACTACATGGTCGAGCGTATGGGCATCGATTGTGTGGCAATCGGCTCGGATTTTGACGGTGCATCTGTTCCCGCACAAATTGGCGATGCTGCCGGTCTTCAATTCCTCGTTGAAGCTCTGCAGAACGCCGGATACTCTGGCCGAGAGTTGACGAAGATTTGCCGCGATAACTGGTTCCGCGTTTTGCGCTCTGCATGGAGAGAAAGCGCGTCGGCCTGACTAAAAAAACTCAACGATTACAGAAGGGAACAAAGTGATGATGATGCGAATTCAAACGCGTTCACGTGTACTGTTGGCTGGCACACTGCTTTCAGCTCTCCTTGCAGCAGCGCCTGTAGCGCTCGCGGACACGCCGCCCGATACGCTTGTGCAGGCATGGGCCATCGACGATATGATTTCGCTCGATCCTGCTGAGGCGTTCGAACTTTCCACCGGCGAAATCACCGGCAACACCTACGACATGCTGGTGCGCCTCGACGCCAACGACACGACCAAGGTTATCGGCGGCATCGCGGATAGCTGGACCGTCTCGGATGACGGCCTGACCTATACGTTCAAGCTGAAGCCGGACATCAAATTCGCATCCGGCAACCCTATCACCGCAGAAGATGTTGCCTGGTCGTTCGAGCGCGCCGTAAAGCTCAACAAGAGCCCGGCCTTTATCATCCAGCAATTCGGCCTCACGTCGGACAATGTCGCGGAAAAGGCCAAGGCCGCTGACGCTGGCACCTTCGTATTCATGGTAGACAAGGCTTACGCGCCAACCTTCGTGCTGAACTGCCTCACAGCTACCGTCGGCGCGGTGGTCGATTCGAAGCTGGTCAAGGAACATGTCGCGGCAGTCACCCCCAGCGACGAATACAAATTCGACAACGACTTCGGCAATGGCTGGCTGAAAACCAACTATGCAGGTTCTGGCCCCTTCAAGACCCGCGAGTGGAAGGCCAACGAGGCAGTCGTCATCGAGCGCAACGACAATTACTATGGCGAAAAGGCCAAGCTGGCCCGCGTGGTCTACCGTCACGTCAAGGAAAGCGCGACACAGCGCCTGATGCTGGAAAAGGGCGATGTCGACGTTGCGCGCAACCTCCAGCCGGGCGACTTTGATGCCGTCAGCAAGAATGCTGATCTGGCCGTCACTGCAGCGCCCAAGAGCACGGTCTATTACTTCAGCCTCAACCAAAAAAACGAAAAGCTGGCCAAGCCGGAAGTTCGTGAGGCGTTCAAATACCTCGTCGATTACGACGCGCTTCAGGATACTCTTCTGAAGGGCATCGGCGAAATCCACCAGAATTTCCTGCCGAAAGGCATTCTCGGTGCGCGCGACGACAATCCTTACAAGCTGGATGTCGCCAAGGCTAAGGAATTGCTGGCGAAGGCTGGCCTGCCGGATGGCTTCTCGGTCACGATGGACGTGCGCAGTCAGCAACCCGTCGCTGGCGTCGCGGAGTCTATTCAGGCTACTGCCGCGCAGGCTGGCATCAAGATTGAAATCATCCCCGGCGATTTCAAAACCATCCTGACAAAATACCGCGCGCGTCAGCACGATATGGCGATCCTGCAATGGGGCGTCGATTATTGGGATCCGAATTCAAACGCGGAAACCTTCGCGACCAATCCCAACAATGCCGACGATTCCATGAACAAGACGCTGGCATGGCGAAATGCGTGGGATGTCCCGGCCGATCTCCAGCAGGAAACGAAGGACGCGCTCACCGAACGTGACGCCGACAAGCGCTCGAGCATGTATGCGGACATTCAGCAGAAGGTTCGCGACACCGGTCCGTTTATTTTCCTGTGGCAGGAAACGGAAATCGCCGGCCTGCGCAAAAACGTTCAGGGCTTCAAGCTCGGGCCGACATTCGACACCAACTTCGTCGCGCCGGTCTCGAAGTAAGGCGCGGGGGTTCCGCCATTGGCGAACACCGCTGATCGTGTGTCCACGAGAGGGAGGCGCCGCTCCGGCGCCTCATCTCTGGCGTGGTCGATTCTGAGTTTTCTTGTCGTCGCGGCGATCACCTTTCTGGGCCTGATCACCGTGACGTTCTTCATCGGGCGCGTCATACCGATTGATCCCGTTCTGGCGATTGTCGGCGACCGCGCGCCCGCAAGCGTAGTCGCTGCCGCGCGCAAGCAATATGGCTTCGACCTGCCGCTTTGGGATCAATATCTCCTCTATCTCACCAAGGCGCTCAAAGGCGATTTCGGCAATTCCGTCCTGTCCACTTATCCGGTCATGGACGACATTCGCCGCGTGCTGCCTGCCACCCTCGAGCTTGCCACCGTTGGCACTATCATTGGCCTGCTGCTCGGCATTCCGCTTGGCGTGCTTGCTGCCGTGAAGCGCGACAGCCTCATCGACCAGATCGTCCGGGTCATTGGGCTTGTCGGATATTCCGTGCCCATCTTCTGGCTTGGTCTGATGGGACTCCTCGTCTTCTATGCACGTCTCGGCTGGGTCGAAGGACCGGGTCGAATCGGCGTGGCATACGAATACAGTTTCACGCCGATCACCGGCCTTTTCCTTGTCGATGCGATCCTTCAGGGCGATTGGGATGTTTTTCGCGATGTGTTCCGCCACATCATTTTGCCGGGCGCTCTTCTTGGTTATTTTTCAATGGCCTACATAAGCCGCATGACTCGATCCTTCATGTTGAACGAGTTGTCGCAGGAATATATCGTTGCCGCCCGCGCCAAGGGCCTTTCCGAAACACGCGTCATCTGGGGCCATGCGTTGCGCAACGCCGCCGTCCCGCTTGTCACGGTCATTGCACTCTCTTACGCGACGCTGCTTGAAGGCTCCGTTTTGACAGAAACCGTTTTCGCGTGGCCGGGCATCGGCTCCTATCTCTACAACTCGCTGCAGAACGCAGACATGAACGCCGTGCTCGGTGGCACCATCGTCATTGGCGCGCTGTTCATCGCTCTCAACCTCCTGTCGGATCTGCTCTATCGTGTCCTCGATCCGAGGACGCGCACATGAGCGATGTGGCTATGTCCCGGCGCGAATGGCTGCTGAGCGAGCGGCCGCAATCCCGGCTGCAAGCACGTCTTGGCCGCGCCTATATGAGCTGGCAGCGCTTCGCCGCAAACCGGCTCGCGCTGATCGGCCTTGCGATCATAATCATGCTGTTGCTGGTAGCTGCATTTGCCCCCGTCCTTGCGCCTTATTCGCCTGTTGCGGGTGATCTGCGGCAGGGGTTGAAGCCACCCGGTTGGGAACATTGGATGGGCACCGACGACCAGGGCCGGGACATCCTCTCACGCATTATCTACGGCTCGCGGCTCACACTCTATGTCGTCGTGCTGGTTGCGATTCTCGCTGCACCCATCGGCTTGCTGGTCGGCACGGTTGCGGGCTATGCGGGCGGCTGGATCGACACCGTTCTCAGCCGTATAACGGACATCTTCCTCGCCTTCCCCAAGCTCATTCTGGCGCTCGCCTTTGTTGCCGCATTGGGGCCGGGAATCGAAAACGCCGTCATCGCCATCGCCATAACGTCATGGCCGCCCTATGCCCGTATCGCGCGCGCCGAAACGCTCACGGTTCGCAATTCGGATTACATCGCCGCAGTGCGCTTGATGGGCGCTTCGCCCGCGCGCATCGTCGTGCGCCACATCATGCCGCTCTGCATTTCGTCGCTCATCGTGCGCGTCACGCTCGACATGGCTGGCATCATCCTCACCGCCGCGGGGCTTGGCTTCCTCGGGCTCGGCGCACAACCACCCTTGCCGGAATGGGGTGCGATGATTGCATCCGGCCGCCGCTTCATTCTCGACCAATGGTGGGTGGCTGCCATGCCCGGCATGGCGATCCTCATCGTCAGCCTCGGCTTCAATCTGCTCGGCGATGGCCTGCGCGATGCGCTTGATCCGCGGGGGGCCGGGCAATGAGCGCTCTGCTCACGGTCGAAGATCTCCGCGTTGCCTTTCACACCCGCACCGGCACAGTCGATGCCGTGCGCGGCGTGTCCTTTGAGCTTGGCCGCGAAAGGTTAGGCATTGTCGGCGAATCTGGTTCGGGCAAATCGCAGACTGGTCGCGCGATCATGGGCCTGACGCCGCCTCACGCAGAGGTCACCGCGCGCAAGCTGGATTTCGATGGCATCGACCTGACGAATATATCGGCCCGCGCGCGCCGCGATTTGCGTGGCGACCGCATCGCCATGATCCTGCAAGACCCCAAATATTCGCTCGACCCGGTCATGACCATCGGCAGGCAGATCGTCGAATCCATTCAGGCACACGAAAAGATCGGCAAGAGCGAAGCGAGCAAACGCGCCTTGGCGATGCTGGAAAGCGTTCAGATTCGCGACCCCGCCCGTGTTTACGATCTTTATCCGCACGAGGTTTCGGGCGGCATGGGCCAGCGCGCCATGATAGCCATGATGCTCATCGCCAATCCGCAGCTTTTGATTGCAGACGAGCCAACCTCGGCGCTCGACGTCACCGTCCAGCTTGACGTACTGCGCATTCTCGATCAGCTCGTAACCGAGCGCGGCATGGGGTTGATATTCATCTCCCACGATCTGCGTCTGGTGTCCTCCTTCTGCGATCGCGTCATCGTCATGTATGCGGGGCGTATCGTGGAGCAGCTCAAGGCATCCGAGCTCAATCAGGCGCAGCACCCCTATACACGGGGCCTGCTTGATTGCATGCCGCGCCTCGGCGCTGCAGACCGTCATCCGCTTCCAACGCTCGACCGAAAGCCGGAGTGGGCGCTTTGACCAACGCGCTGGAGCTTGACCGCGTCGAAGTGGTCTATGACGATTTTCACGCGTTGAAAGGCGTTAGCCTGGCGGTCCAGCCGGGCGAAGCCTTCGGTCTTGTTGGTGAGTCTGGTTCGGGCAAATCGACAATTCTGCGCGCCATCGCGGGCTTGGCTCCAGTCGCATCCGGCACAATCAATATCGATGGCCAAAGCTTATCGAAGCGCCGCGACAAGGCGTTTTATCGTTCCGTACAGATGGTGTTTCAGGATCCATATGGTTCGCTGCACCCCCGGCAGACAGTCGACCGCCTGTTGCAGGAGCCGCTTGCAATCCACGGCATTGACGATCAGGAGCGGCGCATTGTGCGGGCACTGGAAGAGGTCGGCCTCGGCACTGGCTTCCGCTTCCGCTATCCGCATCAGCTTTCCGGCGGCCAGCGCCAGCGTGTTGCGATTGCGCGTGCGCTTATCGTTGAACCTTCAATTTTGCTGCTTGACGAACCGACCTCGGCGCTGGATGCATCGGTGCAGGCGGAAGTGCTGAACCTGCTGGAAACGGTGCGCAAGGCGCGCAAGCTCACCTTCCTGCTTGTCAGCCACGATCTCGCGGTCGTCGCGCATATGTGCGACCGCCTGATGGTCATGCAGCACGGTGAGGAGGTGGAGCAACTGCTTTCGACTGAGTTATCGGCGCGAAAAGCCCGACAGCCCTACACGCAGAAGCTTATCGAAGCCAGCACCGGTTTCCGTAGATAGCCGCTGACTTGGTTTTTATGATTTTGTCACCCTTCATCCGCCTGCAAACAACAAAAGGCCCGGCGCATCGCCGGGCCTTTGTCTAATCCGATCCCGTGATCAGTAATAATTGCTCGGGCAACGCGCTTCATAGATACGGCCGTACTCATCGCGATAGCGGCAAATGCCTTCACGCGGGTTGCCGTTATTATCCATTGCCTTGCCGACCAGCGCGCCGGCAACCGCACCAACTGCACCGCCGATCAGGGCGTTGCGGGTGTCGCTGCCGCCAGCGGCAGTACCCAGCGCAGCGCCACCGACGCCACCGATTACCGCGCCTTTTTCGGCGTTTGTGCAGGCCGCCAGCGGAACAAGCAGCGCAAGGCCGATAATGAGCTTCTTCATTGATAACACCTCCAGAAATGACCCTTCGAGCGCACTATTGCACGGATGCCCCTACAACCCTCGCAACGCATTCAAGCCAGATTGGCTCCACCTGCACTGCAATTTTTGCGCAGCACCCGTTGTCCCAACGCCCGCCACAAGCAGGCAGAAGATGGCAGCGGCAAGGCGAAGCATCAATTAAGCCTTGATTCGCCCAGTTTTGGCGCAACCGTTGCGTGCAGAAATCAGGAGATTGGCGAGTTCCACAAACCCGGCCGCACCCTTGCCCTTGGCAACAAAACCTGGCGGCGATGTCAGCGAATCGGCGAAATCGAGCACATTTGCCACGCCGACGCTGTTTTTAAAAAAACCGAACATGGGCTGATCGTTTGGGCTGTCACCGACAAACACGATTTCCTCGTTTTGCTCGTCGATATCGATGTCAAAGCAATCCTTGAGAAACACGCGCGTGGTGCTGAGCTTGTCATACCCACCAAACCAGCCATTCACATGGATTGATGAGATTTTGGCTGTGGCCCCCGCGTCTTGAAAAATCTCGACAATCCGCTCGACCGCACTGCGGGGCAGGGCGGGTACGTCTTCGCAAAAATCAATCGCCAGATCAGCCTCGCGGTAGGCTTGGTCGGCAGCCACGGCAGCGCCCGGAACCTCGCGCAAAACGCGCTCGCGGATCGCTTCCAGTCTTTGCTTGTCCGCTGCGCGCTCTTCATCAGATTTCGCGTAATAGCGCAGCATTCGCTTTTGCCTGTCGTCGTAACGAAAATAGAATGCGCCGTTCTCGCCCACCACGCCGTTGACCGGCCATTGCCGCGCGATCAAATCGCACCAGCCCGCGGGCCGTCCCGTGATCGGCGCAACGACAAGCCCCGCACGCTGCAACGCTTCCAGCGCGGAATAAGCCGACGCAGGCAGGCGGCCATCCTGGGTCAGCGTATCGTCAATGTCGGTCAGCACAACGCGCACCTTGCTGCGCTTGTCCTCGCTGAACTCGGAAAGCGGCTTGCTGCTTATCATGCCGTATCTATCTGGTTTGGAGTGGTGCCCAGACGCGGATTTGAACCACGGACACGCGGATTTTCAATCCGCTGCTCTACCAACTGAGCTATCTGGGCCTGATGCAGTTTCGTGAGAAACAGCCTTGCTCAAACGGGGGAAATCCCGGAGAGCGCGTGGGTTATAGCATGCGATTTCTGCCTGTCCAGCGCCCCATGATCGAAATTTCTCTGATTGATGCATCATGCTGAAATTTCGAGGTTTTCTTGCACAATCGGCTTTGGAAATCGCCTTCGGCGAATCAACAAGCGCTATCGGCGTTCAATTTTCGCCAGTTCCTTCTTCATCCGCATCGCCTTTCGATCCGATAACATACGAACCTGAAAGCCAGCGATTCAGATCAAGATCTTTGCAGCGAGACGAGCAGAACGGATAGTTCTCGCGCGAGGATGGCTTGCCGCATTCCGGGCAGGCCCTGCGCGCGCGGATGGGCGTTACTTTGGAATTGTCGTCTGTCATTTCCGTCCCGGCTTCGGTTGCCCGACCGCGAGCCATGAGAAAAGCACGGGATATCCGTCGCCGGTCAGCAGCGAAACCGTCTCGTAAAGCGGCAGGCCCACGACGTTCGTGTATGAACCGACGAGCTTTACGACGAAACTCCCCGCCAGCCCCTGCACGCCGTAAGCGCCCGCTTTGCCCCGCCATTCGCCGGAGGCGAGATAGGCATCGAGTTCCTGCCGCGAGAGCCGTTTGAACCGCACGCGCGTCTCGACGAGCCGCTGACGCAGCTTTCCATCGGGCGTAATCAGGCAAATGCCGGAATAGACGCGATGTGTTCGGCCCGACAGCAATTTCAGGCAATTGGCCGCTTCGTCGAGAATCTCGGCCTTCGGCAAAATGCGACGCCCAACAGCCACAACCGTATCGGCAGCCAGAACGAAAGAAGGCTCGTAATCCTTCTCTTCCTTCAGGCGCTCGGCGGCAGCTTCGGCCTTTTCGCGCGCAAGCCGCTTCGCAAGCGAGCGCGGATGCTCCGCGCGCAGCGGCGTTTCGTCGATGTCGGTCGGAAACACACGATCCGGCTCAATGCCGGCCTGCTGCAACAGCTCGATACGGCGCGGCGAGCCGGAAGCGAGTACGAGCTTTTTCTCGGCGCTCATCTATTTGAAACGATAGGTGATGCGGCCCTTGGTCAGGTCATAGGGTGTCATTTCCACCAGAACCTTGTCACCCGTCAGAACACGGATGCGGTTCTTGCGCATACGACCGGCGGTGTGGGCAATGATCTCGTGCTCGTTTTCGAGCTTTACGCGGAACATCGCGTTGGGCAGCAATTCCGTAACCGTGCCCGGAAATTCGAGGACTTCTTCCTTCGGCATTCTCTACCTTTGCATGGAATGAGGCGTCTTCGGCTGTGCCGAAAAACTGGCGGAACCTATAGTATCAAGATCGATTTGTGAACCTTGGATTTGAAACAACTGCGCCTAACCGCGCCAATGCAGTACGCAGACCAAAGTAAACAGCCGCCGGGCGGTGTCGAAATCCATCTCGATTTTGCCGGCAAGACGATCCATCAGCGTTTGCGAACCCTCATTGTGCAGGCCGCGCCGCCCCATATCAATAGCTTCGATCTGGCTCGGCGTCGATGAGCGGATCGCGTCGTAATAGCTCTCGCAGATCATGTAATAGTCTTTGACGATGCGCCTAAATGGCGTCAGCGACAGAATATGCGTTACAACCGGCTCGCTATTCTCGCGCGAAATCGCGAACACCAAGCGCGATTCTACCAATGAAAGCCTGAGCTTATAGGGTCCGGCATCGTCATTCACCGGGGCGAAGCTGTTCTCTTCGATCAGGTCGAAAATCGCGACCGCGCGCTCATGCTCCACGTCGGGCGTCGAACGGCCGATTGTCTCGTCCAGTTCGACGTCTACGAGCTTTGCATTGGTTCGCCCAGTCCCCGACATTGAAGCCTACATGTTCAGCCTGATAGCGACCGAGCGTCCATGCCCATCCAGGCCCTCGGCGTTGGCAAGAGCAATTGCAGCCGGCGCAAGCTGGCGCAACTGTTCCGGGCCAAGCTTTAGAATAGACGTGCGCTTGACGAAATCGAGCACCGAAAGACCTGATGAAAAGCGAGCTGATCGCGCTGTCGGCAAAACGTGATTCGAGCCGCCGACATAGTCGCCAATGACCTCCGGCGTATGTCGACCGATAAACACCGCGCCGGCGTTGCGCATACGAGCGAAAAACGCCTCCGCTTCGTCGAATGCCAGTTCGACATGCTCCGCCGCGATGCGATCCACCAGCGGCAGTGCATCATCCAGCTTCGCCACCAGAATAATCGCGCCGAAATCGCGCCAGCTTTCCTCGGCATGTTCGGGCCGCGGCAGCGCTGCGATCTGCCGATCCACTGCCGCCGCCACCGCATCTGCAAACGCCGCATCATCGGCAATCAGGATCGATTGCGCCCCGCCGCCATGTTCGGCCTGCGCGATCAGGTCAGCCGCAATCCAGTCGGGATCATTTGCGCTGTCAGCCACGACCAGCACTTCCGATGGGCCAGCGATCATATCGATGCCGACCTTGCCGAACACCTGCCGCTTGGCGGCCGCCACATAGGCGTTGCCGGGTCCGACAATCTTGGCGACAGGCTCTATCGTTTCAGTGCCATGGGCCAGCGCCGCGACAGCCTGCGCTCCACCCACGCGATAAATTTCGGTGACACCCGCCATATCTGCCGCGACCAGCACCAGCGGGTTGATCGCTCCACCCGTAGCGGGCACCACCATCGCAATGCGCTCGACGCCAGCGACGCGGGCCGGAATCGCGTTCATCAAAACCGAACTCGGATAGCTCGCCAAGCCGCCCGGCACGTAAAGGCCCACCGACTGAACCGCAGTCCAGCGGGAGCCCAATTCCACGCCGATTGCATCGACGTAGCGGTCATCCTTCGGCATCTGGCGCTTGTGGTGAGACTCGATGCGGTCCCGTGCAAAACGCAGCGCCTCGACGGTCTTCGCATCCGCCTGAACGTAGGCGGCTTTTATTTCATCCGGCGTAACGGCAATGCCCATCGCGCCAAGATCGGCGCGGTCGAACTTCTGCGTCAGTTCGATCAGCGCCGCGTCGCCGCGCGCCCGCACATCGGCGATAATATCGCGCACGACCTTATCGACTTCCGGCGAAGCCTCGCGCTTCGTCTCAAGAAAGGCGGCGAATGCGCTCTCAAAGCCGCTATCCGTCTGGTTTAATCGAACAGGCATCTCAAACCTTATGCGCCGGGCGCGAAGAAGCTTCCCAGGCGCCTCCTAAATCTGCAAGCCGAGCTTCGACGCACTCAACCTGCACCCGGATTGCGCCACCGCCGGCAAACAACAGTTCAATCGTTCCGGCAGGTTCATCGTCGGCGGCAAAGCCCATGGCCAGCAGCGACAGAATCTCCTTCGGCTTGTCACGCTCAATACCGGCCGATTGCACACCCAGCACGCGGTCGAATTGCAGCACTGCGTTGCGGCGCTCATTGTGCTGCCGCACAACGCCTTTTGCAGCTTCCCACGCAAAACGGTTCATCGGCAGGATGAGGCGTTTATGCGCCGCATCGAACTGGATTTCGCCGACCTTCAAAACCGCGTCCTGCACATGGGCAGAAACGATATCCAGATCGTCGGCATCAAGAGCGATGAGTTTCAGTGGTGTCATTCAGCGGTTCCCGGCTGCGCAGATCAGGGCTTTGTTATGCGCTTGCGCGAACTGGCGCAACCGGCTCGCCGCATAGCACAACCCTATTTGCACGACATCCATGCCGCTCATTGGGATGCCCCGCACGCATCCGCGCGCAAGGCGCGGCAATTTGCCGATCATAAATTTCGAGAATCAAAAAATTCCAAGTGATTTAGGTTAACAAAGAGTGTATATGATGTTATACCTATGCGGGGTTTGGGCACATGAGCAAACATAACATCAGCGAATACTCCGTGGACCTGACGGAATTGGAAGTCCTTGTTGAACCTGAAAGCGGCGATGTGTTCTGCATCTTCGAATTCGAGGAAGAGCCGACATTGATCGTGCGCATGAATCGGTTCCGCTTCAAGAACTTCCAAAACAAATCAAAGGCAGCGCTGGCGCGACTGCTCCACTGAGCGTTCCTCAGCTGGAGAGCCGCTCGATCTGCGCTCCGCAGTTGGAGAGCTTTTCTTCAAGCCGTTCAAAGCCACGGTCGAGGTGGTAGACGCGGTTGACGATGGTTTCGCCCTCTGCGGCAAGTCCTGCGATAACCAGCGACACGGAAGCGCGCAGGTCAGTCGCCATCACAGGTGCGCCACGCAGCCTTGAAACGCCATCGATCACCGCCGTTTGACCGGACAACGAAATATGCGCGCCCAGGCGCGCCAGTTCCTGAACGTGCATGAAGCGGTTTTCGAAGATCGTCTCGGTAATGTGCGACTTGCCCTTTGCCATCGTCATCAGCGCCATGAACTGCGCCTGAAGATCAGTCGGGAAGCCGGGGAACGGTTCAGTCACAACGTCGACTGGCGTGATGCCTGCGCCATTGCGCTTCACGCGTATGCCTTCATTCGTAGGCGTGATTTCCGCACCGGTCTTGGCAAGCACATCGAGCGCTGATTGCAGCAATTCGGGCCGCGCACCTTCAAGCAACACGTCGCCGCCGGTCATGGCCACCGCCATCGCGTAGGTGCCGGTTTCGATGCGGTCTGGAATCACGCGATGGCGCGCGCCGGAAAGCGACTCGACACCCTCGATCGTGATGGTCGAAGTTCCCGCGCCGGAAACTTTGGCGCCCATCGCGTTCAGGCAATCGGCAAGGTTCACGACTTCCGGCTCACGCGCGGCGTTTTCCAGCACGGTTTCACCGCGCGCCAGCGTCGCCGCCATCATCAGCACGTGGGTCGCGCCGACTGAAACCTTCGGGAACACATAGCGATTGCCGCGCAGCCGGTTGCGCGCGGTGGCTATAACATAGCCGCTCTCAACATCGATTGCCGCGCCAAGCGCCTGCAATCCGTCAATGAACAGATCCACCGGGCGCGTGCCGATTGCGCACCCGCCGGGCAGCGAAACGCGTGCTTCGCCCATGCGGGCCAGCAGAGGGCCAACCACCCAGAAGCTGGCGCGCATTTTGGATACAAGCTCATAGGGAGCCGTTGTGTCCACGATGTTTCGCGCCGAAAAATTGATCGTGCGGGCGTAAAGCTCGCCCTGCTTTTCGCGGCGTCCGTTCACTGAATGATCGACGCCGTGATTCCCCAGAATGCGGATAAGCTGCTCGACATCGGCCAGATGCGGCACATTCTCCAGCGTCAGCGTGTCGTCGGTAAGCAGCGATGCGATGATCAGGGGAAGGGCGGCGTTCTTCGCGCCGGAGATCGGAATACGGCCTCGCAGCTCGTTCCCTCCGACGATTTTGATTCGATCCATGAAAAATCTTTCTATCCGGTTCCGACCGGTAAATAGCGAAGCGCCCGTCTATCTCATTGCGCTCTATGGTTCAAGAAACGGCCCTCTCCAGACGAGCCATCAAGCTTTCACGTCTTTTTCTCGGTGCTTTCCGCACTCTTGTCGGCCTTTCGCTGTCTGGCCTGTGCCTTCCGCTTGAGAAGGTTTGCGCGCAGTTCCGCAGCCTGCCTCGCCTTGCGGCGCTCTTCGCTGGTCGCGTTGTTTTTCTTTTCAGCGGTCAAAGGTCAATTCGTCCCAAGGTCAGTCAAGATCAACAGACAATGGCATATTTGCGGCCTGGCTGTGCGTTCCACAAGGGTTGTTGAATGTGCGGCTTTGATCAGGTGTGCATAATGCTGTGCAGGAAAATGTGGCGGAATGGCTTTTCCCGTGTTGACGAACGATGTGAAATCAAGGAAAAGCCGCCCGATGCTGCCGTAGCTCAGTGGTAGAGCACTCCCTTGGTAAGGGAGAGGTCGAGAGTTCAATCCTCTCTGGCAGCACCAGCTTTTCCCGACATGATCTTAAGCCGGCGCCTGAAAAACAGGGCTGCTTTGCTGTGATTGATTATTTTAGAATTATCTGAAATATTAGCGCCCGGTGCTTATTCAAGACGAACTGGGACGCGATGAAGACAAGGACGTTTGCACTTTATAGCGCTGGCGGTTTTGCTCGCGAAATCGCTTCAGACCTGATCGTCTCGATAAATTCGCGAATGACCGATGAGGAAATCGAATTGATCTTCATCGATGATGATCCATCCGCGCAGGGCAAGCTGGTTCAGGGCAACAGGGTGGTTTCGTATGGTGAGGCGAAAACCATCCCCGGCCTTAAAGTCAACATTGCTTTCGCGCCGCCCGCCCTGCGCAGGCGCAAGCATGAGCAATGCGAGGCAGACGGGCTCGAGTTTTTCAATGTATTCGCGCCGACCAGCCGCATAGGTGAAAATGTGGAGCTTGGCAGCGCCGCGATTTTCGCGCACCTGTCCACCGTCACTTCGGATGCAAAGATCGGCAAGGCGTTCCATTGCAATATTTATTCTTATGTGGCGCATGATTGCATCGTTGGCGATTTCGTCACCTTTGCGCCGCGCGTTTCGCTGAATGGTCGCATAAAAGTCGAAGACGATGTTTATGTCGGTTCCGACGCCACCTTTCTCCCCGGCAAGCCGGAAAAATATCTGACAATCGGAAAGGGTGCCGTTATCGGTGCCGGCGCTGTTGTCACGAAAGATGTAGAGCCCGGCGCAGTTGTTGTTGGTAATCCGGCAAAGCCTCTGAACGCAGTTGCCCGCAATGAACGGCAAGCTGCATAGACATTGGTTGAAACGCGCGAAAACTTGCACTAAACGGATACTCAAGTCGTTTTGCAGTCCGCAAAGCGTTCCGTAACAAGTTGAAGTTGTTGTCTTTGGGGTGGATTTTGTTTTCACCTCGCAGCACCATTTCGGTGTCGGCATCTCCGGTTTCTGCGAACACCGCGCCGCAGCCGACAGCGAAGGAAAACCATGCAGCCCATCGCCTTAACTGGTCTTGCTCGCGATTTGGCCCGCCGTGCGGATGAGGGCAGGCCGGTTCGCATCGGTGTTATCGGCTCCGGTGAAATGGGCACCGATCTCGTTACCCAATGCATGTTGATGAAGGGCGTTGAGCTTGCGGCCATGTCCACCCGCAGGCCGCACACGGCGCGCAATGCCGTTCGCATTGCCTATGGAGACGAGAACCGCGCTGTCGAAGCGCAGACCGCTTCCGCTGTCACACAAGCCATCGAAGCCGGAAAACTTGCGATCACCAGCAATGAGTTGCTCGTTACGAATCCGCTGCTCGACGTCATTATTGACGCTACCGGAAAGCCCGGCGTTGCGGCAGATTTCGACCTGATGGCGATGGAACACGGCAAGCACGTCGTGATGATGAACGTCGAAGCAGATGTCACCATCGGACCATATCTGAAGCAGCAGGCGGACAGGCTCGGCGTGCTCTATTCCATCGGCGCAGGCGATGAGCCCTCAAGCTGCATGGAACTAATCGAATTCGCCACTGCGCTTGGCTACACAATCGTGGCGGCAGGCAAGGGGAAGAACAACCCGCTTAATCACGACGCGGTGCCGGACGACTATCGTGAAGAGGCCGAGCGCAGGAATATGAACCCGCGCATGCTGGTCGAATTCGTTGACGGCTCCAAGACGATGGTCGAGATGGCGGCAATCGCCAACGCCACCGGGCTGGTGCCGGACATTGCAGGAATGCATGGGCCAAGCGCCGGTCGTGATCAACTGGCTAAGATGTTGATTCCGCAGGAGGACGGTGGCGTTCTGTCACGCAAAGGCGTGGTCGATTACACGATCGGAAAGGGCGTTGCGCCGGGTGTTTTCGTCGTAGTGGAGGCCACCCATCCTCGCATCATCGAGCGCATGGACGACCTGCATGTCGGTCACGGCCCATATTATGCGTTTCACAGGCCCTACCATCTCACGTCGCTGGAAGTTCCGCTGACGGCAGCGCGAATTGTGCTTTACGGCAAGCCGGACATGGTGCCGCTGCCGCGCCCCGTCGCGGAAGTTTGCGCTGTGGCAAAGCGTGACCTGAAGCCCGGTGAAAGCCTAGATGCTATCGGCGAGACCTGTTACCGTTCATGGACCATGACGGTTAAGGAAGCGCGGCAAAACAAGGCGATTCCAGTCGGCCTGCTGGAAGGCGGCAAGGTGCTGAAGCCCGTGGCGAAAGGCGAATTGCTGACCACGGAAAACGCAACGCCCGATACGACGACGCGGCTCTATGCCCTTCGGCGTAAACAGGACGAAATGCTGCACGGCAAATAGCGGATCAGCTTCCGAGTTCGACGGAACGTTTACGCGCGGCTTCGACAGCGTCAGCCAGCAAATTCGCCAGCTTTTCTCCGCCCATCAGCACGTCGAGCGCGGCGGCGGTCGTGCCGTTGGGGCTCGTCACCTGACGGCGCAGCTCGCCCGGATCTTCTCGCGTTTCGGCTGCAAGACAGGCCGCGCCGTAAACGGTCTGCATGGCAAGCAATCTGGCTGTTTCAACAGGCAGGCCGACCTTTTCGGCGGCTTTGGTCAGGCACTCGATGAAGTGGAAAATATAGGCCGGGCCGGAACCGGAAACGGCGGTCACGGCGTCCATCAAATCCTCGCTGTCGATGCCCGCAACTTCGCCGCTGGCAGAAAGCAGATCGCTGATCGTTTCGCGCGCGGCAGAGGTGACAGCCGGATTGGCGTAAACAACCATCATGCCCTTGCCGATGGCGGCCGGCGTATTCGGCATGCAGCGAAGCACGGGCGTACCGGTACCCAGGACGGCCTCGAAAGTCTTGATCGGCGTGCCGGCGGCAATCGAAACAAACGTCGCCGTACCTGATCCGAATTGCTTATAATTCTCAAGGACTTGGCGTATAACCTGCGGCTTGACCGCAATAACGATTATCTGCGGAGTTGCACCGGCGGGCAGGTCTTGCGAACTGCTTCCAGTCGCGACGTTCAAGCCAGCAGCGCGGTCGCGCAACGCATCATTGGGCTCAACGACAAACACTTCGGAGGACTTCAGCTTGCCGGATTTCAGCCAGCCCGAAAGCATGGCGAAGCCCATATTTCCGCAGCCGACAAGCACCAGTTTCAAGGTCATATCCACTCTCCGTTTGGCACTGCTTTAAAGGTAGTCAGGCCAAACGGAAAGGGCGGAGGCAGCTCAATGGAAGCTGCCGAACGAAAACGGGTTGGCGTCGAAACCGAGGCGCGGCCTGTCCGAATTGGTTTGGGCGTCGCTCTTGATCGAGCCGGTCGTGGTGGTGTCGACCAATTGTTCCTGCGCTACAGGCTTGTCAATCTTGACCGTGTGCTTGGTTTCTCCAGCAGCGAAAGCGGTGTTCGACAGTGCCAGAATTGCAGCCAATGCGATGGATGCGGTTTTCATCTCTTTGTTTCCTTTGATGAATCTCAAAAACCGTACATGTACACAAAAATGTACATATATCGATTTTGGCCGCACTTCAACTAGAAAATGTACGTGTACAATTTTTTTTGGAATGACGACTGGAGCTTAAAATTCGTCCCGCATTCGCCGGGATCGCCCAGCGGTGCGATCTCGCAATCGATCACGGAGCGCATACCGGCATCGATCATTCTATCAGCAAAAACGGCAGGTTCGCCGAAGGGAAATTTCGGGAACGTGATCAAGAGCGACACCGCGCCATGAATGGTGGCCCAGAGCATTGTGCCGATGGCGAAAACATCGCCCTTCATCTGCCCGCGCGAAACTGCCGCATCGATCTGCGATAAAAGCAGGTTCAGGCACGGGTTGTTCTTTTTCAGCGTGTCGAACGTTTCGTCTTCATGCTGATGCGCCTTCGGCGTCATGAAAACGGTGATGTATTCATTGGGGTTTTCGATGGCGAAAGCGGCATACTCATTTAGCCCGCGACGTATAGATTCCAATGGGTTATCAGTTTGACGGCTGGCTACGCGGCGCGCCAGGGTAGCGAAAGCATCCTCCGCGACGGCGAGCAAAATTTCGTCTTTATCTGCAAAATAGGAATAGACGGACATGGGCGCGTAACCGACCTTTTCGGCCAGTTTTCGGATGGTCAGCCCCTCATAACCTTCCTCGGCAATGAGTTCATGAGCAGCCGATAATAGTTCGGCGCGGGTATCCGCTTTTTGGCGTTCTCGGCGCGACATAGCCGGGGCGTTCATGGGTCGATTCCTCGCATGATGTGTAAATATACGTCGTACGAAAGCGGTTTCAACGGCACTTTTGGCGCAAACGATGGGGTGTTTTTCCCGCAAAATATGAAGTTTCAGGTAAAATACGCCCGTATAACTTTCAGAATATGCCGTAAAACTGATGTTTAACGCTTTATTCTGAGGCAGGTCTTAGCCTTAATGGAACATTCGAGAGCAGTCGGCGGGAATGATGGAAGGCGAGGACGAAGCAGAAAAGGCGACGCGGGCTATCCCCTCGCTGGCGCATGCGCTGGAGGAGGCGAGGGCGCGCGCGAAGCTGCACTATGAGTCGGCCATTTTGGCGGATGCCGATGAGTATGAGCCTGTGCAGGACAGCTTGACCGCGAAACATGGTTCGCTGCTGGATTTTGCACAACCCGGTTCGAACCGGCCTGTAGAGCTGGAGAGCAAGGCGCAAATTGCGCGCATGGCAGTGGAAGCGGATATTGCGCGCCGAACACTGGCGGGTGGGACGGCGAAAGCGGCATACGACATGCAAGAGAGCATGGACGAGATGCGCGGCGCGCTTCTGGAATGTCTTGAGGCGGTTCGGGAATGCCGGGAACTTGTTCGGGCAATGGCAATCCGGCGCGACCGCAATTATTTCTGAAATCTGGTTGGTTTTCGCTTTTGCGGCAAAAGGCGACGCAAGCGCGGATTGCGCGGCTGACGTTTGTTGATTATCGCCGGACACACCAAGTTCCGGAGGCAAGCATGGCTCAACGAATCGACGGCAGGCAGATCGCAGAGGACGTGGTCGCGCAGGTCAAGGAACGAGCGACCAAGCTTATCGCGGACAAGAACATTCAACCCGGACTGGCGGTGATTATCGTCGGCGTAGACCCGGCGAGCCAGGTCTACGTTGCGTCCAAGTCGAAAAAGGCCAAGGAATGCGGGTTCAAGTCGGTGCAGCACACGCTGCCGGCAGACACCAGCGAGGCCGACCTTCTGGCGCTGATCGCGAACCTTAACGCGGACAAATCAATCCACGGCATTCTGGTGCAATTGCCGCTACCCGGCCATATCGATTCGGGTCGGGTGATCCAGACCATCGCGCCGGAGAAGGACGTTGACGGGTTCCATTTCGTCAATGTCGGCAAGCTGGTTACGGGCGAGACGGAAACGGCGTTCGTACCCTGTACGCCGGCCGGTTCCATGATTCTGATCGAACGCGTGCGCGGCAAGGATTTGTCGGGGCTGACGGCAGTTGTGGTGGGGCGATCCAACATTGTGGGCAAGCCTATGGCGAGCCTGCTGCTGGGCGCCAATTGCACGGTGACGGTTGCGCATAGCCGCACCAAGGATTTGCCTGCCGTTTGCCGCACGGCCGATATTCTGGTCGCGGCGGTTGGGCGACCTGAGATGGTGAAAGGTGATTGGGTGAAGCCCGGCGCTACAGTGATCGATGTCGGCATCAACCGGATTTCGACCCCGGATGGTAAAACGCGTCTGGTCGGCGATGTGGATTTTGCAGAGGCGGAAAAGGTGGCGGGCGCGATCACGCCGGTGCCGGGCGGGGTAGGGCCGATGACAATCGCCTTGCTGATGGCGAATACACTCGTTTCCGCTTATCTTGCCGCCGGACTGGAAAGGCCTCGATTCTAGGCTAGCAAGTGCGGTTTCCAGCAACCGGGGCGGCGGATGGAAGAGGAAGTGCAGACAAATTTGACGGAGGTGGCCCAACGCGGAGCGGATGCTCAGGTGCGCCATCGGCAATTCGCCTTCCTGATGGTCGAAAAATTTCCGATGTTCTCGCTGGCCGCCGCAATCGACATTCTGCGCTCGGCAAACCGCCAGTTGGGTCACAATTTCTATAGCTGGATCACGGTTTCCGCCGACGGCGAGTCGGTGATGGCGTCGAATGGCTTGCCGGTGAAGGTGGATTACAGCATCGCCGATGTTCCCAATGCCGACATTCTGTTTGTAGCAGCGGGGCTTTCGCTGGAGTTTCCCGGCAAGAGCAAGGTGTTGGCCGGATTGCGGAAGTGGGGACGACGCGGCGGGGCGCTCGGCGCGCTTTCGGTCGGCTCACATCTGCTGGCCGCAGCAGGGCAACTGGACGGCCATCGCTGCACAATTCACTGGGAAAATCGCGCGTCGTTCATGGAGGCATTTCCGGGGATCGAATGCTCCGGCAACGTGTTTGAAATCGACCGCAAGCGATATACTTGCGCCGGCGGCACGACTTCGATCGACTTGATGTTGGCAGTGGTGCGCGATGATCTGGGACCGGGCATCGCCAACGAGGTCGCGAACCAGTTCAACTATGAGCGGATTCGCTCAGCTTCGGACCGGCAACGGCGCGGCCCCGAACGCGACCTGATGGGCAAATCCGAGAAGCTTAAAAAAATCGTCGAGCGCATGGCCGATACGTTGGATGAGCCGCTGTCGGCAGTGCAACTGGCGAAGTCGGCAGGACTGTCTGTGCGGCAGGTGGAACGGCTGTTTTTGCGGCACATGAACATGACGCCGGGCAAATATTACACGCGCCTGAGACTGGAGCGCGCCCGCGAATTGCTGCGGCAGACGAACATGCCGATTCTGGATATTGCCGTTGCGACGGGGTTCGCCTCGCACTCCTATTTTGCACAGAGCTACCGCCAGCATTTCGGCAGACCACCGAGCGAAGAACGCCGCACGACTTATTGAGGGATGGCGGGACAGAATCTCGATACCCCGGCAAATTCGACGGCGCGCCATTGTAACATTCGGCTCGTTTGGATAGCGTCGCGCGACCGAATCCACGAGGGCAAATCATGCAGCTATTGGCGCGGGCGTTTCTTGTATTCTTCGCAATAATGGCGGGCGTGATTGGCGTGCGCGCCGAAGACCGCGCTATCATCGTGCTCGATGCCTCCGGCTCCATGTGGGGGCAGATCGACGGCAAGCCGAAGCTGGAAATTGCCCGCGAAGCGCTGCGCACCGTTTTGCAAAGCATGCCTGCCGACCTTGAGCTTGGCCTGATGGCTTACGGGCATCGGCAAAAGGGAAGCTGCGAAGATATTGAGCTGGTCGTGCCACCCGCAAAAGGCACCGCTGCGGCTATCACTACCGCTGCCGACCAGATGAAATTTCTCGGCAAAACGCCGCTTTCCGCCGCGGTAAAAAAAGCTGCGGAAGACCTGAAATACACCGAGGAGAAGGCGACAGTCATTCTCATTACCGATGGTTTGGAAACCTGTCAGGCAGACCCCTGCGCGCTGGGCAAGGAGCTGGAGCAAGCAGGCGTTGATTTCACGGCGCATGTCGTGGGCTTCGGGCTGACAGCCGACGAGGGCAAGCAGGTGGCTTGCCTGGCCGAAAACACCGGCGGCAAATATGTGCAGGCGTCCGACGCGCGACAACTTGAGGAAGCGCTGAAATCGACCGTGGCGGAAGCGGTGAAGCCCGCGCCCGAACCGGCTCCGCAACCGGCACCGCCTCCCGCGCCTGAACCGGCAAAAGTCGAGTTCAATATCGTGCCGAGCGCCGTGTTGAACGAGGGCGGCGAAGAACTCAAAACCACCGACCTTTCGTACAGCATTGCGCGCGCCAAACCGGACGGCACGGCAGGCGACTATGTCAGCACCGAATATGGCGCGTGGAAGGGCAATCTGGAACCGGGCGATTACATCATGACCGCCAAGGTCGATCTGGCTTCCACGGAGCAGAAAGTGACCGTTGAGGCGGGCAAAATGGCGACCCCGCATTTCGTACTGAACGCGGGCAGGCTGAACATTCGCGCTGTGCCTTCCGAAGGTGCGGAACCGGACGGCGATGCGCAGATCATCGCGGAATATCCGGGCGGGGATTCATCGGCGAATTATGGCGAACGAAAATTCGTCGTTCCTGCGGGCGACACCAAGATAACGGTGAAGCTTGGCGCGGGCGAGGTGAGCGAGACGTTCAAGGTTGCCGCCGGGCAGGTCATCGACAAGGATATCGTGGTGGGCGTGGGAACGGCGGTTATTTCGTCCGTCTATGCGGCGGGCGGTGAAAAGGTCGACTCCGGCAATCTTTACACACGCATTTTCAAGGCGACGAAGAAGATCGACGGTACGCGCGAACAAGTGGCGTATGATTACGGCACCGATCCTGATTTCGATCTGCCTGCCGGAGACTATGTCGCCGTTGTGCAAATGGACGCTGCGACCGTCGAGCAACCGTTATCGATGAAAGTTGGCGAGCGCAGGGAAGAAACCGTTGTGCTGAACGCTGGCGTTCTGGCGGTTGAAGCGCCAGGCGCAAGCGAGATCCGCTTGTTTGAAGGCAAGGCGAATTTGCAGGGCGAACGGCAGGGCGTGACCTATGCCTATGGCGAGGCGATGCAATCCACCGTTCCGGCTGGCGATTATTTGCTGATCGTGACGCCAAAGGGCGACGGCGCGAAGAAAGAACAGCCGGTTACGATCAAGGCCGGCGAGCGCTCCGAGGTCAAAGTCCAATGATGATTTTGCGCATCGCAGTGTTGGCTGGTGTTATGGCGGTTTCGGCCGCCGAGGCGGCAAGTGTTTCGCTGGACTTGCCGGGTGACGCGACGAGTGAAACGGTGAACTATGACTGCGGCGGGCAGAAAATCGCTGCGACCTACATCAACGCCGGAGACAATTCGCTCGCCGTGCTGAAGATGGGTGATCGCGTGGTCGTGACGGTTGCCGTGCTGGCCGCAAGCGGCGCAAAATATGCCGGGCAGGAATTGATCTGGTGGACGAAGGGCGACGAAGCCACCCTGTACGATTTGCATAACGGTGAGAACGATCCCGGCAAGATCTGCCGGAAATTCGAATGAGCGTCGGCTGCGAAAGGCGCTTTTCTACGCTTCCGGTGCTCATGTACTAAAAGTACATTCCGCTCCGGTTCTCGAAAATCACCATTCTCGCCAAACGCTGATCCGAATTTCTGCGCCGAGCCATTCCGCTAAAGCATTCGCGGGCGCGTTATCCGCGAATCGGATTTTTGCGGAATCTCAAAACGGTCAAGCAAACGCCCACCCGCAAATATCAGAACTTCTTCGTTCTCCCGGCTTTGAACGGGTTGGTCCCTGCTTTCAAATTCCACGGTAATATTTGACTCTGGCGCGTCGTGAAAAGCGCTCAGCACCACCCGCGCAAGGGCGACCGCGAATGTCGGCGGCACGATGAGCCACAGGGCTTTGATGGCGTCGGGCGAGGAACGGTATGTCGCGAAAAAATCCTGCCAGAAACTGTAGGTTTCCATTTCCACTCCCCATGAGTTGAGTGGTCACCGAGGAGCGATATTTGCCCCATTGCCCCTCTGGTGACCGGGGAGGTAACAAACCGCGCAAAGACGGCTGCCACGGCTTTTAAGCCGAAGCTCTGGACATGGCCGTGGCCTCCCCGGCGAAACCGAGGACGCGTCGTTTTCGCACGACACTGACCGCTTTACGAGGGATTGTTACATCCCGGAATTGGTCGAAGACCGATTCCAATCGCAGCCTTATTCCGTAACTTGCTAAAATGGAAGAGGCATTTGGCACGAATGATTCAACGTCCGCGCTGCCCCTCATCCCGCAAACACGCTTGCGCCTTCGTCGGCGCGGCCAGCCATCTGGCGCATGCCGAGGAACAATTCACGGCCCATGCCAAAATCATTGGCCGAAAGGTCGACGACAGGCGTCGGGCGCGCGCGCAGCTCATCCATCGAAATCAGGACGTCGAGTACGCCAGCCTCCGCATCCAGCCGCACGATGTCGCCGGTGCGAACCCTGCTGATAGGGCCGCCATCCAGCGCTTCCGGCGTGACGTGGATCGCGGCGGGAACCTTGCCGGATGCGCCCGACATGCGGCCATCGGTGACCAGCGCGACGGAGTATCCGCGATCCTGCAGGATGCCGAGCACAGTCGTGAGCTTGTGCAACTCGGGCATGCCGTTCGCCTTCGGACCCTGAAAGCGGATAACGGCCACGAAATCGCGGTCGAGTTCGCCCGCCTTGAACGCGTCGTTCAACGCCTGCTGGCTGTCCAGCACGAGCGCGGGCGCCTCTATGTAGCGGCGCTCCGGCTTGACGGCGGAGGTCTTGATGATGGCATGACCGAGATTGCCGGTGAGCACCTTCAACCCGCCAGTGGTTTGGAAGGGCTGCTTCGCAGTGGACAGAACCTTGGCGTCGCCGCTGATTTCCGGCGCAGGAACACGCGTGACGCTGCCATCCGGCGCGAGCCGAGCTTCGACCGTGTAAGGGCTTAGGCCCTCGCCCCAGACCGTCTGCACGTCTTCGTGCAGATGACCGGAATCCAGCAATTCGCGGATGAGGAAGCCCATGCCGCCAGCCGCGTTGAAATGGTTCACATCGGCAAGCCCGTTCGGATAGACGCGCGCTAGAAGCGGCACGGCTTCGGACAGGTCGGAAATGTCCTGCCAGGTGAGCCGGATGCCCGCTGCTGCCGCAATGGCAATGAGGTGCATGGTGTGGTTGGTCGAGCCGCCCGTCGCATGCAGGCCAACGACGCCGTTGACGATGGAGCGCTCGTCGATCATGCGGCCAACGGGCGTGTAGGCATTGCCAAGATGCGTGATCTCCAGCGCGCGCTTTGCGGCCTCGCGGGTCAGCGCGTCGCGCAGCGGCGTGTTCGGGTTGACGAAGGATGCGCCGGGCGTGTGCAAACCCATGATTTCCATGAGCATCTGATTGGAATTTGCCGTGCCGTAAAAGGTACAGGTGCCGGGGCCATGATAGCTTTTGGACTCGGCTTCCAGCAGTTCGGCGCGGCCAACTTTGCCCTCAGCGTAAAGCTGGCGGACCTTGGCCTTTTCATCGTTTGGCAGGCCGGAGGTCATTGGCCCGGCGGGAATGAAAATCGCAGGCAGATGGCCGAAGGTGAGCGCGGCAATCGCCAGGCCGGGCACGATCTTGTCGCAGACGCCGAGATAGACGGCGGCGTCGAACATGTTGTGCGACAGGCCGATGGCGGTGGCCATCGCAATGACGTCACGGGAGAACAGCGAAAGCTCCATGCCGGGCTGCCCCTGCGTGACGCCATCGCACATGGCCGGAACGCCGCCCGCGACCTGCGCGATTCCGCCAGCCTCGCTCGCGGCTTCCTTGATGAGCGCGGGGTAGGTTTCGAACGGCTGATGCGCCGAGAGCATGTCGTTATACGAGGTGATGATGCCGAGGTTCGGAACCTTGTCGCCCGAAAGCGCGACCTTTTCCGACGGCGTGCAGACGGCAAAGCCGTGCGCGAGATTTCCACAGGAAAGCACACCGCGATTTGCGGTGCGCCCGGCGGCAGCAGCAACGCGATCCAGATAGATTTCGCGGGTGAGCCTGGAGCGCTCGCGGATGCGCTGGGTAATGGATTCGATTTCTCGTCTGGCAGTCATGGCGTTTGCCTTTTTGGGTAACGACCCTAATTTTCAACCACTATGGAGCCCAATAAATCTCGACCGGCTGGCGCGCGGCATCCATAACGCGGCGGATCGGTAGATGCGCGCCGGGCGCAAGCGCGCGCTCAAGCGTCGTCATTTTCTCCGCGCCTTCGATGTGCAGGGCGATGAAGCCGGCATCGAGCAAAGGCGGCAAGGTAAGCGTCAGGCGCGACTCACCGGCGCTCACCGCATGAACACCCGAAACGGTTTGCGCGCCGGCGGGGTCGAGCAGGGCTTCCAACTCGTCGGCGTCGGGAAAAAATGAGGCGGTGTGGCCGTCATTGCCCATGCCGAGAATGGCGACATCGATGGAACGACCAAGCGCCTTGAAGCGGTGCCGGGCGGACGCGGTATCGGAGGCAAGATCGCCGGATTTGTAGAGTGGCAGGAAGGTCGCGGCGCTGGCGCGGTTCACCAGCAGCTTGGACTTGACCAGCGCTGCGTTGGAGCGCGGCGAGGTGTCCGGCACGAGGCGCTCGTCAACCAGCGTGACAGTGACCTTCGACCAGTCAATGTCGGCGCTGGACAGCGTTTCAAAAAACAGGCCCGGCGTGGACCCGCCAGACACGGCCAGCACCGCGCCGCCGCTCGCCTTGATCGCAGCGGCAAGATGCTCGCTGACTGCCTGCGCGAGTGCGCGGGCGAGATCACCACGCGTCTCAAACTCGTGCAGGTTCGGCGATGCCATCAGTCGCCCTCGTGCCAGGTGCGACCGTCGCGCTCGATGAGGGCGATGGAGGCGGACGGCCCCCACGTGCCAGCGGTGTAGCCCTGCACTTCCTGCCGGTTTTCCGCCCAGGCCTTGAGGATGGGATCGGCCCATGTCCACGCGGCTTCAACCTCGTCACGGCGCATGAACAGGGTCTGCGACCCGCGAATGACATCCATGATGAGGCGCTCGTAAGCATCCGGCGCGCGACCGGTGAAGTTTTGTGCGAAGGTCATGTCGAGCGGAATCTGCCGCAGGCGCATACCGCCCGGACCGGGGTCCTTCATCATGATGAATTGCTTTACGCCTTCATCCGGCTGCAGGCGGATGATGAGCTGGTTATTGTACACATTGCCAGCCGATTCATCGAAGATTGAATGCGGTATCTGCTTGAATTCAATGCAGATTTCCGAAACGCGCGTCGACAGCCGCTTGCCGGTGCGCAGATAGAACGGCACGCCCGCCCAACGCCAATTCGCAATCTCGGCTTTGATGGCGACGAAGGTTTCGGTGTCGCTCGGCTTTCCGAGCTCTTCCGTGTAGCCCATCACCGCGCCGCCCGACGAAGCGCCCGCCTTGTATTGGCCGCGAACAGTCTGCTTTGGTGCTTCTTGACCATTGATGCGCTTGAGCGAGCGCAGCACTTTTAGCTTTTCATCGCGCACGGCATTGGCGTCCATCGAGGACGGCGGCTCCATCGCGACAAGGCAGAGAAGCTGGAGCATGTGGTTCTGCACCATGTCGCGCAACGCGCCCGCCGTATCGTAATAGGTGACGCGATCTTCCAGTCCGACTGTTTCGGCGACGGTGATCTGCACATGGTCGATGTGCGCGGAGTTCCACAGCGGTTCGTAGAGCGCATTTGCAAAGCGCAGCGCCATAAGGTTCTGCACCGTTTCTTTGCCGAGGTAGTGATCGATGCGGAAAATCTGGTGCTCGCCGAAATCCGCGCCGATCAGGTCGTTGAGTTCTTTGGCCGATATCAGATCTCGCCCGATGGGTTTTTCGACAACGATGCGGCTGTTGGCGGTCACAAGATCGTGTTGCTTCAGCTTGTGCGAAATTTCACCGAACAGTGCAGGGGCTACGGCGAGATAAAACGCGCGGATGCTCTGACTGTCGCCAATCGCCTGCTTGAGTCGGTCAAACCCGTCGCCACTCTTGGCATCGACCGCGACATATGAAATGCGGGCGATGAACTTCCGCAATTCATCCTCGTTGATGTCTTCCGGCTTCACATGCTCGCGGATGGCCTTTTCCGCAAATTGCTTGAACTCGTCGTCGCTCATATGAGAGCGCGATGCACCGATGATGCGGGTGGGCTCGGAAAACTGTTGGTCGCATTGCCGGAAATATAGCGCGGGAAGAAGCTTGCGCTCGGACAGGTCGCCCGTGCCGCCAAATATGATGAAATCGAATGGATCGACCTTGATGATGTGGCTTGTCATATGCGTCTCGCGTCGGGCCGCTCTAAAAACGGCTGTTTAATCTAATCGATTTAAAAAGACCAGTGCCTTTCTGTCGCATTCGCGCTGGCCCTGCTGATTTGCGCAAAAAGCATTTTGCGCATGGCAGATGCTGTCCGCAACATGCGTCAAACAAATGGCAGATATGCAAAGGGCGTATTTGTGGCGCGCGAATTATTGTTTTGTGGTGATTGCAGCGGTCAGGTCAGCACTGGCGCGCACCCATGAAGGGCTTGGAGCGGTGTAGCTGCGGCTCGCGGCCCACCATGCAAGAGCGGCCACAACAACGCCGCCGAATACGTCGGCAACGTGATGCCCGCCGATGACCAGAATCGACGGCAGGGTTACGAGTTGGATGACGCCGAACACGTAGTTTATGGGCCGGTATGGCCAGACTGCCGCAAGGCCAAACAGCAGCATGATGGTATGGAACGAGGGAAAGCCGATCAGGCCGGCATATTCGGGACCGGTCAAATCTGTAACCCCGGCGCGGACAATCCGGTATATCTCAAGTGCGTGTTCGGAATTGCCGGACGGGTGTATGATCCGAGCCACTTCGGGGCTCAGGACTTGCAGGGCAGCGGGCCCGGCGGTCGGGAACAGCACCCACACGAAGAGTGTTACGAGCGAGGCATATGTGATGCCCAATATGACGGTGTAGAGCCTTTTGCGGTCGCCCATCAAAGCCAGAAAAACCATCGAGACAACCAGCAGCGGAAGGGTGAGCTCGTAAGCCTGCCACAGCACCTCGCTAAGCATCGGCACCGAAGCGACCCATGTGCAGGCCGCCTGCCAGGAATAGCCGAAATAGGAATCGAAGGCGATCAATTGTGCATCGACCGGATTGCTCGCCAGCGGAAGCACCAGCAGGTTCAGCAACGAGCATGGGCCGGAGAACAGGAACGCCGCGCCAAGCGCATTCGCCATCAACTCCATGCGGCCATTGGGAAAATAGCGGCGCAGGATTTGGCCCGCGATCAGGAAACCTCCCGCGAAGGCCAGCGGCGACACCACATAGCTGAGCGTGACCGTGACACCCTTTTGCCAGATCAGGCACAGGTTCACCGCAATCAGGACAAGGCAGATGCCGAGGACTATGCGTTCGGCGCGACAAAATTGCATCGGGAAACCTGCGGAAATTTCGGGCGAACCTATCGGGGCCGAGTAAATTTCCCTTAAACAGCGGTGGTGGCTCTTTAGCATTCAGATGAATGAAGATGGCACTGGACCTGCCGATTTGCGCTTGCGCATCTTGCGCATGGGGGATGCTGTCCGCAACATGCGCCCAACACAGACGGTTATGCAAAGGTTGTGACTATGGGTGCGCCGCTTTCAACAACAATCGCGCAGGGTCGCGCGTTCATGCAACTCATTGACGGCAGGTCGGTCGATGCGCTTTCGGGCGCGCGGATCGACGTGCTCTGCCCATCTGACGGCAAGGTGTTTGCGTCCATTCCTGCATCCGGCGCGGCCGATGTGGACCTGGCCGTCAAGGCCGCGCGCCGCGCATTTGAGGACGGGCCGTGGAGCCGCATGCCCGCAGTGGAACGTGGACGCTGCCTGACGCGGCTGTTTCATCTGGTGGAAAAGCACGGCGACGAACTGGCAGCGCTGGAGGCGCGAGACACGGGCAAGCCGGCGCGACAGGGCAAGACGGATGTGGCCGGCACCATGCGCTATTATGAGTTTTACGGCGGCGCGGCTGACAAGATTCACGGCGATACGATCCCGTTTCTGGAGGGCTTTACGGCGCTGACACTGCGCGAGCCGCATGGGGTCGTGGCTGGGATCATTCCGTGGAATTATCCGCTTCAGATTTTGGCGCGCGTGGTTGGCGCTGCACTCGCAATGGGCAATACGCTGGTGGTGAAGCCCGCCGAGGATGCTTCGCTGACGGCTATACGCATTGCGGAACTTGCGCTTGAGGCGGGCGTGCCGCCCGGCGTGTTCAACGTGATTACCGGTTACGGCCGCGACGCGGGCGCAACACTCTCGGCGCATCCTGAAGTGGATTATGTGACCTTTACAGGCTCGCCTTTGACCGGCACAGCGATTCAGCAGGCGGCGGCGGTGAACAATCGCGGTGTAACCATGGAACTTGGCGGCAAGTCTCCGCAGATCGTGTTTGCCGACGCGAATATCGAAGCGGCGCTGCCGGTGCTGGTCAATGCGATTATCCAGAATGGCGGGCAGACCTGTTCGGCGGGCAGCCGCGTGCTGATCGAAAAGCCGATTTACGAGCGCGTGGCGACTGCGCTGGCCGAGCGGTTCTCCGCTTTGGTTGCGGGGCCGCATGAGGCAGACCGCGACCTCGGCGCACTGATCAACGCAAAGCAGCGCGACCGCGTTGCGGGCATGGTTGCTGCGGCGGAAGAAGCGGGCGCGACAGTTTTGGCGCGCGGAAGCATTGACCCGGATGCACCGTCCGGTGGGTTTTATCAGCCGCCCGTGCTATTCGGCTCGGTCGATCCGACGATTCAACTGGCGCAGGATGAGGTGTTTGGCCCGGTTCTGGCGCTGCTGCCGTTTGACGATGAGGCGGATGCTTTGCGGCTGGCGAACGGCACCGAGTTCGGACTGGTGGCCAGCGTTTGGACACTTGACGGCGCGCGCCAGCATCGGGTCGCCAAACGCGTGCGCGCGGGGCAGGTTTTTGTGAACGGCTATGGCGCCGGTGGCGGCATCGAACTGCCCTTCGGCGGGTTCAAGAAATCCGGCCACGGACGCGAAAAGGGCTTTGAAGCGCTGTTCGATATGTCCGCGACCAAGACCATCGTTTTCAATCACGGTTGAGTAAGCATGCCTCGTTTGAAAGACAAAGTCGCGATTATTACTGGCGCAGCGTCCGGCTTCGGTGAAGGCATGGCGCGGCGGTTTGCCGAGGAAGGCGCGAGGGTCGTTGTCGCGGATCTGAACACCGTGGGCGCGCAACGCGTTGCGGACGAGATTGGAAACGGTGCCATCTGGACGCAGACAGATGTTTCGCAGCGTTCCGAATTTCAGGAAATGGTCGATGCGGCGATGAACGCGTTCGGGCGCATCGACATCATGGTCAACAATGCGGGCTATACGCACAAGAACGGCAGTTTGCTGGATATTGGCGAGGAAGCGTTCGACCTTATCACCGCAATCAATATGAAGGCGATTTACCACTCGACGCTGGCGGTGGTTCCCATCATGGAGCGGCAGGGCGGCGGTGCGATTTTGACAACCGCATCGACAGCGGGCTTGCGGCCACGGCCGGGGCTGACCTGGTATAACGCGTCGAAAGGTTGGGCGATCATCGCCACAAAATCCATGGCTGTGGAACTCGCGCCGAAGCGCATTCGCGTGAATTGTCTATGTCCCGTCGCGGGCGAAACCGGAATGCTCGCGAGGTTCATGGGCGAGGACACACCGGAGCGTCGGGCGCAGTTCAAATCCTCAATCCCGCTCGGACGATTTTCAACACCGGCGGATATCGCCAACGCCGCGCTGTTTTTGTGCTCCGACGAGTCCGAGTTCTTGACCGGCGTGGCATTGGAGGTCGATGGCGGGCGGTGTGTTTAAGGCGGGCTTGTGTCGTTTCAAATTGCGACCTTCGCGCTGCAAAAACAGCTTTGTTTTACGAGATAGCGCGGACGTTCAAGTATGCGCGCCAAATGCCTCTTCCATTTTAGCAAGTTACGGAATAAGGCTGCGATTGGAATTGGCGTCGTCCAATTCCGGGGTGTCACAACCCCAAACAGAGAGGTCTGTGCCAACCGAAAACGGCACCTCCTGGTATTTTGATGCCGGGGAGGCCACGGCGTATGTCCAGAGCTTCGGCTTAAAGGCCGTGGCAGCCGTCTCTGTACGGTTTGTGAACTCCCCGGTCACCATAGGGGCAGTGGGGCAAGTATGGCCCCTTGGTGACCGCTTACTTCACGGGGAGCGGTGATGGAAAACTATAGTTTCTGGCAGGATTTTTTCGCGACATACCGTTCGTCGCCTGACGCAATTAAAGCCTTATGGCTCATCGTACCCCGACATTCGCAGTTGCACTTGTGCGAGTCGCGTTGAAGTCGCCGTGCCGGAAAATCCGACAAGAAACCGTTCTGGATATTACAACCGTTGAGCGTCCTGCCGAATACAGGAACGAAGAGGTCTTGATATTCCTGGGAGGCCGCTTGTTCGACAGATTTGAGGTTCCCAGCAAATCGGACCGAGAGAGCTAGCGCGGGTTCTGCTTGCTTAACCCAAGTTTCCCGCTACAAAGTGACGTTTACGAAAACGTCAAATGGGGAACTGCCAATGGCATTGCCGGCCATACTGAAAGACAATCTGCGCATTCCGGTTGTTGCGGCGCCGATGTTTATCATCGCGCATCCGCTATCCGTGCTGGCGCAGTGCAAGGCGGGCGTTGTCGGCTCGTTTCCGGCGCTGAATGCCCGGCCCGAAGCGCAGCTTGACGAATGGCTGGCGCAGATCACCGAAGAGCTTGCAGCGTATAATGCCGCTAATCCGCAGCGTCCTGCCGCGCCGTTCGCGGTGAACCAGATCGTGCATAAGTCGAACGCTCGACTGCAGCACGATCTGATGATGTGCGTGAAGTATAAAGTGCCGGTCGTGATCTCGTCGCTGGGTGCAGTGGAGGAGGTCAATCAGGCAGTACATTCCTATGGCGGTATCGTGCTGCACGACATCATTCATGATCGCCACGCCCGCAAGGCAATCGAAAAGGGCGCCGATGGGTTGATCGCAGTGGCAGCAGGCGCGGGCGGTCATGCGGGCACGCTTTCGCCCTTCGCGCTGGTGCAGGAAATTCGCCAGTGGTTTGACGGGCCGCTGTTGCTGTCGGGCGCTATTGCGAACGGCGGCGCCGTGCTGGCGACACAGGCGATGGGTGCGGACCTCGCCTATATCGGCTCGCCGTTTATTGCCACCACCGAGGCGCGCGCGCCCGACGAATACAAGCAGATGATCGTGGATTCAAAAGCCGCGGATATTGTGTATTCGAACCTGTTTACCGGCGTGCACGGGAATTATCTGAAAGGGTCAATTCGCGCGCAGGGCATGGACCCCGACAATCTGCCGCAATCCGATCCGACCAAGATGAATTTTGGCGCAGGCGACTCCAAGGCGTGGAAACAAATCTGGGGCTGCGGGCAGGGGATTGGCGTGATCGACAAGGTCGTGCCCGTGGCGGAATTGGTCGATAGGTTGGCGGCGGAATATACCGAGGCAAAGCGGAAGCTTTGCGCGGGGTAGCCCGCAAAGGCAGCTGTGTTTTTGCGGCATAAAGATACGCTGCCCCTCACCCTTGCCTCTCCCTGCTCTTCGCGGGGTTAGGGGCATCATTGGCGCCAAAGCGGTAGCTCTAGATCCGGTCGCGGAGGGCGTACCAGTTCAGCGCCAGGAATAGCAGCGGGGCGCGGAAGCGGCGACCGCCGGGGAAGGGCGGAATCTTCAAATCCTCAAACAGCTTGAGCCGGTTGCGATTGCCGCCCACGGTTTCCGCATAAAGCTTACCCACGAAGTTTGACAGCATGACGCCGTGGCCCGAATAGCCGCCCGCTGAAATGACGTTGGGCATGACCTCGCGCACCCACGGCTTGCGCGGCATGGTGATGCCGACATAGCCGCCCCAGCCATGGGTGATTTCGACATCTTTCAAGAACGGGTAGATTTCTGCGATCTGCTTGCGGATGTGGATGTGAATGTCTTTCGGATCGTTGACGGCATAGATTTCGCGACCGCCGAACAGCAGCCGGTTGTCGGGCGACTTACGGAAATAACGCACCACGAAGCGGCTGTCGTCCACGGACTCCCAACCGGGAATTACGGGCGTATCGGCGGGCAGCGGCACAGTCGCGCCGATGAAGGAGCCGATGGGCATGACATGCGAGGCACTCTGCGGCTCAAGATTGCCGCCATAGGCGTTGACCGCGATGAGCGCCTTATCCGCGGTGATGGTGCCGCGCGGCGTTTTCACCACGACCTTGCCGCCGGTCGACGAAATATCGCTGGCGCTGGTCTGCTCGTAAAGTTCCGCACCGGCGGCGGCTGCGGCCCTGGCGATGCCAACCAGCAGTTTGAGCGGGTTGATGTGACCGGTGGCGGTATCTCTCGTACCGCCATAATAGACGGTGGAACCCAGGCGCTCGGCAGTTTCCTTCGCATCCATGAAGGTGATGTGCGGATAGTCGAAGCGGGTCGCCATGATTTCGGCGTGGGCGCGGTAGTCGTTCACATAGCGCGGCTTGTGGGCCACCGACATCTGGCCGACGCGATAATCCATATCGATGCCGTTTGCTGCGGTAAATTCGAGCAGATGGGCCTTCGCTTCCTCGGCAAGATCGAACAACGCCTTGGCGCGGGTGAAGCCATATTCGGCTTCCATCTCTTCGGCCCAAGCGCGCTGCCCGGTGCCGAACTGGCCTCCGTTGCGGCCCGATGCTCCATCACCGAAACGATGCGATTCAATAAGAATAACGCGCGTTCCGGCCTTGGCTAAATGCACCGCCGCCGACAGGCCGGTGAAGCCGCCGCCGATGATGACGACATCCGTGCGGCGGTCGCCATCGAGCGCTGGATAAACCGGGCGGTCAGGCACGGTGTCCTCATACCAAGACAGACCGGGCGAAATGGGCGATTGATAAGCCATGATCAGACGTTCAGCAGCAGATATTCGCGCTCCCAAGGCGAGATCACTTCCATGAAAGTCTCGAACTCGGCGCGCTTGATGGCGGCGTAGGTGTTGGCGAATTGCACGCCAAGCAACTGGCGCAGATCTTCATCCTGCTCGAACAGGTCAACCGCTTCCAGCAAGCCGCGCGGCAGGTCGATCTCGTCCTCATTGGCGGTGGTGGTGACGGCCGCCTCGCATGGAATCTTGTTGACGATGCCGATGAGGCCGCAAGCAAGTGACGAAGCAAGCGCGAGATAGGGGTTCGCGTCCGACGACGGGATGCGGTTTTCCACGCGGCGCGCGGCTGGGTCTGAGCGCGGCACGCGGAAGGCTGTGGTGCGGTTGTCGTAACCCCATTTGTTGTTGACCGGCGCTGATGCGGCCTGCGTCAAGCGGCGATAGGAGTTGACGTAAGGCGCGAACATGACCAGCGCGTTCGGCACATGCTTTTGCATACCGCCGAGGAAGTGGAAAAACGCCTCGCTCTCCGTGCCATCAGCGATGGTGAAGACGTTCTTACCGGTCTTCTTGTCGATGATCGATTGGTGAATGTGCATGGCCGATCCGGGCTGGCCCTGAATCGGCTTGGCCATGAAGGTGGCGTAGACATCGTGCTTGAGTGCAGCTTCGCGGATGGTGCGCTTGAACAGGAATACCTGATCTGCAAGCTCCAGCGGGTCGCCGTGACGCAGGTTGATTTCAAGCTGGCCAGCGCCTTCCTCATGAATGAGCGTGTCGATCTCCAGACCCTGCGCCTCGGAGAAATGATAGATGTCGTCGATCAGTTCGTCATATTCGTTGACGCCCGCGATAGAATAGCCCGAACCACCCGCAATGGGACGGCCGGAGCGACCAACCGGCGGCGACAGCGGGTAGTCGGGGTCGGGGTTCTTGCGAACAAGATAGAACTCGATTTCCGGCGCGACGACAGGCTTCAGGCCGCGCTTGTCATAGGCGTCCATCACCCGGCGCAGCACATTGCGCGGCGTGAACTCCACCATGCGACCATCCTGATGGACGAGGTCGCAGATGACCTGCGCGGTGGGGTCGGATTCCCACGGAACGACCGAGAGGGTGGACAGGTCCGGTACGAGCTTCAGGTCGCCGTCGTCTTCCGGATATTCGAAGCCCTTACCGTCTTCCGGGTAGTCGCCGGAGATCGTCATCATGAAGGGCGCGGAGGGCAACGCGAGCGACGTGTTCGACGTAAATTTGTTAGACGGCATCATCTTGCCGCGGGCAACGCCCGCTTGGTCCGGCGTGATGCATTCAATGTCCTCAATGCCGCGCCATTCCAGCCAGCTTGAGGCTTCTTTCCAGTTTTTGACACCGCGAGGTTTGTTGAGAAAGGCAGGTATGCGTTTGCTTGCGCCACGTGACTTCGGGCGGGTTTCCTTTTTCGGATCTGGCATCAATCACCAATTGTGTTGCGGATGCCTGAATCTGCCACTGTGGCAGAAATAAGGGAAGGGGGGCTCAGAGAATAAGAGGTTTGTTTAAGCGAAACTGGGTGGATTTTGAGAAAAACCTCCACCGCAGCGTCACCCTCGGCCATATGCCGAGGGTCTGCCTACATCGGCCATAAGCGCGATTTACGTTTGTAGCAGATCCTCGGGTCAAGCCCGAGGATGACGCTGGAGGAAGGTTTACGCGTGTTGTGTTGCTCACGCGTGCTGCTGGGTGACGATGACTGGAATGAGCAGGTCGCCCCAGTTTCCGTTACCGCCGTGGTGGCGGGCAGAGCGCACCAGCTCGACTGAAACGCCGGCCTCGACTGCCTTCATCACGGCCTGATTCAGGCGGTGCAGGTCGTTGGCTACGATACGGATCGCAGCCTGTTGTTCGTCGCTCATGGCCGACGACTGTTCTTCGGCCCGTTCCTTGACCCGTGTTCGAGGTGTCATGTCGTTCTCCCTTGGTATGCTGGGTTAAATGGGTGGCGCCGGGAACTGTTTCCTCCGCGCATTCCCGGCGCGCCAGCGATGTTATTCAGCCGCTGGCTTGAACTGCTCGTGCTCGGTCGAGTCGCGCATTGCGGTGGTCGACGACTTGCCGCCCGTGATGGCGAGCGACACGGCGTCGAAATAGCCGGTGCCGACTTCGCGCTGGTGCTTGGTTGCGGTGTAACCATTGGCCTCTGCCGCAAATTCAGCTTCCTGCAACTCGGAATAGGCCGCCATCTGGCGCTCCTTATATCCGCGCGCCAACTCGAACATGCCGAAGTTGAGCTGATGGAAACCAGCCAGCGTGATGAACTGGAACTTGTAGCCCATCGCGCCGAGTTCGCGCTGGAACTTCGCAATGGTCGCGTCGTCCAGATTCTTCTTCCAGTTGAAGGATGGCGAACAATTGTAAGCCAGCTTCTTGCCGGGGTGCGCCTTCTGCACGGCTTCCGCAAATTTGCGCGCCTGGGCGAGATCGGGCTTGCCCGTTTCCATCCAGATCAGGTCGCAATACGGAGCGTAAGCGATGGCGCGCGCGATGCACGGGTCAATGCCATTCTGAACTTGATAGAAACCCTCTACGGTGCGGCCAGCCTTGTAATCGACGAACGGCTTGTCGCGCTCGTCAATGTCGGAGGTGAGCAGCTTGGCGGCTTCCGCATCGGTGCGCGCAACGATCAGCGTCGGCACGCCCATGACGTCCGCAGCGAGGCGCGCGGCAGTGAGGTTGCGGATGTGCGCGGCGGTCGGGATCAAGACCTTGCCGCCGAGATGACCGCACTTCTTTTCCGATGCAAGCTGGTCCTCGAAGTGAACGCCCGCGGCGCCCGCTTCAATGAAAGCCTTCATGATTTCGAAAGCGTTCAAAGGTCCGCCGAAACCGGCTTCCGCGTCTGCGACGATCGGCGCAAACCACGTATCGACAGACAGGCCTTTGCCTTCCGAGGTTTCGATCTGGTCAGCGCGCTGCAGCGTGCGGTTGATGCGCTTGGCGAGTTCCGGCGCGGCGTTGGCCGGATACAGCGACTGGTCGGGATACATGGCCGAAGCAGTGTTGGCGTCTGCCGCGACCTGCCAGCCGGAAAGGTAGATCGCCTTCAAGCCGGCGCGAACCATCTGCATGGCCTGATTGCCGGAGAGCGCGCCCAGCGCGTTGACGAAATCTTCCTCGTGAATGAGCTTCCAGAGACGGTTTGCGCCGTTTTCGGCCAGCGTGTGACGGATCTGGACGGAGCCGCGCAGGCGCTTCACGTCTTCCGGCGAATAGGGCCGGTCAATGCCCTCATAGCGGCCTTCCGGCGCTGAGGGGACGAGGTTGTAAAAATCAGTCATTGCGACAACTCCGATAAATCCAGTTTTTTTGATGGCAAAGTGAGGCTTGGGAGAAACCGCACTTCAATCCTGTGACTACGTTTACATTGCACCGCGAAAGAAACGCGAGCATTTTCAGGAATTACAGGGAATGTTTAGAGAAAATCTGTGTTGTGATTGACTGGAATGGTGTGTAAATTTGTAAAATATGTAAAAATCAGATCGCTGTAAATGCAGCGGTCAAGCCTGTAAAGAAGTGTAAATATGGCTGAGCAGAAGATATTTGCCGGGCCGCGCATTCGCCGGATACGCAACGCGAAGGGCCTGACGCAAACGGCAATGGCGGAAGGGCTCGGCATTTCGCCGTCTTATCTCAACCTCATCGAGCGCAATCAGCGACCGCTGACGGTGCAACTCATCCTGAAACTGGCTTCGACTTATAATGTCGAACCGTCGGAATTGCAGGGTGAGGCAAAGAGTTCGATTGCCGCACTGAAGGAAGTTTTTTCCGATCCGCTTTTGTCGGGGGAATTACCTGGCGATCAGGAATTGGTCGAGGTGGTGGAAGCCGCACCCAACGCAGCGGCGGCGATGATAAAACTGTTTCGGGCCTATCGCGAGCAGGCGGACAGGCTTTCCGATCTCTCGGAGATAATGGCGCGCGAAGGCCATGCGACCACGCTGTCGTCGGCGCGCCTGCCCATCGATGAAGTGCGCGATGTATTTGAGCGTCGGGCCAATCATTATCCGAACATTGAGGAGGAGGCAGAGGCATTCACGCGGCTGCTCGATCCGGGTGACGATCTGTTTAGTGCGCTGAAAGGCTGGCTGAAGCGCGAATACGGAATCGTGGTCAAGGTGCTACCGGTGGCGACAATGCCGAACTGGCGGCGTCGCTATGACCGACATTCGCAACGGCTGTTTATCTCGGAGAGACTGTCGCCATTCGACCAGTTGCGCGAGGTTGCTATGGAGGCCTGCCTTATCAGGATGCAGGTGGCGGTAGCAGGCGAAATTCAGGCGCTGAAACTGTCGTCGGATGAGGCGCGGCGGTTGGCTCGTTTTGAGCTTGGGCGATATGCGGCGCACGCGCTGATGATGCCCTATGCGGCGTTTCATGCAGCGGCGGTGCGGGGCAGGTACGACATCGACGTGCTGCGTTCGCGCTTCGGCGTTTCGTTTGAGCAGGCCGCGAACAGGCTGACCATGTTGCAGCGACCCGGCACAAGCGGCGTGCCGTTTTTCATGCTGGAAGTGGACAATGCGGGGCATCGCTTTCGCAAGGGCGGCAGTCAGGGATTTCCGCAAAGCCGGTTCGGCGGAGGCTGTCCGAAGCTCTCTGTCCATGCGGCATTCGGTTCGCCGGGACAGATTTTTGTCGAGGCCGTAGAAATGCCGGACGGCGCGGAATTTCTAACCATTTCCCGAACGCTCGAAGGGCCGCAAGGCTCATTTGCCGAACGCCCGCGCCGGACAGCGCTGCTGCTGGGCTGCGACATCGGTTTCAAAGATGAAATTGTGTACAGCGCCGCGCTGCCCGCCCCGCCACTGGGAGGCACCGCGCGGGCCGGACAGGTGGGGGCAACGCCGGTCGGGCCGGCATGTCGTTTGTGCGAGCGACCGGGCTGTCTTGCCCGCGCCGAACCACCGGTCACGCGGCCGCTCGGGCTGGACGAAATGGTGACAGGGCTGAGCGCGTTCGATTTTCAGTAATTCTGCGCCAATAGACGCGACGTGCTGGATCACGCATATACGCAACTTCTTGAATAGGCGGATTGCGTGAGCGCGCAAAATGCGAACGACCATTCCAAGAAATGAAACAGCATGACGAACGCTGCCGCCGGCCCAAGCCTTACGGATAATTCCTATCATGGCGCGAATGAGCGCCGCGCGGGCATGCTGCTGGTGTTCCTCTCCGCCCTGTTCTGGAGTTTAGGCGGCACGATAGCGCGCTTTATCGAGACGCCCGATAGCTGGACAGTGGTGTTTTGGCGGTCGTTTTGGGCGTCGATATGTATTTTCGCCTTTATCGTTCTTCGCGACGGCTGGCATGGCGCGTGGCGTGCCTTTCGCACAATGGGCGTGCCGGGCTATGCCGTTTCGGTCTGTTTCGCGATTGCTTCGACCTGCTTTGTGATTGCGCTGAGTTATACGACCGTCGCGAACGTGCTGTTGATACAGGCGGGCGTGCCGCTGCTGGCCGCGCTGTTTGGATGGACATTCTTTCGCGAGAGGGTTTCCGGCCTGACCTGGGTCGCCATTTTTGCGGTGATCATAGGTGTGGGCGTGATGGTTTCGGAGAGCATCGGGGGAGAAGCCTCACCGATTGGCGACGGTCTGGCGATGCTGATCGCCTGCGTGTTCGCAACAGCAACGGTCATTACGAGGCACTATTCCCATGTGCGCATGACGCCGGCGACATGTCTGGGCACGGCATTGGCGTGCGCATTCGCAGCAACGCAGGTCAGCACATTGCACACCAGCGCAGTTGATGCGGCGTATCTGTTTGCTTTCGGCGTCATCAATCTAGGGCTCGGCATGGTTTGCTTCGCGATGGGCGCTCGCCTGATCGCCGCCGCCTATGCCGCGCTGATCGGCTGTTTCGAGCCGATACTTGGGCCGGTATGGGTCTGGCTGATCCATGGGGAGGAACCATCGCAACGCGCGCTGATCGGCGGCGCCATCGTGGTTGCGGCGCTGCTCGGCCATGTTCTGCTGCAGTTCAGGCGGCCCGGCGCTTCACGGCAGGCTTAAAGTGTAATTCCCAGTGTTATACTTTATTGGTGACTGGTTGAGAGTTTTTGAAAGTGCTGGGTTTCAAAAATTCGCTCGAAAGCATGGGATTTCTGACAGGACCTTAAGCGAAGCGATAGAGCGGGCAGAACTTGGGTTGATAGATGCCGATCCTGGAGCAGGCTTGATCAAACAGCGCGTTGCGCGATCGGGCGGCGGAAAATCGGGAGGCTATCGGACGCTGATTTTCTTCAAGGCTCCGACACGTGCCGTTTTCGCGTTTGGATTCGCCAAGAATGATATTGCGAATCTTGAAGACTATGAAGTCGCGGCATTCAGGAAGGCTGCAAAGCTGGTGCTTGGATTTACGGATGCGCATTGAAGCTGAGGTGGCAGCGCGCCGAATGTTTGAGGTGAAATGCGATGGCTAAAGGATACAAGAGCGATGCGATGGCCGCCATCCATGAGATGATGGAAGGCTTTTACGAATCTGGCGCGATCGACAAGCAGACCATGCGCGAGTTCGATGAGGCGTGCCTGACCGCTGTCGAAACGCTTTCGCCGGATGAAATTCGCGCGATTCGCGAGCGGGAGCATATTTCGCAGCCTGTTTTTGCTCGCTACCTGAATGTGAGCAAGGGGCTCGTTTCAGATTGGGAACGCGGTGTTAAAAAGCCGGGTGGTCCGGCTTTGCGCCTGCTTACCGTGGTTAAGAACAAGGGTCTTCAAGCAATTAGCTGACGCCAATTGCCCAATCTCGACGTCTGTTTGAAGAAGAATGCTTTTCCGGCTTGTCGCCCGCTTGGAACGTTAATAAGCTTCGCTTTAATCCGGCTGCGCCGTACCGCGGCAAGAAAGCCGGAACGGGGTCAACACGGAGATAATGCATGACCGCTAGCAAGCTTGGTCTGTCGGCCGCACTGGTCGCCCTCATGACTTTTGGCGCGAGCGCCCAGGACAAAGTCGTCAACGTCTATAACTGGTCGGATTACATCGACACCTCGATTCTTGAGGACTTCACCAAGGAGACCGGAATCAAGGTCGTCTATGATGTGTTCGATTCGAACGAAATTTTGGAAACCAAGCTGCTCGCGGGCGGCAGCGGCTATGACGTGGTTGTGCCGAGCGGCCACTTCCTCGTGCGCCAGATTCAGGCGGGCGTATTCCAGAAGCTCGACAAGTCGAAGCTGCCGAACCTATCAAACATGTGGGATGTGGTTACCGAGCGCACCGCCGCGTACGATCCCGGCAATGAATATTCGGTCAATTACATGTGGGGCACCACGGGCATTGGCTACAATGTCGACAAGGTGAAGGCTGCGCTCGGCACCGACAAGATCGACAGCTGGGATGTGGTCTTCGATCCGGCAAAGGCCGAAAAGCTGAAGGATTGCGGAATCTATATTCTGGATCAATCGCAGGACATCGTTCCGGCAGCGCTGCACTATCTGGGTCTGGACCCGAATGCGCGCGATGCCGACAGCTTTGCCAAGGCTGAGGAACTGCTTCTCAAGATTCGTCCATTTGTGCGGAAGTTCCATTCGTCGGAATATATCAATGCGCTGGCCAATGGTGACATCTGTCTTGCAATTGGTTGGTCAGGCGACGTGTTTCAGGCACGCGATCGAGCTGCAGAGGCCAATCAGGGCGTGAAGGTCCAGTACATGATTCCGAAGGAAGGCGCGGAAATGTGGTTCGACCAGTTCGCTATTCCTGCCGATGCGCCGCATGTGGACGAAGCGCTGGCCTTCATCAACTACATGATGAAGCCGGAAGTGGCGGCCAAGGCCAGCAACTATGTTTACTATGCGAACGGCAACAAGGCCTCGCAGCAATTTATTGATAAGGACATTCTGGACGATCCGGCGATCTATCCCGATGAGGCCACTTTGTCGAAGCTTTATACGGTTCAGCCTTATGGGCCCAAAGAGCAGCGTTTGGTAACGCGGCTCTGGACCAAGGTCACCACCGGCCAATAAGCAACACCATAACAAAGGCCCGGCATTGCCGGGCCTTTCAGGTTCAACTCCAAGGTTCTGTCATGAAATCACTGGGCAGCATTCGCCGAAGCTTCGCGCCGTGGGCCGATCCTTCTGCCAAACCATATATTGTCTTTGAGAATATCACGAAGCGATTTGGCGATTTCACCGCCGTCAACAACCTCTCGCTGTCCATTTTCGAGCGTGAGTTCTTTGCGCTGTTGGGAGCCTCCGGCTGCGGCAAGTCTACGCTGCTGCGCATGCTCGCAGGATTCGAGGAGCCGACATCGGGCCGTATCTTGCTGGACGGTCAGGACTTGCGCGGCATTCCGCCTTACAAGCGACCTGTGAACATGATGTTTCAGTCTTACGCGCTGTTCCCGCATATGACGGTTGAGCAGAACGTCGCCTTCGGTCTCAAGCAGGACGGCATGCCGAAGCAGGAGATCGACGCGCGCGTTGCCGACATGCTGAAACTTGTGAAGCTGACGCAATTTGCAAAGCGCAAGCCGCACCAGCTTTCAGGCGGCCAGAGGCAGCGCGTCGCGCTGGCGCGGTCGGTGGCAAAACGGCCAAAGGTCTTGTTGCTGGACGAGCCGCTGGGCGCGCTGGACAAGAAGCTGCGCGAAGAAACGCAGTTCGAGCTGATGGATTTGCAGCAGAGCCTCGGCCTGACATTCGTTGTTGTGACGCACGATCAGGAAGAAGCCATGACCATGGCCGACCGCATTGCGATTCTCGATAAGGGCGAAGTGATGCAGGTGGCGACGCCAGCCGAGATTTACGAAGCGCCGGTATCGCAGTTTGTCGCGAACTTCGTTGGCAATGTGAATATGTTCGAAGGGAAGGTAAAGGCCCGCAACGGCGAGGCCGCGACGATTGTCGGCGGCAGTGGTGCCGAGATAAATGTCGTGAATGCCGGTGAAGCGGCGGCGGGCAAGGATGTGGTGTTCGCGATCCGGCCTGAAAAGATCAAAGTCTCGTCGAAGAAGCCCGCAGGCACCAATGCGATGCAAGGCGAAATCTGGGACATTGCCTATCTGGGCGACATGACGATTTTCCACGTCAAGCTCAGCGATGGGCAGATTGTCAAAGCTGCGACAATGAACAGCTCGCGCATTGCGGAAGACCCGCTGAGCTGGAGCGATCAGGCGTGGATATCGTTTGAGCCGAACGCCGGCGTCGTGCTGTCGAGGTGAATGATGCTTGAAGGCTTCACCCCACCCGACGCAAACGAACGGAGCTATCACCATGGCTGACAATGCTTCCGCTTCGGCAGGGCCGGCGGGGAATAATCTGATTTCGGCGATTACCAGCCGTCTGGTGATCCTCGTTCCCTATGCGTGGCTGCTGTTTTTCTTCCTGATTCCGTTCTTCATCGTCTTCAAGATTTCGCTCTCATCGACCGCGATTTCGATGCCGCCATACACGCCGGTCATAAACGGATTTTCGGACCTCGCTTCAAAATGGCATACGTTCAGCTTCGACAATTATGTGTGGCTGACGCAGGACCCGCTCTATTACCGCGCCTATATCCGCAGCGTGGTGATCGCGGCCGTGGCGACTTTCTTCACACTGCTGATCGGCTATCCGATTGCCTACGGCATGGCGCGCGCGCCTGCGACGTTGCGGCCCACCCTGCTGATGCTGGTGATTCTGCCGTTCTGGACGTCGTTCCTGATCCGCGTTTATGCCTGGATCGGCATTTTGAAGCCGGAGGGTCTGCTGAACCAGCTTCTGATGTGGCTGAACTTGATCGACTCGCCGCTGATTATTCTGAATACGGATTGGGCGATCTATATCGGCATCGTCTATTCCTATCTGCCGTTTATGGTGCTGCCGCTCTATTCGGCGCTGGAGAAGATGGATTACACGCTGATCGAGGCGGCGAACGATCTTGGTTGCCCACCGCTCGGCGCGTTCTGGAAAATCACCTTCCCGCTTTCGTTGCCCGGCGTGGTGGCCGGGTGTTTGCTGGTGTTTATTCCCGCCGTTGGCGAGTTCGTCATTCCCGACCTTCTGGGCGGGTCTGAAACGCTGATGATCGGCAAGACGCTGTGGAACGAGTTCAACTCGAACCGAGACTGGCCGGTTTCATCTGCCGTGGCGGTGATCCTGCTGCTGCTTCTGGTGGTGCCGATCATGTTCTTCCAGCAGGCGCAGGCAAAAGCACAGGAGCAGGGGCGCTGACATGAATACGACCTGGTCCCGTTTCAATATCGCGTCGATCGTGCTGGGCTTTGCCTTCCTGTACCTGCCGATCGTGTTGCTCATCATCTTCTCGTTCAACGCCTCCAAGCTGGTTACGGTCTGGGGCGGGTTCTCCACGAAATGGTATGTATCGCTGTTTCAGAACGAAGCCCTGATGGATGCGGCTTGGGTAACAATCCGCGTGGGCGTGCTGTCCGCCACCTTCGCGACGATACTCGGCACGATGGCAGCGCTGGCGCTGACCCGCTACACGCGGTTTCGTGGCCGCGTGCTGTTTTCCGGCATGGTGTTTGCGCCGCTGGTTATGCCCGAAGTGATCACCGGCCTTTCGCTGCTGCTGCTGTTTGTGGCTATCGGTCTGGATCGCGGATTCCTCACCGTGACGCTGGCGCACATCACCTTCACAATGTGCTTTGTTGCGGTGGTGGTGCAGTCGCGGCTGGTGACATTCGACCGCTCGCTGGAGGAGGCCGCAATGGACCTCGGCGCAACGCCAGTGCGGACATTTTTCGCGGTGACGCTGCCGGTGATTTTGCCCGCAATCGTGTCGGGGTGGATGCTGGCGTTTACGCTTTCGCTGGACGATCTGGTGATTGCGAGCTTCGCATCGGGACCGGGAGCAACCACGCTGCCGATGAAGATCTACAGTCAGGTGCGGCTTGGTGTGACGCCGGAGATCAACGCGGCCTGCACGCTGTTGATTGCTATCGTGACGGTCGGCGTTATTGCGGCTTCGATTGTGAATAAGCGGCGCGAGGTGCAGCGCAAGCTGGATGAGCAGGCCGCTCAGCGCGGCTGATTATTGCAGCGTTTGCGGTGGGAGCGCGGCGGAAACGAAAGGCGCATCCCACGAGCCGCCGACGAAGAACGACGCTTCGCGCCCATTGGGGTTGAAGATCGAAACCTTGTCGCGTGACGCGATGGTGCCGGACAGCGCTACGCCGCGCCCGGCATAAGGCAAAATGCCCGACAGGAAGATGATGCGGGGACCGGCGCGGATCTCCGCCTTCTGGATGCGCCCGACACCATGCACGATGGTTGCATCAAGATCGGCGGCGTCGATGGCCAGCGTTCCGCTCGCGATGTCGGACAGCGGGAAGAAGCCACCGCCTGCGGTTTTGGAGACGAGGGCAGTCAGGTCTATGCCGTCAAGCTCGCCCTTGCCGAAATGAGCCGACAGGTTGCCGTCAGCATAGTTCAGCATCGTGTCCAGCGATTGCCCTATGCCCGACAACGCGAAGGAGACATCGCCCTTGGCCTTGGGGGTAATTGTGGGGAAGCCGGTTGCAGCGCCGAACGCTTCGCCGTCAATTCCCTTGGCGTCCATGCGGATTTCGGTTTTCGGCGTATCGCCCGTTTGGTCGATGGTGAACGCGCCGACAAGCGTTCCGCCAAAGCCGTCAGCCTGTGAAACGTCAAAAATCGTGCGGCCTTTTTGCGCGGTCATGTGACCTTTGACGTTATCCACCTCCGAGCCGTCGAGCGTGGTCTTTTTCGCTGCAAGCTGCAGATCGAAATCCGCCTTGTGGATCAAACCTTCGGAAAGGTCCGAGCCGACGCGATCATACGACATAAGCGGCGTGAATAAGGACACGAAAGACTGGATGTCGAGCGTATCGAAAGCAAGCTGGCCGCTGATGGAGGGACGCGCGCCGGATTTGAGATGCAACGTGCCTTTGCCCACGCTGCCATCTAAAGTTAGCACTGCTTCCGGCAGGTCTATCGTTTCTCGCTCGCCCGCGACCTTGCTCTGAAGCTGGATGGAACCGATCGCCGAACCGGTGGAAATACCTGCATCGGTCCATGAAATCGCGCGGCGCACGGAGGGAATGGCGAAGCTGAGCGCGCCATTCAAACGCCCTGCACCAGCGCTGCGAAACTCGCCTTCATAAGAGGCGGTGAGCGGTTCTGAATTCAGCTTGGCGCTGATACTGGTTGCACCACCTGCGAAAAAAGCCAGCGGGGAGGCCGACGACAAGTCTACGGCAACGTCTTCGCCGCGCCATGTGCCACGCAATGAAACACTGCCGCTGGCGTTCAGCGCAGGCCATGCGGCATTTCCGGAAAGTCGGGTGACGACATCCTGCTGCTGACCATCGACCATGCGCACGACGCGGCCATTGGAGAATTCGACCGTGCCGAATGGGGTGGCCGGGAAGCGAGAGAAATCCGGCTTGTCGGGGTTTTCTGCTATCAGGTCGCGAACCGCATCGACGGCCTGCGATATGCGCCCGCTGGAGGTGAAAAACTCCGGCCCCGGCTCGCCAGGATTTGAGCCAAGGCGGACTACAGGATTGATGAGCTTCACGTCGGAAAAGGATACGTTTCCGTTGAGCGCATCAAGGGCGGAAAGGTCGATTTCCACGCGCTCTGCTTCGATAACAGCGGGATTGTCCCAATCGCCCCACTGATAGAGCGTTACGCCAGCCAACACGGCCTTGAAGGTGGGGAACACCTCGATCTGCGGGGTGCTGGCGATGGCCACACGAAAGCCGCTCCAGGCGCTGAGTTCGATGGCGATGCGGTTTCTGACAAGTTGTGTGGAAGCCACCCAGGGCAAGGCAGCAAGAGACAGCGCGCCCAGCGAGAGCAGGGCGACAAGTGCGAACAGGGCACGTCGGATCAGGACCGTTGTGGTCACCCCCGACTGCTTCCAATCATTCGCCGCTATCGGACGATCAGTCATTCGCAACCGTCATCGCCCACCTCTTCGGCGCATCCATACATTCCACGTAAGGAGCGCTGTAGGTGCTGGCAAGGGCAAATCGATGGCAGAGTTGTGAATGGTGTGGGCCGGAATTGCGGCAGCGCCGTCTCATATTGCTCTGCGAGCTTGTTGCGCGACGAACAGTGAAGCGCAATGAAGCATCTTGCGACGAAGGCGCAGCTTATGCTTCATGCGCCGATGGAGGAACCCGCCTTGAACAATCCACTTTGGACCCCCTCGAAAGAACGCATCGCATCTGCCCCGATTACCGCCTTTATGGCGGAGGCTTCGAAGCGCGCAAAGCGAACTTTGGAAACCTTTGAGGATTTGCATGACTGGTCTGTGACGGAGCGGGAAACGTTCTGGGATCTGCTGTGGGACTGGGCGGGCGTGATTGGCGAAAAGGGCGGGGCGGTGATCGCTAATGGCGACAAGATGCCGGGCGCGCAGTTTTTTCCCCATGCCAAGCTGAATTTTGCGGAAAACCTGTTGCGGGGCAAGGGTGACGGCGATGCGCTGGTATTCCACGGCGAAGACAAGTTGCAGCGACGCCTGAGCTGGGATGAATTGCGCGCGGAGGTTTCGCGCTTGCAGCAGCTTTTCGTATCGCTTGGCGTAAAGCAGGGCGACCGGGTGGCGGCGATGATGCCGAACATGCCGGAGACGATTGTGGCAATGCTGGCCGCAGCATCGATCGGCGCTGTGTGGTCATCATGCTCGCCAGATTTCGGCGAGCAAGGCGTGCTGGACCGCTTCGGGCAGATCGAACCGGTGCTGCTGATTGTGCCGGACGGCTATTGGTATGCGGGCAAGCGGATCGAGATTGGCGATAAGGTCGCGACGATTTCAGAGAAGCTGACCACGGTGCGCAACGTGCTGGTGGTGGAGTATATGGGGCAGGCCGAGGCCATTGCGGCGAGGTCGCCGAAAGCGATGCCGCTGAAGGAAGCGGTTGAACCGTTTCCCGCATTGCCCGTGACGTTCAAACGGCTGCCGTTCTCGCACCCGCTTTACATTCTTTATTCATCCGGCACGACCGGCGTGCCGAAATGCATTGTCCACGGCGCGGGTGGATCGCTGCTGCAGCATCTCAAAGAGCATCGCCTGCATTGCGGCATCGGTGCTGGTGACCGGGTTTTCTATTTCACCACCTGCGGCTGGATGATGTGGAACTGGCTGGTGTCGGGGCTCGCTTGCGACGCAAGCCTGATGCTCTATGACGGCTCGCCATTCCACCCCGATGGCAATGTGCTGTTCGACTATGCGCAGGCCGAAAAGTTCACATTCTTTGGAACTTCGGCGAAGTTTATCGACACGCTGCGCAAGTCCGGGCTGCGACCCATCGATACGCATGATCTGTCTTCGGTGCGCACGCTGACCTCAACGGGCTCGCCGCTTTCGCCGGAGGGTTTTGCCTTCGTCTATGACGGCATCAAAGCCGATGTGCATCTGGCTTCAATGTCGGGCGGGACCGATATTATGGGCTGTTTTGTCCTTGGAATTCCCACACGCCCTGTTTGGAGCGGCGAGATTCAAGGGGCAGCTCTGGCGATGGCGGTTGATGTCTGGGACGACCAAGGTAAGCCGATCCGCGAGGAAAAGGGCGAACTGGTTTGCAGCAATGCGTTTCCGTCGATGCCTATCGGATTCTGGAATGATCCCGATGGCACGCGTTATCGCGCCGCCTATTTCGAGCGCTTCGACAATGTGTGGTGTCACGGCGATTTCGCGGAATGGACCGCGCATGGCGGCATGATTATTCACGGACGCTCCGACGCAACGCTCAATCCGGGCGGTGTGCGTATCGGCACAGCGGAAATTTACAATCAGGTGGAGCAGATGGAGGAAGTGGCCGAGGCGATCTGCATCGGCCAGACATTCGACGATGACGTGCGCGTTGTGCTGTTCGTGCGATTAGCGCCGGGGATGGTGCTGGACGAGGATTTGCAAAAGCGCATCCGCACCAAGATCAGGACGGGCGCAAGCCCGCGCCATGTTCCGGCGAAGATCGTGCAGGTGGCCGATATTCCGCGCACGAAATCCGGCAAGATTACCGAGCTGGCCGTGCGCGATGTGGTGCACGGGCGCGCCGTGAAAAACAAGGAAGCGCTGGCTAATCCGGAAGCGCTGGATCTGTTCAGGAATATCGCGGAATTGGCGAGTTGAGGCGCGGTATGGTTAGCGAAGGGTAAATCAGAAATTTACCGCGTTTCCGATTGGTGGAACACAACGGTAAATAGCAACCAATGCGGGTAAGGACTTGTTAAGCCGGGGTAGCGATAGTTCTCGCGAGTTTTGAGGAAAAGTTTCCGCGGCGGACCTTTTTCCCCACCATTGGAACAGCAGCCCAATTCCCTTCAAGGCGCCACGCGGCGCCTTTTTCTTTTGGCGAATTAGCCGTGCTTCAATGCCCTAGTTTTTCGTTAGGTTTACGCCCGGACGAGGGGTGAACGTATCAGGTGCTGCGGTCGTCGGCGAGCATTCGCGAAAGAATGGCGACAGGGACAAGCGCGGTCACAACGATCAGCAGCGCTGCAAATGCGCCGTCTTCCGGCGCGCCGCGTGAAGCCTGTTCGTAGACATAGGTGGCGAGCGTGTTGAAGCCGAAGGGCCGCAGCAGGATCGTGGCCGACAACTCCTTGATCGTATCCACAAACACGAGAACGGCGGCGGTGAGGATCGCAGGCGTCAGCAGCGGCAGGAGAATTGTGCGCGCGCTTTGACCAGCGGTGCGCCCGAGGCTGCGGGCGGCGGCTTCAATGTTTGGTGGAAGCTTGTCGTGGCCGCTGCGCACCGCACCTTCTGCAAGCGCAATGAACCGGATCGTGCAGGCGATGATGACGGCAGCGGCAGAGCCGGTAAAAATGAGCCCGGTGGACAGGCCGAACAAAGAGCGCGCCAATGTGTCGATGGTGTTGTCGAGCCTACCGAGCACGAACAAGAGGCCGAGCGCGAGAATGCCGCCGGGAAGCGCATAGCCCATCGAGGCGATGCGGGCTTCGACGGGAACGGCACGTGAGCGCGTGTAGCGGCTTGCGTAGATGAGCAACCCGGCGATCACAACGGCGAACAGGGCGGTGAGCGTGGCGGTCAGCACGCTGTTCAGAAAGGCGCTGGTGAGTTCGCGCGCGAAAAGCTGGTCGATGCGACGGACGGCGTAACGAGCGAACACATAGAGCGGAATGCCGAAGCCGATAAGCATGGGAAGCAGCAGCAGTGTTGGCACGCCGACAGCGGCGAGGCCATGCAGCCGCTGACGCGGGGGCCGCGCTTTGAGCTGTGAAGAACGCTGAGCTGCGTAACGCTGCTTGCGGCGCGCCCAGCTTTCGGCAATCAGCAATGCGGCGACGATGGCCAGAAGCACAAGCGCGATCTGCGCGCCGCCCGCGAGGCTGCCGCGATTGAGCCATGTGGAATAAACAGAGAAGGTGAGCGTGCGCACGCCGAGATATTCGGATGCGCCGATATCATTGAGCGTTTCCATCAGGACAAGGGCGACGCCCGCGACGATGGCGGGGCGAGCGAGCGGCAGCAGCACCTTGAAGAAAGTGCGCGCGCGCCCTGCACCCAATGTGCGGGCGGCATCGGCAACGCTTCGCCCTTGCATGAGGAAAACCACGCGCGCGGTCAAATAGACGTAAGGGTAGAGCACGCTTGTCATGACCAGTGCTGCACCTTCGGTCGAGCGGATATTGGGGAACCAATAATCGCGGGTCGTCTGAAAGCCGAAGATCTCGCGGATAAGCGATTGCACCGGGCCGGTATAGTGGAAGAACTCGCCAAGCGCATAGGCAGCGAGATAGGGCGGCACGGCCAGCGGCAGGACGATGGCCCATGACAGGGTGCGGCGGAATGGAAACTCACAGCTCGCAATGACATAGGCACTGAATACGCCGATGATCGCGGTGGCTGCGGAAACAAGCGCGAGAAGCCAAAGGGTTGTGGCCGCCGAACCGGGCAGGACGTTGCGTAGAATATGCGGCCAGTCATCGCCGGAACCAGTGAACGCAATGATACCGAGCGCCAGCACAGGCAACGCAACAAGAAGCGCGGTAACTGCGGAGGCAGTTTGTAGCCAGGGATGGCGAGTGCCGACGACTGCGGTGGAGGACATGGGGCTTAAATGCCGAAAAGCCGAGGCGCTGTCACGCCCCGGCTCTGCGTTGATGTTCCGAAAATTCGCTTAGGTGCTTGGGCCATCATCGAGGCCGACGCGGTCGACCATCTCTGAGGCTTCCTTGCGGTGGCTCGCAATGTCGGCCAGCGGCAGGGTGTCTGCCTTGAGTTCACCGAAGGACTTCACCATTTCGGAAGGCTCCAGCCCGTTCTCGACAGGATATTCGAAGTTCTTTTCAGCATAGATGCGCTGGGCTTCGTCGCTGGACAGGAACTGGATAAGCTTGATCGCGTCTTCCTTATGCGGAGCGTCTTTCGCGAGCGCCGCGCCGGAAATGTTGACGTGGGTCAGGCCGTTCTCGAAAGTCGGGAACAGAACGTTGATGGCGTTGCCCCATTCCTTCTCTTCCGGCTCTTTCTCGTTGGTGCGCATGAGGCCGACATAATAGGTGTTGCCGATGGCGATGTCGCACTCACCCGCAGCGATGGACTTGGCCTGCGGACGGTCGCCGCCATCCGGCTTGTGCGCCAGATTGTCCTTGAGGCCCTTCATCCATTCCTCGGTCTTTTCCGGTCCCCAATGGGCGATTGCCGAACCGAACAGGCCGAGATTGTAATCATGCTGGCCAGAACGCATGCAAATCTTGCCCTTCCACTTCGGGTCGGCAAGGTCGGCATAGGTGATGGAGGTGTCCTTCACGCGGTCCTTGGATGCATAGATGACGCGGGCACGCTTGGTGAGACCGAACCAATGGCCGTCCGGGTCGCGATATTCTGCGGAGATGTTCTTGTTGACCGTTTCGTCGTTCAGCGGCTGCGTGATGCCCTTGGCCTTCGCACTGGTGAGGCGGGCAATATCGACAGTCATGATGACGTCTGCCGGTGAATTCTGGCCTTCGGCGAGAATGCGTTCTTCCAGCCCCTTGTCGAGGAACAATACCTCGGTGTTGATGCCCGTTTCCTTTGTAAACGCATCGAGCACTGGCTGAATGAGCGCTGGCTGGCGGTAGGTGTAGATATTGACCACACCATCGGCGAGTGCGCCGCCTGCGGACAAACCTGCCGCAAGCGTTCCGAGCAAGATGGCTCGTAGCGAGTTCATTTTCATCGTCGCTCCCTCTTTCCTGAAAGCCGCGCAAAAGCGGTTGGCCCCCTCTTTTCCTTTTTGGAAGTCGGGGTCAACAGAAAGCCAAGCAAATTCAATAGTTTGGAATTTTTCTAAAGTGGAGGAAAATTCACATGATTCAAAGAGTTGCGGTGGCAGCGACGAAGGCGTTCACTAAAATGTGATAAAAAGGATCAAGTCATTGAGCCAGAACACGGGTCGATGAGAAGGTGATCTCAACGAGCGTGCCTTCGCCGGGCGCGGATTGAATGGAGAAACGCGCACGGTTTGCCTCGGCCATCGCCTTGGTCAGAGGCAGGCCAAGACCGGTGCCATCTCCGCGCGAACGCTGGAGCGCATTGATCTGGCGGAATGGTTTCATGGCCTGCTCGATTTCGGCCTGGGTCATGCCGACACCGGTGTCACGCACGCGCATGACGACATCGCCGTTTTTCTCATAGGCGGTGGAGACGACGACCTGTCCGCCAGCCTGCGTGTAGCGCACGGCGTTTGAGAGTATGTTGAGCGCGATCTGCTTGACGCTGCGCATGTCGGCAACAATGTCAGGCAGCTTGGGCAGGAAGCTGGAGCGGATGATGACGCGCTCGCGGTTGGCCTGCGGCTGCATGATGGCGACGGCTTCCGACAAAACGTCATTGAGCGCGACGGCTTCGTAAGTCATTTCCTGCTGGCCAGCCTCGATCTTGGAGATATCGAGCAGGTCGTTGACGAGGTCGAGCACGTGCGTGCCGGAACGATTGATGTCGCGCAGATAGTCGCGATAACGGTCGTTGGAGATGGTGCCGAAACGCTCGTCCAGCATCAGCTCGGAAAAGCCGATAATGGCGTTGAGCGGAGTGCGGATTTCATGGCTGACGCGCGCCAGAAATTCGCTCTTTTGCGAGGAGGCGTGCTCGGCGTCGGCCTTTGCCTTGGTGAGTTCTTCCTCGGCGCGCTTCCACTGGGTGATGTCGCGCACGACCGCGCAATAACCGGTATCTCCGGGCAGGCGACCGATGGTCATGAACATGGGGATAGGACGGCCCTCGGCCTCACGGCCAATCACCTCGCGGCCGTCATTCAGGACGCTGGCGACGCCATTTTGCGACAGGCTGGCGAGATAATCCGCAACAGCCTGCTGGCTTTCGAGCGCGAACAGCGACACGAGCGGACGACCGCGCACATCGTCGCCGTCGAAGCCAAACAGAGCTTCTGCCGGATGGCTGATGGAACGGATCGCGCCATCCTTGTTGATGAGGATCACGCCGTCGGTCGCCGTATCGACGATGGTGCGCATTTCATCGAGACGCGTGCGCATCTCATCGATTGCGGCAGTGTCGACGGCATCGCCAACCTTGCGAACAACCAGCATGAGCGCGCGCTTTCCGGCCCATGGCACAAAGCGCATCAGCGCTTCGACGGGAAACTCGCTGCCATCGCGGGCGCGCATTTTGATTTTGTGGCCGGTCTCAGTTTGTGGCTGCTCGAAGGATTCCGGAAACAGGACATCCAGCCCGCCAGCCTGAATAAGCTCGCCAAGCTCCTCATAATCGGTGAGCGACAAGAACTCCGGATTTGCATAGTGCAGAACGTCTCCTGAATGGATCAGGATCGGCACAGGCAATTTTTCCAGAATGGAGGTGTCCGGTTGAGGTTCAGGCTTGGGCGCCGGCGGCTCGGACACCACGACAGGCGGTTCCGGCATTGCGGCTTCGGGTTGAGGATCAGCAGGTTTTAGCGTGATGTTGGTGATCTGCGCGACCACCGGAGGCTTGGCCGGCGCCGGCGCAGGTTCGACCGACTCGATAGCGGGCGGGTCCACATCGATTGCAGGTGCCGGCTCACTCTGCTCAGGGCGTTGATCGCGCCGCAGGCGTTCGCCGATTTCGCGAAAGGCAATGCGTTCGACAGCGCTCAGCGCGCCACGAATGGTTGCGGTTGGTGGCGTCCGATCAGGCTGCCCGCTGGTTTCCAGCGCAGGAACCTCGCCCATGAAGGGATCGTCGGCTTCTGCGCTCGGCGTTTCCTCGGTTTCAGGGTCGCGATGCTCAAATGCTTCGATCGAACCGGGCGTGAGGGTGAGGCCGAGCTTTTCCGGGTCGGCCTGCGCTTCATCCAGCCGCAAAATGCCGAAGCCGCGAAACCCCTCGAAATTGCGCGCGCGGTCATAGACAGGCAGCGCGGCAAGATCGACCGGCGCGCGCATTGCAGTGCCAGCCAGCGGCCACAGAACGGTGCGGCCAGACCATGTGTCGCGACGTTCCAGCAGGCCGGCGATTTCGCGATCCGGGTCCATGCCGAACACTGTGGCGACGGTGACGAAATGCCGACCCATAATGTCTGCAGCCGGGCCGCCCACAGCGGAAATGAACTCGTCGGAAATGGCGCTGAAGCGGCCTTCCGCATCGGTGCGCCAGACAAAGCGGACGGCGGCGGCGGAGTGATCCTGCGCAGGCGAGGGGGCGCGATGTGGTTCCGGCGTGGGCGCGACGGGCGACGGCGGAGCGCTGATGATGGCGGGCTGCTCGACCGGAGCCGGGATGCTCTCGGCCAGCGCAATGATAAGGTGGATTGCGGGATCATCAGTCAGCCGCGCGAAGGCGCAGGGGTAGCGTCCTGACGGTGTAATAACTGCGCGCTTGACGAGCCTGTCAGCCTCATGCCGAACCTCTTTAACAAGATCAGCCAGTTCGGTTGCGGGAATCTGGAGTTCCGTGAGCGTGGGCGTGGATGCCAAAATTCCGCCATCGGCGGATACGATGGCTGCGCCTTCGCCATCGCGAACAAGGCCGCGCAACGCCAGCGTCGCAATTTCGGAAGGGCTGCGCGAGCCTGAAGCCGGAAGCGGGGCCGCGAGCAAGATGGCCTTTTCGCCATCCGGTAGGCGCAGCGCGCTGGCGGACAGCGCGGCGAGCGTGGAGGAACTGCCGGCGGCGAGACGCACGGCGACGTTTCGGTTCCTGCCGATTTCAGGAAAGCCGCTAAGCGATTCAATCTGCCGGCGGGCAATCGCGCTAAGGCCCGATGGCTCGCCAAGCGCATCTTCAACATCGGTGTAGCCGAGCAGGGCCGCGCCGCTGCCATTGGCCCACAGCACCTTGTCCAGCGCAGCCGACAGCAGAACAAGTGAATCCGCACGTGCGAAGCGTTCCCGCACGCCATCAAGCACCGCGATATCGACGAACGAATACGGTTTTACTGTCATTCCCCACTCATTAACGGCTGTCCCGGCCGCAATTCAATTAACGGATTATTAATAAAAGTTGCTTCGCCGCTCGTCCATTAGTGAAAGCCATTTGGGCCGACCAAACTTGCGCTGTGGTTAATGTCGCAGATCGGCGTTTATACCGCACCGCAACATTTTTGTTGCAATGCACAATAAGCTGAGCTATATAGGTTCCATAACAACCAAGAGAGGCCCGCTTAACGGGCCGTTTTAAAGGAATGGAAATGGCCAAGACAGCAGAACGCATTGATACCGTTGAATTCCCGACCTTCGACGCCTCCAAGGCGACCGAACAGCTCCGTACCTTCGCTGAGAAGGGCGTAGAGCAGTCCAAGGAAGCCTATGCAAAGATGAAGACCGGCGCTGATGAAGCACAGAAGGTTCTCGAAACGACCTTCGACGCTGTTAAGTCGGCTGGTTCGGAATTCTCGATGAAGACGATTGCAACGCTGCGCGCCAACACGGACGCTGGCTTCAATCATCTTGAAGCTCTGGTTGCAGCAAAGTCGCTTTCGGAAGTTCTGGAACTCCAGACCGCTTTCGTTCGCAAGGGCTTTGAGTCGGCTGTCGAGCAGACCAAGGACTTCCAGGCTTCGGCTCAGAAGGCCGCTGAAGAAGTTTCCAAGCCGCTGAAGGGCGCCTTTGAGAAGGCTGTGAAAGACCTCAAGGTTGCGTAAAGCGTAAATCGAACACCGTCGGGCATTTCCTCCTCCCTATGCCCGCCGGCGCCGACCGGCCAAAAGTCGGTCAGAAACGGAAAAGGCCCGGACATCCTCCCCCGGGCCTTTTTCATTTTGTATTATGCTGCACATTGAGGCCGAAACAGCCTTGCAATATGTGCCGATAATCCGTAAGTGACGCGTCGTCCGACTACGGTATGCAGTTGTAGCTCAGCTGGTTAGAGCGCTGGTTTGTGGCACCAGAGGTCGGTGGTTCGAACCCACCCAACTGTACCATCCCCCGATTTTTCTAGAACAAACTGCCTTGGTTGCCCGTATCCGTGCCTGTTTTGGCGCGCGGCTTCGGGGCAATTGGCTTGTCTTCGCCGCTCGTGGCGATCGCATCGGCCTTGCCATCCGCAAACTGCAGGGCGAGTCGCTGGCCAGCGGAGATATCGCGTGCCTGCTTGATGATGCTGCCTTCAGAATCCAACACCAGCGCAAAGCCACGTGTCAGCACGGCCTGATGCGACAAGGTGCCGAGCAGGCGCTCGCACTGGCCAAGCTGGCGATGCAGCCGCTCGAATCGCATCAGGAATGCCTGATCCTTGCGGCGGGCAAAGAGCGAGAGGCGTTCGCGCAGGGCAAGCGCACGGCGGGCAACCGGCTCGACAGTGACGCGGCGGCCTGCACGCTCCAGATGCGCGCGCTGGGTGCGAAGGGTCGCGCGCAGGGCTGATTCGATCCGGCTTTCGCAGGCGCCGACGGTGCGGCGCGCTTCGCCAAAACGGCGCAACAGCGTTGCGGGCGTCAGGCGCAGCGATTCGTAGCGCGCGCGCTTGGCCTGTGTGCTGACATCCAGCGCACGCGCCAATCGGCTTGAGACTTCGTCGAGATCGCGGCGGGATTTGGCGAATAGCTGATCGGGCGAGGGCAGCACGCGCGCGGCGGCGCGAAGCGCTGTGCGCTTGCGGTCGATGAGGCGCGACAGGCCGCCGCTATGCCGAGCGCCGAAATTTGCGATTGCGGCTTCAAGCTCCGCTTTGACGGGTACGGCCATTTCCGCCGCGCCGGTCGGCGTGGGCGCGCGGACGTCTGCGGCGTAGTCGATCAGCGTCCAGTCCGTTTCGTGGCCAACCGCGGAAATAACGGGAATGGCGGAGTGCGCAACCGCGCGGGCAAGCGCTTCGTCGTTGAAGCCCCAAAGGTCTTCGAGGCTGCCGCCGCCGCGCGCAACAATCAGCACATCGGGCCGAGGAATGGAACCGTCGCTGTCGATGGCGTTGAAGCCTTCCACTGCGGCGGTGACTTCCGCGCCCGCCGTTTCGCCCTGAACGCGGACAGGCCAGAGTATGACATGCAGCGGATAGCGGTCGCTGATGCGGTGAAGGATGTCGCGGATAACTGCGCCGGTCGGCGAGGTGATCACGCCGATGACGCGCGGCATGAAGGGCAGGGGACGCTTGCGCGCGCTGTCGAACAGACCTTCCGCCTGAAGCCTGCGCTTGCGCTCTTCCAGCAGCGCCATCAGCGCGCCCGCGCCTGCCGGTTCGAGATTTTCGATGACGATCTGGTATTTTGAAGAGCCGGGATAGGTCGTCAGCTTGCCAGAGGCGATGACCTCCATGCCTTCTTCGGGACGAAATTTCAGCCGGCCCATCGTACCGCGCCAGATGACCGCTTCGATGCGCGAGCGGTCGTCTTTCAGCGCGAAATAGGCGTGACCGGAAGAATGCGGCCCACGATAGCCGGAGATTTCGCCGCGCACGCGCACATTGCCGAAAGCATCTTCCACCACACGCTTCAGCGCGCCGGAAATTTCCGAGACGGTGTACTCGCTCGCATTGGACGGAGAATCGTTTTCGAAGAACTCGCTCATGAGACGATGAGTGAGATTTTTGATGAACAGGTCAAGTTGCCCGCAGGCAGGTGAGGGACAGCGCGGACGTTGGGGTATTCGCGCCAATGCCTCTTCCATTTTAGCAAGTTACGGAATAAGGCTGCAATTGGAAAAGGCCTTAGCCAATTCCGGGATGTAACGATCCCTACCTCAAGCGGTCTGTGTCGTGCGAAAACGACACGTCTTCGGTTTCGCCGGGGAGGCCACGGCCATGTCCAGAGCTTCGGCTTAAAAGCCGTGGCAGCCGTCTTGAGGCGGTTTGTTACCTCCCCGGTCACCAGAGGGGCAATGGGGCAAATATCGCTCCTCGGTGACCACTCAACTCATGGGGAGTGGAAATGGAAACCTACAGTTTCTGGCAGGATTTTTTCGCGACCTATCGTTCGTCGCCTGACGCGATCAAAGCGCTATGGCTTATCGTGCCACCGACATTTGCAGTTGCCCTTGCGCGGGTGGTGCTGAGCGCTTTTCACGACGCGCCAGAGTCAAATATCACTGTGGAATTTGAAAGCAGGGACCAACCCGTTCAAAGCCGGGAGAACGATGAAGTTCTGATATTTGCGGGTGGGCGACTGCTTGACCGTTTTGAGGTTCCGCACAAATCCGTGCCGGTACATAAATAATGCCCCATGCGGCCTCTGCCCCTCACCCTTACCTTCTCCCGCAAACGGGGAGAAGGAAGATGTCGTCTGCGCAGGCTCCAACTCACCACGCCGTTGTGATTTGCTTGGTGCGGCGGGCGCGGGCAGTGGCGTAGGCGGCGAAGTCGATGGCGCCAGCCTCGTCGGCCAGTGGAACAGAAATGTTGTCGAGACTTTCCGCAATGTGCTGCGCCAGCGCTTCGACAAGTGCGGGATGCTCGGTCTTGCCGCGCATGATACCGATCTTGCACTCCGGCAGCGTGCCGAAGCCATCGGCCTCCGTCAGGACACGCATACCGGGACGCAGCGCGCATTCGGCAAGGACCGACACCGCCAGACCAGACAGAACGGCAGCGGTTATGACCGTAGCTGAAAAGCTGGTGAACAATACGCGATAGTCGCGGCCCATCTGCTCCAGGACGTCGGTGCCGGCCAACCGCCAGATGCAGTTCGGGCGACCGAACGCCACCGGCAGCGGCGTTTCCTCATGGACGTTGTGGTTTGCAGAAGTGACCCAAAGCAAAGGTTCGGTGCGGACGATCTCCGACGGCCCTTTTTCCTCGTTGTGCGTGACAAGCGCGATGTCGAGCGTGCCGTTGCGAATATGCTCGCGTAGCCCCGGCGTGGGTTCGCAAATGACAGACATTTCAACCCGCGGATTGGAGCGCGAAAACCGGGCCATGATTTCAGGAAGGAAGCGGTCGGCATAATCATCCGGTGTGCCGATGCGAATGTGGCCCTCAAGGCTGGCATCGTCGAAGGCCGCGAGAATTTCGCGATTGAGCCGGATCATGCGGCGCGCATAGTTCAAAAGTTTTTCGCCATCCTCGGTCAGCCTGTTGGTGCGGCCATCCTTTTCGAACAACGGCTTGCCGATGCGTTCTTCAAGGCGGCGCATCTGCATGGAAACCGCAGATTGCGTGCGATGCACCTCCGCAGCCGTGCGGGTGAAGCTGCCCGTGTCGGCGATCGTGACGAATGTATGCAACTGGTCCAGATCAAGCGGCGCGTGCATGGTGCAATCCATCATTTGAGTTGATGACATACATTAAAAACATTCGTTGGATAAATCAATCCGACCATGCGAGAAGAGCGATGTTCAACACAGGTTTGCGCGATTTGGCCGCAGACCGCGGGTGCTTTTGCTCGCGGATGGGAATCGCGCGCGCCTGAAAGGAGATAAGGCCATGACGACGCTTGATTTTGACGCCACCTCAATGCGCAGCGTTACGCGCGAGGCAGTAGCGCTGCGCGCCGCAAAATGGATCGCCTCCGCCTACAATAGCTGGCAAAACCGCCGGGCCTTCTATCGGCTGGGCGAATTGTCGGACACCGAATTGCACGACATCGGGCTTACACGCGGCGATCTATCGGTCGCAGTGGCAGTCGGAAGCGACCCGACGCGCACGCTTGGTGCTATCGCAAGCTCTCGTCGCGAGCTGGTGGAACCATTTTCTGCGGCGCGTGTTTAAGGAGCGCAGGCGTCGAAGCTGTCCCCGCTCGATATAGCCGGATCCCCTCCCGGCGCAGCCTGCCATATTGCCCGATCTCCTGTGGAGGTCGGGCATTTTTATTACCGGTAACGGTCAAGGCCGCGGCGATACTGCTCGAAAATATTGCCGATGCCTTTCTGATAGTCGTCGCTCATCTGCTTACCGGGCTCGACCATTTTGCCGAAAATATCCTCGAGCGGGTTGTTTGAGCGGGTCGTGGTCGGCCGCGGCGTAGGCTGCGAATCCGCGTCCGGCTGTTGCCCCTGCAGAATTTGACCGAGAATGTCGCCCCACGGATTGTTGCTTGACGAATCCGGGGTCGGTTGGGGAGCTGACCTGCGCGTTCGCGGATTGGTTTGGGGCTGACTGTTCTGAGGTTGGCCGCCGCGCAAAATCTGGCCGAGGATCTCACCAAGCGGATTGTTGCCGAGCGGATTGTTCGTCTGGGTGTCGCGCCCTCCGGGCGTCTGGCTCTGCGCGCCGCCCAGAATCTCCTCCAGCATTTTGCCGAAGGGATTGTCGCCGCCTTGTGTCTGCTGCGGCTGCGGGGTCGAGCGCGGCTGTGCGCCGCCCTGCCGCATCATCTGGTCGATCAGATCGCCAAGCGGATTATTGGAACTGCCGAAGCCGCCTGCCGCCATCTGGTTGTTGGTTTGCTGGGCCATGCCGCCCATCAGCATGGTCGCGATGGCGGGAAGCATCTGCTTCAAAATTTGCGAGCCGATGCCGGTTGCCTGGGAAGCCTGTTCCGCAACAGCGCGCGACACATCTTTGGAGCCGAACAGATGGCCGAGAATGCCGTTGCCTTCAGCCATGCCCTGCGGGGTGAAAGCACTTGCAGCGTCTTCGAAATAACCGGCGTGCTGGCCGGACGAGAGCGCCGACAGGAACGAGCCGAGATTGTATGGGTCGGCGGCATTCTGCTTCAAACCCTGACTGAATGCGGGGAGCAGGGCGTTCACAGCTTCCTGCGCTTGCTGTGGCGAAAGATTGAACTGCCGTGCCAACATTTCAACGCCATTGCCGCCCTGCGCACTGGACAGGATGTCGGATAGGTTCATGTCAGTAACTCCTCACAACAGGCATGCAGTCTACCCAATCATTGTCAGGAATGAAGCGGATTTATGCGGTCAGGATGCGCGAAATTCGCGCACCGAAAAGGTTGATGACCAAACCGGCTATGACGAGTGCGGCAGCACCGAATTTCCACGACTCCATCGGCTCGCCAAGAAGTGCTGCGGAGCCGAGAAAGCCGAAAACCGGGACGAGCAGGGTGAAGGGCGCGACAGTTGCAACCGGATAACGCCCAAGCAGCCACGACCACGCAGCAAATCCGAAAAGCGTGGAGATATAGACGATATAGGCGATGGAGCCTGCGGACACCCAATCGATATGCGTGAAGCTGCGGACGAACGCCTGTGGCTCAAGCAGAAGCGCGACGGCCAACAGTGGCGGCACCGCAAACAGGCTGCCCCAACAGACAAGGCCGAGCATATCTTCCGAGCCGTAGCGGTTTGAGATGATGCGCGAGACGATGTTGCCCGCGCCCCAAGCCGCCGCTGCGCAGATGAGCAGGATTAGACCCTCGATTGAAATATCGCCACCGACGTGAATGGCAACCACACCGATGCCGGAAAAGGCGACGAGCGCGCCGAGTGCCTGCCAGATCGTTGGGCGCTCACCCAGCAGCGGGATGGAAAGGCCGATTGTGAAAAACACCTGCAATTGCAGAATTAGTGAGGAAAGCCCAGCGCTCATGCCAATCTGCATACCCGTGAACAACAGGCCGAATTGCAACGCGAAAATGAACAGGCTGTAGATGACGATTAGCCTGAGCGGCGCTTTTGGCCGTCGCACGAAGAATATCCACGGAAAGGCCGCAAGCGTGAAGCGTGCCACGCCAAGCGCCAGCGGCGAAACCTGCCGCAGGCCGAGCTTGATGATTGCGAAATTAACGCCCCAGAAGAAGACAATCGTGAGGGCGAGAAGAAGGTGACGCGGCTGCATGAAACCGGCTTATCAGCAGATGCTGCTAATAGGCATATTCCATAAAGACGGGTTCGATGGAGCCACCCCAACGCGTGTGATAGGCGTTCAGCATTTCTTCCGCGCTCGTGGTGCCGCGGGCAACGACCTCATCCAGCGTTGAGAGGAAATGCGTTTCGTCGAAACCATCGCGGTTTGTGCGGTTGCGGCGCTTGAGGCCAGCGCGCGAGATCGCGAGCGCTTCCCGCCCCACTTCGCGCAAGGTGCGATTGCGGAACACGGTGGCGATGCCTTCGACCGGAACCGAATTGCGCATGGCGTTGACTTCGTCATAGGTCCAATCGTGGGTCATGGCCTCTGCTTCGTCCAACGCCTCGTCATCGTAAAGCAGGCCGACCCAGAAAGCGGGAAGGGCGCAGATGCGCCGCCACGGACCACCATCGGCACCGCGCATTTCAAGGAAGCGCTTGAGGCGCACGTCGGGGAACAGGGTGGACAGATGATTGGCCCAGTCACCCATTGTGGCGAGGCCATCCGGCACCTCATTGCGCGCGGCCCCGTCCATGAACTGGCGGAAGGTCATGTGCGTCATGTCGTAATAAACGCCGTCGCGAATGACGAAATACATGGGTACGTCGAGCGCCCATTCGACGTAATCCGCGAAGCCAAACTCAGGCGAGAAGCAGAAGGGCAGCAGGCCGGAGCGCTGATTGTCCGTGTCGCGCCAGATGTCGCCGCGCCAGCTTTGCAGGCCGTTCGGCTTGCCGTCGGTGAACGGCGAGTTGGCAAAGAGCGCGGTCGATAGGGGTTGCAGCTTGAGCGACACCTGCATTTTGCGGCGCATATCGGCTTCGGACGAGAAGTCCAGATTCACCTGAATGGTGCAGGTGCGATACATCATATCGAGGCCCTTGGTGCCGACCTTGGGCATGTAGCGCGTCATGATTTCATAGCGCGATTTCGGCATGCGCGGAGTTTCGGCCAGCGTCCATTTCGGGCTGCCGCCAAGGCCGAGAAACCGAATGCCAAGCGGCTCGGCAATCTCGCGGACCTGCGCCAGATGGGCGTTGCCCTCGCGGCAGGTCTGGTGGATGGTTTCCAGCGGTGCGCCGGAAAGCTCGAATTGCCCGCCGGGTTCGAGCGAAATTGCGCCCTGTCCGGTGGGTTCGACCAAGCCGATGATGCGCCCGCTGTCCATGATTGGATCCCAGCCGAGCGTGCGCTGCATACCTTCGAGCAAAGCGCGGATACCCCGGTCGCCGCCGTAAGGAACCGGGGCGTTTCCGTCCGTGTAGAACGGGAATTTCTCGTGCTCCGTGCCGATGCGCCACTTGTCGCGCGGCTTGGAGCCAGCAGAGAGATAAGTCACCAACTCGTCGAGCTTTTCGATCGGCTGGAAATCGGTTGTATCGCGCGCCATGTGAATTTCCGTATCAGAGCGGGTGTGATGGCGAAAGTACGGGCTGCGATCAAGCGAAAAATCCTGATCCAACATGCATCGCTTTTGAACGACTACCAGTCGCCTATGGTTGCCTGAATGACAGCGAGCGCGGCAACGGCTGCGGTGTCGGCACGCAGGATGCGAGGGCCGAGCGGGATTGCCGTCACAAAGGGCAGGGCGCGTAGCAGCTTGCGTTCAGCATCGGAAAAGCCGCCTTCGGGGCCGACAAGCAACGCCAGAGACTTCTCGGTGATCGATTGCAACGCAGCTACGGGGTTGTTGGTCGAGGCGTCCTCATCGCAGAAAATGAGACGTCGCGACGAATCCCAATTTTCAAGAAGGCGGTCCAGTTTGACGGGCTCGGTGACGGTTGGAATAGCGAGAATGCCGCATTGTTCGGCAGCTTCAACGGCGTTTGCCTGCATGCGCTCGACGGACGCCTTGGCGGCCTGCGTGTGTTGCGTAATGACCGGCTGAAGCACGCCCGCGCCCATCTCAACGGCTTTTTGGATCAGGTAATCCAGGCGCCCGGTCTTGAGCGGGGCGAAGCAATACAGCAGGTCGGGATGCGGCGGCTGTGGCCGGGTTTGCTCCGCCGCTTTCAGGCGAAGCGAGCGCTTGGCCCTGGTATCGATGCGAGCGAGCCATTCGCCATCGCGCCCGTTGAAAACGAGCAATTCAGCGCCTTCTTCCATGCGCAACACAGAAGTGAGGTAGTGCGCCTGTTCCGGACTGGCGTCGAAGGTCGAGCCTGAGGCAAGGTCTTGCGGCACATAAAGCCGCTGCATTTTATAGTTTGCACGCATGGGGGAGCAATGCGCGAGCGTCGCTCTAGCGTCAAGGTGCGGTGTCAAGCGGTTGGATGCCAGACGGGACGATACCCGCTGCGTAGCGCCGAAACGATGGCTGGCGGGGTGATGAGCACTGCTGTGAGAGGTGCGGCGACCGGCGCGCCGTAGCCATCGAAGGACCAGATGCGAAAATCGTTGATGCGCTTTGCGAGGTAGCGGCCATCGGCGCTGACAATCGCGCCGGTGGGCAGGTCCAGTATTTGCACCGCGTTTAGCGATTGCGGAGCTTTGCCGGTGGCGAGGCGCTGGCCGTGCAAAATCGCGTCCATTTCGGCAGCTTTGATGGTTGGCAAGCCGTGACCGCGCGCAAAGGCGTTGGCAAAGGCGATTGCTTCGGCGCGACGACATTCGAAGCACGGGCGGTGACCGGCGGCGAGTGCGGTGACTTCATCCGCGAAAAACAGGTTCGTCCACCCCGGCCCGCCGCTGCGCGCATTGCGCCCGAACACGGTGCGCTTACGGTTTTCAAAATCGCATCGGCAGATGATCCACGCTTTCGTTGTCCAGCGGCGACCGTTCAGGCTCTTAGTTTCGGGGTCGTGGATGACGCCGCGATTGCCGGTGAACATGCCGCGCGCGGGCACAGAGTGGATTTCGCCAGCGGGATCGACGCGGTTTTGCAGTGGCATAGCGATTGGCGCTTTCATGATCGTTCCGCATCATGGTAACGCTCGCCCGCCGGGCGGGAAAGGAAGCTATATGCGGGTTTTGGCAGTAGAGAATTACGGCGGTACCGGACTTGGCCAACTCGGCGAAGCGCTGCTCGAGGCCAAGGCAAGTATTGACTATATCCGACCGCATTCGACGGGGGAGCTTCCCGACACTGGACGCGAATATGACGCGATGGTCGTTCTCGGCGGCGGGCAAAACGCGCTGGACGACAGTGGCTCGCCGCATTTTCCCAAGCTGCTCGATATGATTCGAGAATTTGAAAGCGACAACAAGGCAGTGCTGGGAATTTGCCTTGGCAGCCAGTTGATTGCCCGTGCGTTCGGCGGCGACAACAAGATTGGCGGACATAATGAGTTTGGCTGGCAGGATGTGAGCGTGACCGACGCTGCTGCTGCAGACCCGGTGTTTCACGTGCTGCCGGAAATATTTCCGATTTTTCAGTGGCATGACGACAGCTTCACGCTGCCGCCACAGGCGACCTTGCTTGCCACGGGTGCCAAGGTGGCAAACCAGGCCTATCGGGTCGGGCGGGCAGTCTACGCGACGCAGTTTCACTTCGAGGCCGATCGCAAGCTGGTGTCGCAGTGGAACGAGACTTTCGCCGATGCAGTGAACAGGCTCGATCCCGATTGGCTCGCGAAATATCCCGGTTTGGCGAGCGAAAAAGGCCCGCGCGCAGACGCTGCTGGAGCCGCACTTGCTCGCGCCTGGATTGCAACGATCTAGGGCAATCGCGAAATAGTTGCAATTTTAACACTTCGCCTTTTTCTCAATTGGGCGAGGCCGCGGCACAATAGATTTTATCATCCATTGGAGCTAGTGCAGCGTCCGGCAACGGGCGGGGTGCTGCACCCCCTCATCCGACTTTTCGAGCGCGATCACTCGCTGCACGAAACCAAAGCCGGAATGAGGGGGAAAATGCCTTTCGCAGGCTGGAACCCCATTGCTTGAAACGCATTGGTAAGAAGCAGCGTGCTAATCGCTGCGTTGGCAACTGAGTACTGGGGACGGGTACATTGAAAGCGGCGCTTCTTTGTTTCGCGATGCTTGCAGCAATCGCAATCAGCGGCATTGGCATTTATTCTGCCGATGCTTCCAACAACCATGCAGTTGTTGACGGTTACGGCGTAATAGCGCGTTAAAAAAAATCAGATAGCGCGGGCCGCGAAATTCAGATGAGCGCGGGCTGCGAATTGCGCTTTCCTGCGCTTCCGGTGCTCACGTACCCAATGTACGCTCCGCTCCGGTTCTCGAAAATCACAATTCTCGCCTCACGCTGATCTGAATTTGACGTCGGCGCTGATAGCCGTTTCGGGATCGTCCATCCGCGCCACTCTGCAAGGGGTATCTAAAAGCCGTTTCCGATTGTGAGAAACCGCTTCTGCGTTCCGTCCACGACGAGAGCGGTGAGGATACCCGTCTCATAAGCGTGGGTATCGATGTTGACGCGATTGTCCCGAATGTCCGGCTGACCAACCGGCGTGTGACCGTGCACGATAACCTTGGGATGCAGCTCGGCATAAAGCAGGAAATCATTGCGTATCCAGATGAGGTCTTCCGGATCCTGCTTGTCGAGCGGGACGCCGGGACGGACGCCGGCATGGCAAAAGAAGAAATCGCCCGCCAGACAGCCGCGCGGCAAGGTGCGCAAAAACTCGATGTGTTCGGGCGGCACGGCCTGTTGCAACTGGGCTGAGGTTTCAAGAAAGCCGCGATCGCCTTCCTCAATGCCGTGGCGATAGGGACGCTTGAGCGTGACGCCATAGGATTGGGCGGTTTGAATGCCGCCGAACTGCATGAACAGGCCCTTCGGGTCTGGCTTTTCCAGAAAGCCCAGGAAGCCGGTGTCATGGTTTCCCGCAAGCATGATGAAATGCTCGTCGCGGCGCTGGCGGTTGAGAAGTTCGTCAATCACGCCGCGCGAATCCATGCCGCGATCCACATAATCGCCAAGCAGGATAATGCGCCAGTCAGCCGGCCGGTCGATGGCGAGTTCGGCTTCGATGCGCGCCAGCATGGCTTGCAGTAGGTCTGCGCGACCGTGCACATCGCCGATGGCATAGAGCCGCACTCCCGCCGGTGCAGCCGCCTCGCTGTAGCTTACGCCCTTGACTGACAATACAAAGCTCCTTCTTGCTTTTCAGACATAGTGTTACGCGATCGGATTGGCCAGAATTGGTTTGCCGCGAACGCGGTTGGAAGAATTCAACTTTTCGGATGATCAGCCTTGATGCCTGGCAAAGATACAGAGGATCGACTGGCGGGAACGGTGCTGGGTTTTCCAGCCCATGCCGAGCGCGCGATTGCGCTGGGCGAGGTGCATGCGCGCCCATATCCGCTGATCGACGCGCCGCGCGTGTTGATACAGCTGGCGTTTGCCACGGAAGGCCGCGGCAATATCGATCTGGCCGTGCTGGGTGCGCTTTCGCGCAGGCTGGGGATCGCCGCGCCCGACGCAGAGGCCAGACACCATGCGATGAAATGGGGAAAGGGCAGTGTGCGCTGGGAGCGGCACACGGAATTTTCCACCTACCTCTGGGAAGGTCCGTTGCCGGGCAACGGCAAGGCTGCGGAAGATTCGCCATTCGGCAACGGCTTCACGCCGCCGGGGCCGGTAATTTCCGGCATCAGGCTGGAAATTAGAAAGTGGACCGCCGCAAGCGAGCGGCTGGTGCAGACCTTCGACCCGACGAGCTTGTGTTATTCCGTGATCGAGGACGGCAATGCGGCGATTATCTCCGATTTCAGGCAGGACGGCGACGGGCTGACGCGCATATTGATGCTGGACAAGGGTATGTCGCCCGCCAGAAACGGCGCGGTTTCGCAGCGCGTTATCGACATCGAGACGTATAGGACGCTCGCGATGCTTGGCCTGCCGCTGGCGCAAGCGCTTTCGGCACGCGTGGGCCGCATCGAAAACAGCCTTGCGCAGATAACGCAGGAAATGACCAATGCCGAGCGCGACGAGCAAAAGCTGCTGACGGTGCTGACCGGGCTGGCGGCAGAGCTTGAGGCGGATGCGGCGGCAAGCCTCTACCGGTTGGGCGCGAGCCGCGCCTATGACGGGATCGTTCATGAAAGACTGGATGCGCTGCGCGAACATCCTGTTTCCGGCTATAATACGTGGCGAGGCTTTATCCAGCGGCGCATGGCGCCCGCGATGCGTACTTGCCGGTCGGTCGAGGAGCGGCAGGCCAACCTCTCGCGCAAGCTGACGCGCGCGACGACGCTTTTGCGCACATGGATCGATGTGGAAGTGGAGAAGCAGAACCGCGACGTGCTGGCCTCGATGAACAATCGCGCGCGGCTGCAACTGCGCTTGCAGCAGACGGTCGAAGGCTTGTCTGTCGCGGCGGTGTCTTATTACGTGGTTGGGTTGATCGGGTATCTGGCCAAAGGCACGGGCATATTCGGGATACATTTGCAGCCGGAATATGTGACCGCTGCCGCCGTGCCGGTTGCGATTATTGCTGTGTGGTGGGCGGTGCGGCGCATTCGGAATTCGCATTCGGAAACGCATACTAAATGAGGTTTGCGCGAGCGGCCCGCCGGTCGCTATAAACACTGCGGGAGGAGCGCCTATGACCGGTCTGGTCATGCCGAAAGCCGATGAAAAAACAATGGCCCGCCGCGCGGAGATCGTGGCGGCGATGCGCGCCATTGTGCCGGGCGAAGGCGTTGTCGAGACGGTGAACGAAATGCGCGCATTCGAGACGGATGCGCTGACGGCCTATCGCCAATTGCCGCTGGTCGTCGTGCTGCCGGAAACGGTCGATCAGGTGGCGCGTATCTTGCGCTACTGCAACGAGAATGGCGTGCGGGTGGTGCCGCGCGGATCGGGTACCTCGCTTTCGGGCGGGTCGCTGCCGCTGGCCGATGCGGTGTTGCTGGTGATGAGCCGGTTCAACCGCATTCTGGAAATCGATTTTCCGAACAGAGTTGTGGTGGCGCAACCGGGCGTGACCAATCTGGGTATCACGACTGCTGTGGAGCAAGACGGGTTTTATTATGCGCCTGATCCTTCGTCGCAGATTGCGTGTTCGATTGGCGGCAATGTCGCGGAAAATTCGGGCGGTGTGCACTGCCTGAAATACGGGCTGACAGCCAACAATGTGCTCGGCCTCGAAATGGTGCTGGTCAATGGCGACGTGGTGCGGCTGGGCGGCAAGCATCTGGACTCGGAAGGCTATGATTTGCTTGGCCTGATGACAGGTTCCGAGGGATTGCTGGGTGTGGTGACGGAAGTCACGGTTCGCATTTTGAAGAAGCCGGAGACGGCGCGCGCGGTGCTGATCGGATTCCCGACGAGCGAGCAAGGCGGTCAGTGCGTGGCCGATATTATCGGCGCGGGGATCATTCCCGGCGGCATGGAAATGATGGACCGGCCCGCCATCAAGGCGGCAGAAGATTTTGTGCAGGTGGGCTATCCGCTGGACGTGGAGGCGCTGCTGATCGTTGAACTCGACGGCCCGCCGGCGGAGGTGGATCACCTGATCGCAGAGGTGGAGCGCATAGCTCAGGCGAACGGCTCCACCACATGCCGGATTTCCGGTTCGGATGCGGAACGGCTGTCGTTCTGGGCGGGGCGCAAGGCGGCGTTTCCGGCGGTCGGGCGCATTTCGCCGGATTACCTTTGCATGGACGGCACGATACCGCGCAAGGAACTGCCGCGCGTGCTGGCCGGTATGCGCGAACTTTCGGAAAAGCACGGGCTGCGCGTGGCGAATGTTTTCCATGCGGGCGACGGCAATTTGCACCCGCTGATCCTTTATGACGCAAACAACCCCGGCGAATTGGCTGCGGCGGAAGAGTTTGGCGCGGATATTTTGCGGCTTTGTGTAAAGGTCGGCGGCGTGCTGACCGGCGAGCACGGCGTTGGCGTCGAGAAGCGCGACCTGATGCCGGAGATGTTCACCGAGGCAGATCTGGACCAGCAAATGCGCATCAAATGCGCGTTCGATCCAAACCATCTGCTCAATCCGGGTAAGGTGTTTCCGCAATTGCGGCGCTGCGCCGAACTTGGCCGGATGCATGTGCATCAGGGCAAGATGCCATTTCCAGACATTCCAAGGTTTTAGAGCGTTTCATGACCGATTTTACGCCGACAACGCCGGAAGAGGTGCTGTCTGTTGTCCAATGGGCGGCAGCGGAGCAAGCGCCTTTGGAGGTGGTGGGGCAGGGGTCGAAGCGTGGCATTGGACGCCCTGCGCAAACGGAGCACACGCTGAGCCTTTCGCGGTTGTCCGGCGTGACGCTATACGAGCCTGCGGAACTGGTGCTGACCGCGCGCGCGGGAACGCCGATTGCGGAAATCGAAAAGCTTTTGGCCGACTACAACCAGCAACTTGATTTCGAGCCGCTGGATTATGGCCCGCTGCATGGGCAGGCGGCTGGCGCGGGAACAATCGGGGGCGTTCTGGCGGCAAACCTCTCCGGTCCGCGCAGGCTGAAAGCGGGCGCTGCGCGCGATCATATTCTTGGCATCAACGCGGTTTCCGGGCGTGGCGAAGCTTTCAAGGCAGGGGGGAGAGTCGTGAAAAACGTGACCGGCTATGATGTGTCCAAGGCGATGGCAGGGTCATGGGGAACGCTGGCGGTCTGTACGGATGTGACGTTCAAGGTGCTGCCGGTCGCGGAGACGGAAACGACGCTCGCCATTCGCGGATTGCTGGACGATCAGGCTGCCGCGGCGATGGCGCTCGCGATGGGTTCCAGCGCGGAGGTTTCGAGCGCGGCGCATGTGCCGGAAGGCGTTGCGATTTCGGTTGTGGGTGGAGCGCTGGGGTCTGATGCGGCGACGCTGCTGCGGCTGGAAGGATTTCCGCCCTCCATCGCCTACAGGCTCAATCTCCTGCAGGACATGCTCAAGAATGCGGGCGAATTGCAGGTGTTGCTGGGCGACAAATCGAAAGCTGTCTGGCGCGATCTGCGCGATTGCATTCCGTTCGCAGATGGAACGCACAAGCCGGTCTGGCGGGTGTCCATGCAGCCTTCCGAAGCCCACAGGATGACGCTGGATTTGCGACAGAATGTTCCGGCCAGTGCATTCTACGATTGGCAGGGCGGGCTGGTGTGGCTGCGCATGGAACACGGCGAGCCGGAAGCTGAACGCGTGCGGGCGCTGGTGCGGGCGCATGGCGGCGGACATGCTACGCTGGTGCGAGCCAACGCTGCGGTGCGCGCGGCGGTGCCGGTGTTCGCGCCGCAACCGCCTGCTTTACGCGCATTGGCGGAACGGCTGAAAGCGTCGTTTGACCCGCACAATATTCTCAATCCCGGACGTATGGCGGGCTGACGATGCAAACCAATTTCCTGCCCGAACAACTTGCCGATCCACATGTCGCGGAGTCCGAAAAGATATTGCGCAAATGCGTGCATTGCGGATTTTGCACGGCGACCTGCCCAACCTATGTGACGCTCGGCAACGAACTCGATAGCCCGCGCGGGCGCATTTATCTCATCAAGGATATGCTGGAAAACGGGAGGCCCGCGGACGAGGAAATCGTGCGGCATATCGACCGTTGCCTGTCATGTCTGGCGTGCATGACGACGTGCCCTTCCGGCGTGAACTACATGCATCTGGTCGACCATGCGCGCGCGCATATCGAGCAAACCTATCGTCGCCCGTTTGTGGACCGGATGATCCGCGCGACGCTGGCGAAAGTGCTGCCCTATCCGGCGCGTTTTCGCGCTGCGCTGAAACTGGCGGGACTAGGCAGGCCATTCGCGGGGCTTTTCAAGAAAAACAAGGCGCTGCAGCCGCTTGCGGCGATGCTGGAACTTGCACCGCGCTCTTTGCCGAAGGCGGGGCAAGAATCGATCATGCTTAAGGGCAAGGCGCGCGGGCGCGTAGCGATGCTGAAAGGTTGCGCGCAGCCGGTGCTGAATCCCGGCATAAATGAAGCGGCGACATCGCTGCTGACGCGGCTTGGAATTGAGATTGTGGACGCACCCGGTGAGGGTTGCTGCGGCGCGCTGGTGCATCATATGGGTCGCGAGGAAGAGTCGCTCGTTCAGGCGCGGCGCAATGTCGATGCGTGGACGCGATTGATCGACAATGGCGGGCTGGATGCGATTGTCATCACGGCATCGGGATGCGGCACGACGATCAAGGACTACGGCTTCATGCTGCGGCTCGATCCAGCCTATGCGGAGAAGGCAGCGCGGGTTTCTGCGCTGGCGAAGGACATCACAGAATATCTGACAGTGCTGGAATTGCCCGAACCGGTGGTGAAGCCGGGGCTGGCGGTGGCGTATCATTCGGCCTGTTCGATGCAGCACGGTCAGAAACTGACGCGCCAGCCGAAGGATCTGCTGACGCGCGCCGGGTTTGTGGTGAAGGAACCGCGCGAGGGGCATCTGTGCTGCGGATCGGCCGGAACCTACAACATCATGCAGCCGGAGATTTCCGCAAAGCTGCGCGACCGCAAGGTGAAGAATATCGCGGCGACAGGCGCCGATGTGGTCGCGACGGGGAATATCGGCTGCATGACGCAGATTGCCAACCGCGCCGGCATGCCAATCGTCCACACCGTCGCCCTGCTGGACTGGGCCTATGGCGGGGAACGACCCGCGGGGGTTTGAGTAGACCGCGAATTCTGACGTTACCCCGTGCGTTCCGGCGTCATCCTTGGGACAAGCCAGAGGATGACGGGCTGCGAAGTTGCGGTCTTCCCTGCGATGTTGAGGCGAGCGGTCGGAACCATAGCGGAGGGCGCGGTGGTGCCGGCAGGCGAACCAGGGGTGAATCAGCGCCGCAAAACAAAAAAAAAGCGGCGCGCCCCTCGTCGCGCCGCTCTTTTTCGACGGTTGCCACCTGAAACGGCAGCCCGTCCCCCGAACTTTACATCACGACGACTTTTGCGCCGACCCTGACCATCTCGTACAACTCCATGACATCCTGATTGCGCATGCGGATGCAGCCGGATGATGCGTTTGTGCCGACGGTCCAAGGCGCGTTCGTGCCGTGGATGCGATAGAGCGTGCTGCCAAGGTAAAGCGCGCGCGCCCCGAGCGGATTGGCCTCGCCTCCGGCCATGTAGGTTGGCAGGATGCGGCCCTTCTTGCGCTCACGCTCGATCATCGATGATGGCGGACGCCACTCCGGCCACTCGGCCTTGCGGGTGACGTTCTCCACGCCCTTCCAACCCATGCCCTCCTTGCCGACGCCGACGCCATAACGACGCGCCTTGCCGCCTTCCTGAACCAGATAGAGATATTTGGAGGCCGAATCGATAATGATGGTGCCGGGCTTGTGGCTGGTTTGATATTCAACAGAAGCAGGCAGGAATTTCGGGTCCATCTGCGGCTGAATCTGCGTTTGCGCAGGCCGCGCGACCGACGATGTGATGACCGAAACGTCAGCGTTGGTTGGCTGCACCAGCACGAGGCCCGGAACCGACGAGCGGCGCATGGTGAGGCCCTGCTGGCCCTGTTGCACCTGAACATTGGTGGGCGCACGGCGCCGGACGACTTTGCCCGGCTGCTGGCCGAGCTGCATGACCCACGGCGCTGAAAGGTCTGGGCTGACCACGACCGGTGGCGGCTGGCGGTAGCGATCCTGTGCGGAAAGTGGCGACGTTTGGAGCGCCAGCAAACTGGCGGCGGTAAGCAGACAGGCGGACAATCTCATAAGAATGCTCTCGACAAATATATGGATCGCGCCCCTCCGGCAGCGATCAGCGAGGGTATTTTGTTCGGACGTCACAACTGAAAGATGAATCAAATTGCATAAAATGCGACTTGTGAGTGAAACTCTTTGGTATGGTTACCTGAGCGTTCACAAACGCGGTAAACAAGCCCTAAATTGCGCTCGCCATCGGGAGATTCGCGACAATGGACGGCTTGGTGAAGGGTGACGACGGTGTGCTGCGCTGCTCCTGGGGCGGCAGCACCGCAGATTACATTCCCTATCACGACAATGAATGGGGCAGGCCGGTGGTCGACGACGTCCGGCTGTTCGAGAAGATTTGTCTCGAAGGGTTTCAGTCGGGATTGTCGTGGCTGACGATCCTGCGCAAGCGCGAAAATTTTCGCGCCGCGTTTGCGGGCTTCGATTTCAACAAGGTGGCGACGTTTACCGAAAAGGATGTCGAACGCTTGGTCGCCGATGCGGGAATCATTCGCCATCGCGGCAAGATCGAATCGACGATCAACAATGCCAAACGCGCGCAGGAACTGGTGAAAGAAGCCGGGTCGCTCGCGACGTGGTTCTGGGCATTCGAGCCGGGCGCAGCAGACCGCCCGGAGGTCGTGACGCTGGAAGCAGTGCGCGCAAACCCGACCACCGCGATTTCAACGCGCATCTCAAAGGAATTGAAAAAGCGCGGCTGGAGCTTTGTGGGGCCGACGACAGTTTATGCCTTCATGCAGGCGATGGGCATGGTCAACGACCATATCGAAGGCTGCAAGTGCCGCGCCGAAGTGGAACGCGCCCGCGCCGCGTTCAAGAGACCCAAGCCTAAGTCGGCGTGAAGTGTCGAGATACGAGGTGCGAAGAGAGGAGTGCTTTCGCGGCGTGGCGGATTTCAGGCGGAGCGGGTGAAAGCCAGCGTGAGCAGCATGACGCCGACAGTGGCCAGAACCGGATAAAGCGCCAGCAAACTCGTGAGAACGGCGCGGCTTATCTCGCTGCGTTCGGTCTGCGGCTCGGCAGTTGGATGGAAAGGCCCGGCCTGTAGAGAAGATTCGGCGGTGGCGGTCTTGGTGGTCAGCATGGTCATGATCTTGCCCGAGAAATGCGGCTGGCCGGATGGCTACCGTTACGAAGGGGAATTACGGGCCGATTGGTGCGGATTTTTGAACGAATTGCGGAAAACTGGTGGCAGGAGGTTAACACCAGCTTTCCAAACAACAGCCAGCGCCTTGCCGCACCTGCGTTGATCGGTTAGGACACGCGCGCCCACAAGCTCCTCGGGCTGCAACCGCACTATGGAATGACACCTATGGCCGAGAAACCGCAAAAGACGCTGGCGCGCCTGCCGCGTGGATTTGTCGATCGCTCGGCGGAGGACATTCGCGCAGCCGACCGGATGATGGCGACAATCCGCGAAGTGTATGAGCTTTATGGATTCGAGCCGGTTGAGCAGCCGCTGATCGAGTTTACCGATGCGCTGGGCAAATTCCTGCCGGATCAGGACCGCCCCAATGAAGGCGTGTTTTCGTTTCAGGACGATGACGAGCAGTGGCTTTCGCTGCGCTATGATTTGACCGCGCCGACCGCGCGCTATGTTGCAGAAAACTTCGAGCGCCTGCCGAAGCCGTTCCGGTCGTATCGGTCTGGCTGGGTGTTCCGCAACGAAAAGCCTGGTCCGGGCCGCTTCCGCCAGTTCATGCAGTTTGATGCGGATACGATTGGCGCGCCGGGCGTTGGCGCGGATGCCGAAATGGCCATGATGATGGCCGATGTGATGGAAGCGCTTGGCATTGCGCGCGGTGACTATCTGATCCGCGTGAATAACCGCAAAGTGCTGGACGGCGTACTTGAAGCCATCGGGCTTGGCGGCGACGAAAACGCGGGACGTCGCCTGACGGTGCTGCGCGCCATCGACAAGCTGGACAAGTTTGGGCCGGACGGCGTGCGCCTGCTGCTCGGCGCTGGCCGGTGGGATGGCGGCAAGGAAGGCGAGGGCGACTTCACGAAAGGTGCAGGTCTTTCCGATGCGGCTATCGCAACCGTGCTTGGCTATATCGACAGCACCGCGGGCGAGATCGCCAGCGAAAAGTTCCACGAAGGCATGGGCGAGTTGCGCGACATTGAAGCGCTTTGCCGCGCGGCGCAATATGGGCCGGAGCGCATCAAGATCGACCCATCCGTGGTGCGCGGTCTGGAATATTATACCGGCCCGGTTCTGGAAGCCGAACTGCTAGCCGAAATCCCCAACGAGGACGGGCAGGTGGTGCGCTTCGGTTCGGTTGGCGGCGGTGGGCGCTATGACGGGCTGGTGTCGCGCTTCCGTGGCGAGCCGGTTCCGGCGACGGGCTTTTCCATCGGTGTTTCGCGCTTGATGACGGCGCTGAAAAATCTCGGCAAGCTGGATACGACTGATGTGATTGCGCCGGTCGTGGTGCTGGTGATGGACCGCGACGTGGAAAGTCTCGGACGGTATCAGCGCATGGTGGCGCAGCTTCGGCAGGACGGCATTCGCGCGGAACTTTATCTCGGCGGCGCGGGCATGAAGGCGCAGATGAAATATGCCGACCGGCGCGGCGCACCTTGCGTCGTAATTCAGGGCGGCGACGAGCGCGCGGCGGGAACGGTGCAGATCAAGGATCTCGTTGTGGGCGCGCAACTGGCACAGAACATTGCAGACCACGATGCATATAAGGAAGCGCGGCCGGGCCAGATCACCGTGCCGGAAAGCGAACTCGTGGAAACCGTTCGGCGCATTCTCGACGCGCAAGCCGAAGAACGCGTGCGGGGATGATACGCCTGCCCGCAATTGCTGCCGACATCAGGGCGCTGTTTGCTGCACGCGGTGCGGAACCGGCCGACGTTGCAATCGTACAGCCTGCCGATCCGTTTCTCGACATTGCGGGCGAGGATTTGCGGCGGCGCATTTTCCTGACCGAGAGCGAAACGGGCGAGCAGCTTTGCTTGCGACCGGAGTTTACGATTCCGGTTTGCCTCGACCATATTGCGAGCCAGGCAGATACGCCGCGCCGCTATTCGTATCTGGGAGAAGTGTTTCGGCAGCGGCGCGATGGCAGGCCGGAGTTTTTTCAGGCGGGCATTGAAGATCTCGGCGATACCAATGCCGCCGAAGCGGATGCGCGTTCGATCAGCGATGCGTATGCGCTGCTGCATAGGGTTTTGCCGGAGCGGACCCTTGCGGTGACGCTAGGCGATCAGGCGCTGTTCGAGGCTGTACTGGGTGCGCTGGGTCTGCCGCGCGGCTGGCGGATGCGGCTCGCGCGGGCGTTTGGTTCGACGGCGATGCTGGATGCGGCGCTGGCCGATCTTGGCAGCCAATCGCGAACCAAGGCGGTTGTTGGACCGGCGGCCTTGCTGGTGGCGGATGGCGATGAGGCCGCGCTGGTGGAGCATGTTACGCAAGGAATGCACGCAGCAGGCATTCCGCTGACCGCGGGGCGAACGCCGGAGGAGATTGCGAGGCGGCTGGTGGAAAAAGCAGAACTGGCGAGCGTGCAACTGTCGCCAGCGGCGTTCGATGCATTGCGCCGTTTTCTCGCAATTCGCGTGCCGGTGGAGCAGGCCACGGCGACGTTGGAAGCTTTCGCGAACGACGTGGGGCTTTCGCTCGGCAAGGCGTTGGCTGGGTTTTCGGCACGCCTTGAAGCGCTGCGCAAGGAAGCCGTGCCGCTGGATGTCGTTACATATGATGCCGCATTCGGGCGTCCGCTGGATTATTACACGGGCCTTGTGTTTGAGATTGACGGGCCGGGCGCGGATCGTCCGCTGGCAGGCGGCGGGCGTTACGACCGCCTGCTGACGATGCTCGGTGCGCGGCAAGCGATCCCGGGCGTTGGCTTTTCCGTTTGGCTGGACCGCATCGATGCATTGCGGGGTGCGCAATGAGCATCACCCTCGCCATTCCATCAAAGGGCAGGTTGCGCGAACAATCGCTGGCCGTGTTCGAGCGCGCGGGCCTGAATATCGCGTTGCCGGCGGATGACCGCAAATACAAGGCGCGGCTGGAGGGCTATGAGGGCGTCGAAGTGTCGTTCCTCTCGGCTTCGGAGATTGCGGGCGAACTCGGTCGCGGCGCGGTCGATCTCGGCATTACGGGCGAAGATTTGCTGCGCGAAAACGTTGCCGACTGGGAGAACCGCGCGGAAATCGCGACGCGGCTGGGCTTTGGTTTTGCCGATGTGGTCGTGGCCGTGCCGGATATTTGGCTCGACGTGGATACGATGGGCGATCTGGATGACGTGGCGGCGGAGTTTCGCCAGCGTCACGGGCGGCGGTTGCGCATTGCGACGAAATACTGGCGGTTGACGCAGCAGTTTTTCTCGCAAATGCACGGGATTCAGGTTTATCGGATCGTCGAAAGCCTCGGCGCGACAGAGGGCGCTCCGGCAGCAGGATCGGCGGATGTCATCGTGGATATTACGACGACCGGGTCAACGCTGAAGGCGAACCATCTCAAGATTTTGGGAGATGGCGTGATTTTGCGCTCCCAGGCTTGTCTGGTGGCTTCGAAATGCGCGCGGAGCAAGGAAGATGCCGCACTGCTGGACAGCTTGGTGCAGCAGGTGCGCGCGGGATGAGCCCGTTCAGTAATTAACCCGCAAGGGGAAATAACCCCTCATCCGCCTGCCGGATAAGGGGTATTCACCTCACCTGCCGAGCCGGGCGACGTGCTTCTCTCGCCGACTATTCCAACTCATATGCACGGGTTTTGGCGACGATGCCCGCAATTGCGCCGCCGACCAGCGGAGCGACAATGAACAGCCAAAGCTGGCCCATCGCGCCGGTTGAGAACAGGGCAGGGCCAATAGAGCGTGCGGGATTCACCGAAGTGCCCGTGACCGGGATGACCGCAAAGTGGATCGCGGCAAGCGTCAGGCCGATGACCAATCCGGCAAATGCAGTGGAGTGCTTTTCAGCAGTCACGCCGAGGATGACCAGCACGAACACAAAGGTGGCAATCGCTTCGACAAGGAACGCGCCGACAGTGCTCCATGCATTCGGATCCCAGCCATTCGCGCCGTAATTGATGACGGGCGTTGCGTGGCCGGTGCAGATGATGACAAGCGCAAGTGTTGCAATGATCGCACCGATGATTTGCGCGACGATGTAACCGACGACATCACCGGCGGGCATGCGTCCGGACAGAAAAACGCCAACCGTTACCGCCGGATTGAGATGCGCGCCGGACACTGGGCCGATGGCATAGGCGGCAGAAATCACGCCGATGCCGAAAGCCAGACCGATGAAACCCTGGCCGATGGGCAGGGCGGTTGCCAACCCGCCGAGCACGATCGATGCAGTACCTAAGAAAACCAGCAGAAAGGTGCCGATCAATTCGGCCAGATATTTCTTCATGTCCATTCCCCTCACTCAGTCTCCATAACGGAGAGTTGATTCGCGCGACATTTTAGCGCGCATGTGTTGCGCAAAAAATGCGCGGCGCGAGCAAATCAACGATGTTTTCGCGGTGCTCCTTGCGCGATTGCGGACCGGGCGCTAGCTAGGCGCAAACGGGTCAACCGGGATCGGATAACCGAGATGAGATTGGGCGGCAGGCTGGCGGCAGCCATCGAAGTTTTGCGGGATATGGAGCAACGGCGCAGGCCGGTTGCCGAGGCGCTGAAAGACTGGGGCCTCTCGCATCGCTTTGCCGGATCGGGCGATCGCGGCGCAATTGGCAATATCGTTTATGACACGCTGCGCCGGAGATTGTCGGCTGCTTGGCTGATGGACGATGACAGCGTACGCGGGCAGGCCTTTGGCGCGCTGATTCTGGAATGGGGCCTTTCGCCCGATGCAATTAATACGGAACTGACGGGCGACCGTTTCGCGCCCGAACCGCTGAGCGCTGACGAACTCGCCGGAGTGCAGCGCCGGCTGCGTGAACAAATGCCGGACGAGGTGCGGGCGGATTGCCCCGATTGGGTCGTGCCGCATCTTCAGGCCGCGTTTGGCGAGGCGTGGGCGCAGGAGGCCGCGGGGCTGGCAGATCGCCCACCGCTCGACCTGCGCGCCAACACGCTGATGTCGGATCGCGAAACAGTCTTGCGTGAACTTGGCGAGACGGGTGCTGAGCCGATGCGAATTGCCTCGCAAGGCGTGCGTATCGCGCCGATTGCAGGCGGCGGGCGGCACCCGAATGTGCAAGCTGAACCCGCATTCCAGAAAGGCTGGTTCGAGATTCAGGATGAAGGCTCGCAGGTTGCTGCCGAACTCGCCGGTGCGAAGCCCGGAATGCAGGTGCTGGATTATTGCGCGGGCGGCGGCGGCAAGACATTGGCGCTCGCGGCAATCATGAAGAATGAGGGCCGCATCGTCGCGCATGATTCTGAAAAGCAGCGGCTGGCGCCGATCTTTGATCGTTTGCGCCGGTCAGAAGTTCGGAACGTCGAGGTGATGGCGCGCGCGCCGGAGCTTGAACCGCTGGTTGGCAGCATGGACATCGTGCTGATCGATGCGCCGTGCACAGGGTCGGGTACGTGGCGGCGCAGGCCCGATGCCAAGTGGCGGCTAAGCCAGAAGCAAGTCGACCAACGGTGTCGCGAGCAGGCGGATATTTTGGACAAGGCAAGCCGGTTTGTGAAACCGGGCGGGCGGCTCGTCTATATTACATGCTCGGTGTTCGATGCCGAAAACCGCGACCAACTCGAAGCGTTTGCCGCGCGAAATGAGGCGTTCAAGATTGTGGATCATGTTGCACTGTGGCGGGAAAGTTTTCCCGACGCCGCAGATTTGGCGCGCGTGGATGCGCGCGGCGGCATTCGCCTCAGCCCCGCACTGAGCGGTACGGATGGGTTCTATTTCTCGGCGCTGGAGCGAGCAGGGTAAGGTAAATCGGGGCCGACGCCCTCACCCTTACCCTCTTTCCGTAAACGGGGAGAGGGGGACTTCATCGCCACGTTCTATTTTCAGCACTGCATGAGTTTGCGAGACATCGCCGCAGCCTGCCTCCCCCAAATGAACGGGGAGAAGCAAAAAGGTGCAGGAAACAATCGTGCTTTTTCCGTGACGTTTTAGCCATTTTCCGCTAGTTAGCTCCGCTTACAGACGGATTGGATACGAAAATGCCTGCATATCGCTCACGCACGACTACTCACGGACGAAATATGGCTGGCGCGCGGGGACTCTGGCGCGCGACTGGCATGAAGGACGGCGATTTCGGCAAGCCAATTATCGCCGTGGTCAATTCCTTCACGCAGTTCGTGCCGGGCCATGTGCACCTGAAAGACCTCGGCCAACTCGTCGCGCGCGAAATCGAAAATGCCGGCGGCGTCGCTAAAGAGTTCAATACGATTGCGGTCGATGACGGCATCGCGATGGGCCATGATGGGATGCTCTATTCGTTGCCCTCGCGCGAACTTATCGCCGACAGCGTGGAATATATGGTCAACGCGCATTGCGCGGACGCGATGGTCTGCATCTCGAATTGCGACAAGATCACGCCCGGCATGCTGATGGCGTCGCTGCGGCTCAACATCCCGACCGTGTTCGTTTCGGGTGGCCCAATGGAAGCGGGCAAGGTCGTGCTCGCGGGAAAACAGCACGCGTTGGATCTGGTTGACGCAATGGTAGCGGCGGCTGACGACAAGGTTTCCGATGAGGACGTGAAAATCATCGAGCGCTCGGCCTGCCCGACATGCGGCTCGTGCTCCGGCATGTTCACCGCCAATTCAATGAACTGTCTGACGGAAGCGCTCGGCCTTTCGCTGCCCGGCAATGGCTCGACATTGGCGACCCATGCCGACCGTCGCCGCCTGTTTGTCGAAGCGGGGCATTTGATCGTCGATCTGGCCCAGCGCTGGTATGAGCAGGACGACGCGACAGCTCTGCCACGAACAATTGCATCCAAGCCTGCATTTGAGAATGCAATGGCGCTCGATATTGCGATGGGTGGCTCAACCAACACCGTGCTGCATATTCTTGCGGCTGCGCTGGAAGGCGAGATCGATTTCACGATGGATGATATTGACCGCCTGTCGCGCAAGGTGCCGTGCCTGTCGAAAGTGGCGCCCGCAAAAAGCGACGTGCATATGGAAGATGTGCACCGCGCAGGCGGCATCATGCGCATTCTTGGCGAACTGGATCGTGGCGGGCTGATCAACCGCGATTGCCCGACCGTGCATACGGCCACGCTCGGCGAGGCCATCGAGCGCTGGGATATCACCCAAACAAATTCAGAATCCGTACGCAAATTCTTCAGCGCAGCGCCGGGCGGCATCCCCACCCAGGTGGCTTTCAGCCAGGAAGCGCGCTGGGACGATCTCGATACGGACCGCGAAAATGGCGTTATCCGCTCGGTCGAGCATCCATTCTCGAAGGATGGCGGGCTGGCGGTTCTCAAGGGAAATATCGCGCTGGATGGATGCGTGGTGAAGACCGCGGGCGTCGATGAAAGCATTCTGAAATTCACCGGCACGGCGAAGGTTTTCGAAAGCCAGGATTCGGCGGTGAAAGGCATTCTCTCAAACGAGGTGCATGAGGGAGATGTCGTCGTTATCCGCTATGAAGGGCCGCGCGGTGGTCCCGGTATGCAGGAAATGCTCTACCCGACCAGCTATCTGAAATCGAAGGGCCTGGGGAAAGCCTGCGCGCTCTTGACCGATGGCAGGTTCTCGGGCGGCACGTCCGGCCTTTCCATCGGTCACGTTTCGCCGGAAGCGGCGGAAGGCGGCGCAATCGGTCTGGTGCGCAATGGCGACACGATCGAGATCGACATTCCCAACCGCACGATCAATCTTGCAATCAGCGATGCGGAACTCGCAGAGCGTCGCAAAGAGCAGGATGCAAAAGGCTGGAAGCCCGTCGAACAGCGCAAGCGCAATGTAACCAGGGCGCTGCGCGCCTATGCGGCATTTGCCACAAGCGCCGATAAGGGCGCGGTGCGCAGGTTACCCGGCGAATAAGGCTCCATTAAATAAGCATTGTTGCACCGCACAAAAATGATCTAGACTGCTGGAATGTTAAGCAGCGGCTCTGCTATGGCGAGGCCGGGGGAAATACAGATGGCAGCCAAGATCGTTCCGGCAGAGGATTTCGACGAGCGCGTTCGCAGCTCATTCGCCAAGCAGAAAGCAATGGCGACATTGGGCGCCGAGCTAACGCTCGTCTCACCCGGCACAATCGAAATCGAGATGCCTTTTTCGGATGCGCTGACGCAGCAGCACGGTTTTCTCCATGCCGGCATTATATCGGCAGCGTTGGATTCAGCTTGCGGCTATGCCGCCTACACGCTGATGCCGCCGAGCGCGGGCGTTTTGACGATTGAGTTCAAGGTGAATCTGCTCGCACCGGGGAAGGGGGATCGCTTCCTTTTCCGCGGGTCGGTTACGAAGCCGGGGCGCACGATCATCGTTGCCGATGGTGAAGCCTATGCCATAAGCGATGGCGAGGCGAAGCTGATCGCGACCATGACCGGCACTCTGATGACGATCACTGGCCGCGAGGGCATCGAGGGTTGAGTGCGGCGGTTTCCATAGGCGGGCGCGATGTGCTGTTCGTCATGGCTGCCGAGCAGGAATATGGCCAGCATTTGCGCAAGCTGTTTACGCCGCTGATCACCGGCGTCGGCCCGGTGGAAGCGGCGGTGGTCGTTTCGACCGAGCTTGCACGGATGGAGGCGGCGAAGATTTTGCCCGATCTGGTCGTGTCGCTGGGTTCGGCTGGAAGCCGCTCGCTGGAGCAAACCGAAATCTATCAGGCCGTATCAGTGTCCTATCGCGACATGGACGCCTCCGCGCTCGGCTTTCCAAAAGGCAAGACGCCGTTTCTGGATTTGCCTGAAGTGGTGGACCTGCCATTGCGCATCGCGGGGATAAAACAGGCGTCTCTTTCGACGGGCGCGAATATCGTTTCAGGCGCAGCCTATGATTCCGTCAGTGCTGACATGGTTGATATGGAAACCTTCGCGGTTCTGCGCGCATGCCAATATTTCCGCGTGCCGCTGATTGCGCTACGCGGCATTTCGGACGGTGCGGCAGAACTTCGGCATGTTGGCGACTGGACCGAATACCTTCATGTAATAGATGAGAAGCTTGCCGCCGCAGTGGAGCGTTTGACGCTGGCGGTCGGGGCTGGCGAAGTCGAATTTACACGTCGTAGTTGAATCTGAATGTGAGGCAGTTGAATCTGCACGCGAGGTTTCCGATTCAACTTCTTCGCAATTGAGTCTAACCCATTGCGTCGACTCAGTTCTTTCTCTAAATGCCCGCCATGAAGAACACAGCGCACACCGACGCCATCCTCATCATCGATTTCGGCAGCCAGGTCACTCAGCTCATAGCGAGACGAGTGCGTGAGGCTGGCGTTTATTCCGAGATCGTACCGTTTCAGTCTGCCGCCGAAGCCTTTTCGAGACTTCAACCGAAGGGCGTGATCCTTTCAGGCAGTCCGGCATCGACGGTGGATATAGGCAGCCCGCGCGCTCCGGACGTTGTATTCTCCGCTGGCGTTCCTGTACTCGGCATTTGCTATGGCGAACAGACAATGTGCGCACAGCTTGGCGGCAAGGTGGAAGCTGGTCATCACCGCGAATTCGGCAGGGCGTTTCTGGAAATCGAAGACGACTGCTCGCTGTTTGAAAATGTGTGGGCAAAGGGCACCCGGCACCAGGTCTGGATGAGCCACGGCGACCGCGTTACCTCAATTCCGGATGGCTTCAAGATCGTCGGCACTTCGTCAGGCGCGCCCTTCGCGGCAATCGCGGACGAGGCGCGAAAGTTTTATGCTGTGCAGTTTCACCCCGAAGTGGTTCACACGCCAGACGGCGCCAAGCTGCTGCGCAATTTCGTGCGCGATATTGTCGGCCTCAAGGGCGACTGGACGATGGCGGCCTACCGCGAGCAGGCTGTCGAGGCGATCCGCAAACAAGTGGGCAAGGGCAAGGTGATCTGCGCGCTTTCGGGCGGCGTCGATTCATCTGTTGCAGCGCTGCTGATCCATGAGGCGGTTGGCGATCAACTGACCTGCATTCTTGTCGACCACGGCCTGATGCGGAAGAACGAAGCCGCAGATGTAGTGGCCATGTTCCGTGAGCACTACAATCTGCCGCTGATTCTGGTGAACGCTTCCGACCGCTTTATTGGTGCGTTGGAAGGCGAGAGTGATCCCGAGAAGAAGCGCAAAACGATTGGCCGCCTTTTTATCGAAGTTTTCGAGGAAGAAGCGAAGAAGCTGGGCGGTGCGGATTTCCTCGCGCAAGGCACGCTTTACCCGGATGTTATCGAGAGCGTGTCTTTCACCGGCGGGCCATCGGTGACGATCAAATCGCACCACAATGTGGGCGGCCTGCCAGAACGCATGAATATGAAGCTGGTAGAGCCGCTGCGCGAACTCTTTAAAGACGAAGTGCGCGAGCTGGGCCGCGAACTGGGCCTGCCCGAATCGTTTATCGGTCGGCATCCCTTCCCCGGACCGGGCCTCGCGATTCGTTGCCCCGGTGGCGTGACGCGCGAAAAGCTGGAGATTCTGCGCGAGGCCGACGCGATCTATCTCGATGAGATTCGCAAGGCTGGCTTGTATGACGCGATCTGGCAGGCGTTTGCCGTGCTGCTGCCGGTGCAGACGGTTGGTGTGATGGGTGACGGCCGCACATATGAGTTCGTCTGCGCGCTGCGGGCCGTGACTTCCGTCGACGGCATGACAGCCGACTTCTATCACTACGACATGAATTTCCTCGGCAATGCCGCCACACGCATTATCAATGAGGTGCGCGGGATCAATCGCGTCGTCTACGACGTGACGAGCAAACCACCCGGAACGATCGAGTGGGAATGAGATTCCATAGAGCAGTATAAAAGGCGGGACTAAGTCCCGCCTTTTTTGTTCGGCCTGTGGATTTTGGCAGCGATTCTTAGCCGATTCACAAGTTGCGGTACTGGCAGCGCGCGCGTACGAGCAACTTTATTATTGAAAACAATCGATTGACGGAATTTTCGTAACAAGCGTGTGCGCGATTTCGGGTTATTTCCAGAAATCGAAAAAATCTTCGTCAAAGTTTGAATTGCCGTGTTGACAGTTTTGGGGGGTGAGGCCTATATACGGCCAACAACGCGGGCGGCACGCCGCTGGCGGCGGTAAGGTTCGCTCTAATGTTGAGT
>NZ_QURN01000008.1 GCF_003403035.1 Mesorhizobium denitrificans | reverse complement strand
ACCGTATTGACCCCAGCATGACTCGAAATCCATAATCAGAGGTGGCTCACTTCTCGATGGAAAACCCGGCTCACTTCTGAGTGGAAATCAACAATAGTGGACGCTAAGTGAACATGTCAAGCAGTATGTTCACAAAGGTATACGTTAGTGAACGTCTCCTAGGTCCTTGTGGGTGGGTTATTGCTAGGGGTCACCATCGAGCCGCTCCTCTCGGGAGTTAGGTCTTATTCTCTCAAAAGAAAGTGCCAGTCCAACTGTGCCTTGGTGAAGGAAGGCTCTGGAACCCAGAAGCCCTCCGTAGTGCTAGGGGTGGTGGTATTCATTTCACCTCCCGTTCGATCCGATTGAGTTCCCTCTGGGCGAAGTAGATGATCTTCCTGAGGTCGTACGCTTCCGCAAGCCGTAGGCTGAGGACCAGCGAAGCGGGAGGTCCTGTCCATCCAAGTCCGACGATTACAGAGGCGTTTGGTGCTGGATGGTGAATTGTACCACCCGACCTGTTGAACGCATTAGAATGCCACCATGACGTCATGGGAAATGACACCCCAGCTGCTGCTCCCCCACCCCCTCGGGTGACTTCAAGGTGAAACTCTCGGTTGTGGCTCAAGGTGCAGCTTGGTCAGACCTGTGAGTGGCAGGTGATGGTGACCTGATGGGAAACCTTGAGGGCCTGATTTAGGGGAAACGAGAGGGGGTACGGGGGTCACCGCGTGGTCCGTCTATCAGATTGGGTTCACAGATTTATGCCCCAAATATTCCGAACGTCGGGCGTTGATGCTTATGCCTCCGTGAAGGTGTTCCTCACTCTAACTGATGCTGACAGATACCAGACCCAGATTGCACCGAAAGCAAATGAAGCGAGGACTGGGACAACAGCATCTACGGTTAGCAGGTCTCCTGGGGCCACCTTGAGGAAGTACGAAATAGCCAGTACGTCGATTAACACGATCACTGGGGCAGCTATCCACTGGTACATGTAAAGGCGGGGGAATGTGCGTTTCTTCTTATAGAGTGCTACCGCGACAATGACCTGAAGCACCAAGAGCGCCAAGAAAAGTCCAACCTCAACGTACACCGTCGCAGGACCATTCGGGATAGCCATAAGCTGTCCGTAGCTTTCGACGTTCTTGCTAATCTCACTCAGCGTTCTGAGAGGCGCGATAGTGACGCCAATTGCCATCAACATCAGCCACCCACCGATCCCCTCAGGTTGACCCTGAGCGTTGACCTTACGGGACGAGAGATAGATCGCATACCAAATCGATCCTAAGACGATGACCAAAATGGCCCAGTGCCAAATCGAGAACGATCCCATTATTTTCCCCTTTGCAGCCCCAAGGATGCGAAGCTAACTAAGCGATCAGGGATTAATATCTGCTAATTGAGCATCATCGCCTTTTAAGCAGTGGGGCGGCTGCCTTTCAAAGCGATCGCTGTCGCGGCGCGGCCAATCTTGTGAACCGCTCAACACGCGGCTACTGCTGATGGGATAATACATCAAGGATGTTCTTATGGGACTGCCAACGGACGAATACCGCAGATACATCGAACGACAAGATGCCCTTATACGGAACACGCTGACTGAACTTGAGGTTCAACCAGTGTTTTTCGTTGGGGCCGGGATGTCGAAGCGATACTTCTCTGCACCGAGTTGGATCGATTTGCTCAAGGCTGTTGCGGACAAAATCGGCATGACCAATGAGGAGTTTGCATTCCTTGTCCAGAACCATTCCGGTCGGCCAATTGACATAGGAACCGAGCTTGAGGGGCGAGCATTCCAGTGGGCTTGGGATAAAGGGAAAAACCAATTCCCAGCGAAGATGTTCGACGAGAAGGGATCAAGAGATGCCTTCTTCAAGCATTTGGTGGCCTCTTACATAGAGGGCATATCGCCAAACGCTGAAGAGATACAAAAGCTCGACTTGATTGAGGAGATCACCCTTCTGCGTGAAGCTAACCCTCACGCGATCATAACAACCAACTACGACGGATTTCTTGAGGAACTGTTTGAGGGGTATGAGCCGGTTATAGGGGAACAGGTAATCCGATCTAACCTCAACCTGATAGGTGAGATTTTTAAGATACATGGTTCGATGAGTGATCCCCAAACGCTGGTCATTACTGGAGAGGATTACCGGGACTACAGAGAGAAGAAAATGTACATCTCTGCCAAGCTCCTAACTTACCTTGCAGAGCATCCGGTTTTCATCTTTGGGTACGGTTTTGGTGACCCGAATGTGACTGAGATTATTCAAGACGTGGGTCGGATAATTGGCGACGACAGCAAGTTCATCAGTAATATCTTTTATGTCCAGTGGGACCCTTCCGCCTCCGAGATGAAAAACTTTCAGGAAGAGTATGTTGTCGGAAGTGGTGACAAACAGTACCGCGTTCGAGCGATCATCGCCGGTGAGTTTTCATGGGTTTTTAAAGCCATAGCCCAAGAGCGAGAGTTCAAACCGATCAACACCAAGCTGCTAAGGGCACTTGCCGCCAGAACGTACAAGCTCATCCGTACTGACATTCCGATGCGCAAGGTCGAGGTGGATTATGGAATGCTTGAGGCGGTTGCTGACAAGGCAGATGAACTCCCGAGACTTCTCGGAATAGCCCCCGCAACAAATACAAACCTAACTCACCCCTTCATTTTGTCTCAGGTCGGGCAACAGTTGGGATTTCCCGGCTGGCATGGGGCAAGGCAGCTTATTGAAAAGGTTGCCAAAGAGACCGGTGTCAACATCCTTGAGAATGACAACAATTACCACTGCGCGGTCAAAACAGGCCACAAGAACGTCACTCATAAATATTCAAAGGCGATGGCCGATTTGCTTTTGAAGGTTGTTAAGGGGGAGCCTTTCGACCTCAAGCTTTGAGTGCCTTCTCCAGCGCCCCATAGCCTCATTCAACGTCACTACCCGAACCCACTGTCGAGCAACGCCTTCTGTTTCCCGTCAATCGCTTGCCCATAGCGCTTCATCAGAACGGCAACCCGCGTATCAGCCGATTTGCGCCTTACCCACCTCACGCGCAAACTTCACCAATGCCGTTGAAAGTGTGGAAATACACTCCAGTACGTACTCGAAGCATTGCACCTCATAGAGGGTTAGCTGCCACTGTTTGTCCTGCAGGATGAGGCCGTCTGGGTATAAGTCGGATAACCACCAATCCCCATGCACCACGGTGTTCCGCTCCCTTGCGCATTCTTCGATTAACGGAACGATTTGCTGCCAACGGCTGACGAGGTGCGGTGGCAATCGCGGCGCTACTCTCTTGTTCATGAGTTCGATGCGGCTGGGGTTGCTTGAGAGCTTCCTCATCGCCAAAAGTGCCGTAACGTTCAACTTGGTCTCCAGAAACTCACCTTCCTCGTCGGTAGAGCTCCGGCTTGTGCCGAGTGCAGTTGCGTGAAGGTGGGCTAACAGGTTCTCCACGGTGTTCCATTCACCGACAATAGCTCCGATAAGGCTTGCACATTTAGGTCGGAGCAGGAGGTGCCTTCTGGGCTGGCTGAGGCGAGCGACTTGGATTGACTTAGGCAAAGACCTTCTCCAGCGCCCTCAACGCCACCTTCAACCTCACCTCATCACCACCATAGTCCTCTCCAACGCTTCCCGAGGAGTGACCCAAAACGATGTCCTGATCGGCTTTCGACACGCCAGCCAGTCTGAGCCGGTCCTTCATCAAGTGACGCAGTGAGTGGGTCGTGACCTTCTTATCAGTGACACAAGCTCTGACATGCTTCCCAAGGGCCGCTGATGCTGAACCGGCACCATTGAGCCGACCGTACGCAGGGAACAACATCACGCTCCCTTTGGCCTCAGCTACGGCTTCCTTCGCTGCAACCAAGGCGTCTCCCAAGAGAGGCACCCTACGACGAGATACCATGTTCTTGATGCGTCGCTGATCGTGCCACTCGACCACGATGTGTGGGATGGGGTTATCCAATTTGACGTCCTCGACCCTCAAGCCGGTGACCTCGGCAAGTCGGCAACCCGTCCGCTCCAGTATTCTCCAGATGTGCTGGAGGTCCTGCTTGGCATAGCCAAGGATGCGCACATGGGTTGCTTTAACCTCCTCGTCCGTGAAGGGCCTTTTGCTATCGCGGTCGGGTTCACCCTTTCCCTTATGATCGACCTCAAGACCCATGAATGGGTTCTTCCAGTTCAGGTCAAACTCCTTGATGGCGTGGTTGAGTGCGGCCCTGACAGTGTTGAGATAGCGGTCTGCGGAGGAAGCTTTAATCCCATCATAGATGTAGTCGCGTACCTCTTTGGCGTCCTCACGCTTGAGGCTGGTCAGAACGCGGTCCGATCCAAGTGCCTTTTGGAGATAACTGAACACCAACTCAACGTGCTTTTGCTTCTTCTCATCGTCCCTGACCCGCTCTTTCAGGTAGAGCCGTTTGGCGTCATTGATCGTCGGGGAGGGGGCTTTCTGTCGGCTTCCGTAAGCTAAGGTGTTGAGCAAGGCAGCATCCTCAGCGGTCACACCAAAGGGGTGGCCTTCTTCGTCCTCAGCGTACTTGCTGACGATCTTATCAGCGATGACATCACGGATTATGCCTTCGTTCTCATCGCTACCATCCCAATCAGGGTTCAGCTGCAACGCTCTGATGCGTGAGCGGGCCTCACGGAACCTCTCAAGCTCACTTTGATGCTGCACCTTTGGCGGATTGAGGACGGCTTTCCGAGCCTCAACGATGCGCTTCTCGGTTTCCTTGTGGACAGTAGGATATTTTTTCCATGCCTCGGCTTCAGTGGTCCCAAGTGGAAACTTGAACTCCCTTATGCCGATCTTTTCTCGCAAATCCTTGGGGACCTTGCGGCGATAAATCCACTGTTTGTCACTGACTTTGGTGATGTAAGGCACGATTATTCCCACAGCGCGATGTCCTTTCCGGTGTACCTTGTGGTGTACCTCGGGGGAAGCGGAAACCCTTGCAGTGCCTGATTTTATTGGACTTTTTCTTGAAAGTGGCTCCCCGGGCCGAAGGCAAAACGTGTAGTTAAGTAATTGAAAATAAATCAGAAAAATTTCCATAATTTTTGAAATACCAACGTTTTTACCAACAAATGCAGCCGTGACCCCTGTTTACGCGTGGTAAACGTGTTTGATTGAACCCCGAATGTGTCAAGTGAAACACTCAGTCTTACGACAGCCACAACATATTGTGGTGCTCGACAACAGCACGGTGTGTCTCTTCACGCTTCGAAATCGCAAAAAAAGCACATAAATCCCAACGGATAGGGAAATTTTTGGCTTGAGCATAAATTTGCTGTTACAACTATATTTAGTATCTATGAGTTATTCGTGATACAATGTATCCCAAAGTTATCGAACGTTCGAGAACCAATGGGAACCAAAGAGATGCTCGCTGAACCTATCAGACTGATTACCGCAGCCGATTTCCGCGAAACCGCGAACATTGGCAAAACGAAGTTTTATGAGGAAGTCGCCGCAGGGCGTCTCCGCGTGCGCAAGGTCGGGCGTAAAACGCTCATCGATGCGCGGGATGCTATCGCGTGGCGTGACGCGCTTCCTTCCAACGTGAAGGGGGCGCGCTAACAATGCCAGAATCTTACGAAAACGACCATATCGTTGATCCTTGGAATTTGGACTGGTCGAAGGGTGAAGGCCGAACCTCGCGTGATCTTCTGGCGGGGAAGAAACCCAAATTTGCCGGACAAGGCACGCTCACAGGAGCAGACCCCTTTTACTCAAAAGGCCGAACCGCACATATCAACGGTAACGTTATTCAGATACCCGACGATTTTGTTGATATAATCCAAACGCCCGGGCGGGTGAGAAACGGGCGATACGAGATTGATCGCAGCGCAGACGGTTATATGCCGTCTGTCGGCGAGGTTCTTTCCGGCGCGGCGAAAAACGCCATTCCCGATGCAGCCCGGATAGTGGGCGATACGTGGAACGCCGTTACACACCCGCTGGAAACCGGCTCCAACGTTTGGGACCTAAGCAAATCAGCACTCGCAATGGCGGGCGCTATCGACGGCGACCCGTCACTCGCACAAGGCGCGTGGCAGGGCGTAAAGGACGCTTACGGCGGGCTGGATAACATTGCGCGGCGTTTTCGCGATAAGCCTGTATCAACCGCTCTAGACGCCACTCTGCCTTTGAATGTTGGGGGTTCCCTCGCAGCCAAAGCGCCGGGGCTGGCGGGAAAGATTGGACGCGGTGCGGTTGCCGCTGCTGACATTATTGACCCGACTGCCATTCCGGGCCGAGTTGTCGGAAAGGCTCTTAACGTGGGCGGGAATATCGCGGCGACCGCAGCGGGCGTTTCCACTGGCACTGGGGGAGAGGCATACCGCACGATGGCTAGGGCCGGACGTGAGGGCGATACGCTGCCGCGCGATACGATGCGCGGCAATGTGGACGATCAATTCGTTCCCGACATGGCAAAAGACGCGCTACGGGCCGTCGATCAAGAAAACCGGGAAGCATACCGGCGTGACATAGCTGACATTAAAACGAACACCGCCGAAATCGACGCACTGCCTATTTTCAAAGCCATAAAAGACACCGACAGCATCGTTACCTACAAAGGCAAAACTGTCAGCGAAGACGGCGTGCATGTCAGGAAAGTAGTAAGGCGGACGGTCGAAGATTGGTTGTCAAAAGGTGGACCAGAATTTCGCACGGTTGAGGCCGGTGACGCCCTCTACAAGCGCCTCAGTGACATTAAGTCAACAACCCCGCCGGGTAGTAGGGAACAGCTTGTTGTCGATACCGTGCTGAATGCATTGAAGGGCGAAATTGAAAAAGTCGCACCGGGGTATTCCGACATTCTAAAAAACTACTCACAAGGGAAGCGCAACAGTCGGGAAATACAAAAGGGGCTGGCTCTAGGACCGGGCGCAACCCGCGACCAGACAGCGCGTGCTCTTCTATCCACCACACGCAACAACGCCCAAACCAACTACGGCCAGCGCGTAAGGCTCTTGGACCAACTGGCAAAACACCAGCCCCAACTCCCCGGCGCGCTGGCAGGAATGGCGCTTAATTCGTTAGAACCCCGTTCGCTTGCGCGTGTAGGCACTCCACTGGCTCATGCGCTTGCCGGTGGGCTTGCGGGCGGTCTTCCGGGGGCTTTGTTGAGCGCGGGGGCGGGAATGGTCGCTTCTTCGCCGCGCGTCATGGGGGAATTGGCTTACGGCGCGGGCAAGGCCGCACGAATTGCCGATACGCTCACGCCCGCACAACGCCGCTTGATCCGCCAAACAGCGGTCCAGTCAGGCCGTGCCAGTGAGACGGTTGAAAATCAACGGCCATGGCGGCGCTACAGGACCAAGTAGCGCTCGCTCTCCGCTCTGCAATTCACATTGAAACCAATTCGCAGGCCGAATCGCCGTCAAACACAATCAATCTATAACGTGAGGAAAATCTAATATGTTGAACCATCTCACCTTCGAACAAACAATCCAGCTATCTCAAAAACTGCTTGAAGAGCATCGCGGCGAATGGTTGGCTGAGGGGGTAAATACAAGTCTGTCACTGCGCAGCGCGATCTATTTCGCGTGCTTCACCCCAGAACAGAGCAAGTTTTCGCTCTACGAAGACCTGAATAGCAATATGGCCTATCTCGAATATGAATGCGAGGCGCTTGGTATCAAACGCCGCATAGGTCGCACCGTGCTTTACAATCAGAGCCATATTGCGAAGGACTATCTTGCGGACCTGATTGAAGACGCCGTGCATTTTGTCGCGATAAACGAGTATGGCGGCGACGGGCACCCGAACAACGAGTATTCAAAGTTCACCGATGAAGAGCGCCCCGCGTTCTGGGAGAAATTTGAGGATGTAGTCCGCACGGTCCTGAAACTCGCACGGGGCTTACGCCACGACGCAGCGTCTGAACTTGAAGAGTTGAATCTCGCAGAAGGCCGCGACAGTGACGCGCGATGGGCCCGCGTCAAGGCCAACGAATATAACGACATGCCTTACTGCGGTGATCTTCGCAAACGCGTGCCAATTGATAGTCAAGCAGGCTACAGGGCGATTTTCGACAAGCTAATTTACGATCACCGAGACAGCGCTTTGTTGGAGGGCATAGAGCCCGAATATGACTGGCGCGATCACCATGACGATGAAATGCAAAGGGCGCTTTGGGTTGCCGAGTGGGACGATCTGGACGCGGAAAACATCACCAAAAACTAACAAGCATCTGGCAATTTGCGTTAGAACATGCTACTTTAATAATCGCTTGTTCTGGACGGACACAGCTTTCGCGGTCACGCCATTCCAAACCTGCATTTGGGGCAGGGGCGTGACCGCATCCTAAAGCCTCCGCCAACTAGCCAATCACCCCAAAATCTTGTTTCCGTCCTGAATTGGAGCACCTTCTTGTTTACGCCCGAAATCCGCCAATCGTTTGGCGATGCAGATCATGCCCTTTCAATTTCTGACAACCTGACAGTCCTGACAGACGTGCGAGGCCGCACACTGTCAAAGCGCCATGCGTTTCAAAGCGATGGCACTTGGCAATCCGCTGACATACCAAAGGTCAAATACTTCAAAGTCAGAACCGTCACCGTTTCCAGTATCCGCGATCTTTTTCGAGAACTTCCGAACATATCCGCAAACGGTTGTGACGCGATCATTCGCGGTGAGCCGAATGCGAAAACCCTCGCGTCTCTTGCCAAAGAGGAAAGCACTCGCCGCACTGGCGAATGCTTTGATCCGGTTCGGCATCCATGGGCTTGTATCGACATCGACAAAATAGAAGTTCCGGGGATGGATATTTGCGCCAACCCCGATGCGGTCATTGCCCATACAATCCGCACGCACTTCCCGGAAGAGTTTCAGAACGTCAAAGCTGTGTGGCAGCTTTCCAGTAGTGCGGGCGTCAAACGGCGTGATTTAGTAAAAGCTCATATATGGTTCTGGCTGGACCGCCCCCTGAGCGGACTAGAGTTGAAAGCGTGGCATAAGTTGTCGGGCTTCCCCGCTGACACGTCGCTCTTTGGGGACGTGCAACTTCACTATTTGGCCAATCCCACGTTCAACGGTGCTAGCGATCCTTGTAGCCAGCGCTGGGGCATGCTGGACGGTGAGCATGACAGCATCCATGTTCCTGACATCGATATGATAGCGCTGGAAACCGCACGGCGAGAGGCGATTGATTATGCCGATAAAGACCCTGCCATGCCCCCAGAATTGGCGCTGGAAGCATTGAACTGCATTCCCAATACGGAAAAGACTTTGCCGACGCGCGAAGACTTCCTAGCGCTGCTTTGCAGCGTCAAGGTTGCGTTTGGGCGCGAGGCACAGAATTACCGCGATCAGATTGAGGAATGGGCGTTGCGCCACGGCTGGGCTGACGCGGAATATTTCGAGCATTTCTGGACCGATGAGAGCGCACCTCGCACGCCCCATGACTATCTGATTTCACTAGCTCGCAAGCATGGTTGGAAGGGCGGGGCAGTGCTGGATTTCAAAGAAATCAGCGATGATGAAATGGAATTTATCGAAGCGAACAGCGGCGGCGCATTGGAGTTATTTGCGCCTGAACACCCTAAACCGAATGTGGCGACGGCAATTGATATTATAACGCGCTATCTGCCGGACCATTTCAAGTACGATGAAATGCGGGGGTTGGTAATGCTGGCGCTGCCCCTTGAAGGTGAGAGGACTTTCAAACCCCGTCCTATCGAAGACAATGACTATGTGATCTTACAAGAGGCAATGCAGCGTGGCGGCGTACATGGGAAGGCAACAGCAACCGTTAGGGACGCAGTGGGGCGCGTTGCGCGGCTCAACAGGTTTCATCCTATACGCGATTACCTCAACGGCTTGCCGCAATGGGACGGAAAGAACCGTTTGACGACATTTTATTCGCGCTACTTTGGCGCAGAGGACAATGAGTATACCCGTGGGATCGGCCCGTTGCTTCCGCTAACACTGGTTGCGCGTGTTATGGAGCCGGGATGCAAGGCGGACTACATGGTTGTGCTGGAAAGCGAACAAGGTGACGGCAAATCAACGATGTGCCGGATTTTGGCCGGAGACTTCTTCTCAGATACAATGCCAAAGGATTTGGCGCACAAAGACGCCATGATCCACCTCAAAGGTAAATGGCTTGTAGAAATGGCGGAAATGGCTCCGCTCCGAAAGGCAGATGCGGACGTTCTGAAAAGTTTCATCACCGCTCCGATCGACATCTACCGCCCGATAAAGGCCAGAGAGGAAGTCCACCAACCCCGCCAAGTCGTGTTTATCGGAACTACTAACAATGCCGAGTACCTACGTGATCCTACTGGGGCGCGGCGCTTTTGGCCGGTTGCGACAGGCGATTTAGACCCCGATGGTTTGCGTGAGGACCGCGACCAAATTTTTGCGGAAGCCGTTGTTCGCTATAAGCGTGGCGATAAATGGTGGCCCGACCGTGAATTTGAAGCACGGGTAATCAAGCCCGAACAAGACGCTCGCTATACGGCTGACATTTGGGAAGAACACATAACCAAATTCTTGGCAGATAAAAACGAAACCAAGGTTGTTGAAATCGCGCAAACGGTATTAGGCAAAAGCCTCAAGGAACTGGGAAATTCAGACACATTGCGCGTGACAGGCATTCTCACGCGTCTAGGCTTTATAAGAGTAAGAGCAAGCAGCGGAAATATATGGCGGCGGCGGGTGCCTGTAAAATGCACGGGGGCGGGGGACGGATGGGACAGCTAGTTCTAGTGTACCCAGTGTACCCCTGTGTACCCTTTTTCTTATTAGTTTTTGAAAAATTCGATAAGGATAGGAGAGGGTACAGCGCAGTGCAGAGTTATAGGGAATTTGGGTCCACTGGGGTACACTGGGTACACTCACGGCGCGGTTGCGTGATCCGTGCCGGTTGCTGTATTTAAGAAATGACTACATCAGAGATTTTGCAGATATGACTAGCAATCAAATCAGTCCCCGCGTTAACGGCAAATTCGCGAAAGGATTTAGCGGCAACCCGACAGGGCGTCCCCCTGTGCCGAAACCGATCCAAGAAATGCTTGGCTCGCTTGTGGAGCCAGCGGCGAAGGCCATTGCGGAAGCGCTACAAGGCTCCGACCCCCGCCTAAAGCTCATCGCCGCGCAAGAGGTCTTCAACCGCGTTTACGGCAAGGCTCAGGCCACCGTTGAAGTGAAGGGCATGGATGCCGCGACGGCACACATAAACGCCTTACGTGCGCTGACAGCTATGTCCAAAGCGGTTCCGATTATCGACATAGAGCCGGAAGAAATCGAAGAAATAACCGACGAAGGACAGGCTATTTAAGTCGATACGCAAATAACGCCACAGAAACGGCCATAGATCGCGAAAGAGCGTTTCAGCGGCCCTTAGACTGCCGAAACGCTCTTTCGCGATCTATGGCCGTTTCTGAGTCAACTAGAGGGTGTTACGCGACGTCCCATTTCGCCAGCGCCTTTTCAGCGTTCGCGCGATCATCGCGGATGCGCAACACAGACTGGCGCGAAACCCCTGTTGCCTTCGCTATGGCTGACGCGCCAGCGCCGTTGCCGAGCAAGTCAACGACCTTTTCAAATGTTGCTCTGTCATAGCTTGGCTTTTTACCGCGATACCGCGTTTCATCGCCCTTGCGCGCGTCGATCCCCACGCGCTGCGCAGATTTCGTTGCTTCCGCCTGTGCTTCCGCAGTTGCAGCCATAAACGCGATTAGCGCGTCCCTGACTGCTTTCTGCACAGGGTCTTTGGTCGCGCCGTCAAATGTCATGTTATTTATGACCGTGCGGATAACGACGCCCCGCGCCATGAAATCCCGAATGGCCTCCGTCACGTCCTGATAGTTTCGGCCTAGCCGGTCCACCCAGCGCACGACAAGCGTGTCACCGGGGCGCAACTTGTCATAGAGGCGCTTGCCTTGTGGTCGATCCTGTAGCCGCGTGGTGACGCCTGACACGCCTTCCTCAAAAAGAGCATCGTCAATCTTAAATCCCGACGCTTCCGCCTGTGCGCGTTGATGCGTGGCATTCTGGTCGAGCGTGGAAACACGAGCATAAAGGATAGTGGACACTGGACCCTCCAATCTGTCCGATTAGGTAGTGTCCGAAGATAATACTGTCCGTTGATCGAAGTCAACCCTTACGAACACTATTTTGTGCAGTGTCAGAGGTGTACGCAGAGGTATACCCTTACGGATAGCAACAAAAGGCGCTGATCCATCCCCCGCGAAATTGCAGTATACATTGGCAAATTTTGAGGGGAGGGGGGCTTTGTCACGGTTGCCGATGTGTGGCGTCCTAATCACCGCATGCCTAGCGGTGGCAGGATGGACTTGGCCTTGGCAAGATATTCACAAGGAAGCGGTCGAATGCAAGCTTGAGGCAGCAGACAAGCTCGGCGCGATGAACGGCGATGTTGTGGGAGATTACGTTACGGCTTGCCTTTATGTGAAGGGGTTCACGAAAGCGGAAGCCGCGTGCAAAGGGACGGAAGTGGCGTTAGGCATAAACTTTGGGCTGGATAAATGTGTCGAGTTGGCCGGAAGCAAACGCTCTGATTGGTCTGATTTGTATGAGCTAGGCAAGGGCTTAGGCATGCTGTTTGTGGCGTGGATGGCTCTTGGTGCCATAGGTTTGGCGTGGCAGGCGATCAGGGACAAAAATCGAGGTAGCTAATCATTTAAGTTTGGTTGTTGTATCCCACCATTTTCCAGAAACACCCCCCGCCCCTCCCCCCGGCAGGGGGCAGATATAATTATCGGCACCCACTTCCAAAAATCCTAGCAAATTCAGTTGCGTTAAACGCAACTAAGTTGTTGAAAACGCAAACGAAATAGTCCTTTTTATTGGCTTCCACCCGACCCCCCGCCCGTGCCATGCTTCCGGCTATCGACCCCTGTAAAAAAAAATGGAGTAGCCGAAAATGACCCTTGACCACATTATTGCGCAGCACCGTAAAGCAGTTGCCGCCATCAATTACGAGAACGCTTCAAGCCAAGCCGTCGATAAAGAGCGCGCCATCGCTCACATGGTCGTGCATCATCGCCCTGCCACGCTGGACGAAGTGCGGCAACTAGCGCGCCACGCTCTTGGCGAAGACCTGACAGCGGAAGACAAGGCGGAACTGTTTAGAACGTTGTCTGCATGACAGCTAGGCAGCGCCCCGCCTGACTTTCACACCTACAACCATCAAACCCCGCTCAGGCGGGGTTATTTCTTTCGCGGCTGTTTTGTCGCCAAAAGCACAGGCGTTTCCGCCTCCGCTTTCAGTCGTGCGGCACGTAAGCGTTCAGTCTTTGCGTCGCGCTTTTTCGTTTCTGCATCAACGATAGATCGGGACACGTTGTCTGTCGCTTGTGCTTTTTCGCCAAGTCGCGCAGCGCGGGACAGCGGAGATACTTCAATCTTCCTAGGCATCCGAGTTCTCCGGTTTACTGCAGAAAAAAGGCCGGACTATCGCCCGACCTTCGTAACGCTTGCGGCATCCCGCATATGTTTGGCACTCAAACGGCTATCTGCCATTTCATGCGCCAGCACAGGCAGGGGCTAAGAGGCGCGCAGCGTCAAATCTGCGGCGCGCGCCCGATCCAAGCGATCAAGCAGCTTGAAGGTTTTCAGCGGCGTTCTTGCCGTTGCGGCGATCCGCGACGATGTCGAACGAAAGCTTCTGTCCCTCGACAATCGACTGCATACCTGCACGTTCAACGGCGGAAATATGGACGAACACGTCAGCGCCGCCATCGTCAGGGGAAATGAAGCCGAAACCCTTGGTGGAATTGAAGAACTTTACTGTGCCCGTGCTCATGACGATTTCCTTTCAGTCGCTCATAGTTTTATAAGCGCTCGACCATTGCCGAGTGCGTGAAAAATCGAAGTTGAAGGAAGAAAATCGCCAGATGCGCGAAACGCGACAACAAAGTTCTACAGGCAAGTTCGATCTTTTTACGATAGGCCATTGAGACGAAATAAACAAGCCTGCCAAGATGCATATACTTTTTATTTTATTTTATTGAGAAGATCACGCGTTCGTTGCCTTGCTATGTTTACCAGAACCGCGTACGCAGCAATTGTCAGCAGCCATTTTTAGGGCGCTGCTGGTTGAGGGTGGCGAACAACCCCTTGCCCCGACCGAAAGGAGGACGAAATGTCTTCCACACACCTTACTCCACATAATATCGCAACAATTAATCGGCTGGTGCTGGAAGTGCGCCAGTTTGGCCCCACGCGTGATGTTTTGCGTGAACGCTCGGCAGCGCATACGGCAGGAATGCGACTGCTAAAGGGTCCACTAACCGAAGGCGAGTTGCGCGCTGTCATCTACGATGCCGTGTTCAGCCATGCGATTGATGAGATGAAGGCCCGATATTCTCAAACCGCTGTCTGTTAGCGTGCGAAGATGAGCGGAAAGCATAATTTGAAAAAGAGCATCGCCTGCCCGATTTGCGAACAAGGCCACGTCCGACGCGCTGACACACTAGGCGCGGCAAAAGAATTTAAATGTAGGGAGTGCGGGACATTCAAAGTTTCAACAAACCTCCTTGCCTTGATTGGTCAATACGAACTGATCTCCCGAAGGAACGCATTGCTTAAGGCTGCATCGCGAACACGGTATGGTGCCGTGCCGCTGCTCACGACTTATGATATTTTCTAGAAATCCATATTGGGCGGCTTGGCGTGGAAAACCGCTGCGTCGTGCCGTGGACCAGCTTTGCAGAGCCGGACCCCAACGGGCAATTTACAGGCGGACCAGTGCCTAACGCATGGTTCGCAATCAACGAAGAACGCCCGCTGGCGTGGTTCGCCGGGATTTACGTGCCGCAATGGGAGAGCGTGCGGAAAGTTCGCGACGGTCTGGAAACACTGGACCTGTATGGATTTCTGACGACAGAGCCTAATGGCGTTGTCGCCCCTGTGCATCAAAAGGCAATGCCGGTTATTCTGACAACACAGGATGAGGTTGACAGATGGCTGACAGAAGACTGGCAGAGCGCCAAAGATTTGCAACGGCCTTTGCCTGACAACTTGCTGACACGCGTGTCAGCTATCTAGCGCTCTTAATCCTTTCGCCGTCACGCGATAACCCTTCCCGGTCCATCGCACGATACCGTTTTCAACGTAATCAGCAAAATCAGGGTCCAAATCCCTGTCAATCGCATCTGGCGGAAATCCCGGCCAAACAGAGATGCCGATTTGCGCGATGATCTTCAGTTCCCGCTTTTGTGCTGGCGTAAGCTGCATGGTCGCGTTCCTCCGCGTCGTCCGCACTCTCCAAACAAAGCCCACCGCCTTTCGACGGGCAGCGGGCAAAATTGGGGAGGACGAGATGCTGATATGTTGAATGCAGCGGGGAGGGATTGGTTCCATCAAATTGTAGCTCGCTTGCCAACTATCGCTTTGCGATTGGCTGGCATGCTCGCGCAATGAACCGTAGAGCCTTCATAAGGGGCGTCGTCGTTACGCTAGCAACCACGTGCGCAATTGCCCCCGCGAATGCGCGACGTGTGCGCTCTGGGAACGGCAACAGCGACCGCGCTTATTATCGCCCCACAGCCTTTGGAATTTGGCGACCCCGCCGCAGCCAAGGGTGGGGCATTCCGGCGCTTCTCGCAGTCGTCGCCGCTGGCGGCGCATTTGTATTCGCGGCGATGCGATTTCGATGGTTGCGGGAAATGGTCGAAGGCACTTTCAGCCCAAAGCAGGAGTGGCGAAAGCTGACACGCAAGCCAAAGCCTAAAAGGCCAGAACCCCCGCGCTCTTGGCGGATGCGGGGCTAGGTACATCAAAAGGGGTAGAAGGCAGCGAACAACGCCGGAACATCTGTCAAGAACGGCATGGACAGAGTGCGAACGTCGCTTGTTACGCCTGAAAGCTAACTTGGCTTTATGAAAAGCCGGTGCGCTCATTGCAAAAGTATTTGGGGGGACTTTCATGAGAAATAGCGTCGCGGCGTTAATAGCTGCATGTGGATTTATTTCACTTGCGGGATGCATGTCGCTCAACGATGCGCAGGGGTCGTGTTCAGCGGCAAACGCCGACTACAGTGCTATGTGGGATTGCGTTCGCGGGAGGGTGGCGAATGGTACCGCAGGGATGATGAACAACGAGATGGGCATTCGATATATGGCCTACGGCGATGCGCTCAACGAACAGTACCGCGCGGGACAGGTTTCGAGCGCTCAAGCAAAATATCTTTTGTCACAAGAGTTGGCACGGGGGAACGCTGAATTTAACGCCAAATATCATCCAACCGTGTGCAGAACACAGGTTGTCTTTGGAACGCTTCAAACGATGTGCAATTGAGAAGCCAATAATATCAGTCGATGTGCGCAACCTTGGCGAAAGAACCGTTCAATTCGCTGCGCGCATCTTATCAACCTCATCTGCCCACCATTGCGCCATCCGCACCCGCTCTTCCCAATACGCCCCGCGATTGTACGCACGGCGGACCTCATTCTTATCGACGTGCGCTAGCTCAGCCTCAATGGCGTCGTGGTTCCACAAGCCGCTTTCATTGAGCATAGTCGAGGCGGAAGCGCGGAAGCCATGCGCAGTTGCACGCTCTTTTCCGTAGCCCAAAAGAGCTAGTACAGAGTTGAAAGTGTTTTCTGACAGTGCTTTGCCGACCATTGCCCCGGGAAAAACCAACCCGCTCTTTTCCTGCAACGGCTTCAAAATCTCCACGACTTGCCGGGGCAGGGGCTTCACGTGATCGCGTCGCGTTTTCGCACGGTGCGCCGGGGTCACCCAAATCGCTTTCGTAAGATCAAACTCGCCCCATTCCGCCAGCCGCAATTCGCTCGGGCGTGGGTACAGATAGACCATGAGGATCAATGCCGTGCGGATTGACGGCAGACGGCCCTCATAAGCCCATATCGCTTTTACCAATCCCGCATATGATTCGCGTTCTGTCAGGGCCGCACGGTGCTTGACAGGCACGCTTGTCAGCGCTCCACGAAGATTTGTCGTCGGATCGTACTCCGCGCGCAAAGTCGTAACGGCAAGGCGAAATATCCCACTGATTGCCTCGCGTAGTCGCTGGGGGTTTTCGCTATTGCCTTTAGCTTGCTCTTTTTGAAGCAAGGGCAGGATTTCAGACGCCTTTATCTCTGCAATGGGGCGATGCCCCAAAGTAGGACGCGCCAAAGCCACCATTCGCCGTGCACGGGCTAGGGTCTTATCGGATTTCCCCTCTTTTTCCATCTTGGCGATAAATTCATCTGCCACAGCGCCGAACGTATTGGCGTGCGCGGTCTTTGCAGTCAGCTTATCCTCTCGCTTTTGCTGCGATGGGTCGGTTCCTTGCGCCAGTAGCTTTTTGGCGTCTTGGCGCTTCTCCCGTGCCTGCAAGAGCGAAACTGCGGGGTAGGGTCCGAAAGAAAGTGTTTTCTGCTTCCCCGCGAAACGATAGGCCATTTGCCACAGTTTCGACGCCTTTCCGCTCGCCGTTGCGACCGATACCCTCAGGAAAAGACCCTCGCCATCGGAAAGCTTTTGCACAGTGCCGGATGCTTTAACGTTGCGGATTTGGGTATCAGTGAGGGGCATTCGCGTTGGTATCCGGCTCGAAAATACCAACAGAATTACCAACAAAAAGAGCGGATGCAAGCGGTCCTCAGCGAACCAACGCGGCACGGAAAAAACGCATTGCTGCGAGAAATACAGCAAAAACAAGTGGTTAATTGTCAGAAGGGAGAATTTACCACGCGGAATTTGGGATGAATGGCTCCCCGGGCCGGATTCGAACCAGCGACCAACCGGTTAACAGCCGGTTGCTCTACCACTGAGCTACCGGGGAACTTGGGCTCGCGTGATGCGGAGCCGCCTATAGCAAACAGTTTTCGTGTTTGCAAAGAACTCCGCGAACTTTTTTTCATTCGTGACATTTCTTTTGCACACTCTCATATGTCAGCGGCACTTTGCTTGCATAATTTGGGGCTAATGAAGCGATAATGAGCGAAAAGCAGACCGGCAAAATTCATCGTCAGAGCCCGCCGCCGCGAAAAATTCAGATATTTGGCAAGGCGATTCCCTTGCCGAGATCGCGCGGATTGCGAGTCGCGATAGGATTCGCGCTCTGTTTTCTTGGTCTGCTGGGCTTTCTGCCCGTGCTTGGCTTCTGGATGATTCCGCTGGGAATCCTCGTCCTTTCCTATGAATTTGCGGTAGTGCGCCGTTTTCGGCGTCGCGCTGTGGTCTGGTGGGAGCGTCGCCAGCGCGCAAAAGCAGCAAAAAGCTAACGATGATTCGCAATGTGGGGGCTTGCATGTGCGCATGCGGCATAAAGATACGGCATATTATGCTTTCGAAATCTGCGAGGCGGCTTGACGCCCTTTTTGCGGCAACCTAAGAGCCTGCAGTGCGCTGTGCACAGGGGCCTCGTGGCGGAGTGGTTACGCAGAGGACTGCAAATCCTTGTATCCCGGTTCGATTCCGGGCGAGGCCTCCAAAGTCGCGCAGCTGATGAGTTTAACCGCGTTCCGTCCCCGTATGGCGGGGCGGGCGCTTTGAGATAGGCCGGCGTGTCATGAACATCGACTATACCGGACAGCGCGTGAAGATGGTCGACTGTCAGGTGCGAACCACCGACGTGACCGATCTCGCGATCATATCCGCCATGCTCGATATTCCGCGTGAAGAGTTCGTTCCCGCGAAGTCCAAGGCGCTTGCCTATATCGATGAAGACATTGCACTCACGGAACATGGCGCGGGCCCGCGGCGCTATCTCATGGAATCATCACCGTTCGCGAAGTTGGTTCAGCTTGCGGAGATACAGCCCACAGATGTCGTGCTCGATGTTGGTTGCGCCACGGGCTACTCGTCCGCGGTACTGTCGCGCCTGTCGAGCCAGGTAATCGCCGTTGAAAGCGATTCAGAGCTTGCGCGCATCGCTACGGAAAAGCTTGCGGAGCTTGGCTGCGACAATGTTGCGGTGGTTGAAGGCGCGTTGCAGGAAGGTTGCGCGACCGAAGCGCCATATGACGTCATTATTCTCGAAGGGTCGGTAAGCGCTGTTCCGCAGTCACTTTTCGACCAGTTGAAAGAAGAGGGGCGTCTGGTGGTTGTGGAGGGTTTTGGTAATGCGGGTAAGGCGCGAATCTATCTGAAGACGGGGAGCAAAGTTACTGGTAGATACGCGTTTAATGCGGCAATAAAGCCACTTCCGGGATTTGAAATCGCGCGCGGTTTCGAATTCTAAACTGTTTCTATTGCATATTTCGCCGTGACGTGGTGCGTTCCCGGCTCGGTGGATTTGCGTGTGGAACGAGTTCTGGGTAAACCGGGCGCATCGCGGCCACGCAAATGGATGAGGGATCGATCCTGGTGTCGATGAAAAAAAGACTTTTTGCGACAATGCTCGCGTTTTCGACCGCAATGGCCACTCCCGCCTTTGCCGAAACGATAAATGGCGCGTTGGCCAAAGCCTATCAGTTCAATTCGTCTCTGAATTCGGCGCGGGCGGGCGTTCGCGCGACGGACGAGAGCGTTCCGCTTGCCAAATCTGGCTATCGTCCGCAGATTTCTGGTGCAGGCAGCGTCGGCTATACCACCACGAGGCGAGATCGTGAGCTTGGTAATGGGTTCGGCGGTGTCGCGCCCCGCACCACGAATTCGACGAGCGGCAGCGTGGGCGTGCAGTTGCAGCAGATGATATTTGATGGGTTTCAGACCCGTAACAACGTTGCTGCTGCTGTCGCGCAGGTTCAGGCAGCCAATCAGAGCTTGCGCAACACGGAGCAAACCACGCTGTTTAACGCAGCGCAGGCTTATATGGATGTCATCCGGGACCGTCAGATCGCTTCGTTGACTGAACAGAACCTCGCATTTTTGAACGAGCAGGTGCGCGCGGCAAATTCTCGTTTTGAAGTGGGTGAAGGCACGCGCACCGACGTTGCGCAGGCAGAGGCATCTCGTGCCAACGCCGTCGCATTGGTGAGCAGTTCGCGCGCGAAGGTTGGGCAGAGCTCCGCGAATTACCGCGAATACATCGGTGAGAACCCCGGTAAATTGTCGCCGGCTGGCGGCCTCAAGAAGATGCTTCCGAAGTCGTTGGACAGCGCGATCAATGTAGCGCTGGAACAGCATCCTGCGATTCTGGCCAGCAAACATCTGGTCGATGCCGCTGATTTCGGCGTTAAGTCCGCTGAGGGAGCGATTTTGCCTCAGGTCGATGTCTTCGCCGGTGTGAGCCGCAACTATTCTGGCTCGGTCAGCGGCGGTGAGGATAGTGACGCGAACACCTGGTCGCGCAGCGCGCAGATTGGTGCGCAGCTCACAATCCCGATTTATCAAGGCGGTCGTACATCGGCGACGGTCAGGCAGGCGAAGGAAAACCTTGGCAAAGCTCGCATTGATGTCGACGTGAATCGCGACACCGTCCGCAACGCCGTATCGTCTGCTTGGGCGACCTATGTGTCAGCTTCCGAGGGTGTGCGTGCGCAGCGTTCAGTTGTCGAGGCCGCACGGCTGGCACTGAACGGCGTTATCGAAGAGCGCAATGTCGGTCAGCGCACCACGCTGGACGTTCTGGATGCGCAGGCAGACGTGATTCAGGCTCAGATGAATCTGGTCAGCGATGAGCATGACGTTGTCGTCGCCTCATACGCCATCATGTCAGCGCTTGGTCAACTCACGATCAAACGCCTCGGCTTGAGTGTGGCTGAATATGATCCGCAAGAGCACTACCGTGCTGTCAAAGACAAGTGGATCGGCTTGCGGACGCCGGACGGCCGTTAATTTTGGCGCGAAGCGAGGTTTGGCTTCGCGTCATATTGCATGTCCTCGAGGCATTGCCTTCTAGCTTGTTGATATTTCCGCATACAAGATATTGATGATTCTATCTTGTCGCAGCCTCAGCTACGCTAACCAAAGGTGATTCGAGCCGGAAATATTCGGCAGAAACCAAACAGGCGGAAAGCATGGCACAGTCGAGCGCGCAACGTGATCCATCGATGGAGGAAATTCTCGCCTCTATCCGCAAGATCATTGAAGAGGGTGAAGAGGCTCGTCAGAAGCCCGCCGACCTGCACGATGATTTTGAAGCCACGCCGATTGGACCGGCGGCCAACGACGCTACTCGTCGTCCGTTAGCGGCAGCGCCGGAATTGCGCACCGTCATTCCAGAGGTCGAGCCGGCGGCGGACATTGTTTCAGTCGCGTCCCCGAAGCCGGACCGTATTGAGGTCAAGGATCTGGACGAGGCCGTGGCCGCAGCGGAAGCCGCGATCAATGAGTTGTCTCTGTCGCTGGACGATTTCGTTATCGACATAGCCGAAGTTGAAGAAGAGATTCGCTCGGAAGAGCCGTCCCAAGCTGCATCCGCGAATATCCTGCCTGAAACCGTAGTTGAAACTGCGCCGAAAGCGGCGGCTCCCGAAGAAGTGAAGCCAGCCGCTGCGGTTAGCGTGCCGGAGCAAGAGGAAGCTTCAAAGCCGGTGGCGGAAGTTCAGGCGCCGAGTGCTGCTGCAACTCAGGTTTTCGTTGCGCCGCAGGTGGAAGCGCCAAAGGCTGTTGTAAACTCCGTGGTTGCAGGGCCGGCAAAGACGAATCGGCCGTTGATTACGGCGATTTCCGGTGCTGTAGCGCCGCAGGTCGATCAAAAGAGTGCAATGCTGTCACAGGTTGTTGAGCGTCAGGTTGCTGCCTCGTTCACCGAACTGAGCGAAGCGCTTGCGGCAAGTCGTCGTCGCCCGCTGGACCAGATTGCGGAAGAAATGATGCGGCCCATGCTGCAGGAGTGGCTGGACAACAATCTGCCGAGCTTGGTTGAGCGCCTTGTGCGCGAGGAAATCGAACGGGTCGCGCGCGGTACATCCTGATAGCCATCAGCCATTAGAGCGAAGCGTCGCTGTCTGGCGGCGCTTTTTGTTTTGGTCTGCCTTGTTGCGGCCTCGCGGCTTTCGCATTACATCCAAGCCGACCAAACCGGACTGATATTCATGCTCGAAAAGACTTATGACGCGCAGGCGGTGGAGCCTCGCATTGCTAAACTTTGGCAGGACTCGGATGCTTTCCGCGCGGGTGCGGGCGCAGAGCCGGGTGCTGAAGCGTTCACCATCGTCATTCCGCCGCCGAACGTCACCGGCTCACTGCACATGGGGCACGCACTGAACAACACGCTTCAGGATATTCTGGTGCGGTTCGAGCGCATGCGCGGAAGGGACGTGCTTTGGCAGCCGGGCATGGATCATGCGGGCATTGCCACGCAGATGGTCGTCGAGCGGCAGTTGATGGAAAAGCAGATCCATCGCCGCGACCTCACGCGTGAGGATTTTGTCAATCGCGTCTGGAATTGGAAAGCGGAATCCGGTGGCATCATTGTCAACCAGCTGAAGCGGCTGGGCGCATCGTGTGATTGGTCGCGTGAGCGCTTCACGATGGATGAGGGCCTGTCGAAGGCGGTCATCGAGGTTTTTGTCACGCTCTACAAGCAGGGCCTGATCTATAAAGACAAGCGCCTGGTGAACTGGGATCCCAAGTTGCTCACTGCAATTTCTGACCTCGAGGTTGAGCAGCAGGAAGTGAACGGCAATCTCTGGCATTTCCGTTATCCGGTTGAGGGCAAAACCTTCGATCCGGAAGACGAAAGCACCTATCTGACCGTCGCGACCACGCGTCCGGAAACCATGCTGGGCGACACGGGCGTTGCGGTTCATCCTGATGATGCGCGTTACGCGGCGCTCGTCGGCAAAAATCTCGTTCTGCCGCTGGTCGGCAGGCGGCTGAAAGTCGTCGCGGATGAATATTCCGATCCGGAAAAGGGCACTGGCGCGGTGAAAATCACGCCTGCGCACGACTTCAACGATTTCGAGGTTGGCAAGCGTAATGGTTTGCGTGCGATCAATATTCTCACCGTCGATGCCAAAATAGACATCAATGAAAACGAGGACTTCCTCGAAGGTCTTGAGGTTACGCCGGAGCGCCAGTCGGTTTGGGATGCGCTGCATGGGCAGGACCGCTTTGCCGCGCGCAAACTCATTGTACAGTTGATGGAAGACGGCGGTTATCTCGCGAAGATCGAGCCGCACAAGCATATGGTGCCGCATGGCGACCGCGGCGGCGTGCCGATTGAGCCGTTCTTGACGGACCAATGGTATGTCAATGCTGGCGAACTTGCGAAGCCCGCGCTCCGCTCCGTAAGGCAAGGGCGCACCAGGTTCGTCCCGAAGAATTGGGAAAAGACTTATTTCGACTGGATGGAGAATATCCAGCCTTGGTGCGTCTCGCGTCAGCTTTGGTGGGGGCACCAGATCCCGGCATGGTATGGTCCGGATGGTCAGGTCTTTGTGGAACGCACCGAGGAAGAGGCGCTGGACGCTGCCGTGCAGCACTATCTCGCGCACGAAGGTCCGTGGAAGGCGTGGGTCGAAGAGCGTCTTGAGAACTTCGAGCCGGGCGCGATTCTGACGCGCGAGGAAGACGTGCTGGACACGTGGTTTTCCTCGGCGCTCTGGCCGTTCTCGACGCTCGGCTGGCCGGATCAGACCAAGGAACTCGCGACCTATTACCCGACCAGTGTGCTTGTCACGGGCTTCGACATCATCTTCTTCTGGGTTGCCCGCATGATGATGATGGGCCTGCATTTCACGGATGAGGAGCCGTTCCACACGGTCTATGTCCATGCGCTCGTTCGCGACAAGAACGGCGCGAAGATGTCCAAGTCCAAGGGCAATGTCATCGATCCGCTTGAGTTGATCGACGAATATGGTGCTGACGCGCTGCGTTTTACGCTCGCGATCATGGCTGCGCAGGGTAGGGATGTTAAGCTCGATCCGGCGCGCATCGCGGGCTATCGCAATTTCGGAACCAAGCTCTGGAATGCAACACGCTTTGCGCAGATGAACGGCGTCGCGCGCAATGATGACATCTGGCTGAACGACGCTAAGCTCACCATCAATCGCTGGATTTTGACCGAACTCTCGCGCGCATCGCGTGAGATTACGGACGCAATCACGACCTATCGTTTTAACGAAGCGGCGGGCGCGGCCTATCGCTTTGTCTGGAACATGTTCTGTGATTGGTATCTGGAGCTTTTGAAGCCCGTTTTCATGGGCAATGATGAAGCCGCGAAGGCCGAAAGTCAGGCCTGTGTTGCTTACGTGCTGGACGAAATCTTCAAGCTACTCCACCCCTTCATGCCGTTTATGACGGAGGAGTTGTGGGCGTTGACCGCGCCGGAAGGCGAACAGCGCACGACGCTGCTTTGCCATGCAACCTGGCCGCAACCCACTTTTGAAGACAAGGAAGCCGCTGCCGAGATCAACTGGCTCATCGAGCTGGTTTCTGAAATCCGCTCGGTGCGGTCCGAAATGCGTGTGCCTCCCGCTGCGGTTGCGCCGATGGTGGTTGTGGATGCCAATGATGCCACCGCCACGCGGCTGGAGCGTCACGATGCAGCCATCAAGCGCCTTGCGCGTGTGGGCGAAATTGATTTCGCCAAGATTGCACCCAAGGGTGCGGCGCAGATCGTGCTTGGCGAGGCCACTTTCTGCTTGCCGCTTGGCGCGCTCATCGATGTCAAGGCCGAGACGTCCCGCCTCGAAAAAGAGGCGGGCAAGGTTTCAGATGAAATCTCGCGCATCGAGAAGAAGCTATCGAACGAAAAGTTCGTGGCTGGCGCGCCAGAAGAGATCGTCGCCGCTGAACGCGAAAAGTTGGAAGAGTTCCGCTTGTCGCAGTCGAAACTTGCGGTTGCGTTGGGCCGCCTGCGCGAAGCCAGCTAGCCGCCAGGCGGCTTTGTTCGAGTCGCCGTCACTTTACTTAAGGTAAACAGGCACTTGCCGCAGCGTCACTGGATCAGTGACGCTGCGGAAGAATAACCCATTGTGCTTTTTTGGGTCGCAATGTTGCCATAATGTAACTAAACGCCGTTTCGGGCCCGTTTTAGGGCCATTTCCGAGTATTTTGCACTCAAAACGAATAGATTTTGCCCGCGCGCGCTCCAGTTCGAGCCGTTTTCAGGCGGGTTTTACTTTGTACCGGGAGCGTAAAGGCGGAAATTAAGGCGTCGTAAATTCTCACCGGTCGCAATTCGGCGTTGCAAGATCATCCGTTAGCCGTACACATTCGGCGCAACGGAATTGCCTGCGGGGAGAGGACCTTGAAAATGAACAGACTGCTCGTCAAATCGCTGCTCGGCGCCACCTTCCTGTCGATGGCGGTTGTGGGCACAGCAAATGCTGGCGGTTTTGGTCGTGGCACGGCCGACACCGACATCATCTATGAAGACGGCAACTTCAACATGCGTTCGAGCGTGACTTATGTTCACCCAACGCGCAAATTCAAATCGAACGCCAACCCGCAGTTGAACGGCACTGATTACGCCGCAGACTATATGGTCCCTTCGTTTGCGGTCAAATTGAACGTAACGGATAATTTCCGCTGCGCCGGCACGCATGTGATGAATAACGGTGGCAATGCGCAATACGACTTCCCAACCATATCTGGAAAGTTGTCTGAAGAATTCACCACATATGAATCTGCGCTCACCTGTGGCGTTAAATTTGATGTCGGCAAAGGCAATTTCTGGTTGTTGGGCGGCGGCTTTATGGAGCAGTTCGACTACAACCGTGTGAATGTTGTCGGCAGTCTGCCTGGCGACGTTGCTCTTTCAAATGCCGTTCTTTCGTTGGATGGCGACGATACTGGCTACCGGCTTGGTGTCGCGTATGAAATCAAGGAAATCGCCTTCCGCGCCCAGCTCATGTATCGGTCAGGCACGCACTATGGTGCAGATGGTTCATTGACGGTTCCGACTGGTGCGCTGCTTGGCGCGCAGGCGGCAGCTCTGCAGCAGCAAGCGCAGGCTTTGGCGGCTGCTGGTCAGTTGTTGCAGGCTCAGCAGGTTGGAGCGCAGGCTCAGGCGGTTCTTGGTCAGGCTTATGCGGCAGCCGCAGCAAATCTGCGCAATGCGCTGCCCGCGATCGGTACTGGTGATTTGCCGCAGAGCGTTGAGTTGAAGCTTCAGTCCGGCATTGCTCCGGGCTGGCTGGCGTTCGGCGCTATCAAGTGGACCGACTGGAGTGAAACCAAGCAGTTGATCGCCGAAGCCTTCACGCCGCTTGGCACGACTATCAACAGCACCAATGATTATTTCTGGAAAGATGGCTGGACCTTCACCGCTGGTGTTGGTCACCAGTTCAACGACAATGTTTCGGGTTTGGTTGCCCTCACCTATGATCAGGGCGTTGCGACCGGATGGGATCTGATCAGTGATAGCTGGACCGTATCGGCTGGCACGCTCCTCAAGGACAAATTCGGCGGTGAGCTGCGTCTCGGTGGCGGATTGACCTACATTGGCTCAGCCGAAGAAACCAACTATGCGCCGGGCGAAAATTCATCGGCGGACTCCGGTTGGGCAGTTGCTGGCAATGTTGGCTACTCGATCAAGTGGTAAGCTGACTTCATGGAATGCGAAAAGCCCGGCACTGCCGGGCTTTTTTAATTCTTGAGTGGAAGTCGTGATGTCGCTCTACGTCTTTTGGCGGCGGCGGGTTTGTGTCGAATCAGCAACAGCTTGGAAAGACCCATCCGTGGGGTGGCTTCCGGAGTCGCAATTGCCGTTTTCCCGCCATAAACCACGCGCACGCCGTTGGGACGGAACGCAGCAAAAAGACGTTTCACCACAACAGCCGCATCGTCGGCGTGAACAGGAATGAAGGCCGCGATTGCGGCGCAAAGGAATGGACGCGAGGGTCATCTCAAATCAGGGGCAGTTGATTGCTGAAGGCGCGCCAGCTTGTGCGCGCGATGCAGTTGGCGTGCAAATCCAGCCGGAAACGATGGCTGACTCTTGTCACAGCCTCGCCGCCGGTCTGGCCATTCCGGGCCGTACTTTGGCCGAAAACCCCTATCATGTTATGCTAAACAGGGAGCAGTTGGCTCGCCAGCCTGCTCAAAATGAGGTTTTCAGGAGCGCCGGACGAGCGCGCGCAGTTGCTTGCGCGCCGGTTCGGCGGAAGCAAGTTCGCATGAGGGTATCGGAAATCCTCCGTTCTTCTTTTATCAGTGCCGCTCTCGCAGGGTGTCTGGCAGGCGGCGTCGAGGCTGCTTGGGCGCAGGATGCTACCATCACCGAAAAGAGTGGCCCTTGGGATGTCTTCAAGTTCGGGTTCTCCGCCTACAAGAGCGGGCATAAGGATCAGGCGGCGCAGGCTTATCGCGATGCTTCCGAGCAGGGGCAGATAGGCGCCACCTGGAAGCTGGCACGCATGTATGCCGAGGGCGATGGCGTCACGCAGGACGACTACGAAGCTTATAAATTCTTCTCCGAGATCGTCAGCCGCGATGTCGAGCCGGGCAGCAGCGACGAGCGTTTCGTCGGGGATGCGCTCGCCGAAATGGGGCGCTATGTCGAAGAGGGCATACCTGGCAGCCCGGTGCAGGCAGATCCTGATGCAGCGTTCGAATATTTTCAGCGTGCCGCAAATTACGGCAGCCCCATCGGCCAGTTCGAAGTCGGCAAGATGTATTTGCAGCGTGGCGAATCCTCGCCGAGCAAAATTCGCCTGGCGGGCCGCTGGCTAATGCTCGCAGCCAAAAACGGCCATGAGGGCGCGCGCGCCATGCTCGGCAATCTGCTGTTCCAGAGCGGCAGGGTTGTCGATGGCCTGGCCATGATGACGACAGCGCTTGAACGTGCCGAACCGCGTGATCGGCCGTGGATTCGCAGCATGCAGGAAGAAGCTTTCGCGGTCACTGAAGAGAGCACGCGGCGCAAGGCAATTGCGCGCGCCGACGAGCTTCAGGACCAGCAGTAAGTCACGCTGCAGCTTTCACCGGCAGTCCCAGATTGAGATCGATGGCAACCGGCACATGGTCGGAAGGCTTTTCCCAGGCGCGCACATGCTTTTCTATTGAGGCTGAAACCAGCACATCCGCCGCCTCGGGCGAGAGCAACAGATGGTCGATACGAATGCCGTTGTTCTTCTGCCATGCGCCTGCCTGATAGTCCCAGAACGTGTAGACATCCGTCGCGTCGGTAACAGCGCGGACGGCTTCTGTCAGACCCAGCGATTTCAGCCGCCGGAAAGCCTGTCTTGTCTCAGGCTGAAACAGAGCGTCGCCCAGCCAGTTTTCGGGATGGCGTGCATCTTTGGGCTCGGGAATAACGTTGTAGTCACCAGCCAGCACCAGCGCTTCCTCAAGCTCCAGCCGCTGCTTCGTCCAGCGCTGCAAGCGCTCCATCCACGAAAGCTTGTACGGAAATTTCTCCGTGTCGATCGGGTTTCCGTTGGGCAGATAGAGCGAGACGACGCGCAGCGCGCCGCGATCCGTCGAGAAAACGCCTTCGATGAAGCGCGCCTGCTCGTCGGCATCGTCGCCGGGCAGGCCACGGTTCACCTCGTCGAACGGTAGCTTGGAAAGGATGGCTACCCCGTTGAAGCCCTTTTGCCCGTGCGTTTCCACGTTGTAGCCGAGCGCCTCCACCTCCGCGCGCGGAAACTGGTCGTCCACGGTCTTGATTTCTTGAAGGCACGCAATATCGGGCTGGCTCTCGCTCAGCCAATGCGTGAGATTTCCCAGGCGGGCTCTGACGCCGTTAATATTCCAGGTCACGATTTTCATGTGAATCTCATTAGAATTTCAAATAGTACTTGATAGTCGGCGCACCGGTTTCCAGTCATTCTCCACCATCCCGCTGTGAGGAGCTTGATAAAGGAGCGGGATTAAACCGGGAGAGCACTCATGTCGTCAACCGTCCATCCTGTGGACGAGGTGTTGCCACTGCCACGCCTTGCCACACTCGGAATCCAGCATGTTCTGGTAATGTATGCGGGGGCCATCGCGGTTCCGTTGATTGTTGGGCGCGCGCTCAATCTGGAACCGCATGATGTTGCATTTCTGATTTCTGCCGATCTCTTTTGTTGCGGCATCGTTACACTGATTCAGTCCTTTGGCGTCACACAATGGTTCGGCATCAAGATGCCGGTGATGATGGGCGTCACCTTCGCTGCAGTCGGCCCGATGGTGGCGATGGCGGGCGCAAATCCGGGTGCAGATGGTGCGCGGCTGATATTCGGCTCCATCATCGGTGCTGGCGTCATCGGCATATTTCTTGCGCCGCTTGTCGGCAAGATGCTTCGCTTCTTTCCACCGGTGGTCACAGGAACCATCATTCTCGTTATCGGCGTAACGCTGATGCGCGTCGGCATCCAGTGGGTTTTCGGCGTGCCGGTGGGGCTGACAGCGCCGAAGCTCGTCTCGCCAGAACATGCGGAATGGCTTAAGACCGTTCAGAGCTTCACGACTGGTGCAAACCCCGCCATTCCGCCGATTCCGGCTGGCTTGCAGCTCGCGCCTTCCGTCAACAATCCCGGCTATGCGCCCTTGTCGCATATCGGTATTTCGGTGCTTGTGCTTATCTCGATCCTGCTCATCGCAAAATATGGGCGGGGCTTTGTCTCGAACATCGCGGTCCTGCTTGGCATTATCGTCGGCGGCGTTGCCACCGCGCTGTTTGGCATGATGCATTTCGACAATGTCGCAAAGGCCGATTGGTTCGCGCTCATTTCGCCGTTTCATTTCGGCATGCCGATCTTCGATCCCATCCTCATCGCAACAATGGTGCTGGTAATGATAGTGTCGCTGATCGAGTCGACCGGCATGTTCCTCGCGTTGAGCGACCTCGTCGAACGTAAGATCACGCCGCAAAGCCTGTCCGCCGGCCTGCGTACGGATGGTCTGGGCACGGTCATTGGCGGCATATTCAACACCTTCCCCTACACATCCTTTTCGCAGAATGTCGGGCTGGTCGGCGTCACGGGTGTCAAGAGCCGCTTCGTCTGCGTTGCGGCCGGCGTCATTCTAATCATCTTCGGCCTCATCCCGAAAATGAGTGCGCTTGTCGAAAGCCTGCCCACTTTCGTTCTGGGCGGGGCAGGGCTGGTCATGTTCGGCATGGTTGCGGCCACTGGCATCCGCATCCTCTCGAATGTGGACTTCAAGCATAAGCGCAACAATTTGTTCGTAGTCGCCGTATCTCTGGGCATGGGCATGATCCCGCTCATCGCGCCGAGCTACATGATGTGGCTTCCGCACGCGATTCATCCGCTGATCGAATCAGGAATCCTGCTCGCCACCATGTCGTCGATCGTGCTGAACGCTTTCTTCAACGGCACGGTGATCGATGAAGCAGAACTGCGCGAAGCAGCCATGACGGCCGAGGCCCACTGAATCGCCGTTCAGAGCTAGCTCATTCTGATCGTTTTTCTCAATGCAAGCCGCTCACCCCCTCTCCTAATGGGGGAGGGGTAGGGCTCGCCTACTCCTTACTCACCATAAGGCTGTATTGAGCAAGGCCGTGCCGCCGTCCCACAAAACCCCTGCGAGGAGGCTTGGGGCAAACACGGTCGAGCCAAATGAGCAATGAAGACAATGGGGGACTAAAGCCAGCTTCGTCAGAAAAAGATCCTTTCGCTCCGGAGTTCCGGGTCGTCGCACGCGGCAATGTGCGACGCGGTATCAGGTTGGAGCGGATATTCTGGACGACGCTGAAGCGTATGGCTGAAAACAGAAAAATCACCATGGGTGCACTGATCGAGGAAATCGCTCAGCAGCACGGTGAATCTGGCAATCTTACGTCTGCTATCCGGGTCACGTGCCTGCGGTGGCTTGACGAACAGAATGCGTCATTGCGCGAGTCGCAACCTGGAAAAGAAAAGAAGAGCGGCTGAATAAGCCGCTCTTCTCCCGGTTATACTGAGAAACTCGTCCCGCAGCCGCAGGACGCGACAGCATTCGGATTCTTGATCTGGAATGACTGGCCCATCAGGTCGTCGACAAAGTCGATGACCGAGCCGCCCATATAGACGAGCGAAAGATCGTCTATCAGAACGGTTGCGCCGTCGCGTTCAATAGCGAAATCGTCGTCGTTGCGCCCGTCTACAAGATCGAACTTGTAGGAAAAGCCTGAGCATCCGCCACCCTCGACAGATACGCGCAGGGCAGACTTGCCCGGCTCGGCGGAAACGATTTTGGCAATGCGTTTTGCCGCAGCTTCCGTTACTTCCACAGTGTTTATTTCTGCGCTCATAGCGCTCACCTTGCATTAGCGTTCCCACCATAGGTATGAAGCGCGTCTGTCCAAGTCAACTGGAGGGCAGGCGAGAAGCGGATGGGAACGGAACTCGAAGGCATTGGCTTCGGCTACAGGCCACGCGCGCTTTATGCCTGCGACCCTGCGCAATCGCGTGGCCGTCTCTATCCTGAGCCCGAAAGCCCGACCCGCACGCCGTTCCAGCGCGACCGCGATCGTATCATCCATTCCACCGCCTTTCGCCGCCTCAAACACAAGACGCAGGTCTTCATCGCGCATGAGGGCGACCATTACCGCACGCGCCTCACGCACTCGATTGAGGTGGCCCAGATTGCCCGCGCTTTGGCCCGCTCGCTCCGGTGCGATGAGGATTTGGCCGAGGCCATCGCGTTGGTGCATGATTTCGGTCACACGCCCTTCGGCCATACGGGCGAGGATGCGCTGAACGACCGCCTCAGCCGATGGGGCGGCTTCGACCACAACGCCCAGTCTCTGCGCGTTGTCACCGATCTTGAGCGCCGCTACGCAACCTTCGACGGGCTGAACCTCGCATGGGAAACGCTCGAAGGTCTGGTCAAGCACAATGGCCCGCTGGAGGATTCGTCGGGTAGGGGGCTGAAAGGTCCGGTGCCGCAGGCCATTCTGGATTTCTCCGCCCAGTTTGATCTTGAGCTGTCCCGCTACGCCGCGCTGGAGGCGCAATGCGCCGCGATTGCTGATGACATCGCCTATGATGCGCATGACATCGACGATGGCCTGCGCTCCGGCCTGCTGTCGCTGGAAATGCTGGAAGGAGCTGACATGCCCGCCGCGATACTGGCCGAAGTGCGCACGCTCTATCCCGGCCTCGACCAGCACCGCACAACGCATGAGCTGGTGCGCCGACAGATCACCGCGATGGTTGAGGACGTCATCTCCACCACCTCCGCAAATCTGGACCGTCTAAAGCCGCAAAGCGCGGACGATGTGCGCGGCGCTGGCGAAACCCTCGCGCGGTTTTCGGAGCAGATGGCGGCTTCGGAAAGCCAGCTAAAGCGCTTCCTGTACGCCAACCTCTACCGCAACCCCGTCGTCATGCGCGTGCGCGAAGAAGCCGAGCAAGTCGTCAAGGACCTGTTCGACGCCTATTTCGCCGATCCCGCCGCAATGCCCGAAAGTTGGCGCACTGTTGGCGCTGATGCCTCGGAAGAGGCCAAGGCTCGGCATATCGCGGACTACCTCGCGGGTATGACGGACACATACGCCATCAAGGAATACCGCCGTCTGTTTGACCGCGAGCCGGATTTGGGATAGCTCCGCGCCCAACAATTCGCGCGTCGTTGCCATATATTGGCGGGCGTCTGTCCATTGAAAGCAGTCCGGTAAAGCCATGAATATTTTCGCCGACTTCACAGGTCGGATTATCAAAATCGTAGAAGGTCTTGAGATCAAGTCGAAAGACGGCGGTTCGCTCGATCTTTCGCGCATCGCTGTCGAGCCGCCGCGCGATTCCAGTCACGGCGACCTTGCCACAAACGCCGCGATGGTTCTGTCCAAACCGGCTGGGCAGAATCCCCGCGCATTGGCCGAAATGATCGTTGCTGAACTGGCGAAGGACCCGGACGTGGTGCGCGCCGAGGTCGCCGGTCCCGGCTTCGTCAACCTCAAGCTGGCCGAGCGTTTCTGGCAATCGCTGCTGTCCGGCATTCTGGTGGAAGGTCAGGATTTTGGCCGCACCACGCTTGGGCAGGCGCGCAAGGTCAATGTCGAATACGTATCCGCGAACCCGACAGGGCCGATGCATGTCGGACATTGCCGTGGCGCGGTGGTAGGCGACACGCTTGCCAACATGCTGGCTTTCGTCGGTTACGACGTCACCAAGGAATACTACATCAACGATGCTGGCGCGCAGATCGACGTTCTGGGCCGCTCGGTGCTGTTGCGCTACCGCGAGGCGCTCGGGGAAGATATCGGCGAGATTCCGCCAGGCCTTTACCCCGGCGATTATCTCGTTCCGGTCGGTCAGTCGCTGGCAAAGCAATATGGCCGCGACCTTCTGCAAAAGCCCGAAGACGAAGCCCTTGCCATCGCCAAGGACCGCGCGATCGAGGCCATGATGGTCATCATCCGTGAAGACCTCGCGCTTCTGAATGTTCACCACGAGGTGTTTTTCTCCGAGCGCGCGCTGCATGCCGATGGTGCGCGTCGCATCCGCTCCGCGATCAACGACCTCACGCTGGCTGGCCACGTCTACAAGGGCACGCTGCCGCCTCCGAAGGGCGAAAAGCCCGTCGATTGGGAAGACCGTGAGCAGACGCTGTTCCGCTCCACCGAGGTCGGCGACGATCTGGATCGTCCGCTGATCAAGTCGGATGGCTCATTCACCTATTTCGCCGCCGACGTCGCTTATATGGCCGACAAGATTGCGCGCGGGTTCGAGCAAACCATTTTCGTGCTCGGCGCGGATCATGGCGGCTACGTAAAGCGCATGGAAGCGCTTGGCCGCGCCCTTTCCGCCGACCGGCTGGAAGTCACGATCCTGCTTTGCAATCTCGTGAAGCTGTTCCGCGATGGCGAGCCGGTGCGCATGTCGAAGCGGTCAGGGGAGTTCGTCACGCTGCGCGATGTGGTGGAGGAAGTCGGTCGCGATGCGATTCGCTTCATGATGCTCTATCGCAAGAGCGATGCCCCGCTGGATTTCGATTTCGCAAAAGTCACGGAGCAGTCCAAGGATAATCCGGTTTTCTATGTGCAATACGCCTCGGCGCGTTGCCACTCGGTTTTCCGGCAGGCGCGCGAGCAGTTTCCGGGTCGCGAATTTGATCGCGAAACATTGCGCAAGTCCGTGGAAAAGCTTGATGATGAGGGCGAATTGACGCTCATCAAGAAACTCGCGGAATACCCCCGTCTGGTGGCCTCTGCGGCGCAGGCGCATGAGCCTCACAGGCTTGCGTTTTACCTCTATGATTTGGCGAGCGCTTTCCATGCCCACTGGAATCGTGGCACTGAAAATGTGAGCTTACGCTTTGTTAAGGTTAACGACGCAGAATTGACCGAAGCCAGGCTGGGTCTGGTGCAGGCGGTTTGCGATGTCGTCACATCGGGCCTGACGCTGATTGGGGCAGATGCTCCAACCGAGATGCGTTGAGCACAAATCACCTGTCACCATTTGCCCACATTGCGCTGGTAGGGGCCGCAAACGCCTCTGCGTAACCGTGTAACATGAGTGTGCGAGAGACACATGGCTGACAAAACAACCGGTGTGAATGCGGGTCGGGAAGACCTGATGGACTCCGACGTGCCTGCTGCCGATCCCTTTGCTGAGTTGACGCGCATCATGGGTTTCGATCCGCGCAAGGCGGAAGGCGCCAACAAGGTCGCGGTACAAACCGCGTCTGTTGAGGAATTCAAGATCGATCTTGAAGAAGAGCTTATGCGCGAGTTTGGCGATGAGGACGTCGCCGACGAGCCAGTGGCCGCTTCCGCCCAGGAGCCGGAGCTTGAAGAGCCGCTTCCGCCGCTTGAAGCGCATGTCGAAGAAGCCGCAGATGAGCCGGTCGCGCAGGAAGAAGTTGCCGACGAGCCGCAATTATCAGCAGCCGATGAGCAGCCGCTTGAAGATCTGATGGCCGCAGAGCTTGCGCCACAGGTTGAAGACGCTGAGATTCCGGTCATCAAGCTCAGCCCGGTCAACGAGCAGTCGCAGGAAGCGCCCCGCGAAGAGCCGGTCGCCTTTGTCGCTGACGACGCCGACGAAGCCGAGCTTGAGGCGGAGTTCAACGCACTGCTTGGCAATTCTGAGCATCACGAAATTCTCGATACCCGCGCTGAAAATCTGGCGTCGGTTTCGCAGCAGCCCAATCAAGAAGAACTCGTCGCGGCGCATGCTTCGGTTTCGATGCCAGCCCCGGAAGACGATTTGTCGGTTGAGTTCGGTTTCCCTGAACCAGCCGAGGCGCTCGATAAGCTTCCCGAAGTGGAAGCAGCCGAAGCGTTGGTAGAAGAAACAGAAGAAGAGCTTTCACCTGTCGAGGCAACAGAGGAAGCCGAAGAAGTAGTAGCCGCTGTTCAGGAGGAAGTTGAACCTGTCGCCGAAGTCAAGGCGGAGGAACCCCCGGCAGTAGATGAAGACGACCCGTTTGCGATGTTAGCCGCCATGGCGCAAAAGTACCGCGTAGCAGAACCGAATGATTCCTGGCGCACAGCTGCCCCTGTGTTCAGCCGGGCCACCCCTCAGATCAACCGCGCCGAGCAGCCAATCGCTCGCGCTGAAGCGCAGCCCCTTCGCGTCGAGCCTCGTATTGAGCAGCGCATTGAGCCGCAGGCACCAGTCGTGGAAATGCCTGCACCGCGCGTCGTGGAAGCGCCGCAGGTTGCAGCCTACAGCCGTCCTGAGCCGGTTGTCGCCGCGCCGATCCCGGAAATCGAGACGATTGACGTGCCAGACCGTGCGGTCGCCGTCGCTGACGATCTCGACATTCCAGAGCTTGAAATTGCTGAGGAGCCGCTGGCCGTTGCTGCGGTCGATGATCTCGACACCGAGTTCAACAATCTGCTCCAGCAGATGAGCACCCCGGCTCCTGCCGCTGCTCCGGCTCGCGCAACGCCGTCCTTCGCTGGTGTTTCGTCGCGCCCTGCGCAGCCAGCGCCGGACATGCACAATGCATACAGCGCGCAAACCTATGCGCAGCCTGCTGCTCCGCAGCCGTCCTATGCTGCGCAGTCAAAGCCCGCATCATCTTATGGCTACACGCCGCAACCTGCTGCGCCTGCATATCAGGAGCGCGCGGCAGCTCACGCCCATCACGATGACGACGATATTCGTATCGACCTGACCGAAGACGATCTCGCCGAAGCGTTTGACGATTTCGACACCGCCGCAATGGACGATTTCGATCTCGATGGCGATTTCGAGGATGATCTGGCCCCCGCGCCGTATCAGCAGCCCGCCTATCAGAAGCAGCCGAAAAAGCGCGGCCTGCTCATTGCGGCAATCATCGGTGGCGTCGCCATCCTTGGCGTTGCTGGTGCGGTTGCCATGTCGATGATGGGCGATGCGCAGGGCAGCTCACCGGAGTTGGTCAAGGCCGATCAGGCTCCTTTCAGGGTGCGCCCGGAAACGCCGACCGCCAGCACGCAGCCTAGCCAGGAAAGCAAGGTTTACGAGACTGTTGCTCGCACTGGGGATGCGAACGCCAATCCACAGGACAAGTTGATCACCAGCAATGAAGAGCCGGTCGATCTGCCGGACCAGTTGCCTGAAAATGCGGAAGACGATCTGGCAATGTCGGATGATGGCGCCGCAAAGTCGGATGACCGCATCCAGCCCGCCACTGCGGAAGATGCGCAGCCTGCCAATGGCGAATCCATCGCCGTGGCTCCGCGCAAGGTCCGCACAATGGTTGTGAAGCCGGATGGCAGCCTTGCTCCTCGCGAGGAAACGGAGCCGCAGGCGACGAACACCATCGCGCCACAGAACAAGGTCGCTGCTGCCGCACCGGCCCCGGCAAGTGATGATGTCGCAAGCGCCATCGGTTCCAACGACGATGCACCGGCGCTTCCGGCCAATGATGATCAGGCGGCTGTGCAGCCTGCAGACGTTGCGCCGGATCAGACCGCTTCCATCGAGCCGCAACCGGCCGTCGAGGGTGGCTGGACGATGCAGATTGCTTCGGAAAGCAGCGAAGCTGCCGCCAAGGCGACCTATCAGAAGATGCTTGGCCGCTACGGCAGCGTGCTTGAAGGCAAGGGCGTGAACATCGTCAAGGCCGACATCGCAGGCAAGGGCACGTTCTGGCGCATCCGCATCCCGGCGGAAACCCGCGACGCGGCGGCTGGCATGTGCAACAGCTTCAAGTCTGCAGGCGGCAAGTGCTTCGTCACGAAGACCTGACCGCAAACAGCATCTGACGAACAAGGCGCGGGCCTTCGGGTCCGCGCTTTTTTGTTTTTGCCAGCACTGCTCTCAATCGATACGCCTCACAGTTTACCCCTCATCCGCCTGCCGGCAGGCGGATGAGGGGTAAGTCACGCCACACAGCTTCAATTTCAAATGGTAGGCATCGGCTCAATGCGGGTCTAAATTGCTGCCATGAGCGAATCACAAGCAATTATCTTCGGCTGCGCCGGCAAATCCCTCACACCTGAAGAGCGCGCGTTCTACGCAAACGAGCGTCCGTGGGGCTTCATCCTCTTTGCGCGCAACATTGGCGAGCCGGACCAGATCCGTGATCTGGTGGCCGACATGCGCGCCAGTGTCGGCAGGCCGGATGCGCCTGTGTTTATCGATCAGGAGGGCGGTCGCGTGCAGCGTCTTCGCCCGCCCATCGCGCCGAATTATCCCTCCGGTTCGGCAATCGGCGCAGTCTATCAGGCCGACCGCGAGCAAGGTCTTCGCGCGGCATGGCTGCTTGCACGCCTTCACGCATTCGACCTTCTGCGCCTTGGCATCAATGCCGACTGCCTCCCCGTGCTTGACGTCCCCGTTGCCGGAGCGAGCGACGTAATCGGCGCGCGTGCTTATGGCTTCGATCCCGACACCGTCGCCGCGCTTGGCCGCGCCACTGCCGAGGGCCTCATGTCGGGCGGCGTTCTGCCGGTCATGAAGCACATACCGGGCCACGGTCGCGCGACTGCCGATACGCATTACGAGCTGCCCACGGTCTATGAATCACTGGACGAACTGCGCCAGCATGATTTTGCCCCGTTCAAGGCGCTCAATCATCTGCCGATGGCAATGACCGCCCATGTGGTTTTCAATGCAATTGACCCCGACAATCCGGCCACCACTTCGCGTAAGGTTACGCAAGACATCGTGCGCGGCGAGATCGGCTTTGACGGCCTTCTCATCAGCGATGACACCTCCATGAAGGCGCTTTCTGGGGATTTCCCGGATAAATCGTCGGCAATCCTTGCGGCGGGCGTGGATATCGTCCTTCACTGCAACGGGGTAATGGAAGAAATGCAGGGCATTGTGGCGGGTGCGAAGCCGCTTGAGGGCCGCGCGCTTGAACGTGCCGAACGCGCGCTCGGCTTCATCAAGTCACGAGACGCAGTGGCCGAAGCAGACATCCGAGCCGAGTTTGCAAACTATTTCGAGGCGGTTGCATAATCCGCTGATAGAAGGACACGATGGCAGGTCAAACGCCGCCAAAATCGCCAAGTAAGGCAGCTTCGGACCGCACGCCGATGGATCGGCTGTGGGGCGAGGGCGCGCTGCCCGGTGCGGAAGAGCGAGCCACTGACGAGCCGGAACTGGTCGTAGACGTTGCCGGTTTTGAAGGTCCGCTCGACCTTCTGCTGCACCTCGCGCGCAACCAGAAAGTGGACCTTACGCGCATTTCGGTTCTCGCGCTTGCCGAGCAATATCTGGGCTTCATCGCAAAGGTCCGCGAGTTGCGGCTGGAAATCGCTGCGGATTATCTGGTCATGGCCGCATGGCTGGCCTTCCTGAAATCCAAGCTTTTGATCCCCAAGCAAAAGGACGAAACAGGCGAGAGCGGCGAGGAATTGGCCGCTGTACTCCAGTTCCGCCTCCAGCGCCTTGAGGCGATGCGCGATGCGGCGGCGCGTCTGGTCAATCGCAATCGGCTTGGGCGCGATGTGTTTGCGCGCGGCATGCCGGAAACGGTCATCATCGAAAAGCGAAACCAGTTTTCGGCCACGCTCTACGACCTGCTTTCGGCCTACGCGGCGGAGCGTCAGCGCAAGGAAATGTCGAGTGTTCGCATCGCATATAGGCGCGTTTGGTCGCTCAAGGATGCGCGCGAAATGCTGACGCGAATGATCGGCCAGTTGGAAGATTGGGCGAGCCTCGACAGCTTCCTGATTGATTACGTCGTCAGCGCCGACCAGCGCACCACTGCTATAGCGAGTTCATTTGCCGCCAGCCTTGAAATGGTGCGCGAAGGGCAAATCGAAATGCGTCAGGAAGCCGCCTTCAAGCCTTTGTATATGCGTGGGCGAACTGCCACGCCGAAACCGGTGAGTGCAGCATGAGCGAACAAGCGAGCGCGAAGATCATGCCCTTTCGGGCCGATGATGAAAACGAAGATGAAGCCCCGGAAGCCTTGAGCACTGCGGAGCGCATGCTGCTGGCCGAAACCGCGCGCATGGCCGAAGCGCTGGTGTTCGCAAGCACCGAGCCTGTCAGCGAAAACGCCTTGGCCGCGCGCTTGCCGGAGGGCGCCAACGTCGCCGCGGCCATGCTTCATCTCCAGCAAATCTACGCCAAGCGCGGCGTAAACCTTGTACGGATCGGTGATTCGTGGGCGTTCCGCACCGCGGGCGACCTTGCTTTCCTGATGAGCCGCGACACGATCCAGCAGCGCAAGCTTTCCCGCGCCGCGCTGGAGGTGCTTTCCATCATCGCTTACCACCAGCCGGTCACCCGCGCCGAAATCGAAGACATTCGCGGGGTCGAAACCTCCAAGGGCACGCTCGACACGCTGCTGGAATCCGAATGGGTGCGCATGCGTGGTCGCCGCAAGACGCCTGGTCGTCCCGTAACCTACGGCACTACGGAAGCTTTCCTCGACCATTTCCAGCTCGAATCGATCCGCGATCTTCCCGGTATCGACGAGTTGAAGGGGGCGGGGCTCCTGTCGGCGCGCATGCCGTCCAACTTCTCGATTCCGCTGCCACCCGAAGATCCCGACGAGCTGACGGAAGACGAAGATCCGTTGACGGACATCGATCTGGAAGAGCTCGGCCTGTTGACACCCAAAGACCGAGATGCTTGACCCAACGGGTCAGGTTTATCGAGGGCGGCAATCAGGTGGACGAGGCGGTACAGGAGAGTGCAAGCCGCACGGCGTCGGGCGTCTCGTTCGCCGCTCGTCTCAGCTTTGACGACATCCATCACCGTTTCGCCGATGGCACGGAAACGCTGCGCGGGCTGACGCTCACCGCCGAGCCGGGCGAGGTTTTGTGCCTGCTCGGTCCGTCGGGTTCCGGCAAAACCACCTTGCTCCGAATCGCCGCGGGCATTGAAAGCCAGAGTGCGGGCCGCATCCTTCTCAACGACCGCGAAATCGCAGGTCCGGCAACATTCATGCCGCCGGAAAAGCGCTCCATCGGCTTGGTGTTTCAGGATTTTGCGCTGTTCCCGCACCTGTCGATCCTGGAAAACGTCCGCTTCGGCCTCACCGCTCTTTCCAGCGAAGAGGGCCGCAAACAGGGCATGATCGCGCTGGAGCGCGTCGGCTTGTCGCGATTGGCGGATGCCTATCCGCACACGCTTTCGGGCGGCGAGCAACAGCGCGTGGCGCTGGCTCGTGCGCTTGCCCCGCGTCCCGCCGTGCTGCTGCTCGACGAGCCATTTTCCGGGCTTGATTCGCGCCTTAAGGACAGTGTGCGTGCCGAGACTCTTGAAATTCTGCGTCGCAGCCGCGCCACCGCCATTGTCGTCACGCATGATGCGGAAGAAGCCATGCGCATGGGCGACCGCATCGCGCTGCTCAAAGGCGGCAAGCTGGTGCAAGTCGGCAAATCATCGGACCTCTATCTGCGCCCTGCGAATCTCTTCGCTGCGGGTTTTTTCTCGGAACTGAATCTCTTTCATTCAAAAGTGCGTGACGGTGCGGCCAATACGCCGGTCGGCGCATTTGCTGCAGCCGGTTTGGGGGAGGGCGCGCGCGCCACTGTCGCGGTGCGCACCACGGGCTTCGACCTTGACCCGAAATCCGGCGCAGTGCAGGCAAAAGTCCTTTCGCGGCACTATCTTGGTGTTGTGGAAATGCTTGAATTAGCTCTTCAGGGCTATGAGCAACCTGTGCGTGTGCGCATCAGATGCGGCGTTGTGCCCGATGCTGCGCGAGATATCTGGTTGACGCCGCGCACTTCCGACGTACTTGTGTTTGAAACTGAGCGCGAAAGCGCATAGATGATGCTAACTCCGTTCTAGCTGGAAGAGTGTGAAATGGGTTCGTTTTCGATTTGGCACTGGCTCATCGTTTTGGTGGTCGTGCTGTTGCTGTTTGGCCGTGGCAAGATTCCTGAGTTGATGGGCGACATGGCCAAGGGCATCAAGAGCTTCAAGAAGGGCATGGCTGAGGATGACGAAGCGCCGGTTGATCCGCGCACCGTCGAGCATCGCGTTGATGAGACCGTCGAGCCGGGCGTCAAGGCAAAGAAAAGCTAAGCTGGCTTCGGTCAGACAGGCGGTAGCCAATGCTTGAAGTAGGCTGGACCGAAATGCTGGTGATTGCGGTCGTAATGATCGTGGTCGTCGGGCCAAAAGATTTGCCGGGAATGTTGCGCTCGTTCGGGCGCACAACGGCGAAGATGCGCAAGATGGCTGGCGATTTTCAGCGCCAGTTCAATGAGGCTTTGCAGGAAGCCGAACTCGACGACGTCAAGAAGTCGGTTGATGCGCTGCGCAGCCTGAACCCGGCAACTGAAATCAAGAAGCAGCTTAATCCGTTTGAGCAGGCCGCTTCTGATGTTCGTGCCGGGCTGCAATCGCTCAATCCGCAACCGCCCCCGTCGCCGCCCAGCCCTAATTTGCAGCCTGCTGAGCCGTTGAAAACGGGTGCCAGTGCATTGCCGGAAGCCGCCGCCGCGCCAGCAACGCCGCAACCGGCACCGGTGCCCGCTGCAGCTAAAGCAACAAAAGCGCCCGCGACAAAGCCAGCCGCGAAGGCGCCTGCCAAGCCCGCGGCAAAAGCCGCTGCAAAACCGGCTGCGAAGAAAACCACAACGGCAAGGTCGAAATCGTGAGCCTCACTGAACAGGACGAGATGGAGAAATCCTCCGCTCCGTTGATCGAACACCTTATTGAACTGCGCACGCGCCTGATCTGGTCGATTGGCGGCTTTTTCGTCGCTTTCCTTGTCTGCTTTTTCTTTGCTAAGCACCTTTTCAATCTGCTGGTCGTGCCGTTCAAATGGGCCGTCAAGTGGGCGGGCCTGCCTTTGGACAAGGTGGAGTTGATCTACACCGCGCCGCAGGAGTTTTTCTTCACGCAGATCAAGCTTGCCATGTTTGGCGGCATGGTTCTCGCGTTCCCGCTCATCGCGACGCAGATTTATAAATTCATTGCGCCGGGCCTGTATCGCAATGAGCGTGCGGCGTTTCTGCCGTTTCTCATTGCCTCGCCACTCTTGTTTTTGATGGGCGCTGCGCTGGTCTATTTCTTCTTCACGCCAATGGTCATGTGGTTTTTCCTGGCCATGCAGCAGACCGGCGGCAATGGCGACGTCCAGATTTCGCTGCTGCCAAAGGTGTCGGAATATCTGAGCCTCATCATGACGCTCATTTTCTCGTTCGGCCTTGTGTTCCAGCTTCCGGTCGTCACAACCCTCATGGCGCGTGTCGGCTTGCTGTCATCCGCAGGTTTGAAGGCAAAGCGCAAATGGGCCATCGTGCTGGCGTTCATCGTCGCTGCGGTGCTCACCCCGCCTGATCCGATCAGCCAGATCGGCCTCGCGCTGCCCACCATCATCCTCTACGAAATTTCCATCTGGACTGCGCGGATGATTGAGAAAAAGCGCGACGAGGAAGCCGCCAAGCGCGCCGCCGAAGACGAAACTTCCAGTCCCGCCGCTCCGGTGTAGCTGACCGGGGTTCTACTTGCGCTGAGGCTGCCCCGGCGTCGCCACCGCTCACCTCTCCCCTTGTGGGAGAAGCAGGCACGCGGAGGTCAATTACTCTGCGCTTGCAACGCTTATACTTTCGCCCGATCCGCTTTTTACCCAAACACTGGCTTGCGTCTGAAAGCGAGGAGGTTTACCCCGTCACGGCCTCATCGCATCGCAATGGAAGTCAGACGAAATGCTGGATATCAAATGGATTCGGGAGAAGCCTGAAGCGCTGATCGAAGCGCTGGTAAAGCGGGGCAACACGCCTGACAGCGCACAATCTATAGTTTCATCGGTCCTTGATCTGGATGAAGCGCGCCGCGCGCATCTGGGTGAGCTGCAGGTGCGTCAGGAACGTCGCAACGCCGCGTCCAAGGAGATCGGCAACGCCATGCGCTCCGGCGATATGGCTCTCGCGGAAGAGTTGAAGCAGGAAGTCAACGCGATCAAGGCGTTCCTGTCGAGCGCCGAGGAGCGCGAGCGCGAGCTTGATGCAGAGCTGGAAACGGCGCTCGCCGTCATCCCGAACATCCCGCTGGACGATGTGCCTGTCGGCCGCGACGAGCACGACAATGTCGAAGTGCGCCGCGTTGGAAAGCCCGAGGTCCGCACCAACTGGACCAGGGAGCATTATGAGATCGGCGAAGCGCTGGGTATGATGGATTTCGAGGGTGCCGCGCGGCTTTCCGGCTCGCGCTTCACCGTGCTCAAGGGGCAGATTGCCCGGCTTGAGCGCGCGCTCGGCCAGTTCATGCTGAACCTGCACACCACCGAGCACGGTTATCAGGAAGTCTCGCCGCCGCTGCTGGTGCGCGATCCTGTCCTGTTCGGCACCGGCAATTTGCCGAAATTCGAGGAAGATCTGTTTTTCGTTCCGCATGGCGAGGGGCGCCTCGGCCTCATCCCCACCGCCGAAGTGCCGCTCACCAATCTCGTGCGCGAGCAGATCATTGCGGAAGACGTGTTGCCGCTGCGCATGACGGCGCTCACGCCGTGCTTCCGGTCGGAGGCTGGTTCGGCTGGCCGCGACACGCGCGGCATGTTGCGCCAACATCAGTTCTTCAAGGTTGAGCTGGTATCGATCACCGATCAGGAAAGCTCCATCGCCGAGCATGAGCGCATGACGCAATGCGCCGAAGAAGTGCTCAAGCGTCTTGAACTGCCGTTCCGCACGGTTGCGCTCTGCACTGGTGATATGGGTTTCGGCGCGCGCAAGACTTACGACATTGAAGTCTGGTTGCCTGGGCAAAACGCCTATCGCGAAATCTCGTCCTGCTCGGTCTGCGGCGATTTCCAGGCCCGGCGCATGGAGGCGCGTTATCGCACCCGCGAGACGCGCCAGAACAAATTCGTCCATACACTGAACGGCTCCGGTGTTGCCGTGGGCCGCGCGCTCATCGCAGTGTTGGAAAATTACCAGAATCAGGACGGAAGCGTCACAGTGCCGGATGTGCTTCGGCCCTATATGGGCGGTCTGGTAAAAGTCGAGAGGGCTTAATGCGCATTCTTCTGACGAATGATGACGGCATCAATGCCGAGGGCATAGCTTGCCTTGAGCGCATTGCGTGCCACTTCACAGACGATGTCTGGGTTGTCGCGCCGGAATTCGATCAATCGGGCTTTGCGCATTCGCTTTCGTTGTCGGACCCGCTGCGCCTTCGCCGCATTGGCGAGAAGCATTATGCACTCCGCGGCACGCCCACCGATTGTGTCATCATGGGCGTGCGCAAGCTCATGCCGGAACCGCCAGACCTCATTCTGTCGGGTGTCAATTCCGGTTCGAACATAGCCGATGACGTCACTTATTCCGGCACGGTCGCCGGGGCCATTGAGGGCGCGATGCTCGGCATTCGCTCCATCGCGCTGAGCCAGGCCTATTCGGTCGAGCACGAAGAGCGCATTGTGCCGTACGAAACGGCCGAAGCGCTCGCGCCGGAGCTTCTGCAAAAGCTCATCGATATGAAGCTGCCGGATGGCGTGTTGCTCAATGTCAATTTTCCGAACTGCTTGCCGGAGGAAGTCACCGGCACGGAGGTCACCGCGCAGGGCAGGCTCGCCCATGCGATGTGGATCGATGAGCGCCGCGATGGTCGCGGGCTGCCATACTTCTGGTTGCGGTTCGGGCGTGCGCCTGCGGAAGTCACCGAGGGTACGGACGTGCACGCCATTCGCCAAAAGAAGGTATCCGTCACGCCCTTGCAGCTTGACCTGACCGCCCATAACTTGCGCCGCGAACTCAGCGAGGTTCTTGGATGAGCAAGCAGACGGCAGGCCGTGAGGGATTGGCAGCATTTTTCCTTCGCCAGCGTGGTCGCCTGTCCAAGCAGCTTGCCGCAGCCATTGAACTAACACCGCGCGACCAGTTCCTGCCTGCCCAGTGGCAGAGCCACGCGTGGACGGACCGCATGGTGCCAATCGAATGCGGCGAGGCGGTCGAGGGCATCGACCTCCAAGCCGCAGTCATCACTGCGCTCAACATCGAGCCGGCTCATCGTGTTCTCGAAATCGGCACCGGCACCGGATACACCGCCGCGCTCATGGCGCGCCTGTCCGCACGTGTCACGACTGTCGACCGCTATAAAACGCTCTGCGAAAACGCCCGGCAGCGTTTCGAGGCGCTGCAACTCAGCAGCATCACCGTTCGCCATGCGGACGGCTCCAACGGCCTGGCCTCGCAGGGGCCCTATGATCGCATCGTGGTGTGGGCTGCATTTGAAAGCCTGCCGCGCACATTTGTCGATCAACTCGCGACGAACGGCGTAATGGTCGCCCCGATTGGTCCGCCTGAAGACGAGCAAGATTTGACCAGGCTGGGCAAAGTTGGCAGCCGGTTTGAGCGTGAAGACTTCGCTCGCGTGCGTTTGCAGCCCATCGCGCGGTCTGTTTCGTCGGTCATTTAGCATTTTTCAACCGAGTTTATTTACGACGCGACTCGAGTCTTAACCGTGCGGTAACATTAACTCGCTTTAATTCTCATCATCTGATTTGAGTGTTCGCGGGTATTGCGATGAGTTTCAGTCTACTGAGGGACCGTCGGCTTCGTTTAGCGCAAGGTGTTGCGCTGCTGTTGCTGAGCGCTACTGCGGGTTGCAGTTCGAATGCAATGCGCTTCACCGACGGGTTGACGACATCTTCCACAACGCCGTCTCAGCCGGTTGATGGTGCGCAATATGCGCCTTCGCCAGCGGAAGAAACCTACGCGGTTTCTCAGGCTCCAGCCGCGCCTTCGGGTGGGGCGGTGCAGCGCACGGAACTGGCCGCGCCATCTTCCAGCGGGCCTGTCGCCGCGACGAGCACACAGCCGGTTCGCGTTGCTGAGGTCCAGCCAATTGATCCGCTCAGTCGCTCGGTCGAGCGCGACGGCATGAAGCCAGCCAAATCGACTGCGCCGAATACCATCGGCACGTTGCAGGAGCCGGCCCGGACCACGACAAAAACGCTCGCCGCCGCCAAATCCGCGGCGGGCACCTACAAGGTCGAATCTGGCGACACGCTCACCGGCGTCGCCCGCGAGCATGGCGTCAGCGTTGCCGCGCTCAAGCAGGCAAACGGCATCGAGGAAGGCGGCATCCGCATCGGCCAGACCCTCAGGATTCCGGGTGCAGCGACGCTTACCGCCTCAAAGAGCGACACGCTGAAGCCACTGGCGGAAGCCAAACCCACCGCACAGGACAAGTCTGTCGCAAAAGCCGAGTTGAAAAAGGCAGAGCCTGCCGCCGAAACTGAAAAGCCGAAACTTGCGGCCTACACTCCGCCAAGCTCTGGCAAGGCGGTTGCGGACGCTGCCAAGACCAACGACGTCGAGGCTCCGGACGAAACCGGCATCGGCAAGATGCGCTGGCCGGTCAAGGGCCGCGTTATTTCCGGCTTCGGCAAGGGTACTGGCACCGGCAAGGATGGCATCGACATTCAGGTTCCACCGGGAACGCCGGTTAAAGCCGCCGAAAACGGCGTCGTTATTTATGCTGGCGACGGCCTCAAGGACTTCGGGAACACGGTTCTCGTGCGCCATGAAAACGGGCTTGTCACGGTGTACGGCAACGCCAGCGAGTTGAAGGTCAAGCGCGGCCAGCAGGTCAAGCGCGGAGAGGACATTGCGCTCTCCGGCGTCAGCAGCGCGTCCAACACGCCGAAGCTTCACTTTGAAGTCCGCAAAGACGCCGCGGCGGTCGATCCCAGCGGATATTTGCAATAGCATTCCGCAAGGCTGCGGGCGGTGACCTCCTGCCCGCCGAAGCCCGTTTCTTCACGGAAACGGGCTTTGCCTTTTCGATCTCTATCTGTCCAGTAGATCATGGCATTCCGCGGTTTCGGAAATGCGCGTAATCTCACCCCTCATCCGCCTCTCAAACGAACTGCCTAATCCTTCAAATTCTGCCCAAGCCGTCCGGCGAGGTCCTGAATGAACTGCCATGCGACGCGGCCTGAACGGCTGCCGCGTGTCGTTGCCCATTCCAGCGCTTCGGCGCGCAATTGCTCGGCATCGATCTTCAAGCCGTGATGGCGCACATATCCGTCGACCATGTCGAGATAATCGTCCTGGCTGCACTTGTGAAAACCGAGCCACAGCCCGAACCGATCAGACAGCGACACCTTTTCCTCAACCGCCTCTGACGGATTGATCGCGGTCGAGCGCTCATTGTCGATCATATCGCGCGGCAGCAGGTGCCTTCGATTGGACGTCGCATAAAAGATCACGTTGGCCGGCCGTCCCTCGACGCCGCCTTCCAGCGCCGCCTTCAGTGATTTGTACGACGTATCGTCGTGATCGAATGATAAATCATCGCAAAACAGAATGAACCGAAACGACGATGCTTTTAGTATGGCCAGCAGGCGCGGCAGGGTGTCGATGTCCTCGCGATGGATCTCCACCAGCTTCAACACGTCCGCAGCCGAGCGCCCGGCATTCACAGACCCGTGCGACGCTTTGACCAGTGAGGATTTTCCCATGCCGCGCGCGCCCCACAGCAGCACGTTGTTGGCGGGCAGTCCCGCTGCAAATCGTTCGGTGTTGTCCACCAGAATATCGCGTACCCGGTCCACGCCGCGGATCAGGTCAATCTCGACGCGATTGATGCGCTGAACCGGGTCCAGCACACCGGATTCGGCGTTCCACACAAAGCAGTCGGCGCTGTTCAGGTCGGCTGGCGTGGGGGTAGGGGGCGCTAATCGACTAATTGCCGCAATCAACTCGTCCAATTTGTTGTTCAGCGTTTCAATTGTCTTTTCAGTCATTTGCGGGCGCTTTTTCGAAAATGGAGGCTGGGTGTTGCTCTATCACGCGATGCCGTTTCCGCAAAGGTGAGCGCTCACGCAGTTCGTGTGTTGCAAAGGAAGCGCGAGCGACTATATTCCGCGAACTTTCGGACGGGGCGCGCGGCGCCTGTATTTTCTGGGGAGTTCTTGATGTTCGTGACACCGGCTTATGCGCAGACGGCGGGCGCCGGACCAGATGCACTCATAAGCATTTTGCCGTTCATACTCATTTTTGTCGTCATGTATTTCATGATTATCCGTCCGCAGCGTTCGCAGATGAAGAAGCGCGGCGAGATGCTTTTGGCCATTCGTCGCGGCGACACGGTTGTGACCGGCGGCGGTCTGGTCGGCAAGGTGACAAAGGTAAATGACGGAAGCGACGAGCTGGAAGTCGATCTCGGCAACGGCGTGAAGGTCACGGCAATTCGCCAGACCATCTCCGACGTGCGCGTCAAGGGCGAGCCGGTAGCTAACCAGAACGTCAAGAAATAAAGCCAAAAAGGCGGAACCGCCGGGTGGCAGTGGGCCTCCCGGCTGGAATGGAAGACGGACATGCTGTATTTTTCACGCTGGAAGACGTTCTCGATTTGGGCGGTCGTGCTGCTCGGCGTGATATTCACTCTTCCAAACCTGTTCTCGCAATCAACACTGGATTCTCTGCCAGGCTGGGTGCCGAAGCAGCCGATGACGCTCGGGCTCGACCTGCAGGGCGGCTCGCACATTCTGCTGGCGGTCGATCAAAACGACCTCATCAGAGACAGGCTTCAGGCAACGCGCGATGACATCCGCACGCTGCTGCGCGATGCCAAGATTGGATACACGGGTCTGACCGGCTCTGATCGCCACGTTTCTGTGCGAATCTCTGAGGCAAACGATCTCGACAAGGCTAAAAAGGCCCTTGAAGGGCTCACGCTGCCCATTTCCTCTGGTCTGTTCAGCGGCGGCGCGGTTCGCGAATTTGATTTGCAGGAGCCGCAGCCCGGCACGCTTCAATATAATTTGACCGACGAGGGGCTGAATTATCGTGTCAGTACGGCGGTCACGCAGTCCATCGAAGTCATCGAGCGCCGCGTCAACGAGCTTGGCACCACAGAGCCGATTATTCAGCGTCAGGGCGCTGACCGTATCCTGGTTCAGGTTCCCGGTCTGCAAGACCCGCAACGCTTGAAGGAAATTCTGGGCCAGACCGCGAAGCTGACCTTCCAGATGGTCGATCAGTCCGTGCCGGTCCAGCAGGCTATCAATGGCCGCCCGCCAGCGGGCTCTACGGTCATGTATTCGACTGATGATCCGCCGGTGCCTTACCTGATTGAAAATCGTGTCATCGTTTCGGGCGAAAATCTCGTCGATGCGCAGTCTACGTTCGATCAGCGCAGCAGCGAGCCGGTTGTTTCGTTCCGCTTTGATGCCAAGGGCGCGCAGCGCTTCGGTCAGGCCACACAGCAGAATGTCGGTCGTCTTTTCGCGATCATTCTCGACAATGAGGTGATTTCCGCGCCGCAAATCCGCGAGCCGATCCTTGGCGGGTCGGGCCAGATTTCCGGCAATTTCACCGCGCAGAGCGCAAACGATCTTGCTGTGCTGCTGCGTGCGGGCGCGCTTCCGGCAGACCTCACCATCGTTGAGGAACGCACGGTCGGACCGAGCCTGGGTGCCGACTCCATCGACGCGGGCAAGTTTGCCTCGCTCATCGCGGGCATCCTCGTCGTCACGTTCATGTTCATTGCCTATGGCACGCTTGGCATCATTGCCAATATCGCGCTTGCGGCGAACGTGGTGCTCATCATCGCGATCCTTTCCATTCTCGGCGCAACGCTCACCATGCCCGGCATCGCCGGTATCGTGTTGACGGTCGGTATGGCCGTGGACTCCAACGTCATTATTTACGAGCGGGTTCGTGAAGAGCGGCGATGGGGCAGGTCGCTTGTCCAGTCGCTTGATTCGGGCTTTGCGCGAGCCTTGGCAACGATTGTGGACGCCAACTTCACCACCTTCATCGCGGCGGTCATTCTGTTCTTCCTCGGCTCCGGCCCGGTAAAGGGCTTCGCCGTTACGCTGGCAATCGGCATCATCACCACCGTGTTTACGGCGTTCACGCTCACGCGTTGGCTGGTCTCCGCGTGGCTGCGGCGCATGAAGCCCAAGGAGTTGCCGCGCGGCCTCATCAATTTTGTGCCGCACGACACGAAGTTCCCGTTCATGTCGTGGCGCAAATATGCGTTCGGAATTTCGGCGGCCTTGTCGATTGCTGCTGTGCTCCTGTTCTTCTCAAAGGAAATGAACTACGGCATCGACTTCCGGGGCGGCACATCCATTGAAATTCAGGCAAAGACCGGCAATGCCGACTCGGCCAATGTGCGTGAGCGCCTGAACCAGCTCAACATGGGTGACGTGCAGGTGCAGGAGTTCGGTTCGCCGAGCGAATTGCTGATCCGCGTTGAAGGCCAGAATCTTGGTGATCAGGCCGAGCAGAGCGTCGTCGAAAAAGTCCATATGGAACTGGACGACGAATATGACTTCCGCCGCGTCGAGTCGGTCGGCCCCACTGTATCGAACGAACTGGCGTTTAACGGCACGATGGGCGTTCTCGCCTCCATGGCGGCAATGTTGATTTACATCTGGTTCCGATTTGAATGGCAGTTCGGCCTTGGTGCCATCATCGCCACCATTCACGACGTCACCATGATGGTCGGCCTCTATGTGCTCACTGGTCTGGAGTTTAATCTGACCAGTATCGCGGCCATCCTCACAATCGTCGGCTATTCGATCAACGACACTGTCGTCGTGTATGACCGCGTGCGTGAGAACCTGCGCAAATACAAAAGGATGCCTATCGAGGAATTGCTCGACCTGTCCATGAACCAAACATTGTCGCGCACGATCCTCACCGGTGTCACGACGCTGCTTGCCCTCATCGCGCTCTATATCTGGGGCGGCGAGGTCATCCGGTCGTTCACATTCGCCATGATCTTCGGCATTCTGGTTGGCACGTATTCTTCGATCTTCGTTGCTGGCCCGCTGCTGATCCTGTTCAAGCTGCGTCCGGAAGGCTCGGAAACCGAAACGAAGGACAAGCTTCCGGCAGCGCCCGCAGGCGCGCAACCATCCAAGGGTTGACATGACAGGCATAGTCATCCGGGAAGCGCATTTTCCCGGACGTGCGCCGATTGAGGCATATGGCAATGGCGGCTTTCGCTTTGCCGATATGTCTCATCGCGGCTCCATCCTCTGCCTGCCATCCGGCATTTATGGCTGGGAGCCTGCCAACCCGGACACGCTGGGCGTTGACGACTTTGCGAGGCTCATCGACGAGGCCGCCGACATCCAGATTCTTCTCGTGGGGTCCGGTCCGATGTTAAAGCCCATCGCGCCGGATTTGCGCGCCTTGCTCAAAGAGCACGGCATCAGCGCTGACCCGATGTCTACCGGCGCTGCCGTGCGAACCTACAACGTGCTGCTCGCCGAAGATCGCGCCGTGGCCGCCGCTCTTGTGGCCGTGGAATAAGTTGGACGCGCAGGCCGATATAGCGGCGCAGTTGCGCCATGCCGATCCAGACCGCTACCTTTCCGTCCTCTATGCGCCGGAAGAAAAGCGTGGCGCGCTGTTCGCACTATATGGGTTCAATGCCGAAATCGCGTCTGTTCGGGATCGCATTCATGACCCTTTGCCGGGCGAAATTCGCCTTCAATGGTGGCGCGACATTATTACAGCGGGAACGCCCGAATCTGCAGGCGGCTACCCCCTCGCAACTGCGCTGCTATTGACCATCCATCAACACGCACTGCCGTTGCAGGCGTTCGACAATTATCTTGAAGCGCGCATTTTCGATCTCTACGACGATCCGATGCCGTCGCGCACCGACCTTGAGGGTTATTGCGGCGAAACCGCGTCCTGCATCATCCAACTCGCCGCGTTGATTCTCGACCCGAAAGCCGCGCCCAATGTCGCGGAACTTGCCGGTCACGCGGGTTGTGCGCAGGCGATTGCTGGCCTGCTGAGGCTCTTGCCGCTGCATCGCGCGCGCGGCCAGTGCTATGTTCCGGAAGACATTCTCGCTGCTTCCGGTGCATCTGTCGCCACTTTGCTGGAAGGTAAGGACACTGCAGCGCTTGAGCGCATCGTCAGCGCCATGACGGCGCTCGCGCGCGACCATCTCGCAGCCTTTAACAAAGCCGCGGCGACGATCCTGCCGTCCATGCGCCCTGCCTTCCTGCCGCTCGCGCTGGTCCCGGCCTATCTCGACGCAGTAGAGCGCCGTGGTGCGCGCACGGCGCTTGAGGTTGTCGAAATCCCGGCATGGAAACGCCACTGGCTGCTTTTCCGCGCCGCGGGCTGGGGTTTCTAAGGCGTCGGGTTTTGCCCATTACCCTCTCCGCCTGCTGGCACCACCCTGATAAGTAACCACGCCGGGTGTCTCTGATTGACTGCCATGCGCCCCTCCGTCACCCTTGCTGCGTTCAAGATGAGGGCGGCATCATGTTTCGGGCGATAGCATTCCTCTTGGCTTGGCTTGCGTCCTCGGTCGCGGCGAGTGCGTCGCCTTCGATAGACTGGCGTGTACAACACCCGTTCCGCTTTTTCACCGACACCACCGATTTCGACATGCAGCGTGAGGCGTTGGCCGATGTGCTTGCCGCGCACGGCGGCACTGCCCCGGCCACCGTCGTTTCCGACCTTGAGCGTGTCCTGAACGATCCGCGCTGGCTGCGCGAATGGTACAAAACGGACGCCGCGCTCTACTCGAATCCCCGCGCCAGCGGACGGCCAGAGCGTGGTTGGGCGCACCACATCAATCGCCGCAAGGCCTTTTGCTGGAACGCGAATTCGCAATGGCATTCGTCCTGCACAGTGGATCGCTTTGGCGAAGGTCTACGCACTGACTATGTCATGCCGCAGGGCCACACCGTCGAGGTCAAGCTGATTGAGCCGCCCACCGGCCAGTGCATCTGGAAGGCGGATCGCGCGGCGTTCATTCAGCGTGGCGCGCTCAACGCCGTCCGCACCGCGGACTGCACTGCTGAAATCACCGCCCGCATTCCGTTCGAACCAACCCGGCCAGATGCGGAGCAGGGCGTTTCCGTCTCCGTAACTCTGCCGGATGGCACGGAGCTGCCCGCCCAGCGTATCGCAGTTAAAGACCGTCTCATCGTCGGCATTGGCGACAGTTTTTCCTCCGGTGAGGGCAACCCGGATTCGCCCGTCGAGATTGACCGACAGTCGCAGCGCGCGAATCTCAACAAGGCGTTCGTTTACGACGAGGACGTGCAGAAAATCCGCTACAAGAAATCGCATTCGCTGCCCGTGCGCTCGCAAAACGGCCCCGCCAACTGGATGGACCGCAAGTGTCACCGCTCGGCATATAGCTACCATCTGCGCACGGCCTTGCAGATCGCGCTGGCTGACCCGAAGCACAGTGCCGTCACCTTCCTCGGTTATGCCTGTTCCGGTGCCGAGGTCGCGGAAGGGCTGCTGCTTCCGTACAAGGGTGCGGAGGGCATCGACCCCGGCCAGTTGACCGGTGATGGACCGCGCCGCCGCGACATGAGCGAGATCGACCGGCTGACGATCGAGCTTTGCCGCGACCCCATCACGCGCGCTGCGCCGCAGGCGCTCCGCCTCGATCAGCCCATTTCGCAAAATGGCAGGACTTACAATTCCGTGCCGCTCCTGCGTTGTCCGCAAGGCCGCTTCTTGCGGCCCATCGACCTGTTGCTGGTTTCCATCGGCGGCAATGATGTCGGCTTCACGCCGATGATCGTCGATGTGCTCACCAGGCAGCGCCCGCCGCTTGCCGACCTGCCGACCCAGTTTAACGTCGTTGGCCAGAGCATGCTCACCCGCATCGCGCGTGTTGTTAAGGCGCATGATGTCGCCGAGGCGGAGCGCAAACTTCGCGAATTACCTGCCCGCTTTGCCGCCCTGCGCAAGGCGCTCGCGCCGCTGCCGATCCGCACGTCTGCCGGCAAGCCGAATGTCATCATGACGGCGTTTCCGAAAATCGAGCTGAACGAGAATGGGCGCGTTTGCGGCGAGCAGGACCCGCGCGAGCGCATGGAAGGCTTCAATGTCGGCGGCATGTTGTTTCTGGATGTGCCGACACTGCGCTTGGTTAGCGATTTCGCCAATAAAAAGCTCTACCCCGCACTAAAGTCCGCCGCCGCTGCGGGCAACTGGCACTTTGTGGATTCGCACCGCGATGCGTTCGCAAAGCACGGCGTTTGCGCACAGAACCGCTCGACTTTGCCGGTTTCCGCAATTGAGAACATGATGCTGCCCTATGTGGATCGCGTAAATCAGCAGTTTCGCTGGTTCGATTTCGAGCCGTTTTCCGCCTATCGCGATCTGGATTATCGCGCCGTGCGGGACACGCGGCCTTATGCGCCGCGCCAGCGTTGGGTGCGCAACATCAATGACATCTGCCTGTTCGTGCAATATCGCGCGAGCGGTACTCCGCCGCCGACGAGTCAATGGGGCGTGCTGGATCTGGTTGAGGCATGTCTCGGCGGGCCGTTCCATCCCACTGCCGAGGGTCATGCGCATATTGCCGATGCGGCTTATGCGGAGGCGAAGCAGATTCTTGGCCTGCCCGCGCCAGATATCGCATCGCTGCGCGATGAGTGAGCTTGCCCCAATGTCACAATTCACTCCGCTGCTGCTTTGTTCTCCAACCCGAGCCATTCGCGGCAGTCGGCAATGGCGCGCGCGGTTGTCGCCTTCTTCTTCGCGACGCTCTTGTCCTTGCCGCGAAAGCGCCCTTCAAACCCATCCGGTTTGAGCTTCATGCCAGCCGGCAGCGGCGGAAACAGCCCGAAATTGATGTTCATTGGCTGGAACGAACGCTTGCCCGGCTCATCGTCGGACACGATATGCCCACCGGTGATATGATTCAGCAGCGCGCCGAATGCCGTTGTCACAGGCGGCACCGAAACCGCTTGCCCCATCCGTTCCGCCGCAGCGAATCGACCTGCCAGCAGCCCGATGGCAGCGCTTTCGACATAGCCTTCACAACCGGTGATTTGCCCGGCAAATCTCAACCCCTGCCGCTCCTTGAGCTGCAATGAAGCATCCAGCAAGGTCGGCGAGTTGATATATGTGTTGCGATGCAGGCCGCCGAGTCGCGCAAATTCGGCGTTTTCCAGGCCCGGTATCGTCTTGAAAACGCGCACCTGCTCGCCATGCTTCAGCTTGGTCTGGAACCCGACCATATTATACAGCGTGCCGAGCGCATTATCCTGCCGCAACTGCACGACCGCATAGGCTTTTACGGTAGGGTTATGCGCGTTGGTCAGCCCCATAGGCTTCATCGGCCCGTGGCGCAGCGTTTCCGGCCCGCGTTCCGCCATCACCTCGATCGGCAGGCAGCCGTCAAAATAGGGCGTGCCTTCCCATTGCTTGAACTCAGTTTTCTGCCCATCGATCAGCGCGGCGACGAACGCCTCGTATTGCGCCTTATCCATCGGGCAGTTGATGTAATCCTTGCCCGTCCCGCCCGGCCCAACCTTGTCGTAGCGCGATTGGAACCAGCAAATATCCATGTTGATCGAGTCGAAATGCACGATTGGCGCAATCGCATCGAAAAACGCCAGCGCATCCGCGCCGGTGCGCTCGGCAATTGCCTGCGCAAGGAACGGCGCGGTCAGCGGGCCGGTCGCAATGATCGCCTGGTCCCACTCTTCGGGCGGCAGTCCGGTTATTTCTTCGCGCACAATCGTAATCAGCGGATGCGCTTCCAGCTTTGCCGTCACGGCATCGGAAAATCCGTCGCGGTCTACAGCCAGCGCGCCGCCTGCGGGCACCTGATTGGCATCGGCACAAGCCATGATCAGCGAGTTCGCCAGCCGCATTTCCGCATGGATCAGCCCGACCGCATTGTTTTCCGCATCATCTGACCGGAACGAGTTGGAGCAAACCAACTCCGCGAGCCCGTCGGTTTTGTGGGCATCCGTGCCGCGCACGCCGCGCATTTCATGCAGAATAACGGGCACGCCAGCTTGCGCGGCCTGCCACGCGGCTTCCGAACCGGCTAAACCGCCGCCGATGATGTGAATGGGCTTTTGGGTCATGCGCGCGAGATAGACCTGCGCCGCTACAAAATCAAACCCTGAAAAGCACAACGCCCGCCGGGGGAGGAGGATCCGGCGAGCGCTGTATGTGGGACCGGCTCCAGGGAGGAGGGTTGGAACCGGCCTATATTCGCATTGGCTGGGAGGAGGATAGCCGCTGCGAAATTCCTTTGCCGTTCGCTTTAAGGCAGCGGCAATCTGCCTTGGGCCTTGCGGCACCCACCGAGGGAGGAGGGATTCGGTGGGTGCCGTTAAGGTCAGCCAATCATCGGGAGGAGGATGACGATTGGCTGTTTTCCGTTTCGGCCCGGGAGGAGGTGGGCCGCAACGAAGCTGTTATCTTCAGATCGCCCGGCGGGCGACCGAAGGAATTTCACCGCGGTTGATGCCGAGGTCGGCAAGGTGGCGGTTTGAAAGGCGGCTCAACTCGGAAACGGTTTCCCGATAGCGGCGCCAGTTTCTGTAGTTCTCGATGATGTTCATTTTCTTGTTCTTTCGCTGTCTGTCGCGGTATTCGCGCCGGACTTATTAGATGGCCTTGCGGGCCACCATGTGAATGTCGGTGCGGTTGATGCCGAGGTCGGCCAACTCACGGTTCGAAAGGCGGTTCAACTCCGTGACAGTCTCACGGTAACGACGCCAGTTGCGGAAATTACGGATCAAGCTCATTTCAGTTCTCGTTTCGTCTTTAGTTCTGTTTCTTCAATCTCTGTGAACAATGTCTAGATAGTCTGGCTGCTCCGGGCTTTAAAGATGCGATGCTGCATAGCAGCAATGCGTGTTTTGCATTGCACCATTAATCGGAATTAACCCTTGATTCGCTTGACGTTACGTCAGTCGCTTGAATGCAGATGTACGTGTACAGATCCGTTTGATGGACAATTCGTTCAAACCTAGGTAGCTCTTTATGATTGCGTGTCACGCATAGGTTGAGGGGGCCGGTCGAGTACCGAAACGCATGGCAACATACGCTGGCAAACTATCTCACGACATTGATCGATGGGCAGAGCGGGGATTGATCGACGCGGCAACCGCAGCAGCGCTGCGCCGCGATGTCGAGCAAACCAGTCGTTCAGCGATAAGTCTGGGCGCGGTTCTATCGGTGATGGCCGCTGTGTTGGTCTGCGCAGCCATTCTCATCCTCATTGCCGCAAACATCGACGAGATTCCTCGCATTGTCCGCGTGCTTGGACTGTTCGCAATCATTGCCGTCAGCTATCTGGGTGGTGCTGCGCTGAAGGCGCGGGAAAGAACCAGCTTCGGCGAGGCGCTTTATCTCATAGGGCTGGCGGCGTTCGGCGCTTCAATCGCGCTCATCGGGCAGATGTATCATATGTCCGGCGACGAAGCGCAGGCGATCATGATTTGGTGCCTCGGCGGCATTCTGGCGGCGGTGCTGCTCAAATCGCCTATTTTGACCAACGCATCGGTGCTCATCGCTTGCGCGTGGCTATTGATAGCCTTCGATTGGGGGCGCATCGATCATGGGCCGAGTTACATCTTCCTGGTTCTCATGGCCGTCATCTGGGCAATTTCATACTGGACAGAAAGCCGGGTCGCGCGCCACATGGTCATACTCGCCGTCCTCTTCTACGCGTTTCTTTATGCGCTCAGCGACGACGCGGTGACCGTCGGTGTCATCCTCATCGCGCTCTCTATCGGCGTGTTTGCCGCTGCCTATCTGGCGCCGGATGCTGTCGAGCGCTTTGCGCAGTTGGGCGGCCCCCAACCTATCCATCCGCTCATTTGCTTCCTGCTGGGTGTTGGGCTTTTACAGGCGCAGTTCGCCGATGATTTCGGGCCGATGCTGATGCTTTCGCTCATAGCCTTTGCAGGCATTGTCACCGCTTTGGTTCTGCGCGGGCGCGAAAGCCGGCTGATGCGATGGGTCGCCTATCTCGCCTTCATTCTGGAACTCACGCTGCTTTATTTCATGACCATTGGCTCGATGGTCGATACCGGCGCACTGTTTCTCTTCTCCGGTTTCGCGCTCGCGGCGGTGGCGTTTGTCATTTCAAGGATTGAACGCCGCATTGTGCAGGGGCAGGGCACATGACCGCGCGCCGCTCCCTGCTCCTCGCCGCGCTGGTTGCTGCGCTTCAAATCGGCTTTCTTGGCTGGATTATTGCAGGTCGCGCTGCTGTGCTGCGGGATGGACGCGAAGTTTTACTCAAGGTCGAGCCGGTCGATCCGCGTGATCTGCTGCGGGGCGACTATGTGCGGCTGGGTTACGAGATCAGTCAGATTCCCGGCGAGCTTGTAAAAAACATCTCCGACCGGTCCGACCGCGGTGGCAAAATGCCAATATTTGTGCGCATCGAGCCCGGCACAGATGGTGTTTGGAAGCTGAAAGCCGCGTCGCTAGGCGATCCGCTGGAGCCTCCACCCACTGCTGACGAGGTCGATATTCGCGGGCAGGTGGAATCGTGGAATGTGTCCGAAACCGCAGGCTCGTTCATCCGTCCGTCATTCGGCGTCGAGCGCTTTTATCTGCCGGAAGGCGAGGGCCGCCAAATAGAAACCGACATGCGCGAGCGGCCTTTCTTCGTAAAGGTTGCCGTCGCAGCCGATGGCACTGCCCAGATCAAGCAATTTCTCGACGGAGACAAGGTGCTTTATTCGGAGCCGCTTTACTGAGGCCGATACACGCGCTCGGCAGTGTTCCAGAAAATATTGCGCTCTGCCGCTGCGCCGTGGCGCGCCGCAGCCTTGCGATGCGCTGCTATCAATTCGGCATGGCTGGTCCAAAGCTTTTCAATCGGAAAGTTTGACCCGAACATCAGCCGGTCGCTGCCAAGAATCTCGATGGCATTGTCATACACATAGTCAATCACGGCTTGATCGTTGTTATGCACGAAGGTGCCTAGCCCCGACAATTTCGCATAAAGGTTCGGCAGTGGAGCCAAGGCGCGCAAACCGGCTTTCCATTCCTCAGTGGTCTTTTCGTCCAGCGAAACAAGCATTCCGGTATGCGTCAAAATGAAATCCGTCTGCGGATTCTCGCCCACCAGCTCCGCGCCGTCCTGCATCTGCGCGGGGAAAAGCTGCAAATCGAATGACAGTCCGTAGTCCTGCAGCCGCCGCACATTTTCCTTCACCTTGGGGTCGATCACCTGTTTCGCGTCCGGCGCAAAGCGGAACGCTGGCGTCTCGTGCCAATGTAATTGCATCCGCACCCCGCGCAGCAGCGGATATTTCATCAGCCGGTCGATCTGCGGGCGCACATCGTCCACCGTCATATCTGCATAGCCAACTACCGCGTGCGGCCAGCCCGTGCGCGCCGCCGCGTCCGAAACGAAAGCGACCTCCTTTTCAAAATTCTCTTTCGCCCAGTTGGTCTGCACATAGACGCCCTTTTCAACGCCTGAACCCGCCTCATCGGCCAGAAACTCCTCGATTGGGTAGTCACGGCGGATTGGCTCGTAAGGTCCGAAAATGCGCGGCACCATGGGGCCGACAAGCCACGGCTGATCGTTCTGCCGCCAAATATGAAAGTGCGAGTCGATTGTTTTCATCATCACGACACCTTGTTCCAGCGTGTTTGGGCTCGCTCTGAACGGCGGGCGAGCGAGAGAATAAAATCGGTCAGCGGTTCGATCCCGGAGCCATCCACCAGATCGTCCAGATGCGGCAGGATTGCGCGCAGCGCGGCAGTCTGCGGTCGAAATCGCGGGTCGGCGGCCAGCGGCGTACACATCGAAAGCCGATAAGCGCGCCCCGAAATGCGTTTCAGTGCGCTTTCAAGCTCCGCGTGTCCACCGCGCTCCAGCCCGTCCGAAAGCAGCACCACCGCCGCGCCGCGCGCAAATGCACCGAACCTCGGCACCGATAGAAACGCCTGCAACGCGGGACCCAGCCGCGTGCCGCCATCCCAATCATCCACCAGCGTCGCCGCGCGCTCCAGCGCTGTCGCGCGGTCGCGCAATCGCAGCGCAGGCGTAATGCGTGTCAGCCGCGTTCCCATCGTGAAAACCTCCGCGCGATCCGCATTTTGCACCACCGCATACGCAACGCGCAGGTAGTCGTTCGTGTGCTGCTTCATCGAGCCGGAAACGTCGATCAGCAACAGCAGCGGTCGCTGCACTAGCGCGCGCCGCCGCAGCATCGGCGCAGGCACGTCCCCATCGTTTGCGAGTGTCGCACGCATCGAGCGGCGAAGGTCTGGCTGTCCGCCGAGCCGCACGCGCTGCGATCGAAACGACCGCCGCCGTGGCAGCGCATAGGGCAGGGCAGTCCCGAATGCCTTGAGCCTCTCTTCGCCCGGTTTCAGCGCGCGCCCCGCCAGCCTTTCCGTTGCAGATGCAATCGCGCCGCTCTGCTCCTTGCCTTCGGGCGTGGGCGGCGGCTCATTGCCGCCCACTGCATCCTTCACCGCCGTTTCGTCCTCGGGCTCGCCCGTCGCCGCGAGTTCTTCATCGCCCCAGAAATAGGCGCGGAACAGCACATCAAACTCGCCGCGCCGGTCAGGCGGACAAGCCAGCGTCGCCAGTGCCGCGTCCTCAATGTCTTTCATATGTCGCGGGCCGAGCAGTTCCACGCTTTGTAAAAACGCAACCGACTGTTCCGGCGCCACCGTAAACCCGTGCCACCTTAGCACCCGCGCGAAGCCGAGCAGCGCATCGGCGGCTTGCGGCAGCAGGCGTGTCATGCGAGCGCCGCCGATACGATACCCGCGAATTCCGGTCCGATCGCCGCGAGGTCTTCCTCGTCCTTGATGACGACCCCGAGCGAGCGCCGAAACGCCTCCGGCCACGGGCTGCCGCTCTTTTCAAGCACTGTCGCCGCGTTCGCCCACTCGACCGCTTCGGCGATCCCCGGCGGCTTGGCCAGCGGTCGCCGCCGCACCTCGCGCACAGCCTTGGCCACCGCCCTTGCGGTCGCTTCGGCCACATCGCCCGCGCGCAGCATGATGATTGCCGCCTCGCGCTCTGCGTCGGGATAGGCGATCCAGTGGTAAACGCAGCGCCGCCGCAGCGCTTCCGCCAGCTCGCGCGTCCGGTTGGATGTCAGAACTACGACCGGCCGCGTCTTGGCGCGCAACGTTCCGCGTTCGGGAATGCTGATCTGGAAGTCGGATAGAAACTCCAGCAACAGCGCTTCGAATTCATGGTCGCTGCGGTCGATCTCGTCCACCAGCAACAGCCGTTCGCCCGGTGCGCGCAGCACTTGCAGCAGTGGCCGCGCAATCAGGAACCGATCATCATAAATGTCGATTTCGTGCTCGCCCGCCTGCCGGATTGCCAGCAACTGCCGCTGATAATTCCATTCGTAAAGCGCGTGCGCAGCGTCGATGCCTTCGTAGCATTGCAGCCGCACCAGTTCGGAGCTCATCAGTTCCGCAATCGCCTTCGCGGCTTCCGTCTTGCCGACGCCCGGCGCGCCTTCCAGCAGCAGCGGCTTGCCGAGTTTAATTGCGAGGAAAATTGCAGTCGCCAGGCTTTCGTCGGGCAGATACCCGACCTTTGCCAGAATCTGCGCCAGCGCTTCCGGTGTGGGGCCGATGTCAGGCGTTTTCATCTGGTTGACCGCCAGCGCTGCCTCGCAATTTTCACGCCATACGGCGCTTTTGTCCCACTCCTCCTTGATGGGAATGCGTGAGCGCTCTGCTGAAAATACGCAGTCAATTGTGTTGCGCCTTAATCGCCCGCAGCACGCGTTCAGGCGTGATCGGCAGCGTATCGACCCGCACGCCGACTGCATCGAACACCGCGTTCGCAATTGCCGGGATCTGCGGATTTGCGCACATCTCGCCGGGGCCTTTCGCGCCATATGGGCCATCCGCCGCCGGCCGTTCCAGCACGACGATCTCCGTCTCCGGCAAGTCACCCGGACCCGGCATGAGATACTGATTAAAATCCGTCCCGCCATGCTCGCGCTTTGGATAATACGGCTCGGTCGTCTCGTAGAGCGCGTGCGAAATGCCCATCCACGATCCGCCGACCAATTGCTGCTCGACCATTTTCGGGTTCAGCGCGCGTCCGATCTCGAACACGTTCTTCACCGAAACAACTGTCACTTCGCCGGTCTCGTCGTCCACATCGACTTCCGCCACGGTGCAGGCGTGTGCATAGCATGTGGACGGCTTCATTGCGCCGGTCTCCGTCTCCGGAAAAGAGCGCGGCACCAGAAATATCCCACGCCCGGAAATCGAGCGGCCCTGCTTGAAATGCGCGGCCAGCGCGGTGTCGAAAATCGAGATCGATTTCTGCGGCGCACCCTTCACAATAATATTGCCCGCACCGTCGGTTTCGAGGTCGCCCGCATCCACTTCCAGCTCTTCTGCGGCCACCTCCAGCATCACCTGCTTGGCCTCGGTCGCCGCGCGAATAATGGCATTGCCGATGCGATGCGTGCCGCGCGAGGCAAACGTACCCATGCAATGCGGCCCGGTATCGGTGTCGGCTGTGTCGATTGTCACCTGATCGGTCGCTACGCCGATTGTCTCGGCGCAAATCTGCGCCATCACCTGTTTCAGCCCTTGCCCCAGATCCACAGACGACAGGCTCACCATGAAATTGCCGGTCGGTGTCGAGTGCACCAGCGCCTGGCTCGGATCACCGCCAAGGTTCATGCCGGTTGGGTAGTTGACTGCGGCCACGCCGCGCCCACGTCGTATCGCCATGTCACGCCTCCGTCTTGTAGGACGACATCTTGAAAAAGCGCTCAGCCACCGGCCAGTCGGCCGTGCGCGATGCTTCCTGCATACACTCGATCAGCGCCGCGCCCTCGGTCGGCTGGCGGTGCGCCTTCATGTCTCCGTCGCGGTATGCATTGAGAAAGCGGAACTCCAGCGGGTCCATGCCGATCAGTCGGGCCAGCTTGTCCATCTGCACTTCCAGCGCGAAATCCGCGATGGTCACGCCAAAGCCGCGCATAGCGGAGGAGGGCGTGCGGTTCGTGTAAACGCAGTACGTATCGATCGAAACGTTCGGTATGGTGTAAGGCCCCGGATAATGCGCCGCGCCCTTTTGCGCGCCATAGGGCGAGTGCCGCGAATAGGCGCCCGCATCCGTATAGCCCCACACCTGCCGCGCCAAAATGCGCCCGTCCTTGGTAACACCGTCCTTCAGCACGATCTTTTCGGCAGCGCGCGGCGAAGAAATCTGCATCTCCTCTTCGCGGCTATAGACGAACCTGACGGGTCGCCCGGTCAGCTTTGACGCCAGAATCGATATCGGCTCGACCGTCACATCCACCTTGCCGCCGAAGCCGCCGCCCACTGTGCCGCCCACCATGTGCAGCTTTTGGCCCGGCATCTGCAAAATGATCGACGTATTATCGAGCGTGAAGAACATCGCCTGCGTGTTGGTGTAGCAGGTGAAGCGGTCGTTCCCTTCCGGCACGACGATGCAGCCGGTCGTCTCTGCCGGTGCGTGCTCGATTGGCGAGGACCAATAGGTCTGTTCCAGAATATGGTCAGACTCTGCAAAGCCCTTCTCGACATCCCCGAAGCGCACCTTGCGGCATTCGCCGCTGTCGTAGAGATAGTAGTTCTGACCGTGATACTCGTTCACCAGCGGCGCGTCGGGCTTCAGCGCCGCGTCGATGTCAAACACCGCTGGCAACACTTCATAATCCACCTTCACCATTGCCGCCGCTTCTTCCGCCGCGCGGGGGCTGTCGGCCAGCACGGCCACAACGGCCTCGCCTTTCCAGCGCACCTTGTCCTCGGCCAGAACCTGCTCATCCTCCGGTCCCACCTGAATGAGGATCAGGATCGTGTAGACATTGTGCGGCACGTCCTTGTGCGTCAGCACGCGTGCGACGCCGGGATGTTTCTCGGCCTCCGATGTATCGATGCTGCGAATGCGCGCATGGTGATGCGGGCTGCGCACCATCTTGAGATAGAGCATTCCGGGAAAAGTCCGGTCAGCGAAATACTTCGTCTTCGCGGTCACATGGCCTGGCGCATCAGACCGCTGCAAACCCTTTCCGAGTTCGTGCAGATCGTCTTTGCGCTGGTCCGCGAAATATTCCTTGGCTAGCCGGATCACGGGATTACCTCATGATGTTGTGCGGAAAAATATTGTGCTGAAAATCGCAGGCTTCTCGAACTCGCGAGACATTGCCGCAGCTTGCCTCTCCCCGTTTACGGGGAGGAGGAGGATAAATTCCACGCTGGTAGGAATTTGAGTTGGGGTGAGGGGGCATTTTCATCCCTCATGCTGCATTGTGTGAGTTTGCGCGTGCGGCTTCCAGCACGGCGTTGATGATCGGCTCGTAGCCCGTGCAGCGGCAGATATTCCCCGCCAGCGCTTCGATCACTTCATCCCGGCTTGGGTTCGGCACGCGGTCGAGCAGCGCTTTTGCGGCCATAATCATGCCGGGCGTGCAAAACCCGCATTGCGCGGCAAAGCCTTCCATAAATGCCCGTTGCAGCGGGTGCAGGACGCCGCCTTTTGCCATGCCGCTCGTTGTCTGAACACTTGCCCCGTCGCACATCTCGGCCAGCGTCAAACACGCGAGCCGCAACTCGCCATCGATTATCACCGTGCAAGCGCCGCATGTGCCTTGATTGCAGCCGCCCTTGGGTGACGTATCGTCAAACCTGTCGCGCAAGGCCGTCAGCAGCGTTGAGCCGCTTTCGACAAACTCGGCGCGCTCCTCGCCGTTCAGCGTGATCTGTAGCGGAACCTTCTTCGCCATTGTCTCCTCCCTGGCGTTAGGTTGGTTTTGGGGGCTATTTCAGAAGAAGCCTCCGCAAGTGAACCGGCAGCACTTCGGCGCGATACCACGCGCTGGCCACTGGATCGGTGATCGGCTCCGTGCCCTCACCAACCGTCGCAGCGGCGCCGGCGATGCCATCTTCCGTCAGCATCGAACCGATCAGCGCTTTCTCTGCGGCCTTAGCCCGCATTGGGCGGTCAGCCATGCAGCCGAGCGCGATGCGAGCGGCCTTCACCGCGCCCGCGCCGTCCTGTTCAATCAGCGCGCCGATCGAAAGCACGGCGACGCCCTTTGGCTTCACCCGCGACACCTTCGCAAATCGAAACGCGCCTTCCTTTGGCAGCTCAAAATGAACCGCACTCACCACGTCGCGGCTCTCGTCACGAGTCGCCAGAAACCGGTCGATGTCGACGGTTTTGCCGCCGACATCGACGCGCGCACCGAGCGCCAGCAGAGCAACCGCAAAGTCGCCATAAGGGGCGGGGGCGAACAGGTTGCCGCCGACCGACGCCATATTCCTTATGGCGGGGCCACCGACCGCGCGGGCCGCTGGTGCGAGAAAGGCAAGGGCAGGGTGCTTGACGATTTGCGCCATTGTGACGCTGGCGCCGAGCGTCACCGTGCTGCCCGTAATTTCAATATTGCGCAGCCGCGCATCGGTCGCGCGCACGAATGTATCGAACGTCAGGTCGCCCTCATTGGCGGCGCGCACCACCAGAGTACCACCGCCCAGATAGCGTGCGTTTGGAGCCTTTAGCGCGGCTGAAGCTTCTTCCACCGTGCCAAACGAGCGAAGCGAAAGTGGCATGGCAGCCTCCTAACCCTTCTTCGAAAAATGCTCTTTCAAGGCATTGAATCCGCCTTGAAAAACATTCTCGCCCATTCCCTTGGCAATCTCGTCGCACTTTTCGGCCGGGGCGTCGAACGTCGCGCTCCATTCCGCGAATGTCCGATCGCCATCGGTCACGTGGGTCAGCTTCAGCGTCGAGCTATGGTTGCTGATCGGGGCGGGGTGTTCGATGATCGAATAAGTGACGGTCCTGTCGCCATCCGAAAAGCTCTGCAGCTGTTCACGGATCATCGCGCCGCTTGCCACCTTGAACTTGCGCACACAGCCGATTTCCGTTGCAGACTTGCCGCCTTCGATCTCGCTTTCCACCATGCGCGGGTGCCAATTCGGCAGGCCGTTGAAATCGCGGATTCGTTCCCACACTTTTTCAATGGGCGCGTCGATGACGCTGGAAATAATAATCGTGGGCATGTGTTCTCCTCACATCCTGCGTGAGGTCCATGCTAGGCGCAGCCGTTCGCGACGCTTATCAATGCGTCTTGGTTGCTTGCCGAAAAGTCTGATAAACGCGCGCTACGCCGCGCCGCGCGCCGCTTCGCGATAAACGGCAGGCGGCACGCCCGCGTGATCGCGGAAAAAGCGCGTGAAGTTGCTCTGCGTGGTGAACCCCAGATTGCACGCCACCGCGGTGAGCGATTCGCCATCTGCCTCCACCTGTCGCAGCGCTTCTTCCATGCGCAGTGTGTTCCAGTAAACATTAGGCGTCAGGTTCATCTGTTCCTTAAACAGCGCGAAAAAGTGTGGGCGCGACAGCCCCACATTGCGAGCCATCTTGTCGAAATTCATTCTGCCCGAAACGTTGGCGCGCATCATCTCGACGGCCTTGCGCACCCGGAAATCAAGATGGGTTCCGGGCATACCCTTCGCCGACCGCGCCGACAGCGCTGCTTCGAACAGCTGGTCTATAAGCCGCTCCACTTCATAAACATTGAGGTCTGCTGAGCCCCATTCCGTTTCAAGCCTGTCAACAAGACTCACCGCCGCCGCGCGAAGCCAAGGCTCCAGCGCGATACTCGGCTCCTGAAACAGCTTAGTTGCCGGCTTCGGCCCAAGTCGCTGCGCGGCCCAATCAGGCTCTATATAGAATGCGAGAAAACGTCCCGGCTCTTCTCCGGGCGAAAAACTATGGCTGTGCGGCTCGAATGAATTGACCCCGATGGCGCAGTCAGGGCCCGGCGTCACACGTCGTTCGCCAACCATTATCTCGCCGGCGTCACCTTCCAGCCAGATAATGAGGTGCGCTTCGCCGTGAGCATGTGTGACGAGGTCGCTCGCCGCGTTCAGCATCGATACATGCCCGAACGCGCCCTTATAGAGCTTGATCGAGGCCATCTCTCCTCCCAGAGCGCTCCTCCACGAACGCTGTGGGAAATTGTGGTCTTACCAGCTTGCTGCGTCAAGTCACAGTTCGGAGTAGGGGAGTCTGCTTACAACGGCGAAACCGAACCCGTTTCATCCGCGCTGAAGCTCGAATTATACCGGATCGAATACGTTCCGTTGGCGCTGGGGAACAAGGCATATTGCACGCCCTTGATTTCCGCTGTCTTGAATTCGACCGGCTTGCCATCGAGCGAAATCGCAGCCAGCACCATGTCGTTTGTGCGCATTGGCACCATCGTTGTCAGCGCTCCACCCGTCGCCGGGGCTGCTTGCATCTTGAATTGCAGCGTTTGAACGCCCCACTGAAGGTCGGAAATTTGCGAATGCGAACGCGCGTTTTCCCAATCCAGCAATTGCGCCGCTGAAATCATCGGAACCTGCCACTTGTGTGCAAGTTCGATCATCTTTGGAGCGAAGTCATTGTTGAAATCGAAATGTGTACCAAACGCGCCGTAGAAGCCTTCGGGGCCGAAGGCTTTCGCGAATAGCTCTTCGACGGCTGGCAAGTTGTCTACGAAAACCTCGTCAACCAAATGCGTTTCCTGCTGGTAGACGTCTATGATTTCGCCATCCGTCTTACTGAACCGCATTGGCAAGCCGGAGCCGGTCATAAAGCCGGATTTGTTCTTCAGCCAGTCCTTTGGCCAGTGATAATAGTTCATGTCGAAGCGAATATCCCAGCTTCGCTCAACCTCTGCCTGCGTGGTGTAGTCTGACCATGCGATGCAGTGCAGCCGACTGCCGCGCTGGGTGGGAAGTTCGGGAAAGCGCACCTGGAAAAACGACAGATAGGCCGCGATGGAATTGTCGAGGGATTCTCGCGTCCAGTCCTCGCAATTGGTCGTAACGTGCGCGCCTGTGTCGAATCCGATTGAGTTGTAGAACTCGGCGTCACTGTTCGACAGACCGCTATCTGGATAAATGAACGAAGTCGCGCGGGCGCAGGTCCACTGCGTCATGTCGCAACCCGCCGGGCTGGCCAGATCCAGCATTTCGAAGAAGTTGCGCGTGCCGTCTTTGGTGCCGTGGTCGTCCGCCGCCATCACCAGTGCAGCCTTGTAGTCTTTTGGAAAATACCAGAAGCGCGGAATCGGGGACGCGTCACGCTGCATATATTCCAGCACGTTGGTCAGCAGGCGCATCGTTTCGTCTGCCTGCGGGATTTGCGCGTTGTTCACGTCCAGATAGTCCGGCTGCGGATCGGTTTTGGAGTTTCCAAAGAACAGATCATTCGGCCGGACTGGTGCCATACCGTCGCGATCCTGCCCGGCCCATGCGGGGTTGCCTTGGCGCGTGAAAACGACGGACTTGGCCAGATTAAACGCCAATGCCGCGACCTGACCGCCATTTGCGCCAACCGTACGGATCGTCGCAGCTGGCGACGTCGATTTGTCCGGGCCCGAAATCAGTGTCGCAAAAACCCTCGCATCGTCGTTTGCCGCAAATCTCTTGGCATCGCCGTGAAACTGGATCGGTTGCGACACCAGCCCCTTGCCGGGCGCGCTGCCGGTGTCGATCTGGAAATAGCCTTCACCATTGATTACAGATAGCGCCTTGACGCCTGCCAGGTCCGCGAGAGCGCCCGTAGGCATTACTGCAACGAGATTGCCGCCGTTTTCGACCCATTCCTTCAGGCGTGCAGAACCAGAATTGTCCAGATCACCCGAAACGATGATCGATTGGATTCCCGCAAGGTCGAGCTTGGCGAATTCCGATTTGCTCGCGGTCTTGAAGCCCGTGAAGCCTTCCGCACTCAATATTTCAGTATAGTAGGGGTTGAGGTCGCTCGCGTCGCCGCCAACGATCAAAATCGGCGCGCCGCTCTCATCGTTCCTGGGCGTATCAGCGACGGTGAACCGCCAGTCGGCAAGCTGCTTGTCTTCCGCATGAATTGTCACGTGATAGTTTGCGGGCGCCAGCGTCTGGTCCGCGGCAAAATTGATCGTGTTGCCAGTCTGCACATGAACGCTTCCCTTGATCGCAAAGGGTGCCGCGTCACCCGCCTTGCCTTCAATGGTTACACGAACCTGCTCGGCAGCAAGCGGACGGTCGAATGCGACACGAATATTTTTCAGCGTCGCAACCTCGGAAGATGGCTTCGGAAAAATCGCAACGGTGTGCGGACGATGATCGATAAACACCGCCGCCGCGCCCAGAATAGGGACGCAAAGAACAACGAAAATCGAAAGCATTCTGGAGGTGCGGGGCATATGTAATTTCTGTGTTGGCGATGATCTCCCCTTAGCGCGCGGGCACGCGCACAAAGAGTCCCCCACAGGTTCTTCCATGTAATTGATTAGCATACCCACCCCCTCACGAGGGGGTATAGATCATTCCCGATCTACATCTTTTGATAGAATGTCATGCGCCCATCGCGTAGTCACAACGCCCTTGCATCGGCAGCAACACCATGAACGGCATTTGCAAGAATCATCTCGAGTGCGAGAGGCCATGCTTTGATCTGTCAGGGGGTGGTGCGGATGAAGGGACTCGAACCCCCACGCCTTGCGGCACCGGAACCTAAATCCGGGGCGTCTACCAGTTCCGCCACATCCGCGTTCCGGCGGTGCACATCACATGCAGCCATCATTCTGTCAATGTGAAGGTGCATCGGATTCGCAGGCTCTGCACAGCTTGGCAAATTCGGTTGAAAAATTATGTCGGCTATGACAAAAGGCCAGCCGGACGTGACCGGGCCAGCGGCTTGCTGTGATCTTTCGAGAAAAAGGCAAGGTATAACAAAAGCTTAGACGCGTTAGTGGAAAGATCTTGAGGAAGCGCGATGAAAATGCGCAGCTCCGAACGGTCAATCCGACGCCACACCGGCACAGAATTCCATCAGGTTGTCACGGAAAACCCGCCTCGTGGCGGTGATAATAAGGGTTAAAAAATGCAGGTTACCGAGACGCTCAACACCGGTCTCAAGCGCGAAATAAAGGTGAAGGTGCCCGCGGGGGATATGGAAGCCCGGCTGGTCAAGCGCCTGACCGACGCGAAAGACAAGGTTCGCATCAATGGCTTCCGTCCGGGCAAAGTGCCGATGCAGCACCTGCGCAAGATGTACGGCAAGTCCTTCATGGCCGAAGTGGTCAACGAGGTTCTGTCGAACTCGGCTCGCGATATTCTTTCCGAGCGCGGCGAAAAGGCTGCCATGCAGCCGGAAATCAAGATGACCGAGGACGAGAAGGAAGCTGAAAAGATCCTTTCCGGCAATGCGGATTTCGAGTTCGATCTCGCTTACGAGGTCATCCCGGCCATTGAGATCAAGGATTTTTCGGACATCAAGGTCACGCGCCCGGTTTACGACGTGCCGGATACGGAAGTTGACGAGCAGGTCCAGCGCGTTGCCGAATCCGCGCGCAGCTACGAGCCGAAGGAAGGCAAGGCCGCTGACGGCGACCGCGTCACCATCGACTATCTCGGCAAGCTGAATGGCGAGGCTTTTGATGGCGGCGCCGGTCAGGACCAGCCGCTGGTGCTTGGCTCCAAGGAGTTCATCCCCGGCTTTGAAGATCAGCTTGTTGGCCTCAAGGCTGGCGAGGAAAAGGTCATCACGGTCACTTTCCCGGAGAACTACAGCGCGCCGCATCTTGCTGGCCGCGAGGCAACCTTCGACGTCACCGTCAAGGCTGTCGAGAAGCCGGGCAAGCTGGAAATCAACGACGAGACTGCCAAGTCGCTTGGCCTCGAATCGCTTGATCGTCTCAAGGAAATCGTCCGCAGCCAGATCGAAAGCCAGTTCGGCTCGATTACGCGCCAGAAGGTGAAGCGTCAGCTTCTCGATCAACTCGACAAGTCCTATCAGTTCGAGGCTCCGTCGAATCTCGTTGAGGCTGAATTCAGCAACATCTGGCAGACGGTGAACCGCGATCTCGAACTCGCTGGCCGCACCTTCGAGGATGAGGAAACCACGGAAGAAGAAGCCCGCGCCGAGTATCAGCGCCTGGCCGAACGCCGCGTTCGTCTTGGTCTGGTTCTCGCCGAAATCGGCGAAAAGGCTGGCGTTCAGGTGTCTGACGATGAAGTGCAGCGCGCGCTCTTCGAGACCGTCCGCCGCTATCCGCCGGCACAGCAGCAGCAGGTTTTCGAGATGTACCGCTCGAACCCGAATGCGCTGGCAACGCTGCGCGCGCCGATCTTCGAAGAAAAGGTTGTTGACGACCTGCTCGGCAAGATCTCCGTCACCGACAAGAAGGTGTCGAAGGACGAGTTGACGGCTGACGACGAGGACGAAGAAGCTCCGGCAAAGCCAGCGAAGAAGGCAGCGGCTAAAAAGGCCGACAAGGCTGAGAAGCCGGAAGATGACGCCGAGCCGAAAAAGAAGGCTCCGGCCAAGAAGAAGGCCGCGAAGGACGGAGAGTAATCATCGCCCGTCAGACGTGATTTCGGAGGCCGCCCGCAAGGCGGCCTTCCTGTTTGGAGGTAGGCGCATGACGGAGCTGCTCATTGTCATGATTGGTGGCGCAATTGGCGCAGGTTTGCGCCACCTCACAAATGTGGGGGCGATGCGGGTTGCCGGGCCCAATTTCCCGTTCGGCACGCTGACGGTGAATCTTGTCGGCTGTTTTCTCATGGGCGTGCTTATTGCCGTTCTGGCGCGGCGCTCGGGTGACACCCAGTCGGTGCGGCTCTTTCTGGCAACGGGCGTTCTCGGTGGTTTCACCACGTTTTCTGCCTTTTCGCTCGATTTTGCGACATTGTGGGAGCGCGGGACAATGAACACCGCCTTGCTCTATGCGGTCGTCAGCGTGCTCGGTTCGCTTGCCGCCGTGTTCGTCGGTCTGTGGTTCGTCCGCAGCGTGGGTTAGGTGGCAGGCGAAGGTGCAATTTACCTCTCATCCCGCTGTGCCTCGCGAAGGTGCGCAAGGAAAAATAAATGGCAGGCGTTGAGCAAATTCTCGTCGATAAGGACGAACAGGGCATGCGGCTCGATCGCTGGTTCAAGGTCCATTATCCGGGCCTTGGCTTTGGCCATCTGCAAAAGCTGCTGCGTTCCGGCCAGATTCGCGTTGATGGTGGGCGCGTGAAAGCTGACACGCGGCTTGAGCCCGGCCAATCCATACGCGTGCCGCCGCTGGAGATCGACCGCAAAGGCGATGGCCCGCTGACGGCAAACACGATCCGCAATCAGGGCGATGCGGATGTGCTGGCACAGATGCTTCTCTATGAAGACCCCAAGGTGTTCGTGTTCAACAAGCCTGCGGGTCTGGCGGTGCAGGGTGGTTCGGGTGTGGTCCGCCATGTCGATTCCATGCTGGAGGCGTGGCGAAACAAGAAGGGTGAGAAGCCGCGCCTTGTGCATCGTCTCGACCGTGACACGTCCGGCGTGCTTGTCGTCGCCCGCACGCGCCATGCTGCGATGAAGCTGGCGGAGGCGTTCCGTGCGCGTGAAACCAAGAAAACATACTGGTCGCTGGTCAAAGGTGTCCCGCGCAAGCGTGAGGACAAGATTTCGACCTGGCTGGTGAAGGAGCAAACGCCCGATGGCGACCGGATGCGCGTGGCCAGGCACGGCGAAGAGGGGTCCGACCATGCCGTTTCGTTCTATCGCGTGGTAGATAATGCGGGCCAGGCGCTGGCGTGGCTGGAGATGGAACCATACACCGGGCGTACCCACCAATTGCGCGTTCACGCGGCCCACATTGGCCACCCCATCATCGGTGACCCGAAATATTTTGAGGCGGATACGAACTGGGAATTTCCCGGCGGACTGCAGAATCGGCTGCATCTTCATGCGCGCCGCATTGTGATTCCGCATCCGGATCGCGGCGTGGTGGATGTAACGGCTCCGCTGCCGCCCCATATGAAGCAAAGCTGGAACCTGCTGGGCTTTGATGAAGCCACGGCAGGCGAGCTTGCGGATTGATGGCTGACACTCAAGGAGTTCCAAATGCGTGATATTTTGAACGATCTGGAATCCGGTGAATTTCTCTCTGATCCGGACCCGACACGCCGGGCGCAAAATCAGATGCGCACGCCGCTGCCCAAGCGCTTTTACAAGGACGTGACGCTGGCGGATGTTGATGGCGGCGTTAGCATTATGCTCGATGGCAAGGCGGTGCGCACGCCGGGCAGGGTGCCTGTTGTTCTGCCAAATCGCGCTGCCGCAAAACTGATTGCGGATGAGTTCGCCGCGCAGGCCGATGAAATCAACCCGGCAACGATGCCCGTCACCAGGCTCGTAAATACGGCGATTGATGGTGTCGCGAATGAAGCTGACGCCGTGCTTGAGGACATCCTGCGTTTTGCCTCGTCAGATATGCTCTGCTATCGGGCGGATTCGCCGGAAAAGCTCGTTGACCGTCAGAACGAAGCGTGGGATCCGGTTCTGGATTGGGCGGCCAATGCATTACAGGCGCGTTTTGCGCTGGCTGAGGGCGTTATGCACATCAAGCAAAGCCCGCTGGCAATTCAGGCGCTGCGCACGCATTTGGCGCATCGGTTGGGTGATGAGCCGTCAGTTCGCGCGCTGCGGCTGGCTGCGCTGCATCTCATGACCTCGATTTCGGGCTCCGCGCTTTTGGCGCTCGCCGTTGAATCTGGCACGCTGGATGCCGAACAGGCTTGGCTTGCTGCGCATGTCGATGAGGATTGGCAGATCGAGCATTGGGGGCAGGATGCTGAGGCGCTTGCACGGCGCAATGCGCGCCATCGCGATTTTGCGGCCGCCGCGTCAGTGCTTCAATCCCTGCGGGCGTAGCGGGTTCGGCTCAATTCTCCAGCGCGAGATCGATTGCAGTCTCGCAATGAATAAGCGTGGTGTCGAACACCGGCACTGAAACATTGCCTTGATTGAGTAACATTCCAACTTCGGTGCAGCCAAGAATCATGCAATCCGCGCCGCGCGCGACGAGGCGGTCAGCGATGCCGATATACTTCGCGCGGCTTTCCTCGGAAATAACATCGCGGCAAAGTTCGGCATAGATAATCTGATGCGTTAGAGTCCGGTCGGCTGTGTCCGGTATGATCGGAGTAAGCCCCGCGGCCACCAATCGATCCGTGTAAAAACTCTGCTCCATCGTAAATGCGGTGGCCATCAGGCCGGGGCGTTGAAAGCCCGATCTACAAATACGATCCGCCGTTGCGTCTGCAATGTGCAGCAGCGGAATGCGAACACCGCGCATCATCTGGTCGGCCAGCTTGTGCATCGTGTTGGTCGCCAGCATCAAGAGTTCGGCTCCGCCGCGTTCCAGAGCTACTGCTTCCGCATTCAATATGTCGCCAGCCTGCTCCCATTCGCCTGCCACTTGCAGCTGCTCTATCCTCGCGAAATCAAGAGAGCGGATAAGCAATTCCGGCGAGTGCAGGCCGCCCAATCGGTTGCGAACAAGCGCGCAAAGTTCACGATAGTAGGTTTGGGTGGAAGCGGCAGACATGCCGCCCAGAATGCCGATGGTTTTCAAAAGCCCCTCGTCAGATCATCTCGATATGACGCGTTTGATTATGCTGAGCACCAGCCAGCATGCTGCAAATATCAGCAAATTCGCCAATATGCCGACAGCCACCACCGGCACCATTCCATGTTCGCCGGTTCCGAATGCAGTCGGAATCAGTATCGCCACGAACACCACGCCGAGCACCAGCGGGATGGATCGGCCAATTTGTGGGGCCGTGTTGTTGGAGGTTATCAGCAGTCCGATAATAAGCGCGATGCGAAATGGATCGGCGAGTTGCCCGCCAAGCAAATTGAAAAAGTCCATAAAACTTATCTCCCAAGGCCAATGCTGACACAAAAAGGCGCGAGCGCAAAACGGCTAAATGTGCGCGCGTAATACGAAAGTCATAAGACCATCGCATCGCTGCACTTTAGAGATTGCTTGTGCCATACATTCGCGATGTCCGCGTCTTGAGGATTCTTCGGCTTGTCGGCAGAAGACGCGACATAAGTAAATGGCCCCAAAAAGGGAGGGGAAACCCCAATGGCAATGGCTTCGGCTGCCGGCGATCGTTCGCGCGGTATGACGCGTGAGGAGAAGAAAGTTATCTTCGCCTCGTCGCTTGGAACTGTTTTCGAATGGTATGATTTTTATCTTTATGGCTCACTTGCCGCCTTCATTGGCGCGGCCTTCTTCAGCCAGTATCCTGAAGCCACGCGAAACATCTTCGCGCTTCTCGCTTTCGCTGCCGGCTTTTTGGTGCGCCCGTTCGGCGCTTTGGTGTTTGGGCGACTGGGCGATCTCGTCGGCCGCAAATACACCTTCCTCGTCACTATTCTCATCATGGGTCTTTCGACCTTTATCGTCGGCCTGCTGCCGGGTTCGGCCAGCATCGGCATCGCAGCCCCGATCATCCTGATCGCGCTGCGCATGTTGCAGGGCTTGGCGCTTGGCGGCGAATATGGCGGTGCGGCAACTTATGTTGCCGAGCATTCGCCTGACGATCGTCGCGGCTACTACACCTCGTGGATTCAAACGACAGCGACGCTGGGCCTGTTCCTCTCGCTGCTGATCATCCTTGCGGTGCAGACTTATCTCGGCAAGGAAGCATTTGCCGCGTGGGGCTGGCGCGTGCCGTTCCTGGTCTCCGTCTTGCTGCTTGGCGTTTCGGTGTGGATTCGTTTGTCCTTGAATGAATCGCCAACGTTCAAGCGCATGAAGGAAGAGGGCAAAGGTTCCAAGGCTCCGCTTTCGGAAGCTTTCGGCCAGTGGAAAAATGCTAAAATCGCATTGCTTGCACTGTTCGGCCTCACTGCCGGTCAGGCTGTCGTTTGGTACACGGGCCAGTTTTATGCGCTGTTTTTCCTCCAGAACGTTCTGAAAGTTGACGGTCAGTCGGTCAACATCATGATCGCAATCTCGCTGGCGCTCGGCACATTCTTCTTTGTGTTCTTCGGCTGGTTGTCGGATCGCGTAGGCCGCAAGCCAATCATCATGCTTGGTCTGCTGCTCGCTATCGTCACCTACTTCCCGCTGTTCAAGGCGCTCACCTGGGCCGCAAATCCGGCACTCGCCGCTGCGCAGGAAAATGTGCGTGCAACTGTTACCGCTGCTCCGGGAGACTGCAACTTCCAGTTCAACCCGACCGGCACACGCAAGTTCACCACCTCGTGCGATATCGCTACCGACTTCCTCACCAAGAACTCGGTGCCATATGATGTTGCAGCGACTGCCGCTCCGGGAACTCCGGCAACGGTCAAGGTTGGCGAAGAAACGGTCAATTCCTACGATGCGACCGCTGCAGGCGATAAAGCAGCCGGAATGAACGCAGCCTTCGTAAAGGGCATTCACACCGCGCTTCATGATGCTGGCTATCCGCTGGTTCGTGGTGCAGCAACGGTTGCGGATCAGAAGCTTGATGCATTCGTCGCGGCCAATCCTGAGCTTTCGCTGGTGCCGGATACGATCCGCGCTGGTGAGAAGAAGGTTGTCGCCGTCGCCGATGCGATCAAGAGCAAGATCCTGACCGCGGAAGAGGCTGCCAGCGCAACCGAAGTGACCACCTACTCGATACCGGGTGCTGGCACTTACACGATGGTCGCCGATCCGGCTGCCGTCAGCTGGGCCAAGATCATCGGTATCCTGTTTATCCTCGTGCTTTACGTCACGATGGTCTACGGCCCGATTGCCGCGATCCTGGTCGAAATGTTCCCGACCCGCATCCGCTACACCGGCATGTCGCTGCCTTACCATATCGGTAACGGCTGGTTCGGCGGTCTGCTTCCGGCAACTGTGTTCGCAATGAGCGCTGCCGCTGGCGATATCTACTACGGCCTGTGGTATCCGATCGTTATCGCAGCAATGTCGCTGGTCGTCGGCACACTGTTCGTCCGCGATACACTCGGTACGAACCTGAACGCCAAAGACTGATCGCAACGATCAATCGGCTCAACTGAAATGGCGCGGAGCGATCCGCGCCATTTTCCATTTTTACGCCCGTATAATCGCATCGTTTGGCACAAACCAACCATTTATACGGCCGTATTTTTCCGAAATTCATCTATTTTGCACGCAAGATGCGCATCTATTCGCATGAAAAAACCCCCGGATTGCTCCGGGGGTCATTTTGTTTCGAACCGTTCGGTCTGCTTAGACCGAGTAGTACATGTCGAATTCGACCGGGTGCGGCGTCATTTCGAAGCGCATCACTTCGGCCATTTTCAATTCGATGAAAGCGTCGATCTGATCGTCGTCGAACACGCCACCAGCCTTCAGGAAGCCGCGGTCTTTGTCGAGACTCTGAAGTGCTTCACGCAGCGATCCGCAAACCGTCGGGATCTTCTTCAGTTCCTTCGGCGGAAGGTCATAAAGGTCCTTATCCATTGCCTGACCGGGATGGATTTTGTTCTTGATGCCGTCCAGTCCAGCCATCAAAAGCGCCGCGAAACCGAGATATGGGTTCGCACCTGGATCGGGGAAGCGAACCTCAACGCGCTTCGCCTTCGGCGAGTTGCCGAAAGGAATACGGCAGGATGCCGAGCGGTTGCGAGCCGAGTATGCCAGCAGAACCGGCGCTTCATAGCCCGGAACCAGACGCTTGTACGAGTTGGTCAGCGGATTGGTGAAAGCGTTGACTGCCTTGGCGTGCTTGATAATGCCGCCGATGAAATACAGGCAGCTCTCGGAAAGACCGGCATATTCATTGCCCGCGAAGGTCGGCTTGCCACCCTTCCAGATCGACATGTGAACGTGCATGCCCGAACCGTTGTCGCCGAAAATCGGCTTCGGCATGAAGGTCGAGGTCTTGCCGTAAGCATTGGCAACCTGATGCACGACATACTTGTAGAGCTGCATCTTGTCGGCGTTGCGAACCAGAGTGTCGAACCGCAGGCCGAGCTCGTGCTGCGCTGCTGCAACTTCGTGGTGGTGCTTTTCGGTCTGCACGCCCATTTCAGCGAGAACGGTGAGCATTTCCGAGCGCATGTCCTGGCAGGAGTCGATCGGTGGAACCGGGAAATAGCCGCCCTTCACGCGCGGACGGTGGCCTAGGTTGCCGGTCTCGTAGTCGGTGTCGTCGTTCGACGGCAATTCGCTGGAGTCCAGCTTGAAGCCTGTGTTGTAAGGGTCAGCCTTGTATTTCACATCGTCGAACACGAAGAATTCGGCTTCCGGGCCGACATAGATGGTGTCGCCGATGCCTTCCGACTTGAGGTAGGCCTCTGCCTTCTTGGCGGTGCCGCGCGGATCGCGATTGTACGCCTCGCCCGAAACCGGATCGAGAATGTCGCACATCACAACCATGGTGGAGTGCGCGAAGAACGGGTCCATGTGGACCGTTGCGGGGTCCGGCATCAGCACCATGTCGGATTCGTTGATAGCCTTCCAACCGCCGATCGAGGAGCCGTCGAACATCACGCCATCAGCGAACATGTCTTCGTTCACCTCCATGACGTCCATCGTCACGTGCTGCAATTTGCCCTTGGGGTCGGTGAAGCGCAGGTCAACGAATTTTACGTCGTTGTCCTTTATCTGCTTCAGGATTTCATTGGCTGTCGTCATGCTGATTTTCCCTGTGATGACGTTAAATAGAATGGTTCAGGACCGTCAGGCCCAATCAGATCGCGTCGTTGCCGGTCTCGCCGGTGCGGATGCGAATGACTTCTTCAATGTTGGAGACGAATATCTTGCCGTCACCAATGCGCCCCGTCTGGGCTGCCTTGCGGATTGCTTCGATTGCGGCCTCGGCGGAATCATCCGCAACGACGACCTCAATCTTAACCTTGGGCAAGAAGTCCACGACATACTCGGCACCGCGATACAATTCCGTATGCCCCTTTTGTCGACCGAAACCCTTGGCTTCTGTAACTGTGATGCCCTGTAGGCCGGCTTCCTGAAGGGCTTCCTTCACTTCGTCCAGCTTGAACGGCTTAATGATGGCTTCGATCTTTTTCATGCCAATGCAAACCTCCAACAGAAAAAAGCGGGCCCGAAGACCCCCTCTGCGCCTATCGAATGCACGAAACATGCCAATCCAAAGCGCGGCATGGGCAAAATTCAGTTTTTGCAATCTCGCGACAAAATCTATGCAGTTCGCGTCATGCCGGTCTGCATCCGATCTGATGCCATGAAGCGCGCGTTTGATTATCGTCCGCAGCAGTGCATAAAAAGTGGGCGAGTTGACTAAAAAATGTGCATTTCAACCGACCCCGGCTTGTTGATCTGGCAGTGGCGGGCGTTGCGGCGACCCATGCGGTAGCCCTATCCTGAGGTGAGAAGGGGAACCCTATGGCGCTTGAAATTCTCACTCCGCAAGAGATGGGCAGAGTTGATCGACTGGCGATAAAGCAGGGGCCGCTGAGCGGCATAGCCCTCATGGAGCGAGCCGGAGCAGCCGTCGCCGACATCGTTTTTGAGCGCTTTCCCGATGCGGGCCGCATCGATGTGCTGTGCGGTCCGGGGAATAATGGCGGGGATGGTTACGTCGCCGCGACTATTCTTGCGGCATCGGGATATCACGTCGCGCTTTGGACGGATGGTGATCCACGCGCTGGAAGCGATGCGGAAATTGCCGCGCGAAATTGCATTCTGAAAAGGCAACCACTTGAACAATATCAGCCGCTGCCGGGCGGGATTGTGGTGGATGCGCTCTATGGTGCGGGGCTTGAGCGCCCGTTGCAGGGCACCGCGCGTGCGGTGGCCGAAAAAGTAGGCGCAGCCGGTCTTCCGGTTGTCGCTGTCGATCTCCCTTCCGGGCTTTCAGGGCTAAGCGGCGAGGCACTTGGCACGACGTTCCGCGCCGCCGTGACCGTGACATTCGCGCGCAAAAAGCCCGGCCACTTGCTCTATCCGGGCAGAGCGTTCTGCGGCGAACTGGTCGTTCGAGACATTGGCATTTCGGACGCCGTGGTGAAGGAAATCGGCAGTCAAACGTTCGAAAATCTGCCAGCGCTTTGGATTGACGATTTCCCGCGACCTCCAGCGGATACTTACAAATATAGTCGCGGCCACGTCGGTGTGTTCTCCGGCGGTCCGGCCGCGACGGGCGCGGCACGGCTTTCCGCAATGGCAGCCGCGCGATCTGGCGCAGGTGCTGTAACGCTGCTTTCGCCGCCGGCATCCTTGGCCGTGAATGCCGTGCATCTGACTTCAATAATCTTGCGGCGGATAGACGGCCCAGATGATGCGCAAGCGTTTCTGGATCAGCGCAAACCTTCGGCGCTTGTGGCAGGGCCGGGACTGGGCACCGACAACGATATGGCTGCATTGCTGGCAACAGTTGTTCAACCGGCAAGTGCGGCTCGACGTGTTGTGGTGCTGGATGCCGACGCGCTGACGATCATAGCGCAGGAGCCTGCGAAATGGTTTGGTTCATTCGCTTTGGACGGTGCCCACGCAACCATATTGACCCCGCATGAAGGCGAGTTTGGCCGGCTGTTTCCTGAAATTCACGCGGATAAGAGTCTCTCGAAACTTGAAAAGGCGCGGGCCGCAGCAAAAAGCGCGCATTCTATAATTGTCTACAAAGGGCCGGACACGGTTATTGCCAACCCCGAGGGGCGAGCCGCGATAAACAGCAACGGAACGCCATTGCTTGCGACGGCTGGCTCGGGTGACGTGCTATCCGGCATTATTGCAGGACTTGCGGGGCAGGGCATGTCGCCCTTTGAAGCTGCGTGCGCGGGTGCTTGGCTCCATGCGGAAGCGGCGCACACATTCGGCCCCGGACTGATAGCGGAAGATTTGCCTTCCATGTTGCCGCGCGTGCTGACCAGACTTCTTAGGCAACGCGCTCCATGAGGGCCACCGCGCCCTGCGGTGCGCGAATTTTGCCTTCGTGAATTATGTAGAGAAATACATCGCGCGGCTTGTGCTCGGCTTTGGTTGAAGGATCGGCATAAGGAAGATCATCCGGCTGACCGCCTGCCGCCCAGATTTTCGCGCGCTCCACCCATTTACCCAGATCGGACGGCTTGTAGGCAGTTGGAACATCATCGCTGCCTTTTTGAAGCCGGGCATAAACGAAGTCACCGGTGACATCGGCAAATTCGGGATAGTCGAAATGGTGTGCGTAGCAGATTGCGGCGTTGTACTTGCGCGCAAGCGCAACAAATTCCGGCACGGCAAAAGAGATGTTGCGAACTTCTAGCGCATGACGCAATGCAATGCCGCCCACCTTTGCGGGCAGAAGCTTTAGAAACGCCTCGAAATCATCCGGTTCAAACTTCTTCGTCGGTGCGAACTGCCAGATGATTGGGCCGAGCTTTGGTCCAAGCTCGTCAAGACCCTGCGAGAAAAACTTCGCCATCGACTCGCTCGCCTCGCCCAGAACCTTGCGATTTGTGACGAAGCGATTTCCCTTGATCGAAAAGACGAAGTCATCCGGCGTTTCGGCGAACCATTTCGCGTAGGTCGCAGGCGTGAAGCCGGAATAATAAGTGCCGTTCACCTCAATGGTTGGCACCTGCCGAGACGCGAAATGAAGCTGCTGCTTCTTGGGCAGCTTGTCGGGGTAGAAGGTTCCCTCCCACGGCTCAAAAGTCCAGCCGCCCATCCCGGCGCGGATCGTTCCGCTCTTGCTCATCGTTTCCTCCCGAAAAGCCTATTCCGCTGCTTCGGCTTTGCGCTCGTGCGGCCGTCGCTCCAGAAGCTCTTTGAGGAACTGGCCGGTATAGCTGCGCCGCTCCGCGACGATATCCTCCGGCGTGCCCGAAGCGACAAGTTCTCCACCTCCGTCACCACCCTGCGGTCCCAGATCGAGAACCCAATCGGCGGTCTTGATGACCTCAAGATTGTGCTCGATCACCACGACGGTGTTGCCCTGATCCACCAGTTCGTGAAGCACTTCGAGCAGCTTCGCGACATCGTGGAAATGCAGGCCGGTGGTCGGCTCGTCGAGAATGTAAAGCGTCTTGCCGGTCGCCTTGCGGGACAGTTCCTTGGCCAGCTTGATGCGCTGGGCCTCGCCTCCAGAAAGTGTCGTCGCCTGCTGGCCAATGTGGATATAGCCGAGGCCGACCTGATTGAGCGTCGTGAGCTTGTCGCGCACCGCAGGAACCGCGGCAAAAAACTCGACGCCTTCCTCGACCGTCATGTCCAGCACGTCGGCAATGGACTTGCCCTTAAACATGACTTCCAGCGTCTCGCGATTGTAGCGCTTGCCGTGGCACACGTCGCAAGTGACGTAGACATCCGGCAGGAAGTGCATCTCGATCTTGATGACGCCATCGCCCTGACAGGCCTCGCAGCGCCCGCCCTTGACGTTGAACGAAAAGCGTCCCGGCTGGTAACCGCGCGCCTTGGCCTCCGGCAATCCAGCGAACCAGTCGCGGATCGGTGTGAATGCACCCGTGTATGTGGCCGGATTGGAACGTGGCGTGCGACCGATGGGCGATTGGTCGATGTCGATGACCTTGTCCAGAAATTCGAGCCCCTCAATGCGATCATGCTCGGCGGGATGCTCACGCGAGCCCATGATGCGCCGCGACGCCGCCTTGAACAGCGTCTCGATCAGGAAAGTGGACTTACCGCCACCCGAAACGCCCGTCACGGCGGAGAAAGTGCCAAGCGGGATTTCCGCTGTAACATTCTTCAGATTGTTGGCGCGCGCACCAACGACTTTGATGCGACGGCCCTTCTTGGGCTTGCGACGCTCCGCAGGGACGGTAATTGACAGTTCGCCAGACAAGTATTTGCCGGTAATCGAAGCGGGGTTGGCCATGATCTGCGACGGCGTGCCCTCGGCAATGACGCGCCCGCCATGAATGCCTGCCGCCGGCCCGATATCGACGACGTAATCGGCGTGCAATATTGCGTCTTCATCGTGCTCAACGACGATCACGGTATTGCCAATGTCACGCAGGTGCTTGAGCGTATCCAGCAGCCGCGCGTTGTCGCGCTGGTGGAGGCCGATTGAGGGCTCGTCGAGAACGTAAAGGACGCCCGTGAGGCCGGACCCGATCTGCGATGCCAGGCGAATACGCTGGCTTTCGCCGCCGGACAGCGTGCCGGAGTTGCGCGCCAGCGTCAGATAATCCAGACCTACGTCATTGAGAAAACGCAGGCGCTCCCGAATTTCCTTGAGAATGCGCAGCGCAATCTCATTCTGCTTGGCGTTTAGTTGGTCGGGCAGGGCGGTGAACCATGCATCCGCTTTTCGGATCGATTGCTCGGTAACTTCGCCGATGTGCTTGCCAGCGATCTTGACCGCAAGCGCCTCCGGTTTGAGACGATAACCTTTGCATGCAGGGCAGGGCGTAGCGGACATGAAGCGCTCAATCTCTTCGCGCATCCATGCAGATTCGGTTTCCTTCCAGCGCCGCTGGAGATTTGGAACCACGCCTTCAAATGTCTTTGTGGTTTTGTACGAGCGCAGACCATCATCATAGTTGAATGTGACTTCGCGCTCGCCGGTGCCATTCAGAATCGCGCTCTGCGCATCTTTCGAAAGATCCTTGAACTTGTCGCCCAGCTTAAAGCCATAAGCTTTGCCAAGTCCTTCAAGCGTCTGGTTGTAATATGGCGAAGTCGATTTCGCCCAAGGCGCAACAGCACCATCACGCAGCGAAATATTGTCATCGGGCACGATCAATTGCGGATCGATGGCGCGCTGACTGCCCAAGCCATCGCAAGTCGGGCAAGCACCAAACGGATTATTAAAGGAGAACAGCCGAGGTTCGATTTCCGGAATGGTGAAGCCGGAAACAGGGCAGGCGAACTTTTCCGAGAACAGGATTCGCTCATGCGTCTCGTTCTTAGATTTATTCGCCGATTCGCCAGCAGTTTCCTCAGCGGGCAGCGGCTTGTCCGCGAATTCTGCCACCGCCAGCCCATCGGCCAGCTTTAGTGCGGTTTCGAGCGAATCGGCCAGTCGCGCAGTAATGTCTCCGCGCACCACCACACGGTCCACCACCACATCAATGTCGTGCTTATATTTCTTGTCGAGCGCCGGGACTTCGCCGATCTCATAAAAAATGCCGTTCACCTTGACGCGCTGGAAGCCCTTTTTCTGGAGCTCGGCCAGCTCTTTTCTATACTCGCCCTTGCGGCCGCGAACGATTGGCGCCGTTATAAAAAGCCGCGTGCCTTCCTCCTGCGCCAGAACGCGGTCCACCATCTGGCTTACGGTCTGGCTCTCAATGGGAAGCCCCGTGGCAGGCGAATATGGAACGCCCACGCGCGCAAAAAGCAGGCGCATATAGTCGTAAATTTCCGTGACCGTGCCGACAGTCGAGCGCGGATTGCGTGAGGTCGTCTTCTGCTCAATGGAAATTGCCGGCGAAAGCCCATCGATCTGGTCGACGTCGGGCTTCTGCATCATCTCGAGGAACTGCCGGGCATAGGCCGACAGGCTCTCCACATAACGCCGCTGGCCCTCCGCATAAATCGTGTCGAATGCCAGCGATGACTTGCCCGACCCGGACAGGCCCGTCATCACGATCAAGCTGTCACGCGGCAGATCGAGATCGACATTTTTGAGATTGTGCTCGCGCGCGCCGCGAATGGAAATAAACTTGTGATCGGCCATGCCGTTCTTGCCGCTCTGCCTGATGATGGATCGACCGGACAAAACCGGCCCGCCTTATATGGGCGCTTTTTTCAAAATGTCGAAGAGAAATCCCTCTACCCGCCTTCCAGCCGCATGAGCAAGTGAAAAAGAACAAAGATCGAACATTCTCCTGACATAAGGCTGTCAGCAGGATTGTCAAGCGACCGATTTTTATCTCGATCACATTTTGCGCGAGGAGCGCGAAAAATAGTTGACCTGGGCGGCTTAGAGGGACAAAATTTCGCTGTTGTTAGCAGTTGGAAGCCGCAGAAGTCTGGACGATGCTCTGCGAGACGCCGCGGGGAACTGCGTGTATCCTGCTGATAACATTGGAGAAACGGGCAGAGGAGCGGAGGCAATGACCCCACCTGACAGTCCCAACAGGCTCCACGCACCCGTGGGGCTGCGGTAGGCGCAGATGGTCGCTTAAAGACCGGTCAAATCACGCCCGTCGATATTTCCTGACAATTAGAAACTTCAGTCGGATCGCGGCCGAATGCCGCTTTGCATCCGAAGTTTATAGGGCCAGTTCACTCGCCCGACGATAGATATAGTCTATCAAGATGAGCCTCGCTTGCGCTGCGCCGGGGCTCATTTATTTTTTTGGCCGGTTGACAGGTCAAAAAGAACAAAATAAGAACAAATTTGCCTGTGGATAGCGGTGAGTGTCTGCGCCAGAGGCCAGCGCGCCATAAGATTTGGTGTATGAGAGCCCTGTTTCGGATGAGCGTAGGAGACGCGTGATGGCTGGAAGCGTGAACAAAGTCATATTGGTGGGCAATCTTGGGGCAGACCCGGAAATTCGTCGGCTCAATTCCGGTGATCCGGTTGTAAACTTGCGTATTGCTACCTCGGAAAGCTGGCGCGACAAGAATTCCGGCGAGCGCCGCGACAAGACCGAATGGCACAACGTTGTCATCTTCAACGACAATCTAGCGAAGGTAGCCGAGCAGTACCTGAAGAAGGGTATGAAGGTTTACATTGAAGGTCAGCTGCAGACACGCAAATGGCAGGACCAGCAGGGGCAGGATCGGTATACGACTGAAATCGTCCTGCAGAAGTTTCGCGGCGAATTGCAGATGCTCGATTCTCGCGGCGAAGGCGGGCAGGTCGGCTATAGCGGTGGTAGCGGCAGCAGTGGCGGGCGCTCGGACTTCGGGCAGTCAGCACCAGGTGACGATTACAACCGTGGCAGCGGCGGCGGCGGATCGGGCAATCGCGGCGGAAGCGGTGGTGGTGGAGGCGGTGGGTTCTCGCGCGACCTCGACGACGACATCCCATTCTGAGCGGAGAAAGATGCTCATGGGTGCGGCGGTTTAGACGCCGCCATATGCGCCCATCAAAGCCCGAATGCCGTCAGCCACGAATTGCACGGCAAGAGCGGCCAATATCACGCCGAGCAGACGGGTCAGGATCGAGCGACCCGTCTCTCCAAGGAAGCGGTCAATGTGCTGCGCCAGCACGAATACGAGAAAGGTGATAAGGCAGCATACAAGGATAATGGCGAGCAGAGAAATCTGTCCCATGACTGTCGGCAAACGGCCTGAATGCAGCACAACTGCGGAAATCGCGCCCGGTCCGGCAATCAGCGGAATGGCGAGCGGAAAAGCGGCGACGTTCTGAACGTGATCTTTGGTGATCGCCGTTTCAGCGGTTTTCTCTTTGCGGTCGTTACGCTTCTCGAACACCATTTCAAAGGCGATGTAGAAGAGCAGCATGCCACCTGCCACGCGGAACGCAGGAAGTGTAATGCCAAGGATGGAAAGCACGGTGCTGCCAGCCAGGGAGAACAGCGCGAGGATGAAAAACGCAATGATGGATGAGCGTACGGAAACGACGCGGCGCTGATCGCCGGTCATGCCTCGTGTAACTGCCAGATACAGCGGCGCAAGGCCGGGCGGATCGATTGTAACGAGGATCGTCGCAAAGGCGTTGAGCAGGATTTCGTAACTCGGCATGCGTGATCCCCTTTAGTGCCGGTGGCTATAGTGTAGCCATTAAATTAGACAAGGGGAAAGAAGTTGAGATCGAGCTGTAAAGACCTGTTCGGGCCACATTTTCGACAAACCTTGCGCCATCAAAATGAGAATTCTGCATAATGCTTTGTATTCCATTGATTTTAATATGAAAAACTGTGCGGGATAATGCTTAACGACATTTGGAGTCCCGCCCCGACTTCCTATATAAAGAGCCAGTGATTCCCAGTTATTTGTGATCCATTTTGACCGACCAAAAGACATCAGGCGGGCCGGATAGTCCGGAAGGCATCGAACCGATCTCCATTATTGAGGAGATGCAGCGTTCCTATCTGGATTACGCGATGAGCGTGATCGTCAGCCGTGCGCTGCCTGATGCGCGCGACGGTCTGAAGCCCGTGCATCGTCGCATTCTGTATGCGATGCATGAAGGTGGTTATCACTGGAATCGCAAGCACGTTAAATCATCGCGCATCGTCGGTGATGTCATGGGTAAATATCACCCGCATGGCGACGCCTCGATCTATGATGCGCTGGTGCGCATGGCGCAGGATTGGTCCTTGCGTGTCCCGCTCATCGACGGGCAGGGCAACTTTGGTTCGATCGATGCCGATCCTCCGGCGGCGATGCGATACACCGAATCGCGGCTTACCAAGGTCGCGCACGAGCTTCTTGAGGATATCGACAAGGACACTGTCGATTTTCAGGATAATTACGACGGTGCCGAGCAAGAGCCGAAGGTGCTGCCTGCGCGGTTCCCGCATTTGCTGGTCAACGGTTCCGGCGGCATCGCCGTCGGTATGGCGACCAACATTCCGCCGCACAATCTGACGGAAGTCTGTAATGGCGCGATTGCCATTATGGAAAATCCAGCGATGGAATTACCGGATTTGATGGAGATCATTCCAGGTCCGGATTTCCCTACGGGCGGCCTGATCCTTGGTCGATCTGGGATTTACAATGCCTATTCGACCGGACGCGGCTCGATCCAGATGCGGGGCAAGGTTCATGTCGAGCCTATGCGCGGCGACCGTGAAGCTATCGTTGTCACCGAGATTCCCTATCAGGTGAACAAAGCCTCGATGATCGAGAAAATGGCCGAATTGGTGCGCGACAAGCGCATCGAGGGCATTTCTGACATTCGCGATGAAAGCGACCGGCAAGGGTATCGTGTTGTCGTCGAGTTGAAGAAGGATGCGGTCGCCGACGTCATTCTGAATCAGCTCTACCGCTATACCCCGCTCCAGACCTCATTCGGCGCGAATATGGTCGCACTGAACGGCGGCAAGCCCGAAGTCATGACTCTCATCGACCTGCTGAAGGCTTTTGTGTCCTTCCGCGAAGAGGTCGTAAGTCGCCGCACGAAATTCCTGCTGCGCAAGGCGCGTGAGCGCGCTCATGTGCTCGTTGGTCTTGCTATCGCCGTTGAGAATATTGATGAGGTGATCAAGCTCATTCGCAATGCGCCAGACCCGCAAACCGCGCGCGAGCAATTGATGACGCGGCGTTGGCCTGCGGCGGATGTCGAGGCGCTGATCCGGCTGATCGATGATCCTCGCCACCGCATCAATGAGGATGGCACCTACAATCTTTCGGAAGAGCAGGCGCGCGCAATCCTGGAATTGCGCCTGCAGCGCCTGACCGCGCTTGGTCGGGACGAGATTGCCGACGAACTGAACAAGATCGGCGTCGAAATTCGGGACTATCTCGATATTCTCGCTTCGCGCGCCCGTATTCAGGCCATCGTTCGGGAAGAGCTCGAGGCGGTGCGCGACGAGTTCGGCACGCCGCGCCGTTCGGAGATCACCGACGCTGGCGCCGACATGGAAGATGAAGACCTGATCGCGCGCGAAGACATGGTCGTCACGGTCACGCATGAAGGCTACATCAAGCGTGTTCCGCTTTCGATTTATCGGGCGCAGGCACGTGGCGGCAAGGGCCGCTCCGGCATGTCCACCAAGGACACCGACGTTGTTACTCGCCTGTTTGTGGCAAACACGCATACGCCGGTGCTGTTCTTCTCGTCACGCGGCATCGTCTACAAGGAAAAGGTTTGGCGCCTGCCAATCGGCACGCCGCAGTCCCGCGGCAAGGCGTTGATCAATATGTTGCCTATTGAGAATGGTGACAGGATCACGGCCATCATGCCACTGCCGGAGGATGAGGCTCAGTGGAGCGAACTCGATGTCATGTTCGCGACGACGCGCGGTACTGTGCGCAGAAACAAGCTCTCGGATTTCGTGCAGGTAAACCGCAACGGTAAGATCGCGATGAAGTTCGATGAGGAAGGCGACGCTATCCTCGCGGTCGAAACATGCTCCGAAAATGATGATGTGCTTCTGACGGCCAGCAGCGGTCAATGTATCCGCTTTGCCGTGACGGATGTGCGCGTGTTCCAGAGCCGTGGGTCGCAGGGCGTGCGCGGCATGCAACTCGGAGCGTCCGAGCGTGCCATATCGATGGCTATTCTCGAACATGTGAATGCGGATGCTGCGGAGCGTGCCGCCTATCTCAAGCGCGCAGTGAACGAGCGCCGGTTAGAAGGCAGCGAGGAAGAAGACATCGCGTTGACGAATGAAGAAGTTGCTGAAGATCAGGAGCTTAGCGATGAGCGCTACGCATTCTTGAAGCAGCATGAGCAATTCGTTCTGACTGTCACGGAATATGGGTATGGCAAGCGGTCTTCGTCTTATGATTTCCGGCTGACGAACCGTGGTGGCAAGGGTATTCGCGCGACCGATGTTTCAAAGTCAGCTGAGATTGGCAGGCTTGTGGCCAGCTTCCCTGTCGCCGATGAGGATCAGATCATGCTGGTTTCTGACGGCGGTCAGGTTATCCGCGTGCCTGTAAATGGCATCCGCATTGCGAGCCGCGCGACCAAGGGTGTCACGATCTTCAATACGGCAGACGAAGAAAAGGTCGTTTCTGTTGAGCGCATTTCCGAGCCGCAGGACGAACGCGAGTCAGGTTCGGATGAGGACGAGGTCGCAGAATCTCCCGATGCTACTAATGCCGACGCGACGCCAAACGATGTAAGCGATGCGTCAGAGGAGAAGAGTTAGTAGCGACCAAAACCGCGTGAGCGGTCGCTGCGATCCTTGAGCCTGACGCGTTCTGCTTCCTGATGCACCCCCACCGCCGTTGCGATGAGCATCAGAATGGTCATTGCTGCTGCTAATATGGTGATCATCATGACGTTGTTCTCCACCCCTCCCAAACGGGGAGCCCGCAAAAAGGTTGCATCCTCCCATTGCGCGGCAGCGTTGCTGGCGTCGCTAGCTTTGTGGATGTCCGATTCCTTATCCCCGCCAGCACGATGCGCCTGAAGCAATTAAAGAAGCGCCAAGCGAAATGGTAAACGGATTCATATGGAGCGCAGGCCAGCGCTTTCGCATTACGGGGAAACCGTCTAAAGCAGGCAACCTACAACGGTCGTAGTACAAGCATGTCAAATCGCGTCGCCATATATGCCGGGTCATTTGATCCACCGACTAACGGTCACCTGGACGTGCTTAAGGGCGCGCTCGCGCTGGCCGATACGGTTTTTGCGGCGATTGGTGTGCATCCGGGCAAGACGCCGATCTTCTCATTCGACGAGCGCGTAAGTCTGATAGAGGAAATTGCCAGGGGGGCGTTGGGAGCCGATGCCGAGCGCATCAAGGTGATTTCGTTCGATGGTCTGCTGGTTGATGCGGCGCGCAAGGCCGGCGCTACACTGCTCATTCGCGGGCTGCGCGATGGAACCGATCTCGATTATGAAATGGGAATGGCGGGCATGAACCGCGCAATGGCAGGCGAGCTTCAGACGGTGTTTTTACCTGCGAGCCCTCCAGTGCGTATGATTACCGCCACATTGGTGCGCCAGATTGCGGCCATGGGTGGAGACGTAAAGCCGTTTGTGCCGCCCGTTGTCGTCAAGGCGCTCAAGGGAAAATTCCCAAGCAAGAAGAAATAGATAGGAGTCTTACATGCCATTGAAAAAAGTGGCGGGTGCCATGCTGCTTGGAGCTGGGCTCATGTTTAGCAGCGTTTCTTTCGCGGCTTCGCCGGAGGATACGCTCGTGCTTACGCTGAAGGATGGTGATGTGGTTATCGCCCTACGGCCAGACCTCGCGCCCAAAAACGTTGCGCAGATCAAAGAACTGGTGCGCGAAGGTGCATATGACAATGTCGCGTTCCATCGCGTGATCGATGGCTTTATGGCGCAGACTGGCGACGTACGCTATGGTGACATGAAAGACGGCTATGATGCCGCCAATGTCGGAACCGGTGGTTCGGACCTGGCAGACCTGCCAGCGGAATTCACCAACACTGCGCATTTCGTGCGCGGTACGGTTGGAATGGCGCGCGCACAAAACCCAAACTCGGCGAACTCGCAGTTTTTCATCATGTTCTCGCCAGCCCCGCCTCTGGATGGACAATATACGATTGTCGGCGAGGTCGAGAAGGGCATGGATGTCGTGGACAAGATCAAGCGCGGCAGCGAGGCGGACAATGGGTCGGTAAGCGACCCAGACAAGATTATCAAGGCACGAATTGGAGCAGATAAATGAGCGAAGAAAATAAGAGCGTGCTTGAGGGCCGTGATCCTGAAAACGTCCTTTTGATGGAGACGACGAAGGGCGATGTCGCAATTGAGTTGTTTCCGGATCTCGCGCCGGGACATGTGGCGCGTATCAAGGAGCTTGCCCGCGAAGGCGCATATGATGGCGTGGTTTTCCATCGCGTGATCGATGGCTTTATGGCGCAGACGGGCGACGTCAAATTCGGCAAAAAGGACTCTTCTTCGTTCAATCCCGGCCGGGCTGGTATGGGCGGTTCGGACAAACCTGACCTGAAGGCCGAGTTCTCGAATATGAACCACGGACGCGGCACCTGCTCGATGGCGCGTGCGCAAAACCCGAATTCGGCGAACTCGCAGTTCTTTATCTGCTTTGACGATGCAGGCTTTTTGAACCGGCAGTATACGGTATGGGGGCAGGTGATCTCGGGCATGGATAATGTCGACAAGATCAAGCGCGGCGAGCCGGTGAAGGACCCCGACAGCATCGTTTCCATGAAGGTTGCGGCGGACGCCTGATCGGGTCATGGGGGGCGTATTCTGGCCATTGCTCGGCATTGTGGTAGGCGGGTTCCTGGCGATACAGGCGCCCGTCAACGCTGAATTGTCGCGCAATCTGGGAATGCCGGTGGCTGCCGCCGGCATATCTTTCCTCGTCGGCGCCGTCGTGCTCGGCCTGATCACTTTGTTGATGGTCTCGACGCAGAACGCCCCGCCGCTCAATTGGCGCGCGCCGTCGCTCTGGATGTTCGTGCTGGGCGGATTTTTGGGCGCCTCATTTGTGACGTGCAACATATTGCTCGCGCCGCGGCTCGGGGCGGCTTCGCTTATGGCATTTCTCGTCACCGGCCAACTCGTGGCCGGACTTCTGGTTGACCGGTTCGGCGCGTTTGGCCTTGCCGTGCGTGAAATCACAATGGGCCGGATTGCCGGCGCTTTCCTGCTTCTGGCCGGAGCGCTGTTGATCCGCTTCGCATAATGCGCGTCGACCTCTTCGATTTCGATTTGCCGGAGGACCGCATTGCATTGCGGCCCTCGGAACCGCGCGATGCGGCGCGGTTGCTGGTTTCCCGTCCGGGTCAGCCGCCGCAGGATGCTGTGTTTCGCGACCTGCCGGATCTGCTCGCGCCGGGCGATGTGCTGGTGTTCAACGACACAAAGGTGATTCCGGCACAGTTGAAGGGTTTGCGCCATCGCGATGAGGCGGTAGCGCATATCGATGCAACGCTGCATATGCGCATGTCGCCCGATAGCTGGCTGGCGTTTGCTCGCCCCGCGAAGCGATTGACGGTAGGAGATCGTGTTCAGTTCGGACATGACAGCAATGTCTGCTTCATGGGAACGTTGGACGCGACGGTTGCCGAAAAGCGCGACAGCGGTGAAGTTTTGCTCAACTTCGACCTTTCGGGCGCTTCGCTGGATGAGGCGCTGCACGCGGTGGGGCACATTCCGCTGCCGCCTTATATTGCGGCGCGCCGCCCGGATGATGATCGCGACCGGATGGACTACCAGACCATTTACGCCGATGAGGAGGGCGCGGTTGCGGCCCCTACGGCTGGGTTGCACTTCACGCCGGAGCTTTTCGACAGGCTCGACGCGCGGGGTATAAAGCGGTGTTTCGTGACCTTGCATGTCGGGGCGGGCACGTTTCTGCCGGTCAAGGCTGACGACACGAGCGACCACCATATGCATTCGGAAACGGGCAGGGTGTCGGCGCAGGTTGCGGCACAGATCAATGCCGCGAAGGCGGAAGGGCGGCGCATTGTGGCGGTGGGCACGACGTCGCTAAGGTTGCTGGAAAGTGCGGTGCAGGCTGACGGCTCGATGGCGGAATGGGCGGGTGCGACGGATATTTTCATTACGCCGGGATACCGGTTCAAGACAGCGGATGCGCTGATTACCAATTTCCATCTGCCACGCTCTACTCTGTTCATGCTGGTGAGCGCGTTTTCCGGAATGGAGCGCATGCGCACCGCGTATGAATATGCCATCGCAAATGGCTATCGCTTTTATTCCTATGGCGACGGCAGCCTGCTTTTCAGGGAACCCGATGAGCACTGAATTTTCGTTTCGCCTGATGGGTAAGGATGGCGCGGCGCGGCGCGGTGAGATTTCCATGCCGCGCGGCACGATCCAGACGCCTGCATTCATGCCGGTGGGAACGGGCGGTACGGTCAAAGCCATGTATCTGGACCAGGTGCGTGAGCTTGGCTCGGATATCATTCTGGGCAACACCTATCACCTGATGTTGCGGCCGGGAGCCGAGCGCGTGGCGCGGCTTGGCGGTCTGCATGAATTTGCGCGCTGGCCCTATCCGATCCTGACGGATTCGGGCGGGTTTCAGGTCATGTCGCTTTCGCAGCTGCGCAAGGTGACGGAGCAGGGCGTAACGTTCCGCTCGCACATTGACGGCGCGGCCTATGAGATGTCGCCGGAGCGCTCGATTGAAATTCAGGGGCTGCTGGATTCCGATATTCAGATGCAACTCGACGAGTGTGTGGCGCTGCCGGCGAAGCCGAAGGAAATCGAGCGCGCGATGGAGCTTTCGCTGCGTTGGGCGGAGCGCTGCAAGGTGGCGTTTGGGGACCAGCCAGGCAAAGCGATGTTCGGGATCGTGCAAGGCGGGGACAGTCCGCCGTTGCGGCTGAAATCGGCGCAAGCGCTTTCGGCGCTGGATTTGAAGGGCTATGCAGTGGGCGGGCTTGCGGTCGGTGAGCCGCAGAACGTGATGCTGGACATGCTGGAGGTCACGTGCCCGGCATTGCCGGAGAACAAGCCGCGCTACCTGATGGGTGTCGGCACGCCGGACGATATTCTGAAATCGGTCGCGCGCGGCATCGATATGTTCGATTGCGTTATGCCGACGCGGGCAGGGCGGCATGGGCTGGCGTTCACGCGGCGCGGCAAGGTGAACCTGCGCAATGCGCGCCATGCGGATGACCCGCGCCCGCTGGACGAGGAAAGCAACTGCCCGGCGACGCGTGATTATAGCCGAGCCTATTTGCACCATCTGGTGAAGTCGGGGGAGGCGCTGGGCGCGATGCTGCTGACGTGGAACAATCTCGCTTACTATCAGAGCCTGATGCGCGACATTCGCGAGGCGATTGAAGGTGGCCGGTTCGAAAGTCGAGCAGGCGAAATAACGGAAGACTGGGCGCGGGGCGATCTGCCCGCCCTCTGAGTGGTGCGTTCGTTCAGTGGGTTGAATCCGAATCGAGCGGATGCGAAAAGCAGACTGGAATCTGGCAGGTAGACAATGAAGACGTTTTTCGTGCAGTTCAAATGCGCCCTGGGCAAAGCCTATGATGTGGCGAGCGAGCTTGCTGAAGCTGAAATTGCCTCGGAAATCTATTCGACCGCGGGTCAGTACGACCTGATGGCGAAGTTTTATGTCGATGACGATGTCGACATCGGACATTTCGTGAATGAGCGCATTCAGATTATCGACGGTATAGTCGAGACGTTCACAACTGTGACGTTCCGCGCTTTTTAGAGTCCTAAACGCTTAGTTTTGGGGCGGCATTCGCCCATTTTTCAATCCTTTTGCCATTCAATTAGGCAAAGTGCCGGCTAAGAGCCGCCTGCTGCTTTTTTGCGCTTGCAAATGTTTTCGGGGACATTTGTTATGTCTTGCAGCAGGGGAGACGCTGAGTGGTCGCATTTGACGAGATGCTCTCCGGGAATACCGGGGTTCGAAATGCTTATGCCGGCTATGACCGGTGGTTTCAGGAGCAAGATCCCGCCCGCTTGACTACGAAAATGTCTGATGCGGAAAGTGTGTTCCGCAAGACGGGAATTACCTTCGCGGTTTATGGGCAGGAAGAGGCGGCGGAACGCCTCATTCCGTTCGACATCGTGCCGCGCATTCTCTCCGGTTCAGAATGGCGACGGCTGACACAAGGCATCGAGCAGCGCGTGCAAGCGCTGAATGCCTTTCTTGACGACATTTATCACCGCCAGGAAATTCTGAAATCGGGACGCGTGCCGCGCTCGCTGATTGCGGGCAATGAGGCGTTCTTGCCGGAGATGGTCGGTGTTCGCCCACCCGCCGGCGTTTATACGCACATTATCGGGGTGGACATTGTGCGCACCGGCGAGAATGATTTCTTCGTGCTGGAGGACAATGCGCGAACGCCTTCCGGTGTTTCCTACATGCTGGAAAACCGCGAGACGATGATGCAGCTTTTCCCGGAGCTGTTTCAGCAAATCAAAGTGCGCCCGGTTGAAAACTACCCGCAACTGCTGCGCCGCTCGCTGGCGGCGACGAAGCCGCAAAGCGCGCCGGATCGCCCGACGATCGCTGTGCTGACGCCCGGCAGTTTCAACTCGGCCTATTTTGAACACGCGTTTCTCGCAGATCAAATGGGCGTGGAACTGGTTGAAGGATCAGATTTGCGCGTGGTCGATGGGCATGTCGCGATGCGCACGACCGAAGGCTACAAGCAAATCGACGTGCTCTATCGGCGCGTTGACGACGCTTATCTGGACCCGTTGACGTTCAGACCGGACTCGGCGCTGGGCGTTCCCGGAATTATGGACGTCTACAGGGCTGGCAACATCACGATTGCCAACGCACCCGGCACCGGTATTTCCGATGACAAGGCGATTTACTCCTACATGCCGGAAATCGTGGAATTCTATACAGGCCGCAAGGCAATTCTGGGCAATATCCCGACGTGGCGATGCTCCGAAGAAGACAGCCTGAAATATGTTCTTGAGCATCTTGAAGAACTGGTGGTGAAAGAGGTGCATGGTTCCGGCGGCTACGGAATGCTGGTCGGTCCTGCGGCTTCGCAGAAGGAGTGCGAGGCATTCGCTGCAAAGCTGAAAGCCAAGCCGCATAATTATATCGCGCAACCGACGCTTTCGCTCTCAACGTGTCCGATCCTGACGGAAAAGGGGCTGGCGCCGCGCCATGTCGATCTACGGCCATTCGTTCTGGTTTCGGACAGAATCCAGATTGTGCCGGGTGGCCTGACGCGCGTGGCGCTGAAGGAAGGCTCGCTTGTCGTCAATTCTTCGCAAGGCGGCGGCACGAAAGATACGTGGGTGCTCGATGACTAAACTGGGCGTGAAATTGATCTTGCGCAGAAGGGGTTTCTGATGCTGCTTGGACGCACCGCCAACGGCATCTACTGGATGAGCCGCTATATCGAGCGCGCGGAAAACATGGCGCGCCTGCTCGACGCGGGCTTGCGCATGGCGCTGACACGCACAACCAACGCAGCGGACGAGTGGACCTCTGTGGTGATGAGCGCAGGCGCGGAAGACGGCTTTCGGCAGAAGCACTCTGAGTTCAACGCCAACACGATTGCCGATTTTCTGCTGCGCGACACAGACCATCCATCAAGCGTGCTTTCCGCGATCGAAGCGGGCAGGGTGAATGCGCGCATGGTTCGCACGGCACTGACGCGCGAGACGTGGGAAGCCATCAATGACGGTTGGATGGTGCTGAAAAAGCTGCTCGCGCGCAAAGTGGATGAGCGTGATTTGCCTCGCGTGCTTGACACCATCAAGCGCGAGACGGCGCTGATCCGTGGCTGCTTTTACGGAACCATGCTGCGCAATGAAATTTTCGATTTCGCGCAGGTTGGCACCTATGTGGAGCGAGCAGACAACACAGCGCGCATTCTCGACGTGAAGTACTACGTGCTGCTGCCCTCCATTTCATGGGTGGGATCGTCGCTCGACAATTATCAATGGGAGTCGATCCTGCGCTCGGTATCGGCGCACCGTTCATATCGCTGGGTCTATGAGGCCGATTATCGCCCCACGAACATCGCGGACTACCTGATTATCAACGGTCGTATGCCGCGCTCGCTGGCCTTCTGCTATCGCATGATCGACGAACATCTTGGGTTTCTGGCTCGCGACTATGGCGAGCGCCACGCCTGCCACGACACTGCCGAAAGGACACTGAATCGCCTGCGCGCCGGAACGATCAAAGATATTTTCGACGCCGGTTTGCACGAATTCCTGGGCGAGTTTATCAGTGACAACAACAAGCTCGGCAACGAGGTAGCTGAAGACTATCGGTTTTACTGAGGCCGACGCGCAATGCTGCTGAAAATTTCGCACCGCACCGAATACAGCTACGATTCACCCGTGAACTATGCTTTGCAGCGGTTGCGGCTCGTTCCGCGAACCGGGCCGACGCAGAAAGTGATTTCATGGGCTGTGGAGGTGGAGGGCGCGCGCAACGAAGTGCGGTTCAAGGACCAGTTCGACAACGAAACGCGACTGGTGAGTGCGCATGGCGCGCCTCATGTCATCAGCATTGTGGCGGAAGGAACTGTCGAGACGCATGACAAATCGGGCATCTATGGCCGCGACAACTCGCTGGCGCCGCTGTGGTTGTTTGAAACGGAAACCGATTTGACGGCCGCCGGGCCGGGTGTGCGCAAGCTTATTAAGTCGATCAAAGCCGCGGGTGAGATCGACCGACTGCATGAGTTGATGCAGACGATTTCCCAGCAGGTGGCGTATAATATCGGCGCGACGGGACCGGAGACGACGGCGGAACAGGCGCTCGCGCAAGGCAGCGGCGTTTGTCAGGACCACGCGCATGTATTTATCGCGGCGGCGCGATTGATGGGTTATCCGGCGCGCTACGTGAGCGGCTATCTGATGATGGACGATCAGGTGGAACAAGTGGCGAGCCACGCCTGGGCCGAAGCCAATGTCGACGGGCTGGGCTGGGTCACATTCGATGCTGCCAACGGAATCTCAACGGACGAGCGCTATGTGAGAATTGCCGTTGGGCGCGATTATCGTGATGCCATGCCGGTATCGGGCATTCGTCTCGGCGTTGCCGACGAAAGGCTAGCTGTTCGCATCACTGTGGAACAGTAATCGCCGAAACTTGAGGGAATGATGTGAATTCATGACTTATTGCGTTGCCGTGCGAGTGGACTCTGGACTGGTGTTTTTATCGGACACGCGCACAAATGCGGGCGTCGACAACATCTCCACATTTCGCAAAATGCATGTATGGGAACAGCCGGGCGACCGCGTGATCGTTCTGATGTCGGCAGGCAATCTCGCGACAACACAGGCCGTGGTGAGCCTGTTGGACGAGCGCACCAAGGCCGTGGCCGACCGCTCGCCGACTTTGTATGAAGCGCCATCGATGTTTCAGACCGCACGGCTGGTGGGGAACACCGTTCGCGAAGTGATACAAAGCTCGGTTCCCGCGGGGCAGCGGGCGGATTCCTATTTCAACGCGTCGTTTATTCTTGGCGGGCAGATCAAAGGCAGCGAGCCGCGTCTTTTCATGATTTATCCCGAGGGGAATTTCATCGAATCCACTGACGACACCCCATTTTTCCAGATCGGCGAGACGAAATATGGCCGCCCGATTATCGTGCGTGCCTATGACCGCCAGATGTCATTTGAAGAGGCGGCGAAGCTACTGCTGGTTTCATTTGACTCGACTGCCAAGGCAAACCTCTCCGTCGGCCTGCCGCTGGATCTGTTGTTCTATGAAGCGGGAAGCCTGCAGGTCGGGCTAAAGCGGCGCATCAGCTATGACGACCCATATTATCGCGTGGTGTCGGATGGCTGGTCCACTGCACTGAAGCAGGCATTCAAAAGCCTGCCGGATTTTCAATAGCCGTAGAAAACTTTCGTTTTCCAAATTCGGCCTTCTCAAGACTTTCGTTTTGATCTAGATAGAGAAAAAACGAAAACAGGGGAGGCGGCGATGTTTCTTTCGCCCAGACATGCCGAGATCGTCCAGATGGCGAAAGACCACGGACGCGTGCTGGTTGACGATCTGGCTACACATTTTGACGTTACGCCGCAGACCATTCGCAAAGACCTGAACGACCTTTGCGAACACCGCGTTTTGCGCCGAATACACGGCGGCGCGTTGTTTCCATCCGGCATCGAAAATGTCGAATATGAATCCCGGCGCATGATTGCGGCCGAGGAGAAGGAAAAAATCGGTAAGGCTGCAGCGCGTTTCATACCTGACGGGGCCTCGCTGTTCATCAATATCGGGACGACGACGGAGGAAGTTAGTCGCGCGCTGCTGGACCATAACGGGCTGATGGTTATCACCAATAACATCAATGTTGCCAATAGGATGCGTGTCTATCCGTCAATCGAGGTGGTGATCGCGGGCGGTGTGGTTCGCGGTTCGGATGGCGGCGTTGTGGGCGAGGCGGCGGTCGATTTCATAAAGCAGTTCAAGGTGGACTATGCGGTGATCGGCGCATCGGCCATAGACCATGACGGCGCACTGCTGGATTTCGATTTCCGCGAGGTGAAAGTGGCGCAGGCCATTATCGCAAATGCGCGGCACGTCATTCTTGTTTGCGATGCAACGAAATTCGAGCGCACTGCACCAGTGAGAATCGCTCATCTATCGCAGGTCAATACTTTCATTACCGATCACTGCGACCTGTCTGTGATCCATAAGATATGCGCGGACAGTGATGTGCGACTGATTGAAACTTCGCGCGAATAAGTGCGAACGCACAATATTTTCAATTTTCGTTTGACATGCGTTCTGTTTTCGAATTAATTCATAATTGGTTTCGAGACGGCGGAACCTTTGCGCGCGATGTCGAGGGAGGACAATGTGGCGGCGCCAGCCCAATACGACATTTTTGTCATTGGTGGTGGTATCAACGGCTGCGGCATCGCACGCGATGCAGCAGGGCGCGGCTATTCTGTCTTTCTCGCCGAGATGAACGATCTTGCGAGCGGCACTTCATCGGGTTCAACCAAGCTCATTCACGGTGGCTTGCGCTATCTGGAGCATTACGAATTTCGGCTGGTGCGCGAAGCGCTGATGGAGCGCGAGATCCTGTGGAAGATGGCGCCGCACATCATCTGGCCGATGCGGTTTGTGCTGCCGTACTTTGAAGGCGGTCCGCGCCCGGCATGGATGCTGCGATTAGGGCTGTTTCTCTATGATCATCTAGGCGGGCGTAAGCTTTTGCCCGCGACCAAGACGCTGAACATGCGCACAGATGCGGCAAGCAAGCCGCTCAAGCCGATGTTTACGAAGGCGTTCGAATATTCGGATGGCTGGGTGATAGACTCGCGCCTGGTTTCGCTCAATGCGCGTGACGCGGCAGATCGTGGAGCGACGATCAGAACGCGCACGAAGGTCATTGAAGCGCGGCGCGGCGAAAAAGACTGGACGATCACGGTTGAGGATATGCGCTCGGGCGCAAAGGAAACTGTGACGGCACGGCTGCTGGTGAACGCAGCGGGACCGTGGGTCGATCATGTGCTGACGGAAGCGCTTGGCCAGAAGGGCGCGCATCATGTGCGACTGGTGCAAGGCAGCCATATCGTCGTGCCGAAGAAATTCGACGACCCACGCGCCTATTTCTTCCAGAACAAGGATGGCCGGATCATTTTCGCCATTCCATACGAAAATGATTTCACACTGATTGGAACCACCGACCGCGATTACAAAGGCGACCTCGGAAAGGTTACGATCAGCGATCAGGAAATCGACTACCTTTGCGATGCGGCGAGCGAATATTTCGCGCAACCCGTGCGGCGCGAAGAGATTGTCTGGACCTATTCAGCCGTGCGCCCGCTCTATGATGATGGCGCATCGAAAGCGCAGGAAGCTACGCGCGATTACGTGCTTTCAGCGGATCAAAGCGGAGGCATGGCGCCGCTGATCAACAGTTTCGGCGGCAAGATTACAACATACCGCCGGTTGGCCGAGTCGATGCTGGTAAAGATCGAAGGCTTGATCGGTGCGCGCGGAGCGCCGTGGACGGCGAATTCCACCCTGCCGGGTGGTGAGTTCGGCGTTCACGGTTTCGCGTCCGAGGTCGGCTCGCTGAGGGTCGATTTTCCGTTTCTGGATGAGAAACATGCGCGGCGCCTGGTGAGATTGTACGGAACGCGGGCGCGCAAGCTGCTGGGCGCAGCGCGCTCTGTAAAGGATCTTGGGCGCTGCTTCGGCGCGGATCTTTATGAAGTGGAAGTTCGCTATCTCGTCGACCAGGAATGGGCGGTGACGGCGGAGGACGTGCTCTGGCGCAGAACGAAGCAGGGGCTTCGCTTGACAAAGGACGAAGCGGACGGGCTCGCCAAATTTATGGACGGGCTCGACCGGGGAGTGATCGCGGCGGAGTAAACGGCAGGAGGAGCCGGTAGCATTATGCTGGAACTGAGGAACGTAACAAAGGCTGTCGGGGGCGTGGATCATATCCGCGACGTTTCGCTTCAGCTTGAGCATGGTTCGCTGAACGTGCTGCTTGGGCCCACGCTTTCAGGCAAGACCAGCCTGATGCGGTTGATGGCGGGGCTGGATCGTCCGACGAGCGGCAGCGTCTGGTTCGACGGCAAGGACGTGACCGGCGTGCGCGTGCAGGACCGCAATGTCGCGATGGTCTATCAGCAGTTCATCAACTATCCCGCGATGACGGTTTATGAAAACATCGCATCGCCGCTGCGCGTGGCGGGTGAGGACAAAGCCAAGATCGATCGCGAGGTGCACCGCGCCGCGGAGCTGTTGAAGCTTACGCCTTACCTCAACCGCACGCCGCTTAACCTCTCGGGCGGACAGCAGCAGCGCACGGCGCTGGCGCGCGCGATTGTCAAAAATGCAAGGCTGGTGCTGCTGGATGAGCCGCTGGCAAATCTGGACTATAAACTGCGCGAAGAACTGCGCGCGGAGCTGCCGAAGATTTTCTCCGAGACAGGCGCGATTTTCGTCTACGCGACGACCGAGCCGCATGAAGCGCTGCTGCTTGGCGGCAATACGGCGACCTTGAGCGAAGGGCGGATCACGCAGTTCGGCCCGACGATTTCGGTATTCCGCAAGCCGCTGAATCTGACTACAGCGCGGACGTTTGCCGACCCGCCGCTCAATATGATTGCGCTGGATAAGGAAGGCACCGATTTCGTGCTTGAGGGTGGTGTGAGATTGCCGGTTCCGCAGGAACTCGCAGGCATCCCGGACGCCAACTACACCATCGCATTCCAGCCGCACCATTTGTCGCTTCATAAGCCACACAAGCAAGCGGTGTCCGTAAAGGCCAAGGTGCTGGTGACGGAAATCACCGGCTCGGAAAGCTTTGTGCATCTGTCTTTTGCCGATGCGCGTTGGGTCATGCTGGCGCATGGCGTGTTGAGCTTCGAGCCGGATGAGATGGTCGATGTGTATATCGATCCACGGCACATCATGGTGTTCGACGGCCACGGCAATGCGGTGGGCGCAAAGCCCCGCAAGGCGGCGTGAGGAGCGAACGATGGCACGCATAGACCTCGATCATATACGGCACGCCTACTCGCCCAATGCGACGAAGCCGGAAGACTTCGCGCTGAAGGAAGTGCATCACACCTTTGAAGACGGCGGTGCGTATGCACTGCTCGGACCTTCAGGTTGCGGCAAGACCACGCTGCTGAACATTATTTCAGGACTGCTGCACCCCTCGCACGGCAAGCTGTTGTTTAATGGCAGGGACGTTACGAACCTGTCGACGCAGGAGCGCAACATCGCGCAGGTGTTCCAGTTCCCGGTGATCTACGACACGATGACAGTGTACGACAATCTGGCGTTTCCGCTGCGCAATCGCGGTGTGCCGGAGTCGGAAGTCGACCGCAAGGTGCGCGAAATCATCAAGATGATCGATCTGGAAAGCTGGGCGAAGCGTCGCGCACGCGGCCTGACCGCCGACCAGAAGCAGAAGATTTCGCTCGGCCGTGGACTGGTGCGCTCGGACGTGAATGCGATCCTGTTTGACGAACCGCTGACGGTGATCGATCCGCATATGAAGTGGGTGCTGCGTTCGCAGCTAAAGCAGCTTCACCGCCAGTTTGGGTACACGATGGTGTATGTGACACACGACCAGACGGAAGCGTTGACTTTCGCTGATCGCGTTGTGGTGATGTATGACGGGCAGATCGTGCAGATAGGCACGCCTGCGGAGTTGTTCGAGAAGCCGAGCCATACTTTCGTTGGCTATTTCATTGGGTCGCCAGGCATGAATGTACTGCCGGTGACGGTGGAAGGCACGCGCGCGAAACTGGGCGGTCAGATCATAGAATTGCCGGGCGCGCCCGCGGCAGACGGGCAGGGGCAGGTCGAGCTTGGCATTCGCCCTGAATATGTGCGCGTCGGTTCGGAGGGCATTCCGGTTCAAATTCGCAAGGTCGAGGACATCGGCCGGCACAAGGTTGTGCGCGCCGCCATCGAGGGCAAGGAGATTGCCGCCATTCTCACCGAAGATGAGGAATTGCCGGCCAATCCGCATGTGCGGTTCGATCCGGCCGGCATCAATCTCTATGCAAATTCCTGGCGTGTGAACGTTGCCGAAACAGGCAGGAGGGCGTGATGGAAAAAACGTGGAACAATCGCGCCTGGTTCATGGTGCTGCCGGTGCTTGTGCTGGTGGCGTTTTCCGCTGTGATCCCGCTCATGACCGTCGTGAACTATTCGGTTCAGGACACGTTCGGGAATAATGAATTCTTCTGGGCGGGCAGTGAGTGGTTTCAGGAGATGTTGACGTCTGCCCGGTTCTGGGAAGCGTTTTGGCGCAACCTCGCCTTCTCCGGCATCATTCTGGCAATCGAAATTCCGCTGGGCATTTTCATCGCGCTCAACATGCCGAAATCCGGCTGGGGCGTGCCGGTTTGTCTGGTGCTGATGGCGCTGCCGCTGCTCATTCCGTGGAACGTGGTTGGCACGATCTGGCAGGTGTTCGGGCGCATCGACATCGGTTTGCTCGGCTATGGGCTGAACGCGTTCGGGCTGGACTACAACTATGTGAACGACCCAATCGATGCGTGGGCTACAGTCGTCATCATGGACGTCTGGCACTGGACGAGCCTTGTCGTGCTGCTGTGCTATGCGGGCCTGGTGTCGATCCCGGACGCCTATTATCAGGCGGCGAAGATCGACGGCGCCTCGCGCTGGGCTGTGTTCCGCTACATTCAGCTTCCGAAGATGAATCGCGTGCTGCTGATTGCGGTGCTGCTGCGCTTCATGGACTCATTCATGATTTACACCGAACCGTTCGTTGTAACGGGCGGCGGACCGGGCAATTCGACGACGTTCCTTTCCATCGATCTGGTGAAGATGGCGATCGGCCAGTTCGACCTTGGACCGGCGGCGGCGATGTCGATCATCTACTTCCTGATTATCCTCCTGCTGTCATGGGTGTTCTACACCGTCATGACCAACTATGACGCGGAATAGTAAGATGGCAGAGGCAAACAACACCACATTGCGCGCGGCTCAAGGCAGCGGAGCAACGGCAGTTAGTGCGCAGGACGCAGCGCTTGAACGCAAGATGCGGCGGCGCGGGGACGAATCTCGGTTCTGGTGGCTCGTTCCAACGCTCTACATCATCTTCCTGATGCTGCCGATCTATTGGCTCGTGAATATGAGCTTCAAGACCAATCAGGAGATCATCGGGCCGATCACATTCTTTCCGGTCAATCCGACGCTGAAGAACTACGCGGTGATATTCAGCGATCCATCCTGGTATTCGGGCTACATTAACTCGATCATATATGTTGTTATGAACATGGTGATTTCAGTCGCCGTGGCTCTGCCGGCAGCATATGCATTCTCGCGCTATCGGTTCCTTGGCGACAAGCACCTGTTCTTCTGGCTGCTGACTAATCGCATGGCTCCGCCGGCGGTGTTTGCGCTGCCGTTTTTCCAGCTCTATTCGGCCTTCGGATTGATCGACACGCACATTGCGGTGGCGCTCGCACACTGCCTGTTCAACGTGCCGCTGGCGGTGTGGATTCTCGAAGGCTTCATGTCGGGCGTGCCGAAGGAAATCGACGAGACGGCATACATTGACGGCTATTCGTTCCCACGTTTCTTCGTGAAGATATTCATGCCGTTGATTGCGAGCGGCATCGGTGTGGCAGCGTTCTTCTGCTTCATGTTTTCATGGGTGGAACTGCTGCTGGCGCGCACGCTGACAACAACTGCCGCCAAGCCGATTTCCGCAATCATGACGCGGACGGTTTCGGCCTCCGGCCTCGACTGGGGCGTGCTGGCGGCAGCAGGTGTGCTGACGATCATCCCCGGCGCGCTCGTGATTTGGTTCGTACGCAACTACATCGCCAAGGGCTTTGCCCTGGGGAGGGTCTAAGCAATGGCAACGTCACGCGTGCCTTATCTGCTGGGTGGAATACTGGGGCTGGAAGCGCTTGGCGCGGTGGCGCTGGTCATGAAGGTGCCATTGAAAGACGGCGCGAAGGACTGGTTCGCGCCGCTGGTTCCGGGCGGCTGGATGGCCTGGACCTTCCCGACTGCGCTCTTCTTTCTGGTTATTTTCGTGCTGCTGACCCTGATGGCGGTGTGGGAATATTTGTCGCCGGGAGGCGATCCGCGCGTAGGTATTTTGCGCTTTGAAACAACGCGCGGCGACCGGCTGTTCCTGTCGTTGCTCGGCAGCGCATTCATCAATCTTGCCTGGCTGGGTCTGGTGGGACCCAACCTATGGTGGGCTCTCGCTCTCTCGGTCGTGTACGCCATCGGCGTATTTCGGTTCGTGTAGAGCGCGATTAGTACCGGCATCGCCGCAAGCCCGCGGCGCCGCCGAAAACTGAGGATCCTAAGGGAGGACAATATGAGACGGCATATTCTGGCATCCACGAGCGTTCTCGCTCTCTTGCTTGGCGGGGGAAATGCATTCGCCGGCATGGACGAGGCGAAGGCCTTTCTTGACAAGGAAATTGGAGACATGTCGTCGCTCGACCGGGCGGGACAGGAAGCGGAAATGCAGTGGTTTGTCGATGCGGCAAAGCCATTTGCGGGCATGGACATCAAGGTCGTCTCCGAAACCATCACCACGCATGATTATGAATCCAAGGTGCTGGCTCCGGCCTTCACCGCGATTACCGGCATCAAGGTCACCCATGATCTGATCGGCGAAGGCGACGTCATCGAAAAGCTGCAGACACAGATGCAGTCGGGCGAAAACGTCTATGACGCCTATGTCAACGACTCCGACCTGATCGGCACCCACTGGCGCTACCAGAAGGCACGCTCGCTGACCGACTGGATGGCGAATGAAGGCAAGGACGTCACCAATCCGAACCTCGACGTCAATGACTTCATCGGCAAGTCGTTCACGACCGCGCCGGATGGCAAGATGTATCAGCTGCCTGACCAGCAGTTCGCGAACCTCTACTGGTTCCGCTACGACTGGTTCAACGACGAGAAGAACAAGGCCGACTTCAAAGCCAAGTATGGCTATGACCTCGGCGTGCCGGTCAACTGGTCGGCCTATGAGGACATTGCCGAATTCTTCACCGGTCGAGAAGTCGACGGCAAGAAGGTGTTCGGCCATATGGACTATGGCAAAAAGGACCCCTCGCTCGGCTGGCGTTTCACCGACGCCTGGCTCTCGATGGCTGGCAATGGCGACAAGGGCATTCCAAACGGCAAGCCGGTTGACGAATGGGGCATCAAGGTCGACGACCATGACCGCCCGGTCGGCTCCTGCGTTGCACGCGGCGGCGACACCAATGGCCCGGCATCTGTCTACTCCATCGAGAAATATCTCGAGTGGCTGAAGAAATATGCTCCGGCAGCCGCACAAGGCATGACCTTCTCCGAAGCTGGCCCGGTTCCGTCACAGGGTGAAGTCGCACAGCAGATCTTCACCTACACAGCCTTCACGGCTGACTTCGTGAAGGACGGCCTGCCGATCGTGAATGCGGACGGCACGCCGAAATGGCGCTTTGCACCATCGCCGCATGGCGTCTACTGGAAGGACGGCATGAAGCTCGGCTATCAGGACGCTGGTTCCTGGACGCTGCTGAAGTCGACCCCCGACGACCGCGCCAAGGCCGCCTGGCTCTATGCGCAGTTTGTGACCTCCAAGACGGTGGATGTGAAGAAGAGTCATGTTGGCCTGACCTTCATCCGCCAGTCGACGCTGGACCACAAGTCGTTCACGGATCGTGCGCCGAAGCTCGGCGGTCTGATCGAGTTCTACCGCTCACCGGCGCGTCTGCAGTGGTCGCCGACGGGCACCAACGTTCCTGACTATCCGAAGCTGGCACAGCTTTGGTGGCAGGCGATTGGCGATGCATCCTCCGGCGCAAAGACCGCGCAGGAAGCAATGGACTCGCTGTGCGCCGAGCAGGAGAAGGTGCTTGAGCGTCTCGAACGCGCAGGTGTTCAGGGCGACGTCGGTCCGAAGCTGGCCGAAGAGCATGATCTTGAATACTGGAACAAGGACGCCGTTTCCAAGGGCAACCTCGCTCCGCAGTTGAAGATCGAGAACGAGAAAGAAAAGCCGGTTACCGTCAACTATGACGAACTGGTCAAGAGCTGGCAGAAGTAATTCGGCCAATGAAGGGGCGGCGCAACGCCGCCCCTTCTGCTATTTCTACCCTCATCCGCCCGCCGGTTTCAGGGAAAGTCTGATTTCATGACATCAAACATTCTTGCCATAGATCAGGGCACGACGTCGTCCCGCGCCATCGTTTTCGACGGCGACATGAAGATTGCAGCCACTGGCCAGCAGGAATTTACCCAGCACTATCCGGCATCGGGCTGGGTGGAGCACGACCCGGAAGAGATTTGGGCAACTGTGGTCGCGACATGCAAAGCGGCGATCAAGAAGGCCGGTCTGACGGCCCAGGATATCGCCGCAATCGGCATCACCAATCAGCGCGAAACCGTGGTGATCTGGGACAAGGTGACGGGCAAGGCGATCCACAACGCGATTGTGTGGCAGGACCGACGCACAGCGCCGCTGTGCCAGAAACTCAAAAAGGCCGGTAAAGAACCGACCTTTACGCGCAAGACTGGCTTGCTGCTCGACCCATATTTTTCGGGCACAAAGATCGCGTGGATACTCGACAATGTGAAGGGTGCGCGCAAACGCGCCGAAGCAGGCGAATTGCTGGCCGGGACTATCGATACATTTTTGATCTGGCGGCTGACCGGCGGCAAGGTTCACGCGACGGATGCGACCAATGCATCGCGCACGCTTCTATTCAATATTGCAGAGAACAAATGGGACGACGAACTGCTGAAACTGTTGCGGGTTCCAGCGGGGTTGCTCGCGCAGGTGAAAGACTGCGCTGCGGATTTCGGAAAAACAGAGAAGTCGCTTTTCGGTAGCGAGATTCCGATTCTCGGTGTTGCCGGGGATCAGCAGGCGGCGACGATAGGGCAGGCGTGTTTTGAGCCGGGCATGATGAAATCGACCTATGGCACCGGCTGCTTCGCGATTCTCAATACCGGCGCGGATATGGTGCGCTCGAAGAATCGCCTGCTGACGACGATTGCGTATCGCCTTGGCGGCAAGACAACCTACGCGTTGGAAGGCTCGATCTTTATCGCGGGCGCTGCCGTGCAATGGCTGCGCGACGGCGCGAAAATGATCAGCCATGCTGCGAAAAGCGGAGAACTGGCGGCACAGGCAGACCCGTCGCAGAATGTATATCTGGTTCCGGCCTTTGTCGGGCTTGGTGCGCCGCACTGGGACGCGGACGCGCGGGGCGCAATTTTCGGGCTGACGCGCAATTCCGGTCCGGCGGAGTTTGCCAAGGCGGCACTCGAGTCGGTCGCCTTCCAGACGCGCGATCTTCTCGACGCGATGAAGAAGGATTGGAGGGGCCATGGTGGGCGCAAGACCGTGCTGCGCGTGGACGGCGGCATGGTCGCATCCGACTGGACGATGCAATGCCTTGCGGACATTCTCGACGCGCCGGTGGATCGTCCGACAGTGCTGGAAACGACGGCGCTCGGTGCTGCATGGCTGGCAGGTTCCAAGGCCGGTGTGTGGCCAAAGGCGCGGGATTTCAGCAAGCGCTGGGCGCTGGACAGGCGGTTCGAGCCTCTGATGGATGAGAAGATTCGCCGCGCGAAAATTAAGGGCTGGCACGATGCGGTGCGCCGGACGCTATCCGCGTAGAATGGAAAAACTCAGCGATTTGAATTGCTTATAAGGATAATTGAATAGTGATTTCCGCTCTTTGCGAAAGGTGCGGGAGAGTGGGATTTTCCGGTTGACCGTGGAGACGGCTGTCCCTATGTTCCGCCCACTTTTGGGGCCGGTAGCTCAGCGGTAGAGCACGTGACTTTTAATCATGTGGCCGAGGGTTCGATTCCCTCCCGGCTCACCAAAGAAATCAAACGCATAAAGCATTTTTCAGAGACGCTTTTGGGGCGGAGTTTTCGGCCAAGAATAGCGCTGAGGATCGGCTCCGCGCTTTATGGACGTTGGCCGCGTGTACGGCGATGGCAAATCGGCCGGTCTGGCCGATATCGGGTCGGAACCCCGCTAAGAACTGGCCGCGCCGAAAGGTCAGAGATGAGCTGGAGTCTTGGCAAAGCTGCTGCCATTGTCGAACAACGAGAAATGAATACCGGCGCACGCAACACCGCAAGCGCGCTGGATAGCATCAAGCAATCAGTGAGGCCGACACTCCGCTAATTGAAGCATTCAGCGGAGCATAATGTCTTGATGACAGGCAATACCAGCTGCGGCGACTCCTTTCAGGAGACCACGGCAGCTCGACTCGAATGGATGCCGTGCATTCGTCGTAAGTTTCTCCATCGCGTCGCCTTCCGCCGCGACCGTTCAGGTCGCGACGCGGATCAGATTGCTAGCTGCGTTTCAGGCTTTTGGGTTCAGCGGCGCAGCAACGTAGACGCCGAATTCCTGGCCGAAATCGCAGCTGACACGGGCATGAACGCGGCCCTGGCGATCACGGAAGCTCTGGCTGTCAGTGACGGGAAACACGCCTTCGTGCCAGATGCCCGGGTGGATGTAGATGCCTTTCGAACCATCGGACCAAAAGACGACGATGTTCTCGGGCTTAAGATCATCACCCGGAAGGGCAGCAGGTACGATGAACGGCTTCTTTTCGATCGGGAAGAAGAACTGACCGCCATCCGGGTGATAGTTCATGTGCCAAAGGAGAACACGATCGCGCGGGCGGGTCTGCTCGGTTGTCGATGCCTGCTGCGGATCGGCGGTCCAGCCAAGCACGTAGTCGCCGTTAACGGCCTCGTTGACGCCGTAGAGCACATCGCCTTTCCATTCGCAGCGGAACTCCCCTTCGACGTATCCACCTTCATCGCCGGTACCGGCATCGATCGGCCGCCAGCCCTGGACCGGCCAGCGAACAATTTCGATATCGAAATTGTCAGGATCCTCGACCAGGCAGCCGTAGCCTTTCAGCGTTTCGTTGGTCGCGACGATGACCGGTGCCTCGACGACGGGCAGCGATGGCTTTTCCGAGGGGTCAAATTTGTAGACCGGGGCAGGTTGCATGAGGTTTTCCTTTCAGTAATGGGCGTGACAAACCGATCCGCCGAGTGCAGGCGGAGGCTGACCGCGAGAGATGGAATGGTGTGATCCGGGTTTCGAAAATCTCGCAATATTCATCGAGAACTTCGCTCCAGACGCAATGCGCGCTTAGCGCATCCAGATAGAGGTGCAATCGGGCATGACGAAACCTGACGGTGTCGAAACAAATGATTGGCAGAGATTTCCCATAATTGACATAATGTATTTTTGAGGGGATGGCATCGTTTCGGTTATGGCTGTTTTTGACTTCAGCAAGCTTCCGCCACTCGAGTGGCTGCGTGTGTTCGAGGCCGCGGCACGCCTTGCCAATTTCACGGCTGCTGCCGCGGAGTTGAACCTCACACAGGCGGCGGTGAGCCAGAGAATTCGACTTCTGGAATCGCAGTTGGGCACGAAGCTCTTCGAGCGACTGCCGCGCGGAGTAACCCTTACATTGGCGGGCGAGGCCTATCTGCCTCACGTGCAGGCATCGCTCTCGGCCCTAGCACGCGCAACAACGGACGTCTTCGGCGCGGACCGACGCCGCATTACGATTGCCGCAGCGGGCTCTGCCATTCTGCTTTGGATCGTGCCAAGACTGGAGCGGCTCCGGCGGAGCGTTCCGCGCACGACGATCAAATTTGTGACGGTTTATCGTGAGCCGGACTATGTCACCGCGCATGCGGATTTTGATGTACGGTTTGGCGATGGCGTTTGGTCTGGTCGCGAAAGTCGGCTGCTGTTTCCCGAAATTCTTGCGCCCGTCGCGGCACCGTCTCTGCTTGCGGAATGGCCTGACTGGCGGGAAGCGCCGGCAATCGGTCTTGCCGGCCCGCGGCAGGGTTGGCTCGAATGGTCCATGGAAACTGGCAAGCTGCCGCCGCGGGCATCGGAGATACGCTTTGACAGCTTCCTGCAGGTTCGAGAGGCCGCGCTCCGTGGGCAAGGTATCATGCTCGGTTCGCTGGGCCTGCTCGAGGACGATTTCGCCACAGGCCGCCTGGTACGCCTCGACGAGCCATCGATAACAATGCGTTCCGGCAACTGGCTCACCTGGGCCGAACACGACTTGCCGCACCGCCTGGTGAATGTGGTTTTTGACGCCCTATCGGGGTAGCTACAAGGCCGACGGTTCAGAGATTGACGTTACGCATGCCTGCGGCCATGACGCCCATGTCACCTGGATGCTTGGACTGGCCAAAGCTCTGGTGGCTCTTAGCAAGAGCTTTCAGGCCCTAACAAGCCTTAGACAATGCAAAGAGAATTGTGTAACGCGGTGTTGTGTAATGAACGGCGCGGTTAGGGGCGACCCTTTACTTTTAATCATGTGGCCGAGGGTTCGATTCCCTCCCGGCTCACCACAATCCAGAGGTGTTTGGTAACAGATGGCCATCGACATAGGCTATGCCACTGCACTTGGTGCGGGCGCACTTTCGTTTTTGTCGCCCTGTGTGCTGCCATTGGTGCCACCATATCTCTGCTACATGGCTGGCGTTTCGGTTGAAGATTTTCGAGGCGACGGCACGCAAGTCGTGAGCACCAAGCGCGCGGCGCTGCTCGGCGCATCGCTGGCTTTCGTGCTGGGCTTCACGACTGTGTTCGTCGCGTTGGGTGCTGGCGCGACCACGATTGGTCAGTTTTTGCGCGCATGGCAGGAACCGCTGGCAATCGCAGCAGGCATCGTCATCATCCTGATGGGGCTGAATTTTCTCGGCATACTGCGCATACCGCTATTGTCGCGCGAGGCGCGGTTTCAATCAAATGCCAGACCTGCAACGGTGGTCGGAGCCTATCTGATGGGACTGGCGTTCGCGTTTGGCTGGACGCCATGCATCGGGCCAGTACTCGGACCGATCCTGACGCTGGCAGGCGGCAGGGGCACGGTGGCAGACGGAGCGCTGCTGTTGGCAGTTTATTCACTGGGTCTAGGTATACCTTTCCTCATTGCGGCTCTGTTCTCCGGTGCCTTCATGCGCTTTCTATCGCGCTTTCGAGTGCATCTCGGACGCGTGGAAAAGGCAATCGGCGGTCTGCTCGTGATTGCGGGCGTGCTGTTTTTGACGGGTGGAATGCAGGCGTCCGCATACTGGATTTTGGAGACATTTCCGGCGCTGCAAAAGCTCGGATAGATTATTAGGTGGCGCGAATGCTATGAGCGCCCATGATTTCGATGTGGATTCTCAATGACTGAGCGAAGCTGCCTGTCCATTATTCTCGCCGCGGGCGAGGGCACGCGCATGAAGAGCGCCTTGCCGAAGGTGCTGCACAAGGTTGCCGGGCTACCGATGCTGGCGCATGTGACGCACGCGGCGCAAGAGGCCGGTGCTGGCGATTTCGCCTATGTCGTTGGGCATGGCGCCGAGACGGTCACCAAGGCGATTGCGGGATTTGCGCAGAACGCGAAGACCTATGTACAGACCGAGCGCCTGGGCACGGCGCACGCCGTTCTAGCGGCTCGCGAGGCGATTGCCCGCGGCTACGATGATCTGCTGGTGATGTTTGGCGACACCCCGCTGATCGAATCGGGTGTGCTGAAAGCCGCGCGCGAAAAGCTCGCTGACGGTAATGCGGTCGTCGTGGTTGGCTTTCGAACACCAAACCCGGCGGGGTATGGCCGGTTGATCGAAAAGAACGGCGCACTGGTGGCAATCCGCGAAGACAAGGAATGCACGGAAGCGGAGCGCGCGATTAATTTCTGCAATGGCGGGCTGATGGCGATCGCCGGAAAACACGCGTTGGCGTTGCTGGACAAGATCGACAACAAGAATGCCAAGGGCGAGTTCTACCTGACGGATATTGTCGAACTGGCGAATGCGGCTGGCCTCAAGGTGGCTGCGACTGAAGCCAGCTTCGAAAGCGCCTTGGGTGTGAACAGTCGCGTAGAACTTGCCGAGGCAGAAGCCATCTGGCAGCAGCGCAAACGCCGCGCAGTGATGCTTTCGGGTGTGACCTTGATCGACCCGACAAGTGTTCATTTCTCGGCGGATACGGAAATCGGCGCGGATACGCTGGTGGAACCGAATGTGTTTTTCGGACCTGGCGTGAAGATTGCTTCAAACGTGACGATCCATGCGTTTTCGCATCTTGAAGGCGCGACGGTGGCCTCTGGGTCCGATGTCGGGCCGTATGCGCGGCTGCGTCCGGGCGCGGAACTGCACGAAAAGGCGAAGGTCGGCAATTTCGTCGAGATCAAGAAGGCAGTTGTCGAAACAGGCGCGAAGGTGAACCACCTGACCTATATCGGCGATGCGCGTATCGGCGAGGGCGCGAATATCGGGGCAGGGACGATCACCTGCAATTATGACGGCTTCTCCAAGTTCGTGACAAATATCGGCAAGGGCGCGTTCATCGGCTCCAACTCATCGCTGGTTGCGCCGATTACGATTGGCGACGGCGCTTATGTGGCGTCTGGCAGTGTGCTGACAGAAGATGTGGAGCCGGACGCGCTCGCCTTTGGTCGCGCGCGGCAGAAGAACCTGCCGGGGAAGGGACGCGAACTGCGCGAACGCTTTTCACGCGCCGCAAAGAAGTAGAAGCGTCATCCGTCTACGTCGAATTGGCGTACTGACATGAAGCGTCATGCAAATTGATTTTTCAGCAATCCCGGCGCTTCGTAGATAGTCGCCCGGAATTATCGCCATATCTGAGGCAAACTTTATGTGTGGAATTGTAGCTATCGTTGGTCAGACGCCGGTCGCACCGCTGATCGTGGATGCGTTGAAGCGGCTGGAATATCGGGGCTATGACTCCGCCGGTGTGGCAACGATTGATGCGGGCGCGCTTGGCCGTCGCCGTGCGGAAGGCAAGCTGGTCAATCTGGAGAAGCGCCTGGGCGCGGAACCGCTGGGCGGCACAATAGGCATTGGTCACACGCGCTGGGCGACGCATGGCATTCCCAATGAGACGAATGCGCATCCGCATTTTTCAAACGGCGTGGCTATCGTCCACAACGGCATTATCGAGAATTTTGCCGAACTGCGCGACGAACTGAAGAAAGACGGCTACGCGTTCACATCGCAGACGGATACGGAAGTCGTGGCGCATCTGGTGAGCCGCGAATTGGCAAAGGGCCTGCCACCGGTTGAAGCGGCGCATAATGCTCTCAAGCGGCTGGAAGGCGCGTTTGCGCTCGCGATTATGTTCCAGAACGACGAGGACCTGATTGTTGGCGCGCGCAACGGGCCCCCGCTCGCGGTTGGGCATGGCGAGGGCGAAATGTTCCTCGGCTCGGATGCCATTGCGCTGGCGCCGTTCACCAATTCGATCACCTATCTTGAAGACGGCGATTGGGCAGTCGTGCGGCGCGATAAGGTCGAGATTTTCGACATGGACGGCAAGCCTGTTCAGCGCCAGCGCCAACGCTCTGTTGGCACGAGCTATATGGTTGACAAGGGCAACCATCGGCATTTCATGGAAAAGGAAATCCACGAGCAGCCGGAAGTGATTTCGCACACGCTGGCACATTATGTGGACTTTACGACCGGGCGCACCAAGCCGCTGGAACTGCCTTTCGATTTCGCAAAGCTGGACCGTATCGCGATTTCCGCCTGCGGCACTGCCTATCTCTCCGGTCTGATCGGCAAATACTGGTTTGAGCGCTATGCGCGGCTGCCGGTCGATATCGATATTGCATCGGAGTTCCGCTATCGCGAAATGCCGCTCTCAAAGAAAAGCGCGGCGCTGTTCATTTCGCAGTCTGGTGAGACGGCGGACACGCTGGCCTCGCTGCGATATTGCAAGGGCGAGGGCGTGCCGATTGGCGCGGTTGTGAATGTGCGCGGCTCGACCATTGCGCGCGAGTCCGATGTTACACTGCCAACGCTCGCAGGGCCGGAAATCGGTGTGGCCTCCACGAAGGCGTTTACCTGCCAGCTTTCAGTGATGGCGGCGCTTGCAATCCACGCGGCTGCGGCGCGCGGAACGGTGACCGAAGAAGAAGAGCGCAAGCTGGTGAAAGATCTGGCCGAGGCGCCGCGCCTTGCAAATCAGGTGCTGCGGCTTGACCGGCAGATCGAAAAGGTGGCGCGCGAACTCGCGCACTACAAGCATGTGCTCTATCTCGGGCGCGACACGAATTATCCGCTGGCGCTGGAAGGCGCGCTAAAGCTCAAGGAAATTTCGTATATCCATGCAGAGGGCTATGCGGCAGGCGAATTGAAGCATGGACCGATTGCGCTGATCGATGAGAACATGCCGGTCATAGTGATTGCGCCGCATGACCGGATTTTCGAAAAGACCGTTTCCAACATGCAGGAAGTGGCTGCGCGTGGCGGCAAGATCATTCTGATCACCGACGAAAAGGGCGCGGAGAAATCGACCATCGACACGATGGATACGATTGTGCTGCCGCAGGTGCCTGAAATTGCCGCGCCAATTCTTTACGCGTTGCCGATCCAGATGCTCGCCTACTATACGGCGGTGTTTATGGGGACGGATGTGGATCAGCCGAGAAACCTCGCAAAGTCTGTGACGGTCGAGTAGCCTGCCGACCGGATAGCAATGGAGGTGCGGCGTGGCGAATGAGCGTGCGGGTAGCTGCTTGTGTGGCAAGGTGAGCTATCAAACGCGCGGGTCCCTGCGCGGCGTGGTGTATTGCCATTGCACGCAATGCAGACGGCAGACCGGACATTATCTCGCAGCGACGGACGTTGACGATAAGGACATCGAGATCGAAGGCAGCGCGCATATCAGTTGGTATGCGGCGAGCGAATTTGCCAAACGCGGCTTCTGTAAAGAGTGCGGATCCTTGCTGTTCTGGAAACGAAACGGGTCGGATCGCGTGTCCGTAACCGCCGGTTCGTTCCATGAGCCGACCGGGCTGGAATCACAGTGCCATATCTTTGTTGCCGATAAGGGCGACTATTACGATCTGGGCGACGCCCTGCCAAAATTCGAAAAATCGACACAAAGCATTCCGACGGCGAGCGAATAGCCGTTTCCAATCCTGTCAGGACCAGCTATCGGCAACCTGAACAGAATCTGCGAGCCGCCTCACAATGGAAAGACTTATCAACGCCTGGTACAATTCGCTGCGCGCCTTCGGTTGGCTGGCGCGAAACGAAAAGGCATTCCAGCAAGAACTGGCGCTGCTTGTAATCGCCCTGCCGGTGGCGTGGTTCATTGCTGAAAGCTGGTCGAGCTATTTTCTGCTCGTGGGATCGGTGCTGGTCCTGATGCTGGTCGAAGTGCTGAATACGGGCATTGAGGCTGCTTGCGATGCAGTAAGCCTTGAGTTTGACCGGCAAATCCAGATCGCGAAGGATTGCGGCTCGCTAGCTGTTTTGATTGCGATCCTGCTGGTTGGTGGCGTCTGGATTTCCGCGCTTCTGGAACGCCTGCTTTAGCTATTCTGGCTCGCGTGGCTCTTTCTTTGCCATGCGATGCGCGATGACGGCGGCAATGATCATGGCAGCGACGCCGATTGCGAGGCCAATCAGCAGGCGATGATGCGTTCGCAGTGTGTCGCCGATTAGCGTTTCGGCGCCAAGGCCGAAGAAATAACCTAACCCGACAAAGACAGTCGACCAGATGACCGACGACAGCGCGTTGAGCACGAAGAAGCGCGCGACGGGAATATTCGCCATGCCGGCCGCCACGCCACCGACAAGCCGCAGGCCATAGATGAAGCGGTTTGTGAGAACGAAAATGTTGGGATGGCGTCGAACCAAACGATAGGCATGGCTGAACCCGCGCTTGTGGCGCAGGCGCATGACGAGGGGGTGGTTCGTGAAATGACGTCCCGCCATGAAAAACATGCTGTCGCCGAGGAACGAGCCAAGGAAGGTTGCGGCAAAAACACCTGCGAGTGGCAGAATTTCCTGATGAACGAAAAAGCCCCCGAGTATGGCGAAGCTTTCTCCTTCAGCCACACAGCCGGTGAAGATTGCGATCAGTCCATACTGCTCGACCAGCGCACGAACTGTCTCCATCAGTTCTTGCCGCCGCGCTTCACGAGTTCGCTCTGGACGAGTTCGGTTAGTTCAGAAATCTGACGGCAGAGCAGCGCTATCTCCTGACTCCGAAGCTCTTCGACCTTGGCATGAAGAGCCATGATCTCAATTTCCGATTTGAGGTTCACTTCATAATCATGTGAGGCGTCGAGGCGGTCGCGCTCGGCCTGCCGGTTTTGCGACATCATGATGATCGGCGCTTGCAGCGCGGCGATCATGGAAAGTACGAGATTCAGGAACACGAACGGGTATGGGTCGAATATATCCTGACCAAGCAGCCAGGCGTTCATGATGGTCCACACAATCAGGAACCCGATGAACGATATGATGAATGTCCATGAACCGCCCACGCGCGCGATGGTGTCGGCTACGCGGTCGCCGGTGGATTGGGTGCCCGCTATGGCTTTGTTTATGTCGGCTGCAATCGGCCGATGCTCAATAGTGCTTTGAAGCACGCGGTTTTCGGCGTCGGTGAGGTTCTCGGGCCTTCGGCGCAGCCATTTGGCGGCGATTTCCGGAACGGATTTGGACATGAGCAAACCTCGGACACTTCTTGGATATGTTTGCTGTAACCAGAAATGCTAGAAAGGGATAGCTACGGCAAGGGCAGGACGATGATCGATTTCAACAAGATTCGCGAGCGCGCCGCAAAGCGCAAAGGCGGCCAAGAGATGCTTGGCAGGCTGCTGGGTGTTGCGCCAGAAAATGGCGCGTTGAAGGACATGCGCGACGATCGCATCCTTTCTGCAATGACACAGCGCGTTTTCAGCGCGGGCTTTGTATGGAGTGTTATCGAGGCCAAATGGCCGGGTTTTGAAGACGCATTTCTAGGCTTCGATGTTTCCCGTCTGCTTTTTGAGCCGGACGACTTTTGGGGAGCGCTGGCCTCCGACACGCGCATTGTGCGCAACGGGCAGAAGATCATGTCGGTCAAAGAGAACGCAGCGTTCATTGCCGACATCGCGAAGGAGCATGGCAGCTTCGGCAAGTTTCTGGCGAACTGGCCGGCCGATGACCAGATTGGGCTGATGGCATATCTCGGCAAGCGTGGCACGCGGCTTGGCGGCGCGACGGGTCAATATTTTCTGCGATGGATCGGCTGGGACGGGTTTATCATTTCACCGGATTTTTCCGCGGCGTTGCGCGATGCCGGGCTGGAAATCGCCGAAGCGCCGACCTCCAAGCGCGACCTCGCACGCATTCAGATGCAGCTCAATGAGTGGCACCAGCAGACAGGCCTGCCGTACCGCCATCTGTCGCGCATTCTTTCCATGTCGATTGGTGAGAATCGCCCGCCGGAGCAGTTGCTCGCCTATATCGGAGAAGATTAGTCGAACCGCTCGTAACCGGCGCGACCCTCGTCAAGAAGTCGGCGGATGATGCCGAGCCCGCGGCTGACTTCCTCGCGGCTTGATGGCTGGGATATGGCGAAGCGCACGCGGTGAAAAACCTTTTCGCTGCGTCCGGCCTTGAACTCGTCCTCATCGTCAAGAATGACGCCGTTTTCGAATGCGGCGTTCTTGAACGTGCCTGAGTTCCAGCTGTCTGGAAGCGATAGCCAGATGAACGGCAGGCTTTCCTGACTGTTGAAGCTGTAGCCTTCAAGTGCCGCGCGGGCCAACGCAATGCGCACCTTGATCTCCGCAACACTGCGCTCTTCTATGCTGCGCGCTTCGCCTGAGAGCACCAGCCGCGCGGCTAAAGCTGAAAGTATGTATGGGTTGCCGCCGCTCAGGAGACGGTGCGCAACGCGGATGCGATGGCGATAGGCAGGCGGGCAGGAGAGCCAACCGCCGCGCACGCCAGCGGCAACGGATTTGGACAGGCCCGATGCGACGATGGTGCGCTCAGGCACAAGCTCGGCGAACAGAGGCGTGGGACGATCACTCAAACGGCCATACAGGTCGTCCTCAATCAGAATGACGTTGTGCTTGCGCGCCAGTTCGGCAATGCGCTCGCGCCGCTCGACAGGCATGCTTGTGCAGGTCGGGTTGTGCGCCGATGGCATGAGAAATGCCATTGTGGGATGCTTTTGCGCGCACACATGATCGAAGTGATCAGGGTCGAGCCCGTATTCGTCGGATTCGACAAGGGCGATGCGACGACCGGCAAGCGCGGTGCTGCGCGCAACCTGCGAATAAGTGACATGCTCGAAACAGACGTAATCCCCGGGGGCCGTGAGCGCGGCAATTGAGGAAACGACGCCTGCATGGGTGCCCTGCGTTGGCACAATCGTGTCGGGTGCGGGACGGAACCCGCCTCGCGAAAGCCAATTGCTCCCCGCCTCAAACCAGCTATCGGGGAAGGTGCGCGTGTAGCTTGCGACCTCCGCGGGCTCCTCCAGCGCTATTGCGCCGAGCATATGCGCGATCGCTGCGCCCTGGCCAACGTCCGGCGCGGCGGTGGTATCAAAGCGCAACTTGCCCGCAGGCGCATCCAGATACCGCGTTCCCTCATGTTTGGCATTGGTCCGCTCATGCACCTTCGCGGTTTCGGCGGCGGCGAGAATATAGGTGCCGCGACCCACTTCACCGCTAACAAGGCCGCGCTCACGCAACAGCGCATAGGCGCGACCAACGGTGCCAACGGTCGTGCCGATATCGAATGCGAGATCGCGCTGAGGGGGTAGCTTGGAGCCGGACGGAAGCGTGCCCGCATCAATGTCCGATTCAATGCTATCCGCAAGCCGCTGATAGAGCGGACCAACGCCGGAGGAAAGGTCTGGGAGCCAATTTGTCATGATGACAATTCTATATATTGTCACATAGAAAGAGTCAATTTATGCAGATTGTACCGATCAATGGAAACGCGCAAGGGCGTGTCATGCAGACAATCGATACAATTCCTTTGCGGAGCCAACGCATTGCGCCGCGGCGCAAAACTGGCGGAATGCTGCATAACGTGGCGAATTGGCTGTTTTGGCGCGTGGAAATTCGGCGCAGCAGAAAGGAACTGTTGCTGCTCAATGATTCACAATTGCGCGACATTGGTGTGACGCGCGAGGAAGCAGGGCTTGAAGGCAGTTTGCCGTGGTGGCGGTGAACGCCGTTACAGGATGTCTTTGTGGAAATGCCCGCGCAGCATACGGTAGAACGGCACATCGCCGCCGGGTTCAAGATTTGGATCGGCGGCAAGCCGATTGCCAAGCTCTTGCAGAATGGTGCGCGTGATGGCTGGAATGTCCGCATCCATAGCGTCGATTAGCGGCAGCCATACTATCTCTTCAAGCTCATCCGTGGGGCCACCTTCCGGCAGCGCAACCGCGACGTCATCGCGCCATGCTGCGAGGAAGCGCGTGTCGTAACGCCGAACGCGTCCGGGCGGGGTGATGGCGCGGGCGATGTACCGCAAAATGTCCAGCGATGGGCACACGCCGTGCTCGGCGAAGCCTTGCCAATCCTTGCGGGTCGTCGAGAAATCACCCTTGCGGCCAAGAAGAAGTCCGGCTTCCTCATAAGTTTCGCGGATTGCTGAAAGCGCGATGGCACGCGCGCGAACGGCACTTGCGCGGTTTCCGCTTCCAATGAGTTTCGCTTCTTCGGCAGGGTGCAGTCCAGCAGCAACGGCTATGCGGCTATCGGCAGGATCCGTGCGTCCGCCGGGAAAAACAAACTTGCCCGGCATGAAGGCGTGGCGCTGGTGCCGGCGACCCATAAGTACGCGCGTCTCACTGCCAACACGATCCAGCAGGATCAAGGTCGCGGCGTCGCGCGGACGCATGGGTTTTCCGCCCAGCGCGAAATCCTTGGTTTCCGCCTTGTCGAGTTGCTTGCGCGTCATTCCTTCCATGAGAGGCTTCTATCAGCGTTTCGGCGGAATGGAATAGGTGCCGGTGGCGTGTGCGACAAGGTGCTGGTCGTCGCCCGCGATCATTTCGATGTCGAATACCATGAGACTGCGCCCAAGTTTCAGAATGCGGCAATGGCCATCGATGGGGCCGGCTTCGGCCTTGCGCATGAAATTTATATTGAGGTTTGTGGTGACGGACAGCGCATCCGGCCCGGCATGGGACAGGACGCAAACATATCCCGCAATATCCGCCAGAGCGAAAAGCGAGGGGCCGGAAACGGTGCCACCGGGGCGCAGGTGATTATCGCCAGCATTCAGGCGAACCGTGCAGCCGCCGGGACGGATGTCGCGAACCTCAAACGCGCGGTCGACATTGAATTGAGGAAAAACTTCATCCAGCATGGCGCTGACCTGCGCCACCGACATAACGGGATTGAGATCGTGTTGGGCTGGCATTCCATATCCCCGGTGATGTAACGTGGTGCAACAACCAACCGGGGATTGCCTGGAAGTCAAGGTTGCGGGCGAGAATCGTCTCAGGCATTCACGTCGCGAAAGCGATCAACGAGGTCACTATGGCAGAAATACTTGCAATGCCGCGCGCGGACCAGCAAGCGCTGTTGCGTGTGGAACAGGCAGATGGCGTGCTGCGCTTGATCCTGAACCGCCCGCCAGCCAATGCGCTGTCGATAGACCTGATCGCGGAATTGCAGGCCGAGCTAGACCGTTCTGCAGCCGATTCGAGCGTGCGCGTGGTGGTTATCGCGGCGCAGGGCAAGGTTTTTTCGGGCGGGCACGATCTTAAGGAGATGACCGCGCATCGCAACGATGCCGACAAGGGTGAGGCGTTTTTCGAGCAAACTTTCGAGGCTTGCGGGAAAATGATGCAGACTATTGTTGCGCATCCGCGCCCGGTCATCGCTGAGGTGAATGGTATTGCGACGGCGGCGGGGTGCCAGCTTGTCGCTACCTGTGATCTGGCGATCGCATCAGACAAAGCGACATTCGGCGTGAATGGCATCGATGTCGGCCTGTTTTGCACCACACCGGGCGTGGCGCTGGCGCGCGGGATGAAGCCGAAGCACGCAATGGAAATGCTGTTCACCGGTGAGATGATCGACGCGGGAACAGCGCGGGAATTCGGGTTGGTCAATCGCGTGGTGCCGGCAGAATATCTGACTCAAGTTGTGAACAAATACGCGCAAGTCATTGTTGCAAAGTCACCTGCGGCAATAGCTATCGGCAAGCGCGCGTTTTATCAGCAGGCCGAACTGGGGCTGGCCGACGCATATGCACATGCGTCGCGCGTGATGGTAGACAATATGCTTGGACGTGACGCTCAAGAGGGAATTGCGGCTTTCATTGAAAAGCGAAAGCCGCAATGGAGCGAGGAGTGATGGAACCGCGCGTTTCGATCATTACGATTGCTGTTGATGATCTCGACCTGATGGCAGGATTTTATCGGTCGATGGGGTTCAAGCGTCATCGAATCGATGACGGCGTTGCATTCTTCCAGATCGGCGGCGTGATATTCGCGCTGTTTCCAAGGCCGAGCGCGGAGGAAGATGCAGGCATGCGCTTCGGTGACGGACCGTCACGGGTCTATCTGGCATACAATACGCGAACCGATTTCGAGGTTGATTCCGTGCTTGAGCTAGCCGAACGGGCGGGCGGAACGATTGTGAAAGCGGCAGGCAAGGCGTTTTGGGGCGGCTGGTACGGCTATTTCTCCGACCCCGAAGGCAATGTCTGGGAAGTGGCGCATAACCCCGACTTCCCAATCGATGCCAACGGAAACATCTCCCTGCCGGCCTGACACGCTATTTAAGCGCGCATAGGCCGGTGCACTCGGCGCTTTTCAGTTGGTTGAGAAACGCGTTCATGTCTTCTTCGACGCCCTTTGGCGCGTACATGAGCGCCTGGGTGGCGGCGTTGGCGATGTTGCCGCGTTCGGCGACCAGAATGATGTCGCTGAAAGCCTGTCCGTTTTCAGCGAGAGCCGCGGCGATCACGGTCTTGTTTGCTTCAGAATATTGCGGGTTTTGAACCAGCGTGACAGCGCTGGAGAAGATTTGGCTGATACCCAGCCGGAATTTCGCCAGTTGCGCTTTTTCCTGTTCCGAGAATTCGGCGGCTGGCTTGCTGTCAGCCTGGGCCGTGAGAGCAAGCGAAAGCGCGCCGCCCGTATCCAGCATGCCTTTGGCAAGTTGGGCTAACTCATCCTGATAAGCCACCTCCGGGCCTTGTTCCGGTGCCTTGCCGTTTGCGTCGCGGTGCTCGATGTAAGCTTTCGAAAGTGCGAAATAGCCAGAAAAGATGGTCAGCAGCGGCTGAATGTCTTTGGGGGTGTAAGGTGCTTCGCCGATGATTTTTTCATGATCGAGCAGGGCGGCGAACAAGGTTTTGATCTTCTCGTCGCTGATGCGCGGCGGCTCGGCCTTGTATTGTGGCTCTTTGAGCAAGGCGACAAATTCTATTGCGGCCTTGTCGAGCGTGGCCACGCCATCTGGTGGAACTTCGGCGCGAGCCAAAGAAGGTTGAAACGCAATTCCGAAAAGGGCAATCAACAGGCGTTGCGCCAGCGCTGCGCGCATGTAGTCTCTCCGCAAATCCAGTCGTGCCCACCGACATGTGACTGGATTTCCGAAGCGAATGCAACCCGGAGAACCCAGGCTTGAATCACGACCGCTACGACAACGCGTATATCGCGGAAATTCTGAACTCAGTGAAAACGATCGCGATTGTCGGCGCATCCGCCAACGATGTGCGCCCGAGCTACTTTGTTGCGAAGTATTTGCTGGCCAAGGGCTTCCAGGTTTTTCCGGTCAATCCCGGTCAGGCAGGCAAGGAGATTCTCGGCCAGCTTGTTTACGCTAAACTCGCTGAGATTCCGGTTCAGATCGACATGGTGGACATATTTCGAGCTTCGGACGCAGTCCCTGGAATTGTGGATGAAGTTCTCGCGCTGGAGCATTTGCCAAAAGTGCTGTGGATGCAGCTTGGCGTTCGCAATGATGAGGCGGCGGAACGCGCTGAGGCGGCGGGTATGAAGGTGGTTATGAATCGCTGCCCGAAAATCGAATATGGCCGTCTTTCTGGTGAGATTGGATGGACTGGCGTGAACTCCGGCGTGCTGTCTTCACGCAGACCGCTGATGCGCGGCGGCGTTCAGAGCTTCGGGGTGCGGCAGAAATAGACGATCATTTCTAGAAATGCGCACGCCGCGCAAATAGTGGAGCCGAAATAACCGGATTTAAGAAAATCCATCGTTGCAAGCAGGCGGCTTCCTGCGCAAAGTCGCGGTCAGATTTTCAAGCAGAAAAGTTGAGGAGAGGACTATGTCACCACGCACGCCCGGATTTTCCACCCTAGCCGTTCACGCCGGGGCGAAACCCGACCCCGCAACGGGCGCGCGCACGACGCCTATATATCAAACAAGCGCGTATGTTTTCGAGGATGCAGACCATGCTGCCTCGCTGTTTGGCCTGAAGGCGTTCGGCAACATCTACACACGCATAATGAACCCGACGCAGGCCGTACTGGAAGAGCGCGTAGCAGCGCTGGAAGGCGGCACGGCAGCTTTGGCGGTGGCTTCGGGCCACGCCGCGCAAATGCTGGTATTCCATACGATTATGGCACCGGGCGAGAATTTCGTAGCAGCCAGAAAGCTTTATGGCGGCTCGATCAATCAGTTCGGAAACGCATTCAAAAGCTTTGGCTGGGAAGTTCGCTGGGCCGAGCCGGAAGATCCGGCCAGCTTCGAAAAGCAGATCGACGACAAGACCAAGGCGATTTTCGTTGAAAGCCTTGCCAATCCGGGTGGCACTTTTGTGGACATCGAGGCGATTGGCAAGATTGCGCGAAAGCACGGAATTCCGCTGATCGTGGACAATACACTGGCTTCGCCATACCTGATCCGGCCAATCGAGCACGGTGCGGATATTGTGGTGCATTCGCTAACCAAGTTCATTGGCGGGCACGGCAACTCCATCGGCGGCGTTATCGTGGATGGCGGCACGTTCGACTGGTCGAAGTCCGGCAAGTACCCGATGCTTTCGCAGCCACGCTCGGAATATGGCGGTGTGGTGCTACACGAAACGTTCGGCAATTTCGCATTCGCGATTGCGGCGCGCGTGCTTGGCCTGCGCGATTTTGGACCCGCGATTTCGCCGTTCAACGCCTTCATGATCCTGACCGGTCTAGAAACGCTGCCGCTGCGTATGCAGAAGCACTGCGATAACTCGTTGACGGTGGCGGCGTGGCTGTCCGACCACCCGAAAGTGGCGTGGGTGTCTTATCCCGGCTTGAAAGGCGACAAGAATCACGCGTTGCAAAAGCGCTATTCGCCGAACGGTGGGGGCGCTGTTTTCACCTTCGGCCTCAAGGGCGGTTATGACGCGGGCGTCAAGTTTGTGGAAGGGCTGGAATTGTTCTCGCACCTTGCAAATGTCGGTGACACGCGCTCGCTGGTTATCCACCCGGCATCAACGACGCACCGCCAGCTTACCGACGAGCAGAAGATCGCTGCGGGCGCGGGGCCGGACACAGTGCGCCTTTCAATCGGCATTGAAGATGTGAACGACATCATTGCCGACCTCGAACAGTCGCTGGCGAAGGTCTAGGCATGGCGCTGTATGTAGCGGTGAACACTGCCGGAGAGGCCGAAGAAGGCACTCCGGCGGAAGGCCGGACGATCTCAGGAAAGCCGCAGTTTCGGACGTGGAATGTGGAGGAGGCCGATGGCGGCCTCTATGCGGGAATATGGGAAGCGACGCCCGGCAAATGGCACATCGAATATGATGAGTGGGAATTCTGCCATATTCTAGCAGGCACCTCGATCATTACCGAGGATGGCGGCGAAGCCCGGAAGGTGACGGCGGGCGACAGCTTCATTCTCCGCCCCGGCTTCAAAGGAAGCTGGGAAGTGCTCGAAACGACGCGCAAGGAATATGTGATCCGGCTCTAGTTGCGCGTTACGATGAGCCGTTGCAGCCCGTGAAAATGGTAAGTGTCGCCGTATTGCGGCGGCTCTGCCAGCTTCAGCTTTGGCAGGCGCGTCAACAGCGCGCTGAGTGAAGCCTGCAACTCGACACGCGCAAGCGGCGCGCCGATGCAGAAATGGATGCCCGCACCGAAGCTTACATTCTTCTGATCCGCGCGGCCTGACACGAATTGGTCCTGTCGATCAAAGGCGCGAGGATCGTGGTTCGCCATGCCGAGCAGCAAGGCAATCTGCTCGCCTGCCTTGACGGCGACGCCGTCGCCAAAATCTGTATCCTGATAGGCGTAGCGCGTGAACATGTGGAGCGGCGCGTTGATGCGAAGGCACTCTTCAACAGCAGCGGCTGTGGCTTCCGGCGAAGAGAATAGCGAAGGAAGATCGACGCGGCCCGTATCACGCTCCGCAAGCAGAACGGAAACGGCGTTGCCGGTCTGATGAACGGTCGCTTCATGCCCGGCATTGAGCAGCAGGACAACCGATGAAACCAGCTCATCCTCGTTCAGTCGCTCGCCGTCTTCCTGCGCGGACAGAAGAAGTGAGAGCAAATCGTCGCCCGGTGCGCGGCGGCGCTCAGCAGCGTAGCTGCGCAGAAAATCGGAAAATTCGAGCGCGGCGCGGTTGGCAGCATCTTCGGTTTCACGGGTGCGGCCATGCATATACATGGCGACGTGCTTGTGGGACCAATCCAGCAACTGCGGCCCCATCTCGAGCGGAACGCCGAGCATTTCCGCGATGATGGTGATGGGCAACGGCGCAGCGAAAGCCGGAAGCAGATCGAACGACCCGTTCGGGAAACGGTCGATCAACTCATTTGCGAGCGCTTCAGCGCGCGGGCGCAAACGCTCGACTTGACGCGAGACGAAGGCGCGATTGACCAGCGTGCGCAGACGCGTGTGGACCGGCGGCTCAAGCTCCAGCATCGAATGCGCTTCTATGGCGTCGAAATGCTGGAGATGTTCGCGACCAGCCGAGACAGCAGGGCTGCCGGGAACACCGAGCGGGTTTTGCCGGCCAAGAGTGCGATCACGCAGCAGGCGGTTGACCTGGTCATATCCGCCGAAGCACCACATGCCGAACTCTTCCCAATAGAAGGTTGGCGCTCTTGCGTGCAACCACGCGTATGCCTCGTACGGATTCTGCACGAAGCGCGGTTCGTGCGGGTCCAGCTTAAGGTGCTTCGAACGCAAATCGAATTGGAAATAAGGTAGTTCGTCTTGCATCCGCCCATGCCGCCGTGCTTGCGTGTTCCATAACAGGCTCTACGCGCAGCCGCGCCAATTGTCAGCATACGGGCATTGAACCATGAACATTATTGTCGTTGGAGCAGGCATTGCCGGGCTCTCCACAGCGTGGTCGCTAACGAAGGCGGGGCACAGTGTCTCGCTGGTGGAGCAGGGGCCGATTCCCAACCCGCTGGCAGCATCTGGCGACCACCATCGCATAATTCGCCGCGCCTATGGCAAGGCCGCGGGCTACGGGCGTCTGATTTCCGAAGCATACGAAGCATGGGACGAATTATGGGCAGATCTTGGCGAAAGCCACCTCGATCCGCGCGGCTTCATGTGCGTTTCGCGCGAACCGGGCGACGAGGCAGATGAGTATCGCGAGGGCCTTGTGGATGGCGGCTTTCCTTTGGAATTGCTGACGCCCGACGAAGCTGTAGCGCGCTGGCCATTTCTGGAGGCCGGAACGTTCCGCTATGCGTTTTTCTCGCCGGAAGGTGGCGCGCTGCATTGCCGCCGGATCGCGACCGGTATTGCCGACTGGCTGCGCAAGCAAGGCGCGAATGTCTACGAGAACGCCAAAGTTGTCAGCGTTGATACCGATGCGGGGCGCATAGAGCTGGAATCCGGCGAGAGGATGCAAGCCGATCATGTCGTGGTCACGGCTGGCGCCTGGGTGCTCAAGCTTTTCCCGGACCTGGGTTCGACACTCACGACCTATCGAACCGCGCTGGCCTATGTCGAGCCACCAGCCGATCTGAAGGCCGCGTGGGAAGCCGCGCCGGTGGTTCTGGACGTGGGCGGCAATACGGATGGCTATATGATTCCGCCGAGCGGCGGCGCAGGCATGAAGTTTGGCACCGGCCTGCACAAGGTTGAAACAAGCGATGCGGATTGGAACCGCGAGCCAGTGCCAGGCGAGGGGGAGGCGATACGCGATATTTTCCAGCCGCCCATCGCGCGGGTGAGGGAATATCGGATTACCGACGTGGTGACCTGCGCCTATACTTTCACCAAAGATGAGCGCTTTTTCGCGGATGAGCGCGGCAAATGCCTGATCGTCTCGGCTTGTTCAGGCCACGGCTACAAGTTTGGAGCGGCCGTTGGCCGGCGGACAGCACGCGCGATCGATGACGGTGACATCGAGGGCTTCAAGCAGTGGCTAAAGGCCGAACAGGCTTAGGACTTGCATCGGTTTGGCAACGCTACGCGCTGATAAGCATCCTCGCCGGGCCGCACGAGCACTTTACGCGTAATCGTTCGATAGGCGGGACCGATGGGTATTTCCTGCACGATCTTCGGACGCAGCACCACTTGCTCGGTTTCCGATGCGTAGCGCGCAGGAATGACATAACGCTCACGGCGCTCCGGCGTGATTTCTATGACCTTCTCGCGATAACCATAGGTGGCCGCGACCTTCTGGCGGACGACGCGATCCGGGCCTACGGGCACGCGCTCAACCACGGTTCGATAGCGGGCTGGAAGCTTGATCTTGCAAAGCACCTTGCGCCCGTTAATCACGCGCCATTCCCATTTATATCCACCGGGCACGAGTTCCTTGCGGTAACGCGCCTCGGTCCGCGGCGGCAGGCGGCGCTGCACGACTTTTGCCGGTTCGAGCACGTAACGCTCCCTGATCGTGCGATATTGCGCGGGAACGACCCGCACGCCGACAGTTTCGGGGCTTAGCCGCGTGACGCGCTCGCGCGTTCCGATGATCGGCGCGGAAATCCGCACATCGGTGGTGGCGGGATAAAGCTCAACCCGCTCGGTGACTGTACCGTAAACCGGCGCGCGCTGAATGTGCTCATAGCATTCAACAGGATAACCACCGGCAATCGCGGATGGGGCAGCGATATTCGCAGCAAGAGTTATCACGGCAAAACGGCCAATTACAGCTTTCATCGGGCAACCTCCGCACGACGGTTTCGGCGCGACTTTACGCGCGGAGAGCGATGTGAAAAGCAGATTCACCGGATGCGGTTAAAGAGAAAGGTTAAGAAAATTCCCAATTTCCATGCACTTGCACTAGGGGGAGTGGGCGTCCTATCTACAGGCAGAAATTCCGATTCCGATTCTGCGGCCATGCAGACCGTTGCGAAGGTAGTTCCATGAGAGACCCGATCGAAACCTATATGAACCTTGTGCCGATGGTGGTCGAGCAGACCAATCGCGGCGAGCGGGCCTACGACATTTTCTCGCGCCTGCTGAAGGAGCGCATCATTTTCGTGACCGGTCCGGTTGAAGACGGGATGGCGACTCTGGTCTGCGCTCAGTTGCTGTTCCTCGAGGCCGAAAACCCCAAGAAGGAAATCAGCCTCTACATCAATTCGCCCGGTGGCGTGGTCACGTCCGGCATGGCGATTTACGACACGATGCAGTTCATCAAGCCTGCTGTTTCCACGCTGTGCATTGGGCAGGCGGCATCCATGGGTTCGCTGCTGCTTTGCGCAGGCGAGAAGGGCATGCGGTTTGCAACGCCGAATGCGCGCATCATGGTTCACCAGCCATCCGGCGGCTTCCAGGGGCAGGCATCTGATATCGAACGTCACGCGCAGGATATCATCAAGCTCAAGCGCCGCCTCAATGAGGTGTACGTCAAGCACACCGGCAAAGACTACGACACCATTGAGCGGACGCTGGATCGCGACCACTTCATGACCTCCGACGAGGCGCTCGCATTTGGTTTGATCGACAAGGTGATTACCACGCGCGAAGCAGTGGAAAATCCGGCAAGCTGATCGGGTAAAGCCCCGATCTCCGGCCAAACGACTTAACCGAGACAACAAAAGTTGATATCGCAGTTGGGCTTCTGGGTGACTATATCGTCACATGGATGCCCCTGCGATGGCCAAATCCATCCTGTATGTTTGAACTGGCCCCTTGACGTCCTACGTTAAGCTTCTGTTGATTTACGGATGGGTAGCCTCAAATAGGGCAACTGCGAATCATTGCCACGCCAATCGAATTGTGTTTCGTACGATTGGCATAGCAGGGTAGCCGGCTTTCCGACGGAACGCACCGAAAAGGTTGGGTTCTCAGGAAGGCTGAAACGGCACTGAAAGGACGTTAGAAAATGAGCAAGGTAGGCAACAGCGGCGATTCAAAGAATACGCTCTATTGCTCATTCTGCGGCAAGAGCCAGCACGAAGTGCGCAAGCTCATTGCAGGACCAACCGTGTTCATCTGCGATGAATGCGTCGAACTCTGCATGGACATTATCCGCGAGGAAAACAAAACCTCGATGGTGAAATCCCGCGAGGGTGTTCCAACTCCGCAGGAAATTCTGAAGGTATTGGACGATTATGTAATCGGGCAAAGCTACGCCAAGCGCGTACTTTCAGTCGCTGTACATAACCACTACAAGCGCCTCGCGCATGCGGGCAAAAACAACGATGTGGAATTGGCGAAGTCCAATATTCTGCTCATCGGCCCAACCGGCTGTGGCAAGACGCTGCTCGCGCAGACACTGGCTCGCATCATCGACGTGCCGTTCACTATGGCGGACGCGACGACGCTGACCGAAGCCGGCTATGTCGGCGAGGATGTTGAAAACATCATCCTGAAACTGCTGCAAGCCGCCGATTATAATGTCGAGCGCGCGCAGCGCGGCATTGTCTATATCGATGAAATCGACAAGATTTCGCGCAAGTCTGACAATCCTTCGATCACGCGCGACGTTTCAGGCGAAGGCGTGCAGCAGGCGCTGCTCAAGATCATGGAAGGCACGGTTGCTTCGGTTCCGCCGCAGGGTGGCCGCAAGCATCCGCAGCAGGAATTCCTGCAGGTCGATACTGCGAACATTCTGTTCATCTGCGGTGGCGCGTTCGCCGGGCTGGATCGTATTATCTCGGATCGTGGTCGCAAGACCTCGATCGGCTTCGGTGCTCGCGTCGCATCGCCCGAAGATCGTCGCTCAGGCGACCTTTTCCGTCTGGTGGAGCCGGAAGATCTGCTGAAATTCGGTCTGATCCCGGAATTCGTCGGTCGTTTGCCGGTACTGGCGACGCTGGAGGACCTCGATGAGCCTGCGCTGATCCAGATCCTGACCGAGCCGAAGAACGCGCTGGTCAAGCAGTATCAGCGGCTTTTCGAGATGGAAAACGTCGAACTGACGTTCCACGAGAACGCACTTTCCGCAATCGCCAAACGCGCAATCGAGCGCAAGACCGGCGCGCGCGGTCTGCGTTCCATCATGGAAGCGATCTTGCTGGACACGATGTTCGAGCTTCCGGCGCTGGAAGGCGTGCAGGAGGTTGTGATTTCGGAAGAGGTCGTGTCGGGCAATGCGCGACCGCTCTATATCTACTCCGAACAGGGTGAGAAGAAGAGCAGCGCGAGCGCTTAAGCTCGAAATTTCGACCGGATTTTCGCACGGGGTGGCGCAATATGTGCCGCCCCGTGTTGCTTTCAGCACAATATCAATCGGCTTTTGCTTATAGACCTTGATCTTTGCCGTGCAGGTCTCCAATTAAGCTGCAGGGCAATGGGCTGCCTCCGCGCTTTTTTCAGCATTCAATCAATGGATGATAGGCGGATCGACCCTATGCCGCTATGATTGAGAATCGCGGCTGGCCTAGTGCGGCCGCATGAAAGGTTCAAAATGAGCAAGACAACAAAGCCTTCAGGTTCCGGTGTGTTCGCGGTTTTGCCTTTGCGAGACATCGTAGTTTTCCCGCACATGATAGTGCCGCTATTCGTTGGCCGGGAAAAATCGATCAAGGCGCTTGAGGAGGCTATGGGCGCTGAGCGCCAGATACTTCTCGCAACCCAGAAAAACGCAGCCGACGATGATCCGGAGCCGGATGCGATTTTCGACGTCGGCACGCTGGCTAACGTGCTTCAGCTTTTGAAGCTGCCCGATGGAACTGTGAAGGTTCTCGTCGAAGGTGTCGCGCGCGCGCAGATCAAGAATTTCGTCGAGCGTTCCGAATTCCACGAGGCTGAGGCCGAAGTTCTGGCCGAGCCTAAAGAGGAAGAGGTCGAGGTCGAAGCCCTTGCCCGCTCCGTGGTTTCCGACTTCGAGAACTATGTGAAGCTGAACAAGAAGATTTCGCCAGAGGCCGTTGGCGCTGCTGGGCAGATCGAGGATTATTCCAAGCTGGCCGATACGGTCGCTTCGCATTTGGCTGTGAAGATCGCGGAAAAGCAGGAATTGCTTTCGACGCTTTCGGTGAAGGAGCGGCTTGAAAAGGCGATGGGCTACATGGAGGCCGAGATTTCGGTTCTCCAAGTGGAGAAGCGTATCCGCTCGCGCGTGAAGCGCCAAATGGAGAAGACCCAGCGCGAATACTACCTTAACGAGCAGATGAAGGCGATCCAGAAGGAGCTTGGCGAGGGCGAGGACGGCCGCGATGAAGCGGCGGAAATCGAAGCCCGCATCAAGAAGACCAAGCTAAGCAAGGAAGCGCGCGAAAAGGCTGAAGCGGAGCTGAAAAAGCTTCGCACCATGTCGCCGATGTCTGCCGAAGCGACGGTGGTTCGTAACTATCTCGACTGGCTGCTGTCTATCCCGTGGAACAAGAATTCCAAGGTCAAGCACGACCTCACCTTCGCTGAGGAAGTGCTGGACGAGGATCATTACGGTCTGGACAAGGTCAAGGAGCGTATCGTCGAGTATCTTGCGGTGCAGAGCCGTCAGCGCAAGCTGAAGGGTCCGATATTGTGCCTCGTTGGTCCTCCCGGCGTGGGTAAGACCTCGCTCGGCAAGTCGATCGCCAAGGCGACCGGACGTGAGTTCGTGCGTATGGCGCTGGGCGGTGTGCGTGACGAAGCTGAAATCCGTGGCCATCGCCGCACCTATATCGGGTCCATGCCCGGCAAGGTCGTGCAGTCGATGAAGAAGGCCAAGAAATCCAATCCGCTGTTCTTGCTCGATGAAATCGACAAGATGGGTCAGGATTTCCGTGGCGATCCGTCATCCGCGCTGCTTGAGGTGCTGGATCCGGAACAGAACTCCTCGTTCATGGACCACTATCTGGAGGTCGAATATGACCTTTCGAGCGTGATGTTCGTGACGACCGCGAATACGCTGAATATCCCAGCGCCATTGATGGACCGCATGGAGATCATTCGTATTGCCGGTTACACCGAGGACGAAAAGGTTGAAATCGCCAAGCGCCACCTTCTGCCGAAGGTGATCCGCGACCACGCCTTGCAGCCGAAGGAGTTCAGCATTTCGGAAGATGCGATCCGCATCGTGATCCAGACCTACACCCGCGAAGCAGGTGTGCGTTCGCTTGAGCGCGAGCTGATGAAGCTCGGGCGCAAGGCGGTCACCGAAATTCTGAAGACCAAGAAGAAGTCGGTGAAGATTACGCCGGAGAACGTCCACGACTATCTCGGCGTGCCTCGCTACCGGCATGGCATGGTGGAAGGCGAAGATCAGGTCGGTGTCGTTACTGGTCTGGCCTGGACCGAGGTTGGCGGTGAACTGCTCACTGTCGAAGGTGTGATGATGCCGGGCAAGGGCCGCATGACTGTGACCGGTAATCTGCGCGACGTGATGAAGGAGTCGATCTCCGCTGCGGCATCTTATGTACGCAGCAGGGCGCTTGATTTCGGCATCGAGCCGCCTCTGTTCGACAAGCGGGACATTCACGTCCACGTGCCGGAAGGCGCTACGCCGAAGGACGGACCGTCTGCCGGCACCGCGATGGCAACTGCCATCGTGTCGGTGCTGACCGGCATTCCGGTTCACAAGGACGTGGCGATGACCGGCGAGATTACGCTGCGGGGCAGGGTGCTGCCTATCGGCGGCCTTAAGGAAAAGCTCCTTGCGGCGCTACGTGGCGGCATCAAGAAGGTGCTGATCCCGGAAGAAAACGCGAAGGATCTTGCGGATATTCCGGACAATGTGAAGAGCGGGATGGAGATCATTCCCGTGACGCGCGTTGGCGAGGTTCTGAAGCACGCGCTGGTGCGTATGCCTGAACCGATCGAGTGGACTGAGCCGGCGAATGCGCCTGCCCCCGCTGACAATGCCGAAGATGGTGGCAAGTTCATCGCTCACTAGGCTTGAACGCCAATTCACGAAACTGATGACGGCCGGGCCAAAAACCCGGCCGTTTTGCTGTTGAAAGCCGTAGAAAACATCGGTTTTTCCTTGTTTTGCATGGGTTTCCGCTTGGTTGGCTTGCCAACAATCTCTAGTATCGCCTTCTCATTTGCTGAGTCGTTAGATCTCAAATTTTCTCCTAGGAAGGAAACACTTCATGAACAAGAACGAGCTGATTGCCGCGGTTGCAGATGCCGCAAATCTCTCCAAGGCGCACGCGCAGGCAGCCGTCGATGCGGTGTTCTCAGCGATCACCAACGAGTTGAAGAGTGGCGGAGATGTTCGTTTGGTTGGTTTCGGTAATTTCAGTGCAGTGAAGAAGGCTGCATCCACGAGCCGCAACCCGCAGACTGGCGCGGAAGTGAAGGTTCCAGCTCGTGTTCGCCCCAAGTTCTCGGCCGGCAAAGGCCTCAAGGACGCGCTCAACTAAGCGCACCTTGGTATTCATTTTGAAGGAAAGCGGTCGGGCTCAGCCCGGCCGCTTTTGTTTTTGGGTAGGGCAGCTTGTGCTTAATTCGCACGGGTTCCGAAAGCAGGGCGCCCTTGTTGCGGAACAGGGCACCGACGCGGCTTTTGTTATCGGGTGTCGCTCGCCTGTTTTCTATAACCAGCGCGGCGGAAACTGCCGCGAACGGTATCAAAACGCCAAGCGGATAAAATAAGTAGTATTTCAAATAGCCCGTCGGCATCATGAGTAAATAGCGGAAGCCAAAAGAAGTTCTGATGCCAATCAGTCCCAACAACCAAGGCAGCGCGAATGAAGCGAGTTCGATCAAGCCGAGGCCGAGGAAGATGAAGAGTAGGCCCTTCCAGATCCGATACAGGGTCGCAACGCGGCCTGTCATTGGTTGCTTGAAGTCCTGCAAGAGGCACAACGTGACCATAGCAATCACAGCGGCAAACAGCGACGCGGGAAGCTTTATATAGAGGACACCAAGGGCAAAGCCCACAGCCCAGAACGAGCCGAATGTAGTTCCGAAAGAGAGATCGCATAGAACCAGCAATGAAATGCAAAGTCCGATCTTCGGCGAAATTCCGATAGATCCGGCACGCCATAAGGAAAGACGCAGCGTTGAAAGCGCGAACAGGAGATAGATTATCGGCTTCAGAAATATCCCGAGCATCATTGCTAGCGCACCTGCGGCATCTGTATGCCGCGCGCCTGATACATCAACTACCCAATAGACAAAGAATGGGAATGCAAAGGTGATAGCTGCGAGCATGCCAAAACGCATCGCCATACTTGCCGCATAGTGCCCGCCCGAAATTTGCCGTTTCAATGAACGACCTCCTCCCGATCCTTTGCTGTACGCAGATAGGGCGGACCATTTAAGATACGTGACAGATGATAATTAGGATTGCGCGGATGCGGCAATTTGAAGGGGTTATGATTGAACCGCTGCAATCGCGTAACCGGAAAGAGCAGCGAATCCCTATAGAGGATTGCGGCGGCGGTTCTTCTAGTGCTTTCCGAGAGTTAATGGCGCGAGTGACGGGGCTCGAACCCGCGACCTCCGGCGTGACAGGCCGGCACTCTAACCGACTGAGCTACACCCGCGCTTTGCGACTTGGATCCGTGTGGACCGCGTCGATGGGCGTGGGATTAAGGCGTTCGTTCCTAGGTGTCAAGGCGCGAGAACGCTTATTTTCAAGTAAGTTGGAATGTTCTGTTGGAAATTATTCGGAACAGCAAAAACCGCACGATCATGTGCAAACAAACGTGTTTTTTGGCTTGCGCATATGCACCGAACCACTTAAAGGTCCGCGCCTGCAGGGGCGATTAGCTCAGTTGGTAGAGCGCTTCGTTTACACCGAAGATGTCGGGAGTTCGAGTCTCTCATCGCCCACCATAGACCCTGCGCGGGTTAGATGTGTCATTGGCGCTTCGCCTAACCTTCACAACACTGTTGCATCGCAGACCTAAGCCCAGCCAACCGAAACGTTGGCGGGAATCGAAATGCGATTTGCCCTCACAGCAGCGGTCATAGCTTTGCTGGCTATGGCTTTTCCCTCGGCAGCCGATCAGCCGGGCACGCGCGCCGCGGCGATTCTTGACCGCTTCCATCACGCAAATCAGTGGCGCGACCACATCATGGTCGTGGGCCACCGCGGAGGCGTTCGCGAGAACGGCGAAGTGGTCCGTGCAGAAAACTCGCTGGAGGCGATAGAAGCCGCCGTGGCGCTTGGCATCGAGGTGGTCGAGATCGATGTCCAAAAGACGCGCGACGGTGTCTATGTGGCTTTGCACGACAGTTGGCTGGACCGCACGACCACGTGTCATGGCCGGCTCATTGATCGCACGCTTGATCAACTGGCTGAGTGCCGCCTCAGAATCGCAGAGACGGGACGTGTTAGGAACGAGCGTGTGCCGACGCTGAAAGCGATTCTTTCGGCTGCGCGCGACCGCGTTCTGGTGAACATCGACAACAAGCTGGATTTTGACGAGCTTGAGGGCATCGTTGCCGAAGCGCGTTCGCTCGGCATGGAAGAGCAGCTTATCGTCAAACAGAATCTATGGAATGCGGCCAAGGTGGCAGAGGCCAAGGCGCTGCTCGCAAAGATCGGCGCGAAGGTTCAGTTTATGCCGATTATTGCGGATGACGCCGTGCGCGATGCCGGGTTTGTCCGTTCTGCTACGGGGCCGGTCAGTGCAAGCGCTGTCGAACTTATCAATTGGAGGCGCGAGGCAGGTAGCCTTACCGGCAATGGCGGCGCATTGTTCCGTCCAATGGTACGAGCAGAAGCGGTTCGGGGCGACTGGCACATGTGGGTGAACACCTATGCAATCGTGAACAAGCCTGCGGGCTTTCTGGCGGGCGGGCGCGGTGATCAGCTTGCGGTTGAGGCTTCCAATCCTGATGAGGTCTTCGGGTTTTGGATAGAGCAGGGCGCAACGATCATTCAGACAGACGAGCCGAAGGCAGCTATCGATTGGATGAACGCCCATGGCTATCGGCGAGCCTATGATTTGCCCGCCGTCTCAGCACTCGCCGATCTAGGCGGCTAGCGAGAAACAAAAAGGGCCGCGAGAGCGGCCCTTTGTCGATAATCTGTAAAGCGATTAGCGCTTCGAGAACTGGAAGCTGCGGCGGGCTTTCGCCTTGCCGTACTTCTTACGCTCGACGGTACGGCTATCACGCGTAAGGAAGCCGCCCTTCTTGAGCACGCCGCGCAGCGCCGGCTCATAATAGGTCAGCGCCTTGGAAATGCCGTGGCGAACCGCACCGGCCTGACCGGAAAGACCTCCGCCCTTGACGGTTGCGATGATGTCGAACTGACCAACGCGGTTGGAAGCGACGATCGGCTGGTTCAGGATCATCTGGAGCACGGGCCGTGCGAAATAGGCCGCGAATTCCTTGTCGTTGACGATGATCTTGCCGGAGCCCGGCTTGACCCAGACGCGAGCAATCGCGTCCTTGCGCTTGCCGGTGGCATAGGCGCGGCCCTGCTTGTCCAGCTTCTGGACATGCACTGGCGCGGCAGGCTGCTGCGTTGCGGCCACCGTGCCGAGTTCGGCGAGGGAGCTGAGTTCGGCCATCGTTAAGCCCTCTTGTTCTTGGTGTTCATCGCGGCGACGTCCAGCTGCTCTGGCTGCTGTGCCTCATGCGGGTGCGCTGCACCGGCATATACGCGAAGGTTCTTCATCTGGCGACGGCCGAGCGGGCCGCGCGGAATCATGCGTTCTACGGCCTTCTCGATCACGCGCTCCGGAAAGCGACCTTCGAGAAGCTGGCGCGCGGTGCGCTCTTTGATGCCGCCCGGATGGCCAGTGTGCCAGTAGTACATCTTGTCGGTGTACTTCTTGCCCGTGAGAGCCACCTTGTCAGCATTGATGATGATTACGTTGTCGCCGTCATCAACATGGGGGGTGAAGGTGGGCTTATGCTTGCCACGCAGGCGGTTGGCGACGATGGAGGCCAGACGACCGACGACGAGACCTTCCGCGTCGATCACGACCCACTTCTTCACCACTTCCGCAGGCTTTTGCGAAAAGGTTGTCATGGTTTTGTCCTATAGAACCCTCTCGTGAGGGCGTTTCTTGTTGCTTACATTGACGCGCCGATCGAGCGACCCGCCAATAACGACAACGGCGGCCCGAAAGGCCGCTGTCGACGGTGCAGCATATAAAACAGTGCTCCGCGCTCGTCAATTCATCAAATCACGGCGCAAATCAAAAATGCTATTGAAAATCAATACGATAAATATGTGGTATTATTTTACCGTGCAGATTCGGTGATTTCAGGATGGGTTTCCAGCCCATCATGTTCGCCGCCGAAGCCATGCATGTAGTTTGCCCATTGCAACCCGATCACAGCGCCTTTGGCCGGTTGGAGCAATGCGAGCGACATGATGAGCGTGAGAGGAACCCAAATGGAGAGGTGCTGCCAGCTCGACCAGTTCGTGAGTATCTCTGCCGCGAGAAACATTGTGAGAACGATGTGGCCGACAACGGTGATTACCAGATAGGCCGGCAGATCGTCGGCGCGGTGGTGATAGATCTCTTCGTTGCAAACTTCGCAGCGTTCCACCGTCTTGGTGTAGGCGCGAAAAAGGCGGCCTTTGCCACAGTGCGGGCACTTGCCGAGCATACCGCGCTTGATGGCGTCCCAAAGCGGGCGTTGAGGTTTACCGGTATGGTTTTCGCCACCGAAAACCTGATTTACGCCACCTGCATGATCCATCATTCTTATCTCCTGCGTCGCGGGCCTCGCGGCTGCGATGCTCTTTGACGCCCCTGCCTGCCGCTTTTTGATTTGTGGAACGACTTCCTTCTGCCGGGCAGAGGCTTCGGATCGCTCAACATCTCAAATCGCATGGCGCCAGCCAAGGGCGCGTTTTCTACAAGCCGCACTTCAACCGTATCCGCAAGCCTGTAGCCTTGACCAGAGCGCTCGCCGAAAAGCGCTCTCGCGCCCTCGTCAAAGTGGTAATAATCATCTCCGAGCGTTGATATGGGGATAAAGCCATCTGCGCCAAACTCCGGCAATTGTACGAAAAGGCCAGCCTTGGTGACGCCAGATATGCGCCCGGCGAATGTTTCGCCAATTTTTTCAGATAGATAGCCTGCGATAAGGCGATCAACAGTGTCTCGCTCCGCGGCCATCGCGCGGCGTTCGGTCGCGGAGATCAGCGCAGATATTTCCTCAAGTCGGGCTTCTTCATCGGGGGTGATGCCGCCAGCGCCAAGCTTGAGCGCGCCGATCAGCGCGCGGTGAACGATGAGATCAGCGTAACGACGGATTGGCGAAGTGAAGTGTGCATAGCGCCGCAAATTGAGGCCGAAATGGCCGATATTGTCTGGCGAATACTCGGCCTGACTCTGCGAGCGCAGCACAACTTCGTTCACCAGCGTTTCATTATCTGCGCCGCGAACGCGCTCAAGAATATGGTTGATCTGATTGGGCCGAAGCTCGGCGCCACGCGCCAGCGACATGCCGATGGTTTGTAGGAATTCACGCAGCGATTCCTGCTTGGCCAGCGAGGGTCCGTCATGGATGCGATAGACCAGCGGTTGACTCTTCCACTCCAGCGTTTCAGCGGCGCGAACATTCGCCTGAATCATAAATTCTTCGATGAGCTTGTGTGCATCAAGCCGCTCGGGGATGACAACGCGGTCAACGGTGCCATCCGGTTTGAGCAGGATTTTGCGCTCCGGCAGGTCGAGTTCCAGCGGTTCACGCGCAACGCGGCCGCGCTTCAAGACTGCATAAGCCTCCCAAAGCGGCTTCAGGACGGTGTCGAGAATCGCAGCGGTCTTATCGTCGGGAGAACCGTCGACTGCAGCCTGCGCCTGCGGATATGCCAGCTTTGCCGCCGAACGCATGGTTACGCGGTGAAAGCTGTGACGCAGCTTGCGGCCATCCGCAGCAAAAATCATGCGCACGGCCATTGCGGGCCGATCTTGCCCCTCTTTAAGCGAGCACAGATCATTGGAAAGGCGTTCCGGCAACATCGGAACCACGCGGTCCGGGAAATAGACGGAATTCCCGCGCTTTAGCGCCTCGCGATCAATCGCTGAGCCGGGCCGAACGTATGCGGCGACGTCTGCGATTGCGACGGTGGCGATAACCCCGCCGGGATTGGATTCGTCGGGATCTGATTCTGCGAACACCGCGTCGTCATGATCTTTCGCGTCTGCCGGGTCGATGGTGACGAGCGGGATTTCGCGCCAATCCTCGCGACCCTCAAGACCAACGGGCTTGATCTTCTCTGCCTCGGCAAGCACTTCCGGCGGAAAGACATGCGGTATTTCATGCGCATGAATGGCGATCATGGAGACCGCCTTTTCCGATGTCAGCGAACCGAGCACCGTGCGAACCTTGGCGCGCGGCAAGCCGTAAGGGCCAGCGCGAACCGGCTCTACCTCGACAAGGTCGCCATCTTTTGCCGAGCCGCGAAACTCTGGATCGACGATGAGCTCGGCCTGGCGGCGCTCCACCGGAACAATGCGCAGGGTGCCGTCCGTGGCGGTGCGGAAAACGCCAAGCGTGGATTCGCGGCGCTTCTCGAAAACCTTCATGATGCGGGCGGTGTATGGCGGGCCACTCGTGCCGTCGGCCGGGAAGGTTTTGGCCAGCACGCGGTCGCCGATGCCAGCGATGGGGCCGCCACGCGGTGCGCGAATGAGAACGGTCAGGTCGCCGTCATACTCTGCCGCTTCCGCGGGCCGTCCGATGAGGCTGCCGTCCGAATCGCGACCGAAAATATCCAGCACGACCACATGGGGCAGGGCGCCGGGACGAACGAGCCGCTTGCGCTGCTTGTTGAGCAGACCTTCGTCCTGAAGATCGCGGAGCATATCCTTGAGCCAAGCGCGGTCTTCGCCTTTCAGCGAAAAGGCTTTCGCGATCTCTCGCTTGCCGGAACGGTCTGGATTTTCGGTGATGTAGCGGAGGATATCCTCTCGCGAAGGCTTATAGTTTTCCGGCGGGGCGGTTGATTCACCGCCTTTTCGGCCCCCCGAAATCCTTCGTGCCAAGCTATGCCTTCTTTCCGCGCTTGAATGGCTTCTTGCCGCCGCCTGCTGAGTCTTTTTCGGCCTTTGCAGCGATCAACGCAAGGGCTTCCTCGACTGTGACGCTTGCGGGGTCTTTGCCCTTCGGCAACGTCGCGTTGATCTTGCCGAAATTGACGTAAGGACCATAGCGGCCATCGCGCACGGTGATGTTGCCGCCGCCATCCGGGTGCTCGCCCAAATCCTTGAGTGCGGCGGGGGTGCCTGCGCGTGCGCGCGGACCTTTTTGCTGCTTCTCGGCAATGACGGAAACGGCGCGGTTCAAGCCGATGGAGAACACATCCTCGATGCTTTCGAGATTGGCGTAGGTTCCATCGTGCAATACGAACGGACCATAGCGCCCAAGCCCAGCGGAAATCATCTTGCCGCTTTCGGGATGCTTACCGACATCGCGCGGAAGCGATAGCAGGGCGAGAGCCTTTTCATGGTCGATGGAATCTGTGGTCCAACCTTTCGGCAGGCTCGAGCGCTTTGCTTCCTTGCCTTCGCCGCGCTGGACATAAGGGCCGAAACGACCAGAGCGCAGCGTGATTTCTTCCTTGGTGTACGGGTCGGTTCCCAGTGCTTTGGTCCCGTCTTCTACGGATTCGCCATCGCCGTTGCCGTTAGCGGCATCGCCCAGCTGACGGGTGTAGCCGCACTCAGGATAGTTCGAACAGCCGACGAACGCTCCGTATTTGCCGAGCTTCAGCGAAAGCGTGCCGTTGCCGCATTTCGGGCAACTGCGCGGATCTGTGCCGTCCTCGCGTGCCGGGAAAAGCAGCGGCGCAAGATCATCGTTCAGTGCGTTCAGAACGTCGGTGACGCGAAGTTCTTTGATGCTCTCGATGGCGGCGGAGAAATCCTGCCAAAAGTCTCGCAGAACGGACTTGTAGGCGAGCTTGCCATCAGAGATTTCGTCCAGCTTTTCTTCCAGATCAGCGGTGAAATCATATTCGACATACTTCTCGAAGAAGCTTTCGAGGAACGCGGTGACGATACGACCGCGCGAGTGCGGGATGAGCTTGCGCTTGTCGATGACCACATATTCGCGATCTTCGAGCGTCTTGAGCGTTGCTGCGTAAGTTGACGGCCGACCGATGCCCAACTCTTCCATTTTTTTGATGAGCGAGGCCTCGGAATAGCGCGGCGGCGGCTCTGTGGAATGCTGCGTGGCGTTGATGGCCTCGCGCTCGAGCGCTTCGCCCGAACGAATTTCCGGCAGGCGCTTGCTGTCCTCGTCTTCCGAATCCTCGTCCTTGATCTCGGCATAGGCCGCGATGAAGCCGTCAAAGCGGACGACCGAGCCGACAGCGCGCAGCTTGGCAGAGCGCGAGCCGTTGATCGCCTCGATCTCGACAGTGGTGCGCTCGATTTCGGCAGGCTGCATCTGGCTGGCGACGGCACGCTTCCAGATCATTTCATAGAGGCGTGCCTGATCGGCATCGAGATATTTCTTCACATCTTGCGGCAGGCGCGAAAAATCAGTCGGGCGGATCGCCTCGTGCGCTTCCTGCGCATTCTTTGCCTTGTTGGCGTAATAGCGCGGCTTTTCCGGCAGATATTTTTCGCCGAACTCACGAGCGATGGTGGAGCGTGCTGCGGCAATCGCTTCCGGCGCCATCTGCACGCCGTCGGTACGCATATAGGTGATCAAGCCGGCGGTTTCGCCGCCAATATCCAAACCTTCATAGAGGCGCTGCGCGACCTGCATGGTGCGGTTTGCGGAGAAGCCGAGTCGCGACGAAGCCGCCTGCTGGAGCGTCGATGTCGTGAAGGGCGGTCCGGGGTTGCGCTTGGTAGGCTTTGCTTCAACGGAAAGCGCTTTGAACGACGCGCCCTCAAGCATTGCCTTAATATTATCGGCTTGCGCGCGATTTTTGATATCCAGCTTTTGGAGCTTCTTGCCTTCGAAGTCTGTGAGGCGCGCTTCAAAACCTTCGTGCCGTGGTGTGCGCAGAAGCGCAGCGATCTGCCAATATTCCTCGCGGATAAAGCGTTCGATTTCGGATTCACGATCGCAAACGAGGCGAAGCGCGACAGACTGCACACGGCCCGCAGAGCGCGCGCCTGGCAGCTTGCGCCAAAGCACCGGCGAAAGCGTGAACCCCACGAGGTAATCAAGGGCGCGGCGCGCGAGATAAGCTTCGACCAGCGGTGCATCGATCTGGCGGGGATTCGCCATCGCATCCAGCACCGATTGCTTGGTAATGGCGTTGAAAACAACGCGGCTGACCGGCTTATCCTTCAACACTTTTTTCTGCCGAAGGACCTCCAGAACGTGCCAGGAAATGGCCTCTCCCTCGCGATCAGGGTCGGTTGCGAGAATCAATGCGTCAGCTTCTTTAAGCGCTTTCGCGATATCCGTGAGGCGTTTTGCGGATGCGGTATCGACCGCCCAGGACATCGCAAAATCCTCATCTGGACGGACGGAACCATCCTTCGCGGGCAGGTCGCGCACGTGGCCAAACGAGGCCAACACTTTGAAATTGCGGCCAAGATACTTGTTGATGGTTTTTGCCTTGGCAGGCGACTCGACGACTACAACGTCCATAAATCTCTAATCTCTGTGGGCCTTGCTGCAGGGGCGAATGAGGCAGGGCAGCACTCTCAGATGTGCAGAAGGCACGTCAAATGGCTTTGCTTTTCCGCTCGGTCAAGGGCTGAAGGTTGTTTTGTTGATGACAATTCTGCAACCTAAAATCTAAATAGGTGAAGTTTTAGTAATTGTAGTTGCAAGGCTGAGAATTGCGAGTTAGCTATTTCTGATTCATAGCGCAATGGCAGGCTGAACATGATGAATGATGCGGGGCATGAGCAATTGCTGGCCATCGAATACATTGCAGCAATGCTTGGACAATTGCGTTTGATGGCGCAAAGCAAGGATTTGAACGTTCTGGCATATCTTATCGACATGGCGCAGATCGAAGCCGGGGAGGCTGCGAGCCAAATGCGCGACGTGCCGATTATGGCGCTAAGAAACTAGCGAAATGAGCCCGCCACGATGGCGCTCAAGGCGACCAGCAAGATCCAGCTCAAGCAATATCAACTGAACATTGGCGGGATGTACGCCGGAATGCGCGATCAGGTCATCCACGGATGTCGGGGTGGGGCCGAGTAGCCCAACAAGGCGCGCGCGGTCATCATCGCGCTGCATGGGCACATCAGCAAAATCGACGGGTTCCTCAAAGCTTTCCCGTGGCGCCGCATCAATTCCCAACATCGGGGTAAGATGTTCAATGATATCGTCCGCGCCGGTGACGAGAATTGCGCCTTGCTTCAGCAGGCCGTTGGTGCCGGCAGAGCGCGGATCAAGCGGCGAGCCGGGAACGGCGAAAACGACGCGGCCTTGCTCGCCTGCCATTCGCGCACTGATGAGCGAGCCGGATCGCATGGCCGCTTCCACAACGACGAGGCCGAGCGAAAGGCCCGCTATGATGCGATTGCGGCGTGGAAAATCCTGCGCGCGAGGCTCCCAGCCAAACGGCATTTCGCAAACGATTGCGCCGCCTTTTTCCACAATTTCGTGCATCAGCGGAATGTTTTCGGGCGGGTAGGGGCGGTCGATACCACCCGCGAGCACGGCGGTCGTTCCGCTATGCAGTGCGCCCTTGTGTGCGGCGGTGTCGATGCCGCGCGCCATGCCGGACGTTACTGTCCAGCCGTGTTTGCCTAAATCGGTGGCCAGTTTTCGGGCGAAGTTGATGCCTGCGAGCGATGCGTTGCGCGCGCCGACGATTGAAACGGACGGGCTCGCAAAGACTTGATCCGATCCGAAAACGGTTATGAGCGGAGGCGGGTTATCCATCTGCGCCATATTCGCGGGATAGCTCGCCTCGCCGATGGCGATGATGCGCGCACCCACTTTGCGAACGGCGACGAGTTCCGCCTCGGCCTCCGCGAGCGTGGGGATGCGGACCGCGCGCCGTGCGCCACCGCGTGCGGCAAGCTCTGGCAGCATATCGAGCGCGGCCTCGGCAGAGCCAAAGCGATTTATGAGGTCGCGAAAACTGGCAGGGCCGACATTGGGCGTGCGGATGAGCCGCAGCCATTGCAGCCGCTGGCGGTCACTAAGCTGTAAAACCACTGTTTAGCCTTTGGAGCCGATCTTCGATTCGGTTCCGGCGGCCAAGCGCTGGATATTCGCGCGATGCTTCCAGAATACGATGACACTCATCACGCCAAACATGAGCGCGACCATGGGCATGCCCATATAAAAGAGCGAGACCGGCACGATGATGGCGGCAGACAAGGCCGCGAGTGAGGAAAAGCGGAACATGAGGGCCATCGCGATCCATACGACAGCGAAGACGAGCGCCGGATTTAGGCCAAAGCCAAGCAGCACGCCGAGATAGGTCGCGACGCCCTTGCCGCCCTTGAAGCCGAGCCAGACGGGGAATATGTGGCCGATGAACGCGCCAAAGCCCGCCGCCATCGCGGCTTCCATGCCGAAAAAGTGGTTTGCGAGCAGCACCGCGACGGTTCCCTTGAACATATCGAGAAGCAATGTTGCTGCGGCGAGGCCCTTATGGCCGGTACGCAGAACATTCGTTGCACCGATATTGCCGGAGCCAATTGAGCGCACATCGCCGAGTCCGGCTGCACGCGTGAGTAGCAGCCCGAAGGGAATTGAGCCAAGCAGATAGCCCACCACCAATGCAGCCAGAATTATCAAGGCGAGGCTCCTCCCGCTTAGTTGCCGAACACTTTGCGGCCCGCCACCCAGCACTGCAAGACTTTGCCTTGAAGCCGTGCATCTTCAAAGCAGGTATTTTTGGAACGTGAACGGATTTCCGCTTCCCGCACGATCCAGGGTTCATCGAGGTCAACCAGCGCAAAGTCTGCTGCTGCGCCTGGTTTCAAAGTGCCACCGGGCAGGCCGAACAGGCGTGCGGGAGCCGTGGATAGCGCTTCGACGATGCGCAGCAAAGGAACCTCGCCACTGTGATGCAGCCTCAATGCGACCGCGAGCATGGTTTCCAAACCGATCGCGCCTGCGGCTGCATCAGCAAATGGCAGGCGCTTGGTGTCAACATCTTGCGGATCATGCGACGAAACAATCACGTCGATGGTGCCGTTGCGCAGCGCTTCGACCATCGCGAGCCTGTCCTCTTCAGAGCGCAGCGGCGGGTCGAGACGGAAGAACGTACGGTATTCGCCGATGTCGTTTTCGTTCAGGCTGAGATTGTTGATAGAAATGCCGGCGGTTGCTTTCACGCCCTCGTTCTTTGCTCGGGCGATGGCATCGGCGGACAGGCCGTTGGAGATTTTTGCGGCGTGATACGAGCCGCCTGTAAGGCGCGCCAGCATCAGGTCGCGGGCGAGCGGTATTGCTTCGGCCTCACGCGGAATGCCAGAGAGGCCAAGCCGGCTTGCAAACAGCCCCTCATTCATAACGCCGGATGCGCCCAGATCGGCGTCCTTGGTTTCGTGAGCGATGGTCGCGCCAAAGTCGCGGGCATAGGTGAGGGCGCGGCGCATGACTTGAGCGTTCGAGATGGTGTGCCGCCCCTCGGTGAGTGCGACAGCTCCCGCCTCTTGCAGCAGGCCGAACTCGGTGAGTTCCTGACCGCGAAAGCCTTTGGTGATCGCGGCTGCGGGAAACACATTTACCTTCGCGGTGTCGCGCGCAGTGCGCAGGACAAATTCGACCAGCGCCACATCATCGATGACCGGATCGGTGTCCGGCATCATGACGATGGACGTGACGCCACCGGCAGCCGCCGCTTCGCTGGCTGACGCGATGGTTTCGCGGTGTTCAGCGCCGGGTTCCCCGATAAACACGCGGCTATCGACCAGACCGGGAATTAGGACCTTGCCCTTGCAATCGATACGCGTTGCGCCCTCGGGCGCCCCCTGGTTGCGGGCGTCCGCTCCGCTGGCAACTATTTTGCGACCTTCGACTATCAGCGAACCGACCGCATCTAGACCGCGCGAAGGATCGACAATGTGAGCGTTCTCAAAAACGGTGACGCTCATTGTGCCGCTCCAGTGTTGCGGCGCGGATCCATCAACGCCTGCATCACGGCCATGCGGACGGCGACCCCCATTTCCACCTGTTCCTGAATGACGCTTTGCGGACCGTCAGCGATTTCGGACGCGATTTCGACGCCGCGATTCATCGGGCCCGGATGCATGACGAGCGCATCCGGCTTGGCGTGGGCGAGCTTGGCGGCATCGAGCCCGTAATAATGGAAGTATTCCCGCACGGAGGACACGAAGGAGCCGGTCATGCGCTCGCGTTGAAGGCGTAGCATCATGACCACATCAGCGTCCTTCAAACCTTCCTGCATAGTGCGGCAAACCTCGACGCTCATGTCCGCGATGCCGGAGGGCAGAAGCGTGGACGGAGCCACGACACGCACGCGCGCACCGAGCGCATTGAGCAGCAGGATGTTTGAACGGGCGACACGCGAATGCAGGATGTCGCCGCAGATCGCCACAACCAGACCGCCGATGTGGCCCTTGGCGCGGCGGATCGTGAGAGCGTCAAGCAAGGCTTGCGTAGGGTGCTCATGCGCGCCATCGCCAGCATTGACCACCGAGCAGCCAACTTTTTGCGCGAGCAGCGCCGCCGCCCCGGCAGATTGATGGCGGATGATGAGAATGTCGGGACGCATGGCGTTCAGCGTCATCGCAGTATCGATCAGCGTTTCGCCTTTTTTGACCGAAGAGCTTGCGACTGACATATTCATGACGTCTGCGCCAAGGCGCTTGCCCGCCAATTCGAACGAGGATTGCGTGCGGGTGGACGCTTCAAAGAACAGATTGATCTGTGTGCGACCGCGCAGAATCGCGGATTTCTTTTCCGCCTGACGCGATATGGCTACGGCTGCATCTGCCCTGTCGAGCAAATCCTCGATGTCATGAGGGGACAAGCCGCGTATGCCGAGCAGGTGGCGGTGCGGATACAGGGGGAGTTCATCAGATCGGGTCATCTGAAGGCATTGCTATAAGAGCCAGCCGGGCAGGTCGCAAGCTTAGGTTTGGGTCGCCATTTTGTGATTCAACAGATTATTTGTTTATCTGCCTATGTTCTGATGCCTGTTTTCGTCGTACCGGGATTGCGCAGCTTGGAGACAGCGCGTGACGCATGAAGTGACAAACCAGACGCCGCCAATGAGCGGCGGCAGTGCGTGGCGGAAAGACCCGCTTCTGGTTCAGATCGCGGAAGACTTTCCGGAAGAGGTTCGGAAAGATTTCGATGTACTCGGACGATTCGTGCTCTCGTCGGAAGCGCAGGAGCTTGCGCGCCTCGCAAATGCAGAAGCGCCGCGACTCAAGACGCATGACCGGCAAGGCACGCGCATCGATGTTGTCGAATTTCACCCGGCCTATCACGCGCTTATGCGCCGCTCCATTGGCAACGGGCTGCACAGTTCGATCTGGGAAAATACGCCGGCAGAGGTGAACCGCCGCCATCAGGTGCGGGCGGTGCGCTATTACCTGACCGCGCAGCTTGAATGTGGACATCTATGTCCCGTTACCATGACGAGCGCTTCGCTGGCCGCGCTAATGGCAAGCGGCAAGCTGTTTCGCGAATGGGCGCCGCGCATAACCAGCCGCAAATACGACTCCTCTCAAAAGCCGCCGGTCGAAAAGACTGGGCTGACGCTCGGCATGGGAATGACCGAGAAGCAGGGCGGCACGGACGTTCGTGCCAACACCTCCCGCGCGGAGCGCGCCGGTGGAAGCGTCTACAGGTTGACCGGGCACAAATGGTTTCTGTCTGCGCCAATGTCGGACGCGTTTCTGATGCTGGCGCAAACCGGGGAGGGGCTTTCCTGCTTCCTCGTGCCGCGCATTCTGGGTGACGGAAACACCAATGGCCTTCGCTTCCAGCGCTTGAAAGACAAGCTCGGTAACCGCTCGAACGCGTCTGCTGAGGTGGAGTTCGCGGGCGCGTTGGGCGAACTGGTCGGTGATCCCGGCGGCGGCATCAAGACGATCATGGATATGGTGACGCTGACGCGTCTCGATTGCGCGCTGGCATCGGCGGCGCTGATGCGCGCAGGCGTTTCAGAGGCAGTGCATCACGCCCGCCACAGACAGGCGTTCGGCAAAACGTTGATCGATCAGCCGCTGATGCTGCGAGTGCTGGCCGATATGGCGCTGGACGTTGCGGGCGCGACAGCACTTTCGATGCGCCTGGCGCGGTCGTTTGATCTTGCATCGCAGAACCGGGCGGAAGCCTCCTTCGCGCGGATCATGACGCCGGTCGTGAAATATTGGGTGTGCAAGAGTGCGCCCGCGCTTCTTTACGAGGCGATGGAATGCCTCGGCGGCAATGGATACATCGAAGATGGTCCGCTGGCTCGATATTATCGCGAGGCGCCCGTCAACGCGATCTGGGAAGGCTCGGGCAATGTGATGGCGCTCGATCTGTTGCGCGTGATGTCGCGCGCGCCGAACATTCTGGATGAAGTGCTGAACGACATTGAGGATGGCCTTGGCCGCGATGCCGGAGATACGACTACCGTCCTGCGCGCGGCGCGGGATGTCGCCGCATCCGATGAAGGCTCGGCGCGGCTCTTTACCGAACAACTCGCGCTTTCAGCAGCAGGCGCGGAACTGCGAAGGCTGGGCGCGGGGCGCATTGCGGACGCGTTTATCGCAACGCGTCTGGGAGGCCAATGGCGCTCGACCTATGGGATGCTGGGGCCGCGCCACGACCCGTCGTTGATCGTAGAATCGCTGTTCCCAGCCTGATCTCCAGCCTCGACAATCCACAGTCCTCCGCCTGTTAACCTTAATGAATGGTTTCCATTGCGGCTAACGCCTTTCGCCTTCAGAGTTCTGGCAGGCGTGGGTGGGTGATGAGAATAAATAAGGAAAGTGATGAACGGCGCACTGATGTCTTGATGGCATCAATTGCTGTCGATTGCTCAATGAAAGGCGGACGCGCATGAAATACGTGTTCTTAGCCTGGGCAATTCCGATGTCGATCTTCTGGGGCTGGTATTTCGTCTCTTATTACGATCTGGGCGCGAATTATTTCATGCTTTCACGTGCGGGAAACGATCTGGTTTTCAACATTTACGGCGAAATCCTGCACATGGACCCGACTGTAATTCCGTGGATGGTGGGCAAAGCCTGCATCCTCGATACAATGCTGATTGCGGCCATCTGGGCGTTTCGCCGGCGTCGTGAAATCAGCGCTTGGTGGATCAGGCGCAAAGAGCGGATGCAGGCGGGCGCTATCGGCCAGCAATCCGCATCCGGTCCAGTGCACCCTGCAGGATAAAGGCAGCAGCGGCGGAATCGATTTTTCCGTCGCGCTTTTTGCGCGACATATCCATCTCGATCAGGCTGCGCTCTGCCGCGACGGTTGACAGGCGCTCGTCCCAATAAATGAAGGGCAGGTCCGTAAGGCGTTCCATGTTGCGTACGAAGGCGCGGGTAGCTTGCGCCCGCGGACCTTCCGAACCATCCATGTTCAGCGGCATACCGATAACCGCAGCGGCAACATTCTCCGCCTTCAACGCCGCGAGCAGGGTTTCGGCATCACGCGTGAACTTCTTGCGCAGGATCACCGGCCTTGGATGCGCAAAGGAAAGGCTAAGGTCCGAGATGGCCAGACCAATGGTTTTTTCGCCAAGGTCCAGACCGGCCAAAACCCTGCCGGTCATCAAAAGTGCTGTTGCGTCTTCTATTGATATGACGGGCAAGGCGCTTTCCTTTTGACACGGACGTAAGCGCTTCTATCTTGCTGCGACGTTGGAACCAAGGAGCATAAGATGAAGATTACATGGTATGGGCAATCGGCCTTTCGCATCGAAGCGGCAGGCAAGACGATCCTTATAGACCCATTCCTTGAAAATCCGCTCTGGTCTGGCGGGTGGGAAAAGCCGTCCGAAGGCGTGACCCATCTTTTGCTGACACACGGACATAACGACCATATCGGCAATTCGGTCGAAATTCTAAAGAAGACCGGCGCGCAACTCGTCGCGAATTTCGAGATTTGCATGTATCTGGTCGGGCAGGGCGCCGATGGCTCGCGGATCAATCCGGGCAATACGGGCGGCACGGTCGATTGCGGCGGATTCACCACGACATTCGTTCAGGCACTGCACTCGTCCTCGTTCGGTGGCGAGAACGGCACGAACACCTATCTGGGCAACCCGCTGGGGCTGGTTCTGCATTTCCCGGAGGACAAGACGCTTTATCATATGGGCGACACGGACATTTTCGGCGACATGGCGCTTATCAACGAGCTTCACAATCCGCAGGTTGGGCTCGTGCCGATTGGCGACCGGTTTACGATGGGCGGTGCGGTTGCTGCACTCGCATGCCGCCGGTATTTCCAGTTCGAGACGGTCATTCCCTGCCATTATGCGACTTTCCCGATGCTCGACCCAACGGCGGAGAAGTTCGTTGATGGTATGGAAGGGGCTGACACGAAAGTTATTGTGCCAAAGTTGGGCGAAGCCTTCACTCTCTGACGCTGCGCAATATTGCACTGTGGCAATGGCCTCGCTATAGCCCGGCGAGGCCCTCAGCAGGCATTTTGGAGTTTTCTCATGTCCGTGGACATTACAACCGTCAAACGCGTCGCCCGTCTCGCTCGCATTGCTGTGAGCGAAGAGGATGCCGCGCGCATGACCGGCGAACTGAACACCATTCTCGGCTTTGTCGAGCAACTGAACGAAGTTGACGTGCGCGATGTTGAGCCCATGACGTCAGTGACGCCTATGGCGATGAAAAAGCGCGAAGACATTGTGACGGACGGCAATAAGGCCGCCGATATTGTCGCGAACGCACCTGCGACTGAAGAGAACTTCTTCCTCGTGCCGAAGGTGGTCGAATAGACAATGCCGATCACAATCGCCGTCGAAACGCCACTGCAGGATGATGTGCGCGCCATGGTAGCGGCATTGAATGATTATCTCATTCCGCTGACGCCGCGCGAATTCCAGTTCCAGCTCACGGTGGAGCAAATGGGTGAGCCGAGCGTAACGCTGCTGGTCGCTCGCGACGCGGACGGCGCGCCGGTCGGCATGGGCGCGATCAAGGACCACGGCGATGGCGTGGCCGAGATCAAACGGATGTACACATATACGCAAGTGCGCGGCGAGCGCATCGGCTCGCAGATATTGGCGGCGCTGGAAGGCTTGGCGCGCGAACGCGGCATGAGCCGATTGGTGCTTGAAACAGGCGAAGCACCCGGCTTCGAACCAGCCTGGCGCGTTTATGAGCGAAACGGCTTTAATGCTTGCGGCGCGGTGCTCGATTACCCGGATTCCGGTTTTTCCAGATTCTACGAAAAGAAACTTTCATGACCGAACTGACAAAACTGACCATTGCCGAAGCGCGCGAAAAGCTGAAGGCGCGGAAAATTAGCGCGACGGAACTGACCGACGCCTATCTGGGCGCTATCGACGCGGCCAACGAGGCGTTCAACGCCTATGTCGCGGTGACGCATGACAAGGCGCGGGAAATGGCGAAGGCTTCGGATGCGCGGCTGGCGAAAGGCGAAGGCGGCGCGCTTGAGGGCATTCCGCTTGGCATCAAGGATCTTTTCGCGACGGAGGGCGTGCACACGCAGGCGTGCAGCCATGTTCTCGATGGTTTCAAGCCTCGCTACGACTCGACTGTGACAGCGAACCTTTGGGCCGACGGCGCCGTCATGCTCGGCAAACTCAATATGGACGAGTTCGCGATGGGTTCGTCCAACGAGACATCCTATTATGGGCCTGTGACGAACCCTTGGCGCGCAGAGGGCAGCAATGCTCAGCTCGTGCCGGGGGGGTCCTCCGGTGGATCGGCGGCGGCGGTGGCGGCGTTTCTGTGCGCGGGCGCAACAGCGACAGACACGGGCGGCTCGATTCGCCAGCCCGCGGCATTCACCGGTACCGTTGGCATCAAACCGACCTATGGGCGCGTTTCCCGTTGGGGCATTGTGGCGTTCGCGTCGTCGCTGGATCAGGCCGGGCCGATAGCGCGCGACGTGCGCGACGCGGCGATCATGCTCAAATCCATGGCCTCCGTGGACGACAAGGACACGACATCGGTTGACCGCGCGGTGCCGGACTATGAGGCTGCGCTTGGAAAATCGCTCAAGGGCATGAAGGTCGGCATTCCGAAAGAATATCGTATGGACGGAATGCCTGCGGAGATCGAAACGCTTTGGCAAAAAGGCATTGCGTGGCTGCGCGATGCGGGGGCCGAGATCGTCGATATTTCGCTGCCGCACACGAAATATGCGCTGCCTGCTTACTACATCGTTGCGCCTGCCGAAGCTTCATCGAATCTCGCGCGCTATGACGGTGTGCGATACGGGCTGCGCGTACCGGGCAAAGACATCATCGAGATGTATGAAAACACCCGCGCTGCAGGCTTCGGCGATGAAGTGAAGCGCCGCATTATGATTGGCACCTATGTGCTTTCGGCGGGCTACTACGATGCCTATTATTTGCAGGCCCAGAAGGTGCGCACACTCATCAAGCGCGATTTCGAGAATGTTTTTGCGGATGGCGTGGATGTGATTCTGACGCCTGCAACGCCTTCCGCTGCTTTTGGGGTAGCGGATCAGGAAATGAACAGCGATCCGGTGAAAATGTATTTGAACGACGTTTTCACGGTGACGGTGAACATGGCCGGATTGCCCGGCATAGCGGTTCCTGCCGGGCTCGATTCGCGTGGCCTGCCACTTGGCCTTCAGCTTATCGGTCGCCCATTTGATGAAGAGACGCTGTTTCAGACAGCGCATGTGATCGAGCAGGCGGCGGGACGCTTCGAACCCCAAAAATGGTGGTGATCGTACTGATCGTTTCGGCAGGCGGCTAAAAGTCGCCCGCCATGTTTCTGCCCAAAAGCCTAAAATTCTCCAACTCAACGAGGTGTTGGAGATTATTGATTTTAAAAGGTTATTTAGATTGGATGAAGCGTGCGCTGCTGCATTTGCCGCATTTCCGCCTCAATCCGCGCTTGCCAGTCCAGTTTGAACCGTCTATTTGGGTTGCAGAATTCAATCTGCCGTTGCGCGGCCATTCATAAGTACCTGCATCGACCATGGATCAAGAAAACAGCCAATCCTGTTGGGGCCTGACCACCAAGGTCATGCTCGTAATCGCCGCGCTCATGTTGCTGACATGGTTGATCGGCGGCAACGAATCCACCGCTCTGTTGGCACGGGCGGGCTAAGCAAGAATCTTCGGCTTCACGTCGCGCATAGATTATCCACCGTCGACTACGGGAATGGATTTGTCTTTCAGAGCGCGCTAAATCACCGTGGCGATTTGCCATGGGGATAGCCATTGTTTCTTTCTGTTTTCGATCTCTACAAAATTGGCATAGGTCCATCGAGTTCTCACACGATGGGCCCGATGACGGCCGGTGCGCGTTTTCTCGATGAGATACTGAATGGGGATTGGCCGCGACCGCGAGATGCGGCGGTTGCAGCGCTGGGCGCGAGCCTGCACGGTTCGCTGGCTTTCACGGGCATCGGGCACGGCACGGACCGTGCGGTTGTTCTCGGCCTCGCGGGGTTGACCCCGACAACGGCTGATCCTGACAAAACGGACGAAATCATCGACCGCATACAGCGCGAAAAGCGCGTAACGCCTGCGGGGCATCCGACATATCACTTCGATCCGGCCAAAGACCTTGTGCTGGATAAGAAAATCCCACTGCCGGGCCACGCAAACGGCATGCAGTTTTACGCCTATGACAGCGGCGGAAGGCTGCTGCTGAAACGGATCTACTATTCGATTGGCGGCGGCTTTGTTGTTTCCGACGAAGAATTGCAGCGCATGAAGGCGCGGGGACCGGAGAAGCCATCGAAGAAGGTGCCTTACCCCTTTGCATCCGCGAAGGAGATGCTTGCGATGGCCGCGCGCAGCGGCCTATCCATCGCGGAAATGAAGCGCGCTAACGAAGAGGTTTTTCTAACGCGCGAAGAACTCGACACCGGGTTGGACGCGATCTGGGGCGCGATGAAGGGCTGCATCGAGCGCGGACTGACCAAGGAAGGCATCATGCCTGGCGGGCTGAAAGTGCGCCGTCGCGCTCGCCAGCTTCATGACAAATTGCAAGATGATTGGCAGCGCAACAGGCCAAATCCGCTGCTGGCGAATGACTGGCTGTCGATCTACGCAATGGCAGTGAACGAAGAAAACGCAGCAGGTGGGCGCGTTGTGACTGCGCCCACCAACGGCGCGGCTGGTGTCGTTCCGGCGGTGCTGCGGTACTGGCTGCATTTCCATCCGGAAGCCGATCAGGGAAGCATTCGCGAATTTCTATTAGCGTCGGCGGCAATTGGCGGCATCATCAAAACAAACGCGTCGATTTCCGGTGCCGAAGTTGGCTGCCAGGGCGAGGTAGGCTCAGCTTCCGCCATGGCTGCTGCTGGACTGTGCGCGGTGATGGGCGGCACGCCAGAGCAGGTCGAAAATGCTGCTGAAATCGCGCTTGAGCATCATCTTGGCATGACGTGTGATCCTGTTGGCGGGCTGGTGCAGGTGCCATGCATCGAGCGCAATGCGCTTGGCGCCGTGAAGGCGGTCACCGCCGCCTCGCTGGCGATCAAAGGCGATGGCGTTCATTTCGTGCCGCTTGATGCGGCTATCGAAACCATGCGCCAAACCGGCATAGACATGAGCGAGAAGTACAAGGAAACCAGCCAAGGCGGCCTTGCGGTCAACGTGGTTGAGTGCTGACCCTGTGGAGAACCGCGCTTTCTGTTGACCTTCGCAGAGCGCGGATTAGGGTCGTCCCATGTCACTTAACCTTATAAAACTGTGCGTCGGCTGCGACAGCGTCGAAGATCTGGAAGAATGGATTGCCTTCCGGCTGAACGAGCGCCGGCGCGCGGGCGAACCTGCTGAGCAGTGGCACACGACGCGCATGGTGCCGACGCGCATTTCCGAACTTACGGACGAGGGGTCGCTCTATTGGGTGATAAAAGGCAATGTCCAGTGCAGGCAGCGCTTGCTCGAAATTCGGCCGTTTGTGGATAGCGAAGGCATATCCCGGTGCCATCTCGTGCTTGAGCCGATTGTGGCGCGGACAGTGTGGCAGCCGCGCCGTGCGTTTCAAGGGTGGCGATACCTGAAACAAGAAGACGCGCCTGCCGATCTCGGAAAGCGCGCCAAAGACGTGATGGAAATGCCGCCGAAGCTAAGGCAGGAACTCGCCGAGCTCGGTCTGCTCTAGAGCGTTTCAGCCAAAATTTATGCGAACCGCCAAGCGGCCTTCCGGCGAGCGAACGCGCAACCTGACGACGGCGCGCGGCTGACTGTTGCGCCAGGTGCGTGCGCCGTGGCTGAGCAGCAGCCCGACAAGATCCCTCGTCTTGAAACGGGGCGTCCCGCGCCGCGCGTCAGCCAGACGGCTGGCCGCATGGTACAGCGCTTGAACGCTGGCATCTTCCGAGCGCGGTGTGGAAAACCCCGCAGTGTCGCGATGGATGTCGAACTCAGTACTCATAACCCCATCTCCGTGAACGCTGTACTCTTACGCGTGTTCAATCCTGCTGAGTGGCGTAGCAGGCAATCTTCTTACGCTTGAGCGCGCCGCAAGCCTTCGATGCCTCAACCTGAGAAGCGAAGCCGCTGAAACGCGCGCGGTAATAGGTCGTGCCGTCTTTGCTGAATGGAACTGTGTATGCTGAAGCGTCAGCGAGGACGGCCGAGGCGTCCTGTGTGCGAGCAAGAACAGCCTTCGCCTCTTTGGCGCTTGGCGACGAAGCCACCTGAATCACCCACTTGCCATCGTTGACCGCAGCAACGGGGGTCGGCGTGGGCTCGGTGTCGCCCTGTGCCTGATCTTCTTCGGCATAGGCTTGCGCGCCGATTTGATCAGCAGATGCCTGGGTGGGCTGCGCGCCTTGGATCATCGAGGCGAGCTGATCGGTGTCGCGCTCATCGGCCATTGCCGGACGACCATCAGGAGTCGGAATATCTTTCTTCGGCAGCAACAGGCTGGCGAGCGTGCGCTTGGAAGTGTCGCCGTCGGCACGCGCCACCAGTGCGCCGCCGCCGCGACTGGAAGCCTTCGGCATGTTTGCAGCAATTAGTTGGGTCATACGGCTATCGCGGGAAGGCCCGGACTGGCCGCCCATCACCACTGCGACGATGCGGCGGTTGCCATCTTGAACCGACGAAACAAGGTTGAAACCGGAAGCGCGGGTGTATCCGGTCTTGATGCCATCCACGCCACGCACGCGGCCCAGCAACTTATTATGGTTCGCGATGCGCTGACGGCCATAAGCGAACGAGCGCACGGAGAAATAAGGATAATATTGCGGGAAGTGCTCGCGCAAGGCGATACCAAGCGTCGCCATATCGCGCGCGGTCGTGAACTGACCATCATCAGGCAAGCCGTTAGGATTACGGAAAATTGTACCGCGCATGCCAAGCGCACGCGCTTTCTGGGTCATCATGAGTGCAAAACGCTGCTGCGAACCGCCCAAAAGCTCTGCAAGCGCCATAGCCGCGTCGTTGGCCGAACGCGTGATGAGCGCGTAAATCGCCTGCTCGACGGTGATCGAATTGCCGGCCTTAACGCCAAGTTTTGTGGGCGGCTGCGCTGCTGCCTGCACCGAAAAGGGGACGGGCGTGTTCTTGTTGATGCGACCGCTCTTCATCGCCTCGAAGGTGAGATAGAGCGTCATCATCTTGGTGAGCGAGGCAGGATAGCGACGCGAATCAGCGTTTTCCGAATGGAGAACCTTGCCGGTTTTCGCGTCCACCACGATAGCCGCATATTTATTCGATGCGGCCCGCGCCTGAATGGTCGTCAGGAAAAGAGACGCCGAAACAATTGCGGAAACGATCAGCCAAAACGCGGCGGCAGCCCGCCAACTCGAACCTTGATGCACGCTGCACACCCTACACTCATTGAAATTTCAAACTTCGCCGCCAATACGCGCTGCGAAGTACCGTTCCAAACTAGGGCGACAGCGTTACCAATCCGTTTATGGTAAGCGCCGCGTTCACCATTTTGGTCGCTGTTAAAGTGTCTTTTATTCAAATTCTCGCGAGGACAATGCTGCCGCTGAATGGGATCAACCTTGACAGGCATGGTGCGCTGCACAATATTTGGTGCATCGCACAAGCTCGCATGAATCTTTATTTTGAAAGGCAGTTAGATGAGCAAGAATTTTGAAGATGTCGGCGCATTCAACAAGGAATTCTACGAAGGCGGATTGAAAGCCTTCGCAGCGTTTTCGACCGGTGCGCAAGCGATAGCCGTCGAAACATCGGACTATGCCAAGAAGGTAATGGAAGACGGTGTTTCTGCGTGGCAGAATCTCACTGCGGCAAAGTCTTTTGAGAAGGCGGTTGAAATTCAGTCGGCTTATTTCAAATCGAGCTATGAGGGCTTTGTAGCTGAAGCATCGAAGCTGAGCGGCCTTTATGCCGATCTCGCAAAAGATGCGTATCAGCCATTCGAGGCCGCGCTCGCCAAGACGAAATAACTCCCCATCAGGAGTATGACCAGGAGCCCGGCTATGCGACGCATGGCTGGGCTCTTTGCATTTTCACAACCACAGTAATTCATTCGGAAGGGGCTTCCTTCATATTGAGTGTAATGGCGAAGCTCTTACAATCAGGCTATGGTTACCTACATGACGGCTTGGGCGAGGATTCGGCGAAAGGGATGGTCGGGGTGAAAACCGGCGAGACTAGCATTGGTACTGATCTTATCCGCATGCAGGATAATGAGCGGCGCGGCGGCGGCGGAGCCGGGCGCGGCACGGCTGTCATCACGAAAACGAAGACGCGAACGCGAAAGCCAAGTCTTTATCGCGTGCTGATCCTGAATGACGATTACACGCCTATGGAGTTTGTGATCGTAGTGCTGGAGCGGTTCTTTCAAAAGGACCGCGAAAGCGCCACGCGCATTATGCTTCATGTTCACAACCACGGTGTGGGCGAATGTGGCGTCTACACTTTCGAGGTGGCCGAAACCAAGGTCGCGCAGGTCATGGATTTCGCCCGCCAGAACCAGCATCCGCTGCAATGCGTGATGGAAAAGAAGTGAGGTTCTGAATGCCCGCATTTTCACAGGGGCTTGAGAAGGCGCTGCATCAAGCGCTGACAATTGCCAACGAACGTCACCACGAATACGCAACACTCGAACACCTACTGCTCGCATTGATCGACGATCCTGATGCCGCGGCGGTTATGCGCGCGTGCAATGTCGATCTCGACGAGCTGCGCCAGACGGTGCTGAACTATATTGAGACGGAGCTGGACAATCTGGTTACCGGCTATGACGAGGACTCCAAGCCGACGGCAGGTTTCCAGCGTGTTATCCAGCGCGCGGTGATTCATGTGCAATCGTCGGGTCGGGAAGAAGTGTCTGGCGCAAACGTGCTGGTCGCGATCTTTGCCGAGCGTGAGAGCCACGCTGCATACTTCCTGCAAGAGCAGCAGATGACCCGCTACGACGCGGTGAACTACATCTCTCATGGAATCGCCAAGCGTCCCGGTTCGTCGGAGCGTCGTGCGCCGCGTGGCGTTGAAGACGATCAGCCAGAGCAGAACAACGAGGAAGAAAACGGCAAGGGCAAGAAGCAGCAGGATGCGCTGACGGCCTATTGCGTGAACCTCAATCAGAAGGCGCGTTCCGGCAAGATCGATCCGCTGATCGGTCGCGAATCGGAAATCAATCGTACGATCCAGGTGCTTTGCCGTCGTTCCAAGAACAACCCTCTTTATGTGGGCGATCCCGGTGTTGGCAAAACGGCCATCGCCGAGGGTTTGGCGAAGCGCATCGTGGAGCGAGACGTGCCGGAAGTGCTGATGGACGCGACGATCTTCGCGCTGGACATGGGCACACTGCTGGCAGGCACGCGCTATCGCGGCGACTTCGAAGAGCGGTTGAAGCAGGTCGTCAAGGAGCTTGAGGAATATCCGGGCGCGGTGCTGTTCATTGATGAGATCCACACCGTTATCGGCGCTGGTGCAACCTCCGGCGGCGCGATGGACGCTTCGAATCTGCTGAAACCGGCGCTGTCGTCAGGCGCGATTCGCTGCATCGGCTCGACCACCTACAAGGAGTTCCGGCAGTTCTTCGAGAAGGACCGCGCGCTGGTGCGGCGCTTCCAGAAGATCGACGTGAACGAGCCGACTATCGAGGACGCAATCGAAATCATGAAGGGGCTGAAGCCCTATTTCGAGGAGTTCCACAAGGTCAAGTACACAACCGAGGCAATCAAAGGTTCGGTGGAGCTTTCGGCCCGCTATATCAGCGACCGCAAGCTGCCGGACAAGGCGATCGACGTGATCGATGAAACCGGCGCGTCTCAGATGCTGCTGCCGGAAGGCAAGCGGAAGAAGACTATCGGCATCAAGGAAATCGAGGCAACGATTGCCACGATGGCCCGAATTCCGCCGAAGACCGTTTCTGCAGATGACGAGCAGGTGCTGGCCGGTCTGGAGACTGAACTGCGCCGCGTTGTGTATGGGCAGGATACGGCTATCACCGCGCTTGCCTCGTCCATCAAGCTCGCTCGCGCTGGCCTGCGTGAACCTGAAAAGCCGATTGGCTCCTATCTGTTCTCCGGCCCCACGGGCGTCGGCAAGACGGAAGTCGCCAAGCAGCTTGCAGCGTCATTGGGCGTGGAGCTTCTGCGCTTCGACATGTCGGAATACATGGAGCGTCACACTGTTTCGCGGTTGATTGGCGCGCCTCCCGGCTATGTTGGCTTCGACCAAGGTGGGCTGTTGACGGACGGCGTCGATCAGCATCCGCATTGCGTGCTGCTGCTCGACGAGGTTGAAAAGGCGCACCCAGATCTGTTCAACATTCTGTTGCAGGTAATGGACCACGGCAAGCTGACGGACCACAACGGCAAGTCTATCGACTTCCGCAATGTGATCCTGATCATGACCACGAACGCCGGCGCATCGGATATGGCAAAGGCTGCAATCGGCTTCGGCTCATCCAAGCGCGAAGGCGAAGACATGGAGGCGATCAACCGCCTGTTCTCGCCGGAATTCCGCAACCGTCTCGATGCAATCATTCCCTTCGGCTCACTGCCGGTTCCGGTAGTGCATCAGGTCGTGCAGAAGTTCGTCATGCAGCTTGAGGCCCAATTGTCCGAGCGCGGCGTGACCTTCGATCTGTCGAAGGAGGCAATCGAATGGCTGGCGGACAAGGGCTATGATGAGCGGATGGGCGCGCGGCCTCTGTCTCGCGTCATTCAGGAGCACATCAAGAAGCCGCTCGCGGAAGAGGTGCTTTTCGGCAAGCTCAAGAAGGGCGGCACGGTTCGCGTTACGGTCGAGAAGAAGGATACCGGCGAAACCGGCCTCAAGCTCGAAAGCATTGCGGACGAGATTCCGGTGAAGCCGAAAAAGGAAGAAGTGGAGCAACCTGCACCGCGCAAGAAAGCTGCACGCAAACCTGCTGCCAAGAAGGCTGCTCCCGCGCCAAAGGCGAAGGATAGTGGCGGCGGTTCGGGCGGCAAGCGCAGCCTTGTTCCGCAGCTTCCGCGTAAATCCTGATAGACTGAACTTTGCAAAAAAAGCCGCCGGTACACCCGGCGGCTTTTTCATTTTGAGCCACGCAAACCCCGCAGCACAATTAAAGCCGCGAACGGTATGGCTGGGTATATAAACCAAGGCTTATCAATGCCTGTGACCAGATTGATCGTGAAAAACATGGCAATCATGACGAGCGGTATGCGCGCCGTCGAGGAAGGGCCGAAATATCTGGCAATAAGCCCTGACCGTTTGCCCTGTTGCGGCGGGAGCGCTGGCTCCTGAAACTCGGCGCTCGCCAAGTCGCTGCCCGGAACGCGCACACGATAACCAGAAACCGGAGCCTCATGACCTTTAACCTGACGCGGAGCGGCAAAGTCGAAGGTGAAACTCAACTGCTTATGGGTGAGAGCATAAACCGTTTCTGAAACCATGATCCCGCCGGGCTCGGCTAAAGATTCCAGCCGCGCAGCCGCGTTCACGCCCTCACCGTAAATGTCGTCGCCATCCTGAATCACATCGCCCAGATTGATGCCGATGCGAAATTGCATCTGTCGTTCCTGGGAGAGGTCGGCATTCTGGGAGCCGATAGCTTCCTGAATTTCGACAGCACAGCGCACGGCCTCAACAACGGAGGCGAACTCCGCGATAATCGAATCACCCCATGTGTTGACCATTCGTCCATCGTGACTGGCGAAAAGCTCGGACATGACCGAACGATATCGGCGCAAACGCTCCAGCGTTCCTGCTTCGTCGATCTGCATCTGGCCGGCATAGCCGCGCGCATCTGCGCATAACACGGTCGTCAGTCTGCGCTTCACCACGGGTTTCTCCGTAGACAGGCCAGGAAACGTCGCGGAACTATGGGTGCTGATCGCATGCATCGCAATGGCTACTCCCGAAAGCCTGATAAGTCGGCCGGCAATTTGATGAATAAGAAGAAAGAACAATACGTGAACATATCGCATCAATCAAGGAATTTGATCCTATTTGTTTGAAGGGGGAGCAACCATACTGACTCATGACTGGCAGCGTGATATTCGGCTTTAAATGTCTGCAACTCTCCCGCACGAACAGGAACACAGCCGCCGCCATTGGTATTTGCGCGGTGTGCGAGCTACTTTTTCCATACCGGGATTGATCCTTTCCAGCGCCTTCGTTGGCTTTGCGGGTTTGGCGAAGGCGGCCGGGCTGACCCTGTGGCAAAGTGTATTTATGGTGGGCGTGGTCTGGGCGCTTCCCGCGAAGGTTGTTTTGATCGGAGCGATTCTTAGCGGTGCATCTTTGCCGGCGGCTGCGTTCGCGGTGGCGCTGTCCTCGATCCGACTGATGCCGATGGTGGTCGCGCTCGTTCCGGAAATGCGAACCGAGCGAACACCGCGATGGGTGCTTTACGCGCTGTCGCACTTCGTGGCTATCACCTCCTGGGTGCTGGCGATGGAGCAGCTGAGCAGTGTGCCGCGCGAGATGCGCACCACTTTTTATGCCGGACTTGGCGGTACGCTGGTGCTTGCGAACATGGTGTTGGTCGGCGTGATCTATGTTCTCGCCGATTCTTTTCCGCCGATGGTCATGGCAGGGCTTCTACTGCTGACGCCCATTTACTTTTTGACTTCGCTTTGGGGTTCAGCGCGGGAAGGCGCTGCCCATGTAGCTATGGGGTTGGGGATCGTTGGCGGGCCGCTGGTGCATTTCGTTGCGCCGAGCTTTGATTTGTTGATTACCGGATTTGTTTGCGGTTCGTTGGCGTTCCTCTGGCACAAGGCTGGGCGGGTAAAGATTTCCGCATGACATTTACTGCCCTGCAATATTGGTGGTGGCCCTATCTGTTCATCCTCGTCGCGGGGTGGCTCGCAACAGATGTCTGGCGTTATCTGGGCGTGTATTTCGGCGGGCGCGCGGCCGAAAACTCAGACGTAATCGTGTTCATACGCTGTGTAGCGACGGCACTTGTCGCGGCAGTTATCGGCAATCTGGTCGTGTTTCCGAGCGGCGCGCTGGCGGACACATCGTTAATATTGCGCATAGTTGCGATGGCGGCGGGCTTCGTCGCGTACCTGCTTGTTCAGCGTCGAATCGTGGTGGGCATCGCAGCAGCCGAGGTCGTGCTCTTTGCCGGGCTGCTATTGGGATAGGTTCAAGCGATCGCCTTGGCGATCTTTTCAGCATTGGCCGCCAAAACGGTGCTGTCTTCCATCGGGCCGCCTGGCGGATTGAGCGCAACACCTTCAAAGCGCGGAATAATGTGCATGTGCAGGTGAAACACGATCTGGCCGCCGGCGCTTTCGTTGAATTGCTGGACGGTCACGCCATCTGCATTGAACGCTTTGACTACGGCTTTTGCAATTTTCTGCGTGGTACGGGCGACAGTTGCGAGACTGTCGGGCTCAATGTCCAGAATGTTGCGGGCAGGGCGCTTTGGAATCACCAGACAATGACCGGGACCGCGCGGCATGATGTCCATGAAGGCAAACGTGTCTTCGTCCTCATAAATCTTGTGTGCGGGCATTTCGCCCCGCAAGATTTTTGCGAAAACATTGTTGGAATCATATTGTTTTGCAGTCATATCAGCCTCGCTACGCAGTGTTGATGACAGCTTTTTGTCGCCGTAGCCACTGCGTCAACCAATTTGGAAGCGATTTTATCATGAACTGGACTTATGTCTGGCTGATCGTTGCGATCGGCTTCGAGGTTGTCGGCACTTCGGCGCTTAAAGAAACAGCAGGTTTTACGCGGCTCGTTCCCACTATCGTGTCGCTGGTCGCCTACGGCTTCGCTTTCTACTTTCTTGCGCTAAGCTTGCGCGTTCTGCCGATGGGTGTGGTTTATGCGATCTGGTCCGGCGCGGGCATTGTGTTCATTTCCGCAATTGGCTGGATTGTATTTCGGCAGGTGCTGGATGCCCCGGCTTTGATCGGCATGGCGCTGATTATCGCTGGCGTCGCAGTTATCAACCTGTTCTCAAATTCCGTGGCGCACTAACCTCATTCGTCTTTGCGAAATGGGGTATGCTCGCTGTAGTACGCACTGACAGCCTCGGCTTCCTGCCGCTCGCGAATAAGATAGTCGGCAACCGCGCGCCGCAAACCGGGATGGCGGATGAAATGCGCGGAATGCATGGGCACCGGGACATAACCCCGCGACAGCTTGTGCTCACCCTGCGCACCCGCCTCGACGACCGCGAGTTTGCGCGAAATCGCGAAATCGATGGCTTGGTGGTAGCAGATCTCGAAATGCAGGAAGGGGTGGTCTTCGATGCAGCCCCAGTTGCGCCCATACAGACGGTCGGAGCCAATAAAATTGATCGCCCCGGCAATATAGCGCCCGTCGCGCTTCGCCATGACGAGCAGGATGTCATTCGCCATACGCTCGCCAATCAGAGCGAAGAAGCGGCGGTTGAGATAAGGGCGACCCCATTTGCGCCCGCCGGTGTCCATGTAAAAGCGGAAGAAACTGTCCCATGCCTCTTCTGTAATGTCTGTCCCGGTCAGCCATTCGACCGTGATGCCGGCAGATAGCGCCTCGCGACGTTCCTTTTTCAGCGCCTTGCGTTTGCGCGAAGAAAGGTCCGCGAGAAAATCGTCGTAGCTGCCGTAGCCGCGATTGAAGAAATGAAACTGCTGATCGACGCGCTCCAGAAAGCCAGCGCTCGTAAGCGCGGCAACGTCAGCCTCTTCCGCGAACGTGACATGGGCGGACGATACGCCAAGCCGATTGGTGGCACTGCGAAGACCGGAGGCAAGCGTGGCCTTGACGGACGCGCTGTCGGCGTCTTGCCGAACCAGCAATCGCGGCCCCGTTACGGGCGTGAACGGCACAGACGATTGCAGTTTGGGGTAATAATTGCCACCAGCGCGTTCCAGCGCATCAGCCCAACCGTGATCGAACACGTATTCGCCTTGGCTGTGAGGCTTCGCGTAACAGGGCACAGCGCCAACAAGCTTGCCATCTGCGCCCTCAAGACGCAGGTGGCAACCCTGCCAACCAGTCTTACTGACAGCGCAGGCAGACTCCTCAAGCGCGGTCAAAAAATCATATGAAATGAATGGGTTATAAGTGCCGGATGATTTATCTCGCGAGGTTCCGGCCAAGCCTTCCCATTCGGCGCGCGTGAAGGCGCCGATGCTGGAAGCCATTTGAAGGGAATACTCCCCGCCAGCCGCATCCTTGTCTTGCTTCAAATCATCCATGCAGCATTAGGTGGCATCGCCATACGGCGCTGACAAGGCGCTATGCCACGGCAATTTCGGGGTCGAATCCCTCAAAGGTAATCTGCCCATGATGCTGCGCACTGAACCGCATGGCTGCTTCGTCGCGCACGGTCCACGTTATGAGCGGCATCTTCAGCCGTTTGCGGATATAGGTGACGAATGGGTTGGGCAGGTGCGCGAGGCAATACGACACGAAATCGATGCCATGACCAAGCATGGAGAAATGCGCCTCGAAGTCCTTATTGTCGGTGCCGAGAGCGGTGAGTCCCGCTGGGATGTCCGGCAGTTTCGGGAATTGGCGGATCAGCCAGTGATCGAACGACATGATGGCGACTTTGCCCTGGTAGTGCTCCAACTGCCGACCGACGGCCTCGACAAGGCCGTCATCGTAACCGGGAATGCCTTTCAACTCGATGATGAGCGGCACCTTGCCGTCGACCGTATCGAGAAGTTGGGAGAGGAGGGGCGGATGGTCTTTGGTGCCACCCACCCGCAGCGCCGTCATTTCGGCCGCTGTGCGCTGTGAAATAAAACCGTCTGTGCCCGTCAGCCTGCCCAACGCATTGTCGTGGAACACCACAACTTCATTATCGGCGGTGAGGTGAACGTCGCATTCAATCGCGAAGTTCTTCTTGGCCGCGCGCTTGAATGCGGAAAGCGTATTTTCCCAGACCTCATGATTGAGATCGTGAAGACCGCGATGCGCGATAGGGCGCTCGGTAAGCCAGGCAAGATCGGTTTTGGACATGGCGCGCTACGCTACTTCTACGATTGCTTCAATTTCGACCGACGCGTTGAGGGGGAGCGAGGCGACGCCAACGGCCGAACGTGCGTGCTTGCCCTTGTCACCGAGCGCTTCCGCCAGAAAATCCGACGCGCCATTCGCAACAAGATGCTGTTCATTGAAGCTGGCATCCGACGCCACGAAAACCGTGATCTTGACCAGCTTGCCGATGCGGTCGAGGCTCCCAAGCGCCGCTTTGACCTGTGCAAGAATATTGATGGCGCAATATTTCGCCGCCTCCTTGCCGGCAGCCACATCCACATCACGCCCCAGCAAGCCACTCACCGCTAGCTTTCCATCTTTCAGGGGAAGCTGGCCTGCCGTGAGCAGAAGGTTGCCTGACTGCATGAATGGCACGTAGTTGGCGGCCGGGGCTGCTGCTGCTGGAATGGTGACGCCCATTTCGGCGAGGCGCTTTTCAATCTTATCGGTCATAATTCTTTCCTGTTCTATGTGCGGTTTGCACAATCCGGGGCGGAAACTGCTCTTTTTGCCTCGCTTACGCCACGACTTTTTTTAGGCTATGCCGGATCATTCACAGACTCGGGCGTTCGTGACCCGGAGTCTTTTGCCGGAGAACCTATGCGCCGAGCCGCTGCTTTTCTCATACTTGCCGCATCCGCCGCTCCCGCTGTGGCCGGGCCGCAACTCGTTCCGCATCGCGCAGTATATGATCTGGCGCTGGACAAGGCGAGCGACCGCTCCGGCATAACAGGTTTGGCCGGACGCATGGTCTACGAGTTCAATGGATCGCCTTGCGAGGGGTACACGGTGAACTTTCGCTTTGTAACCCAGATAGATACGCGCGATGTTAGCCGTATGACCGATCAGCAAACCACCACGTTCGAGGATGGTGAGGGCAAGAACTTCAGCTTTGTCACGAAATCCTATGTCGACAGCAGTTTGGACAAGGAATTGCGGGGGACGGCTACCAAAGAGCCAAACGGCCTGCATGTGAAGATCGAAAAGCCGGAAAAGGAATCGCTCGAACTGGCATCGACGCAGTTTCCAACGCAGCATCTGCTTGAATTGCTTGGCAAGGCAGACAAGGGCGAGAACTTCTTCGAGACAACGCTGTTCGACGGCTCCGAGGATGGCGATCGCGTCATGACCACGACCGTGGTGGTGGGCAAGAAGGCCGAACCCAAGGCGGACGACCCGGAAATCAAAGCTGATTTGAAACTGCTGGGCAAAGACAGCTTTTGGCCGGTCGATATTGCATATTTCGACATGCATGATGACGGCGGAGAAGAGCTGCCGGAATATCGAATCTCCTTCAAGCTGCATCCAAATGGCGTGACGCGCGACCTCGTGATGGACTATGGCGACTTTTCCATGAAGGGGAAGCTGGTCAATCTGGCGCTGCTGCCCGAACCTAAATCCTGCCCGCAAAAATAGGCGGGGTTGCAATATCGGTGCGCACCATCTATATGCCGCGCCATTCCACACACGGACTTTGGGTGTTCGACCGGGAGAAATCCGGCGGAGACCTCCGGTGGCGGTACAGGCAAAATCTCCGAAAGTAATCTCTTTCGTGCGGTTCGAGCCGAAGCTGTCAGACGTCCGTGGAGGCCAACCGGAAAGGAAAATAAAGCATGGCTCTGCCAGATTTCTCCATGCGTCAGCTGCTTGAAGCTGGCGTTCACTTCGGCCACCAGACGCATCGCTGGAACCCGAAAATGGCGTCGTACATCTACGGCGCACGCAACAACATTCACATCATCGACCTGTCGCAGACCGTTCCGCTTCTTCATAACGCGTTGAAGCAGGTTTCGGACGTTGTCGCCAAGGGCGGTCGCGTCCTGTTCGTCGGCACCAAGCGCCAGGCTTCGGACATCGTGGCCGATGCTGCCAGCCGTTCGGCCCAGTATTACGTCAACGCGCGTTGGCTGGGCGGCATGCTCACCAACTGGAAGACGATTTCCAACTCGATCCAGCGCCTGCGCAAGCTCGACGAAATTCTCGCCGGTGGCGATGCTTCGGGCTTCACCAAGAAGGAACGTCTGAACCTCGACCGTGAACGCGAGAAGCTGAACAAGGCTCTCGGCGGTATCAAGGAAATGGGTTCGACGCCGGACCTGATGTTCGTGATCGATACCAACAAGGAAGCGATTGCCATTCAGGAAGCCAAACGTCTCGGCATCCCGGTTGTCGCCGTGATCGACAGCAATTGCGATCCAGATCAGATCGATTTCCCAATTCCGGGCAACGACGACGCTGCCCGCGCGATCCAGCTGTATTGCGACCTCATCGCAAAGGCTGCGATTGACGGTATTGCACGCCAGCAGGGCGGTCTTGGTATCGACGTTGGCGCTTCCTCAGTGGCTCCGGTTGAGCCGACGTTGGAAGACGCACCCGCTGAGGACAAGCCGGAGGCGTAAGCCGCCGCATTGGCGAGGGCCGCGTCTGCGGCCCTTTGCTTTCATGAATTTGACGCTTGAAGGCGTTACGTGCAGCGCATCGTCGGTTTCCGGTGGTGCGCTCGCGCATTGCAAGACACGAAGAGGCAAAGATGAGCATTTCTGCTGCACAGGTTAAGGAACTGCGTGAACTCACCGGCGCAGGCATGATGGACTGCAAGGCCGCGCTGGCCGAGACGAATGGCGACATGGACGCCGCCGTAGATTGGCTGCGCAAGAAGGGTATCGCCAAGGCTGACAAGAAGGCTGGCCGTACCGCAGCAGAAGGCTTGATCGGAATCGATGCAGGCTTGCATGAAGCAGTCGTCGTGGAGGTCAATTCCGAGACCGACTTCGTTGCTCGCAACGAAGCTTTCCAGGATCTGGTGCGCAATGTTGCCAAGGTTGCGCTTGCCCATGGCGGCGACACGGCCAAGACGGCGGCCGCAAAGTATCCGCATTCCGACAAGTCGGTGACGGACACCATCAAGGACGCAGTCGGCACCATCGGCGAAAACATGAGCTTCCGCCGTGCAGCACGTCTCGGCGTGGAGCATGGTAGTGTTGCGACCTACATTCACAATGGCGTAGCCGACAATCTCGGCAAGCTCGGCGTGCTCGTGGCGATTGAAACGACGGGCAATGCGGCAGCGGCCAAGGCTTTTGCGCGTCAGGTCGCGATGCACGTTGCTGCAACCAACCCGCTTTCGCTGGACGTGGACGCGCTGGATCCAGCCGCTGTCGAGCGCGAAAAGGCGATCTTCTCGGATCAGGCTCGCGCATCCGGCAAGCCGGAGAATATCATCGAAAAGATGGTCGAAGGCCGTCTTCGCAAGTTCTACGAAGAAGTCGTTCTGCTAAAGCAGGCATTCGTGATGAACCCCGACCTGACCGTTGAAGCCGCGCTCAAGGCGGCGGAAAAGGAAATCGGTGCTCCGGCAAAGATCACCGGCTTTGTGCGCTTTGCTCTCGGCGAAGGCATCGAGAAGGAAGAAAGCGATTTCGCTGCTGAAGTCGCTGCTGCGGTCAAGAAGTAAGCAAACCACTTTTCATACGCATTTTACGACGGGCGCCGCGTGACATCGCGGCGCCCGTCGTGTATCCGGCAACCGGTTTCATCACCAAGCGGCACTTCCGGCGATTGCAGCAAGTGAGCAGTTCGAGGACACAATGACGGGCCAGCCCAAATATCGGCGAATTCTTCTCAAAGCCTCGGGTGAGGCGCTGATGGGCGACCAGCATTTCGGCATTGATGTTTCTGTTGTCGATCGCATCGCGTCCGACATTGCGGAAGCGCGCAAGCTCGGCGTCGAGGTTGGCGTCGTAATTGGTGGCGGCAACATCTTCCGCGGTGTTGCTGTCGCGTCCAAAGGCGGTGACCGCGTTACCGGCGACCACATGGGCATGTTGGCAACGGTCATCAATTCGCTCGCCCTGCGCACCTCGCTTATAAAGATCGGCGTCGATGCCGTAGTGCTCTCAGCCATCGCGATGCCGGAGCTTTGCGAAAGCTTTTCGCAACGACAGGCGACCGCCTATATGAATGCCGGGAAGGTTGTGATTTTTGCGGGCGGCACTGGCAACCCGTTCTTCACAACGGATTCCGCGGCCGCGCTGCGTGCCGCAGAGATTGGAGCGGATGCGCTGTTCAAAGGCACGCAGGTCGATGGCGTCTATTCGGCAGATCCCAAGAAGGACCCAACGGCGACGCGCTTCGAGCACATCACACATAAGGAAGTGATTAGCCGCGGGCTTGCGATCATGGATACTGCCGCGATTGCCCTTGCGCGTGAAAACCACATTCCGATAATCGTCTATTCAATTCATGAGCAGGGTGGTCTGGGTCAAATCCTGCGCGGTGGCGGTCGTTGCACGGTCGTTTCGGACGAATAGACAAAAATCCAGGCTGGGAGAAAAGCAATGAGTGGTGATTTCCAAGATCTTCAGCGCCGGATGGATGGTGCGATCAACGCGTTCAAGCACGATCTTGCATCGCTGCGCACAGGCCGCGCTTCCAGCAATCTGCTCGACGCGATTCAAGTTCCCGCTTATGGCTCAACCATGCCTATCAATCAGGTGGCCACGGTTTCCGTGCCTGAGGCGCGCATGTTGGCGGTTAATGTTTGGGACAAGTCGATGGTCGGCGCCGTCGACCGCGCGATTCGCGAGGCCAATCTTGGGTTCAATCCAATCGTCGACGGCAATAATCTGCGCATTCCTCTGCCGGAGCTGAACGAACAGCGCCGCAAGGAACTGGCCAAAATTGCGCATGGCTATGCGGAAAACGCGAAGGTTGCGGCTCGGCATGTTCGCCGCGACGGCATGGACTACCTGAAAAAAGCCGAGAAAGACGGTGACATCAGTGAAGATGACCATCGCCGCGAATCTGAAAAAGTTCAGAAACTTACCGATGATACGATCAACATGATCGACAGCTTGCTGAGCGGAAAAGAAGCCGAGATTTTGCAGGTCTAGGAGGCTTCCGCTGTTCGATGCAGAGGAAGACGCAAATATGGGGACGCCCGTTCACGTCGCGATAATCATGGATGGCAATGGCCGCTGGGCGAAGGCGCGCGGCCTGCCGCGAGCTGCCGGTCACCGCGCCGGTGTCGAGGCTTTGCGCGCAACCGTTCGCGCCGCGCCGGATCTGGGCGTCGAATGGCTCACGCTTTATGCTTTTTCCTCCGAAAACTGGTCGCGTCCGCAGTCCGAGGTAAGCGACCTCATGGGGTTGCTCAAACTCTTTATTCGTCGCGATCTGGCCGAACTGCACAAATCGGGGGTTCGCGTGCGCATCATCGGGGGTAGGGAGGGGCTGGCTCCGGATATTCTCGCCCTTCTGGCCGAGGCGGAATCGCTGACCGCGCTGAATACGAGTCTCAACCTGAATATCGCTTTCAATTATGGTGCCCGCGATGAGATTGTGCGCGCGGCCCAAAAGCTGGCCGAGGCTGCAAAGCGCGGCGAGATCGAGCCTTCCGATATTGATTCTGAACGTTTCGCGGCCCTGCTGGACACTGCCGGCATGCCTGATCCGGATCTGGTGATTCGCACGAGCGGCGAGATGCGCCTGTCAAACTTCCTGCTCTGGCAGAGCGCTTACAGTGAATTGCTGTTTCTCGCATGCTATTGGCCAGATTTCGGCGCCGCCGATTTTGAGGAGGCAATACGAATGTTTGGCGAGCGCGACCGAAGGTTTGGCGGGCGCAAGGCTGGAGCTGTCGCATCATGAGTGCCACCAGCGAACCGCGCCAACCTATGAGCAACCTTCAGCTTCGGATCATTTCCGCGGTGGTTCTCGCCGCGGTCGTGCTGCTGATGACCTGGCGTGGCGGGGGACCATTCCGGCTGCTGAGCGTGGTGATCGCGGTCGGGATGTTTGTCGAACTTTGTCGCATGTCTCGCAATGATTCCAACTGGTTCAATCAATCCGTAGCTGCTGTATTTTTCGCGGTCGCAATGCTCGCGCTGCTGTTCAACGTACAGGCATTGCTGGTTTTGCTTATGCTGGCCGCGGGCATTGTGGTCACGTTGCTATATTCCGTCCTCTCGAAAACAGATCGCTGGACCACTATTGCGCTTGCCTATGCCGGATTTTCGGGAGCGGCACTTGCCTATTTAAGAGCCGATGACGGACGGGGCCTTGCTGCGATTCTCTTCCTCTTTGCCGTTGTCTGGGCAACAGACATACTCGCTTATTTCGTGGGTCGCATCATTGGCGGGCCAAAGCTCGCCCCCTCCATTTCGCCCGGCAAAACGCAAAGCGGCGCGATTGGCGGCCTCATAGGCGGGGCACTCTCCGCGTTAATCCTGGTGTCGTGGTTGGATTTGGGGAATCCACTGCTCTACGTTGGCCTTGCGCTGGTGCTTTCGGCTTTGTCTCAGGTCGGCGATCTGTTCGAATCCTGGATCAAGCGGCAACACGGGGTGAAGGACTCCAGCCAAATCATACCCGGCCATGGTGGCGTGATGGACAGGGTCGACGGGCTCGTTATCGCTGCCATTGCACTATATGTCGCGGGCGTATTTGGCGGCGGATTGGATTTTCCCGCACATGGGATATTCGGTTAGCGCGCATCAGGCCCTGCTTTGTTCACGCCTAGTTGCGACGCGGGTTGTTTGCGCTGCCTTTTCTTTGGCGTCATCCTTGCGTATTGCATTGAAACAGCTAAGCGGCGGATTGGGTGGGTGAGTTCTTGACGACATTGTTCAGCACAGACGGGGTGCTATTGGGCACGCTCGTCCCATTCATATTCGTTCTTACCGTTGTCGTTTTCGTGCACGAGATGGGCCACTATCTTGTGGGCCGGTGGTGCGGAATCGGTGTCAAAGCTTTTTCAATTGGCTTTGGGCCCGAAATTATCGGCTTTAATGATCGTCGCGGAACGCGCTGGAAGCTCTCCGCAATTCCTCTCGGCGGTTACGTCAAATTCGTAGGCGATATGAACGCCACGAGCACGCCGGATGGCGAAGAACTCGAAAAACTGACGGAAAGTGAAAGGCGAGTAGCCTTTCACACGCAGCCGGTCTGGAAGCGCGCGCTCACGGTTTTTGCCGGGCCGATGTTCAATTTTCTGCTCACAATAGCTGTTTTTGCGGTGATGTTTTACGCCTATGGCCGCACCGTTAGCGAGCCGATGGTGGCAAGCATTCAGCCGGGTTCGGCTGCAGAGGAAGCCGGGTTTATGCCGGGCGACCGATTCGTTTCGGTTGATGGAACGTCGGTTACGACGTTTTCGGATGTGCGCCGACTGGTGTCGGGCAGGGCGGGCGACCCACTCGTTTTCGTCATGCATCGCGGCGACAAGGAAGTAAGCCTCGTCGCAACGCCGCGCGTGGTGGAGCAGGAAGACGCGCTGGGCAACAAGGTGAATGTCGGCGTCATAGGCGTCGTGAACGATGAAAAGTTAGGTCAACCGCGTGTCGAGCGCTATGGCGCGGTCGGTTCGGTTGTCGAAGCGGTGCGCGAAACCGGTACGATCATAGGTCAAACGGGTCAATTTTTGAAACGCTTCGTCATTGGCCGTGAGGATCGCTGCCAACTTGGCGGTCCCGTCAAGATCGCGAAAATTTCGGGGCAGGCGGCCAAACTTGGTTTCGAATGGCTGGTTCAATTAGTCGCGCTATTGTCCGTGGGCATTGGATTTCTCAATCTTTTGCCGATTCCCCCGCTGGATGGCGGGCATCTCGTTTTCTATGGAATCGAGGCGATATGGCGCAAACCTGTCTCCGAACGGGCGATGGAAGCCGTGTATCGCGCGGGATTCTTCCTCGTGCTGATGTTTATGGGATTCGTATTCTGGAACGACATTTTCGGCTGCTAGACCGAAAACTAGATCAAAATCGCTGAAAATTGACACAGTATTTACCATAGTGTCGAGTAAGGCGTGACGCGTTTGCCACGCTTCGGTGCTTAGTAAATTGAAATTAACCCGGAGCCTTGCGTGTAGGGAAAATCTCGTTATTACGGGATCGGGAATCCCAGAAAGTCCGGTCTTCTCGCCGTGGGGACTTCGAGAAAAAAGGTAGTAAGGCCCGATGAAGGCACGTACTCGTTATCTAAGCGCCGCGTCCGCGGTGGCGATGTCCGCCGCGATTGTGCTTCCTGGCGCAGTTGTCGTGGAGTTGGCAACAATCTCCGTGGCTCATGCTGCAGTCATCCGTAATATCGATGTTCGCGGAAGCGAAGACATTGATGCGGCTACTGTTCGCAACCAGATCGGCATTCAGCCGGGGCAAAACGTAAGCAGCGACGACATCGATGAAGCTGTGAAGCGTCTTTTTGCGACCGGGCTCTATTCCGATGTGAAGGTGAACGTCTCCGGCTCCACGCTTGTCGTTCAAGTCTCCGAGCACCAGATCGTCAATCAGGTGCTCTTCCAGGGCAACAAGAAGGTCAAGGACACGCAGCTTTCCAATTCGGTTCAGCTGAAGCCGCGCTCGGCTTTTTCCAGCGCGCAGATGGAATCAGACGCACAGACAATCAAGGACGCGTATTCGGCGATTGGCCGTGATGATGCGACTGTGCGCACTCAGGTCATCAATCTTGGCAATAATCGCGTAAATGTCGTTTTCGAAATCAATGAAGGTGGGCGCACGAAGATTGCTGCCGTAAACTTCAACGGCAACAACGCTTACAGCGACCGCCGCCTGGCGCAGGTCATATCGACCAAGGCTTCCGGCTATCTTTCCTTCCTCTTCCGCGACGATATTTATAGTGATGATCGCTTGCGCGCGGACGAGGAATCGCTGCGCCGTTTCTACTTCAATCGTGGATATGCGGACTTTCAGGTCATTTCGGCTACCGCCGACCTGAACGACGCGACCAACGAATACACGATCAATATCACGGTCGAAGAAGGCGAGCGTTATCGCTTCGGCAATATCAGCGTTGAAAGCAGCATCGCGGAAATCGACGCTAATTCGTTGAATTCCGTTGTCGAAACGCGTTCGGGCAGCTGGTACAGCGCTAAGGACGTTGAAGACACGATCATCGCTTTGACCGAAACAGTTGCTGGCCGCGGTTACGCATTTGCGCAGGTCACGCCGCGCGGTGATCGTAATTTCGAGAATCACACGATCGACGTGGTGTACACGATTGATCAGGGCACTCGCGCTTATGTCGAGCGTATCGAAATTCGCGGTAACGACCGTACGCGCGATTACGTTATTCGCCGCGAATTCGATATCAGCGAGGGCGATGCGTTCAATCAGGTCTTGATCCAGCGCGCGAAGCGTCGTCTCGAAAAGCTCGATTACTTCCAGAAGGTCGATATTTCGACGGCTCCAGGTTCACAGCCAGATCAAGTCGTGCTTGTTGTTGACGTTGTCGAGAAGTCGACTGGCGAATTTGCCATCGGTGCCGGTTATTCGACCGGTGGTGAAACGTCGGGTCCGACGGCTGAAGGCTCGATCACCGAGCGCAACTTCCTTGGTCGCGGTCAGTTCATTCGTCTGTCGGCGGGTGGCGGTGAGAATTCCAAGGACTTCATGTTCTCCTTCACGGAGCCGTATTTCCTCGGAAACCGCATTTCCGCTGGTTTCGACATATTCCGCAACACACGCCGTTACACCTATTATGAAAGTGCGCAGACTGGCGGAACGGTGCGCTTCGGCTTGCCGATCACGGAGTCGATCTCCACTCAGCTCGCCTATACGTATTCGCAGGAAGAATACAGCTATCGTGATACGTGTGATGCCAACGACGACGGCATTCCTGACGCAAATTGCGCGCCGAACCTTTCGCAGGCGGTAATTCAGGCAATCGAACTCAGCCAGGAATCGCCGTGGGTTAAGTCGGCCGTCAGTGGAACAATCGTTTACGACACCATTGACGATAAGAAGAACCCACGTGAAGGGCTTTATGGCACGTTCACCACTGAGTATGCCGGACTTGGCGGTGATGCTGATTATCTGAAGCTTACCGCGCGCGCTCTGGCGTATAAGACCCTCAGCGAAGAGATGGACATTGTTGGTCTTGTGTCGGTGGGCGGCGGTCACATCATAGCCAATGGCGATGACGGTCTGCGCATTTTCGACCAGTTCAAGAGCAGCAACCGCATTATTCGTGGTTTTGATTACAACGGCATCGGTCCTTATGACGCGAACGTTGATAATCCTGAAGAAAACCATCTTGGTGGTACGACCTACATCAATGCATCTGCGGAAGCGCAATTCCCACTTCCGATGGTGCCAGAAGCGCTCGGCCTGCGCGGCGCAGTGTTCGCTGATGCTGCAACGCTTTATGGCAGTGACATCAATGTTGCTGGTGTAAACGTTCAGGGTGACGACATGAAATGGCGCGCATCGGTTGGTGTCGGCTTGCTGTGGGCGTCGCCTTTCGGTCCGCTGCGGGTTGATTACGCAATTCCTGTCGTCAAGGAAGATTACGACCAAGTTCAGGAATTCAGCTTCGGCGTATCCACAAAGTTCTAAGGCACGGGCGCTTGTGCGCCCGTCAGAACCACAGGTTTGCATGACCACCGATTTTTTCGTTCCTTCGCGGCGCTTCACCGTGGGTGATGTGGCGCGATTGGTTGGCGCGTCACTTTCAGATGGCGTTGACGAGAGCGCCGAAATATCAGGTCTGGCAAAAGCTGAAGCCGGAGGCGTGGGCACACTGGTTTTTGTGGAAGGGCGCAAGCACGCTGCTCTTCTTAAAAAACTCTCCGCGACCGCGGTTATTTGCACACCGGATCTCGTCAGCGAAGTTTGTTCAGGCACCGTAGCAATCGCGCATCGTCGGCCTCAGTTGGCTTTCGCGCGGGTTGGGCGCGTGATGTTTCCGGCGTCGGCTATTCCCGGTCCGTTAACCGCTGAACGGGGCGTATCACCGCACGCCACGGTCGATCCTTCAGCTATGATTGAAGATGGGGCGATAGTCGAAGCCGGCGCGGTGATTGGGCCGAACGCTGCCATTGGCGCAGGCACTGTTGTTGCGCCGAATGCCGCGATCGGTCATGGCTGCAAGATCGGCAGAAACGGCTATGTCGGGCCGGGTGCGTCTGTTCAGTACGCGCTCATTGGCGACAGGGTCACAATTCACGGTGGAGCGCGCATCGGTCAGGATGGCTTTGGCTTTGTCTTTGGTGAAAAAGGCCCAGAGCGCATGCCGCAGCTCGGTCGCGTCATCATTCAGGATGATGTTGAGATTGGCGCAAATTCGACCGTTGATCGAGGAGCGCTTGACGATACGATCATTGGTGAAGCCACCAAGATCGACAATCTCGTTCAGGTCGCTCATAACGTGAAAATTGGGCGCGGTTGCGTTATTGCTGGCCACTGTGGTCTGTCGGGGTCCGTTACGTTAGGTGATTATGTAATGCTCGGGGGGCGTGTGGGCATTGCAGATCACGTAACCATCGGCTCGCGTGTGCAGATTGCAGCCGCCTCGGGTGTCATGGATAATATTCCGGACGACGCCCGTTGGGCAGGCGCGCCAGCCGTGCCGGTAAGAGATTTCTTCCGGCAGGTATCAGCCATCCGCAAGCTCGCGGGGCGCAAATCGGGAGATGCGCATGAGTGAATCCGGCTCCAAGCTTGAGGCGGTCGATATATTGAAGCTGTTGCGGCTTTTGCCGCACCGCTATCCGCTGCTTCTGGTAGATCGGATCGTGGAAATCGACGGCGATGATTCCGCGATAGGGATAAAGAACGTCACATTCAATGAGCCGCATTTCCAGGGCCATTTCCCTGATCATCCTGTCATGCCTGGCGTGCTCATCATTGAGGCTATGGCGCAAACGGCAGGCGCGATCTGTGTAAATTCAAGCGGGGCTGACAAGCCGACGCTGGTCTATTTCATGACCATTGATAATGCGAAGTTCCGTCGGCCGGTCGTGCCGGGCGATAGACTCGAAATCCATGTTCGCAAGACAAAAAAGCGTGGGAACATCTGGCGTTTTGCGTGTGAGGCGATGGTCGATGGCGCAAAAGCTGCAGAGGCGGAGATTTCCGCAATGATCTCGCCAAAGACGGAATAGCATATGCCAGAAGGCGCTACGATTCACCCAAGCTCCGTTGTGGAGCGGGGCGCTACAATCGGAAAGGGGTCGGTTATCGGTCCCTTTTGCCACATTGGGCCTTCGGTCGTCATTGGCGAAAACGTAAGGCTTTCCAGTCACGTATCGATTGCTGGTGCAACGACCCTCGGCGACAATTGTCGCGTGTATCCGCACGCAGCGCTCGGCGAGGAACCTCAAAATCTAGCGCATAAAGGTGGGGTCACGACGCTTACCATCGGTGCGGGAACGACCATTCGGGAAGCGGCGACGATCCATGCCGGATCTGATTCCAGTCGCGGCCATACGGCGGTTGGAAAAAACTGCTTTATAATGGCGTATTGCCATGTCGCGCATGATTGCATTGTTGGTGACAATGTCATTATGGCGAACGGCGCAACACTGGCCGGTCACTGCGAGATCGGCGACAATGTGACGATAGGTGGCCTGACCGCTGTCCTTCAGTTTGTGCGGGTGGGCAACAATGCGTTTCTCGCGGGCATGTCGGGCATTTCGGGCGATGTTATTCCTTTTGGCATGGCGCAAGGCAATCTTGCTGACCTTCGGGGATTGAACATTGTCGGCATGCGGCGATCGGGCATGAGCAAAGACGATATCCGTATGGTGCGCGAGGCGTATCTGACAATTTTTGACCAATCCCGCCCAATGGCCGACAATCTACAAATCGCGCGCGAAAAATTCGCGGCCTCTCCGCTTTCCATGCGAATCGTTGATTTCCTGAGTGTGCGTGGCAAACGATACTTCGTTACGCCGCCGGTTAAGGGTGGTGCTGTCGACGCACCTGAATCCGATGGCTAGCGCCGGCGCGGCGCAAAGTCCTGTTACCGCAATAATTGCGGGCGGCGGCCGCCTTCCAATCGAGCTCGCAAACGCGCTCGCCTCCCGCGGTTTGGGCGCCTATATCGTAATGATAGCAGGCGAGGTGGAAAATCCGGACGCATTTGCTGCTTTTCCGAACACTACAATTGAGCTTGAGGCCGCAGGTGGTCTGCTTTCCCACCTAAAATCTCGCGGGATAAGCCAGTTGGTTTTTGCCGGAACTGTCGCGCGCAGGCCCCGCTTTTTTTCGATTTGGCCAATAATGCCACTATTGGCGGTCTTACCGAAACTCGCGAAAGCATTGGGTCAGGGAGATGATGCGCTACTGCGCAGTTTGGTCGGCCACGTAGAGCAGCAGGGAATCAAGGTACTTGGCGCGCACGAAATTCTGCCGGACCTTCTCGTATCAGAAGGCGTTCATACCAAAAAGCGCCCAACCAAAAGCGATATGCGCGATATTCAGGCGGCGCTTGAAGCGGCGCAGGCAATTGGATCGCTGGATATCGGGCAGGCGGCTGTTGCAATTGGTGGCCGGGCAATTGCGCTGGAGGGTATCGAGGGCACCGATGGATTGCTGGAGCGCGTCGCCCAACTGCGTGGCCACGGACGATTGGCGGGTAAGCCAGGTGGCGTTCTGGTCAAGAGCGTAAAGCCCGGTCAGGAATGGCGTATAGATTTGCCAGGGATTGGCGTGCAAACCGTTGAGCGGGTTGCCGCAGCAAAACTCAACGGCGTGGCCGTTCTGGCTGACTCAACCCTCGCGCTTGGCTTCAAAGAGATGATTGAACGCGCCGATTCTTTAGGGGTTTTTGTTGTCGGGCTGCCTTCGGAGGCACAGCGTTGAGCCGCCCGTTGAAAATCGCGGTGATAGCCGGCGAGGAATCGGGAGAACTGCTGGCGGCCGATCTAATTCGCGCGCTTCAGTCGAACACGCAAAGAGAGATTAAACTCATCGGTGTTGGCGGCCACGAACTAAGTGGACTTGGCCTGAAATCGCTGTTTCCTTCCAGCGACATTGCGCTCATGGGGCTAAGTGCGATTGTAAAGGATCTGCCGCGCCTGATTTCGCGGATAGGATCAACTGCGCGCTACATTGCCGCCGAGCAACCGGATTGCTTGATAACTGTCGATAGTCCCGACTTTAATCTGCGAGTTGCTGCGAAGGTTCGGGCAAGTGCGCCAAAGATTCCAATTATCCACTATGTTTGCCCGAGCGTCTGGGCATGGCGACCGGGCAGGGCGCGCGCGATGCGCCCTTATGTCGACCACATTCTTTGCCTGCTACCGTTTGAACCTGAAGAATTGGTGCGGCTTGGTGGTCCGCCGGGCACGTTCGTCGGACATCGATTGTCGCATTATACCGGAATTCTCAAAGCCGCACGCAGACAGCGCGAAAAGTCTTCGCGTGATCCTGCCGAACCAGCCAAATTGTTGCTGCTGCCTGGTTCCCGGAAGGGAGAAGTGCGTGCATTGATCGAGCCTTTTCGCGAGATTGTAGAAATCTTGCACGCTAGAGGCCGAAAGCTGGAGATGGTTCTGCCCACGGTTTCAAATGTTGCAGCGTTGGTTCAGCAGGCGGTAAGCGCTTGGCCTGAAAAGCCAAAAATCTTGTTGGGGCAGGATGAGAAATGGGGCGCCTTTGGTGAGGCCGATGCCGCGCTTATCGCCTCCGGTACGGTGGCGCTGGAGCTTGCGCTGTCTGACGTCCCGATGATTTCGACGTACAAACTGGATCCTGTTGCGCGAGTGGCCCGCAAATGGATCACGGCTTGGTCCGCCTCATTGCCTAACCTGATCGCGGACCGTGTCGTGGTTCCTGAATATATCGATGAGATGTTGCGCCCCGCCTATGTGGCAAGACAGCTAGAATCGCTGATGGACGACACCGCCTTTCGGCAGTGGCAAAAGCAGGGATTCGATGAGGTTAGGCATCGAATGCAAACCGCACGGCCATCGGGTGAACTCGCCGCAGAAGTGGTGCTGCAATCAATCGCGAAATAAAGCAAAAGGGGCGCCGCGATAGTTGCAACGCCCCTTTGAAATGCTTGTAGCTAGATGTCAGCGTTTCGCGATCGGCACATAATCGCGCTCTGGCGCACCGGTATACAACTGCCGCGGGCGGCCAATTCTCTGCTGCGGATCTTCGATCATTTCCTTCCACTGCGCGATCCAGCCAACCGTACGCGCGAGCGCGAAGAGTACTGTGAACATCGTGGTCGGGAAGCCAAGCGCCTTGAGCGTAATGCCCGAATAGAAATCAATATTCGGATAGAGCTTCTTTTCGATGAAATAATCGTCGGTTAGCGCGATTCGCTCGAGTTCCATTGCCACATCAAGCAGCGGATCGTCCTTGATGCCGAGTTCGCCGAGCACCTCATGCGTCGTCTTCTGCATGATCTTGGCACGCGGATCGTAGTTCTTGTAAACGCGATGGCCGAAACCCATCAGACGGAACGGATCGTTCTTGTCTTTTGCGCGATCGATGAACTCTGGAATGCGGTCAACGCTGCCGATCTCGCCGAGCATATTGAGTGCAGCTTCGTTTGCGCCGCCATGGGCCGGTCCCCAAAGGCACGCAATGCCAGCAGCAATGCACGCAAATGGATTTGCGCCGGACGAACCTGCCAGCCGAACGGTAGACGTCGATGCGTTTTGCTCGTGATCGGCATGAAGAATAAAGATGCGATCCATCGCGCGCGCAAGCACTGGGTTTACCTTGTATTCCTCGCACGGCACGGCAAAGCACATATGCAGGAAGTTGGCCGCGTAGCTCAGCTCATTCTTCGGATAAACGAAAGGCTGACCGATATGATACTTGAACGCCATTGCCGCGATGGTGGGCATCTTCGCAATCAACCGCATCGACGCAATCATGCGCTGATATGGGTCCGAAATGTCCGTTGAGTCGTGATAGAAAGCCGACAGCGCGCCAACAACGCCGCACATGACTGCCATCGGATGAGCATCACGACGGAACCCGGTGAAGAAGCGCGACATCTGCTCATGCACCATCGTGTGGCGCGTTACGCGATAGTCGAAATCCTCTTTTTGGCTTTTCGTCGGCAATTCTCCATAAAGCAGGAGATAGCAGACCTCGAGAAAGTCACCATGTTCTGCCAATTGCTCGATTGGGTAACCGCGGTGCAGCAACACCCCAGCATCGCCATCGATAAAGGTTATCTTGGACTCGCATGCGGCAGTTGATGTGAACCCCGGATCGTAGGTGAACGCGCCCGTGTCTTTGTAGAGGGCGGCGATGTCTATAACTTCTGGCCCTACAGTGCCTTGTATCACCTTAAATTCGTGAGTCTTTCCATCAAAATCCAGCTTCGCAATCGAGTTGGTCATGGCAAACTCCCTTCAGGCATGACGCGCCGATCACGGACAGAATATCCCGGGCGCGCAGATAGAATTCTATAGGTACGCGATAGCGAATGTCGCACCATCGCAGGCGCCGAACAGAGCGGCACCGGGCCGCAATGTTGCACCGCAATAGCTTGAATTCAATAGGCAATAAGTCAACGAAACTGCCCTAATCGATTTGATCGGATATGCGCGCCAGACTTTCTTCGCGGCCAAGAACCGCCAGCACGTCGAACACCCCCGGAGAAGTCGTTCGCCCCGTGAGCGCCGCGCGCAGAGGCTGAGCAGTCGCGCCGAGCTTTATGCCAGAATCCTCTGCATATGCGCGAATAGCCGCCTCGGCGGAAGCCGCGTTCCAGTCATTCGGCGATATGTCCCTGAGTCGCCCTAAAGCGCCTGCGAGCGTGGCTTTCGCTTGATCGGTGAGGACCGCCGCGGCCTTTTCATCCAGCTGCAGCGGACGTTGCGCGAACAGGAATCCCGCGCCATCGGCAAGTTCGACCAATGTTTTCGCCCGCTCTTTCAGCCCCGGCATTGCGGCCAGCAACTGCGCCCTGCGGTGCGCGTCGATCTTCTGAGCCAATTGCTCGCCATTCGGCAAAAACGGCAGTGTTTCGATCAATCGCTCCAGCAATTCTTCGTCGGCCATGTGCCGCATATGGATTCCGTTAAGCGCCTCCAGCTTTGCGAAATCAAAACGGGCCGCGCCTTTGTTGACATCGTCAATGTTGAACCATTCGGTCATCTGGGCGATGGACATGACTTCGTCGTCGCCGTGGCTCCAGCCGAGCCGCGCGAGATAGTTGAGTAGAGCAGGAGGCAGATAACCCATCTCACGATAAGCCTCGACTCCAAGCGCGCCATGACGCTTGGAAAGCTTTGCACCGTCGGCGCCATGAATGAGCGGAATGTGCGCCATGATTGGAACATCCCACCCCATCGCGTTGTAGATCACCGTTTGGCGCGCAGCGTTCGTCAGGTGGTCGTCGCCGCGAATGATGTGGGTTACGCCCATATCGTGATCGTCCACGACGACGGCGTGCATATAGGTTGGGTTTCCGTCAGAGCGCAAAATGATGAAATCATCCAGATCCTTGTTGGGAAAGCGGACGTCGCCCTGAACGCGATCATGCACAATCGTTTCGCCTTCGGTCGGCGCCTTGATCCGGATTGCACCTTTTGCACCCGCCGGCGCCTCTGCGGGCGCGCGGTCGCGCCAACGTCCGTCATAACGCGGCGGACGACCCTCAGCGCGTGCCTTCTCGCGCATCTCATTCAACTCTTCCGGCGAGGCGTAGCAGTAGTAAGCTTTGCCTGCGCGCACGAGTTCTTCCGCCACCTCGCGATGTCGCTCCGCCCGCCCGAACTGGGAAATCGGTTCGCCGTCCCAGTCCAGGCCAAGCCACCTCAAGCCGTCCAGAATTGCGCGCGTGGCATCTTCGGTCGAGCGCTCACGGTCAGTATCTTCGATGCGCAGCAACATCTTGCCGCCAAGCCTGCGCGCATAAAGCCAGTTGAACAGCGCCGTTCGTGCGCCGCCAATGTGAAGGTATCCAGTTGGTGAAGGCGCAAAGCGCGTGACGACCTTGTCGGGCATAGCTCTTCCGATTTCTGTATATTAACCAAGCAGTCTCTAATATATGCATGGCCATTCGCTGGCGCTCATGTAGCATAGGTCCCCGGTGGTGCAAGGGGCGGGTGCCGAAGCAGGGGAGCCGTGATGGCCGCACAGCCAATTGCGGCAACCACAGCCGAACCGGAAATCGCACCGCGCGCCGCGCCACTTAGGCAGTGTCCGAATGTACCCAAGCGGACCGTGCCCGAGCGAATCCGCAAAGCGGGCGACGGCTTCGCTTCGCGCGCCCGCCAAGCGCTCATACTGGAACGCGAACGCGGGACGCTCGACCTATGCGTGCCGATTGCGATGGGCTGCGGCGCACTCGGATATTTCCGGGCGGCGTCAGAGCCGGGCTGGTTGCTTCTCGTGCTTTGGGTTGTTGCACCGGCAGTTTTGGCGCTGGCAACGCGGTCGCGACCGCTTTGGCACATCGCATCGCTCGCGGTTGCGCTTGTCGCGTTTGGCGCAGTGCTTGCCAAATTTGAGGTCTATCGAGCCAGCACAAAAGTTTTGGGCAGTGAAATCTCGACGCGATTGACCGGCGACATATTGGCCATAGACCTGCTGGCGAACGGGCGCGTGCGATTGGTTTTGTCCGTGGTCAAGACCGAGCGCCCGACATTGCGCTACCAGCCCGACATAGTGCGTCTGTCGACAGCAAAGTTGAACACCGGACTTGTCGCCGGTGCTCGCATTTCAGGCGTCGTAAAATTGCATCCGCCCTCTGGGCCAGTCTTGCCCGGAGGTTATGACTTTTCGTTCGAAAGCTATTTTGATGGTATCGGTGCGAACGGATATTTTCTGACGCCGCCGCAACTCGTCTCGGCGAACACCAGTTGGCATTTCTTCACGTCACTTGAGAACGCCAGAAATCGTATTGCAGAGCGTATCCGCAATGCGATTGCCGGGCCGGAGGGTGAAATTGCCGCCGCATTGATGGTGGGTGTGCGTGCCGGGATTCCAGAACATGTGAACGACTCGCTGCGAAGGACGGGCCTGGCGCACATATTGTCCATCTCGGGTCTGCATATGGCTTTGGTTGCGGGTATTGCTATGGGTGGCATCCGTTGGGCGCTTGCGCTGTTCCCCAACTGGGCATCCCGCCATCCAACCAAGAAGTTTGCAGCGCTCGGCGCCTTGCTGCTCATTTTCCTTTATCTTTTGATCTCCGGAGGCGACATTGCAGCCCAACGCAGTTTTCTAATGCTGGCGATCATGTTGCTGTCTGTGGCTATGGATCGCCGCGCTTTATCCATGCGCAACCTGGCCATCGCCGCGATCGTGGTGCTGGTTCTTTCGCCGCACGAAATCGTCGGGCCAAGCTTTCAGATGTCATTTGCAGCGACCGCTGCTCTTATTGGTGCATATTCAATCTGGGCTGGCGCAAAGCCGGGCTGGGTGACGCGGCTTCGCCCTCAAAAAGACGATCATCCAATCGCGAAAGTGGCCCGGATGATGTCGATGCTGTTCTTTGGAACAGTAGCGACGGCGCTGATTGCCGGCTTTGCGACCGCGATATTCGGCGTCTGGCATTTCCAGCGGGTGTCGCCGCTAAGTCTGCTTGCGAATCTTGCAGTGTCTCCGATTGTCTCAATCATAGTCATGCCATTTTCCGTGCTGGCGATGATTGTGATGCCATTTGGCCTCGAACGATATTTCCTGATTATCGTTGGCCAAGGCTTGAGCGCAATGATCGCAATATCGGACTGGCTGTCCGCGCGCTCACCATTTGACGCGGTGGGGTTGATACCGGGTAGCTCGGTCCTGTGGCTGACAGCGGCATTGCTAGCGTCGACTGTACCGACCACGCGTCTGCGATGGATAGCGCCAGCATTTGCCGCCGCTGGCCTATGGGCAATGGCTCATGCGACACTTCCAGATATGCTCGTCTCCGAAGACGCGCAGTTGGTAGCCATGCGTGGCAACGGCGCGACCATTTTGCTGAACAAGCGGCTGTCGAACAATTTTACCCTGGAGGCTTGGAAGCGTGCACTCGTTGCTGACGAAGTGATCGCACCCATGCCGCTGATGCACGCTTCAAGCAGAAGCAACGCCGTTGATACAAAGCGCGATAGCCACGAGCCGATTGCACGGAGCGCCGCTCGAGAGCCGCAGCTATCCCGCGAGCAGACCGAGACATTATTAGCTAATGTCTCAGCCCAGGCTTTCACCTGCAAGAGCGGTCTCTGTTTGGCTGAGCACAACACAGGGGCAGTTATTGCTGTTTCTGCCAATGTAAATATTCCAGCAGCCATCTGCGCCGTTGCGGATTTGGTTATTCTTCAGGCATACAGCAAGAACAGGCCGTGTCGAACATACCCAATTACGATAGTGGACGCCGTTTCACTGGCGCACAGAGGCGTCGCGGCAATTCGCTTTCCCGTTGAAGCGATCAGCGCAACTGCCGAGATCGTGATCGATTTCGGCATCACCGAACCATATCGCCCCTGGCACAGTCAGCGCATGTTTTCACGGGCAGCCCGTGGCCTACCGCCATACAAGCCAACCAAGCGCTCAACTTCATCAAGCCAGCAGAAAGCCGCAGACCAAGAATGACTCAGTAAACGCGGATCAACCCAACGAGCCTGCCCTGAACCTTGACGCGGTCAGGCGGGAAAATCCTGGTTTCATAGGCGGGATTTGCAGCTTCCAGTGCGATGGATGCGCCTTTGCGCCTGAAGCGCTTCAGCGTGGCCTCTTCATCGTCTACCAACGCGACGACGATGTCGCCGGGGCTTGCCGAGTTCGTGTGGCGAATAACGACCGTATCGCCGTCGAATATCCCCGCTTCGATCATCGAGTCGCCTTTGACTTCGAGCGCGAAATGCTCGCCGCCTGAGATCATTCCAGGTGGAACGGCGATGCTATGCGTCTGGTTCTGGATCGCATCGATCGGCACACCGGCTGCGATGCGCCCCATTACCGGTACTGAGATGCCTGCTTCATCATTACCTGGCTGAGGACGACGCAGAGGCGCCGGAGATTGCTGTTTACCCAGGGACCCCTCGATTACGCTCGGCGAGAACTTCTTCGGACTACCCAATCCGGGTGCAATGGAGTCCGGCAATCGCAGCACTTCCAATGCACGCGCTCGGTTTGGCAAGCGGCGAATAAAGCCGCGCTCCTCCAGCGCTGTGATGAGTCGATGGATGCCGGATTTTGATGCAAGATCCAAAGCTTCCTTCATTTCATCGAAGGATGGCGGAATGCCCGCCTCCTTGAGGCGTTCATGGATAAATATAAGAAGCTCGTGTTGCTTGCGCGTGAGCATTTTTTGGCTCCCCCGAAAGAATCAGACAGAAAACAAATCAGGAACAAACACTATCTGTTCCATTTGTGTTCCGCAACCGTTTAACTTTCGGTGAAGCGATGGATTGTCAAATTTGCTGGCAACGCCGATCAAGCACGATACGCGCGCAGGCCGCGCTCAAAGAAACAGAAAATTTTGATATTAAGATAAACATAAATTAGCAAATGAAATTACTTGCTTAAAACGTCTATGATTGTATGCTGATATATAAATAGGCGTGGTTCAAAAGGGGCATGGCCACTGCTCGGAAATTAACGGGGGAATGAGCGAATGCAATCTACGGTATAGGCATCCGGTTAGTGACAGGCGGCGAAACACGTTAAGTAATAAAGGATATCTCGGGTGACTGGAACTCAAACTAAAAGTACATCGCAAAGCCTTCCGCTTCTTTACAAGGATCCGGTAGTTCTGCGCTTTGAAGAGCATAAGCGCAAGGCGTTGCTTCCACTCGATAATTATAGATTTAGCGAGAATGCGGTCGCCATTCCTCTTCTCGTGAGCGAGTTTTCACATGCGGTTCGCCACTATCCTATTATCTTCGCTGATGGCGAACAGCCCGCGCCACTCGCATTGGTTGGATTGAACGACGGAAAAAATCTGTTCCTGACGGAGGAAGGAAATTGGCGCACGGGGGCCTATGTGCCCGCATATTTGCGTCGTTATCCCTTTATCGTGACAGAGGTCGTCGATAGCGGTCAGCAGTTCCTCGCGATCGATGCGGGCTCCGACCGCTTGGCCGATATTGACGAGCGGGAAGATGCGCAGCCGTTGTTTGATGAGCTAGGTGGTTCCACCGAGCTTGCAACGCAGGCAATTTCGTTCTGCCAGGCATTTCACGCAGATCATCTGAGAAGCGAAGCATTTGGGCGCGCGCTCAAAGAGCAGGAGCTTTTGATGCCGCGTCAGGCTGCGATGCAGTTTTCGGAAAGCGATAAGTTCACGATGGAAGGGTTCAGCACGGTCGATGCAAAGAAATTCCACGCGCTGACCAATCCATCACTACTGCAGGAATGGCACTCAAATGGCTGGCTTGCTGCGATTTCCTTGCACATTGCTTCGATACAAAACTGGGAAACCTTGCTTCACCTGAAAGCGGAGCGCGAGCCGAAGCCGGAAGCCAAGGCCGCCTAGGGATAGAAAAGATTGGGCCGCGCCAGTAAGGCATTGACGCGGTCCATTTTATTTCATGCGGCTCGTAACGGCTAGCGCAACATTAGTACCCGGCATGGATCGCCAGCCAATGCTGGCAACGCGCCGGGCCTGCGAATGATGGCTGCATTGGCGTCAGCCAGCGTACGTAGCATGGACGAATCCTGCGTAGCGAACGGCGTCGCGTGAAAAATGCCATCCTGTTTGACCACGTACGCGCGAACATAATCTTGTCGGCCATCATTGGCGGGCATGGGCACATCGAGCACTGCGTCCCGTTCGCAAGAGACAGGTGGCAACCCCGCGAGTGCGCGGACGAGCGGCTTTAGAAAAAGATGCGAGCAAATCAGGCTTGAAACCGGGTTGCCCGGTAGACCGAGACAGCGCGTTTTCCCCAGTTTGCCGAACATTAGCGGTTTGCCGGGGCGCATCGCGATTTTCCAGAAATCGAGTTCGATACCGAGATCAGTGAGAACGTGATTGACCAGATCGTGATCTCCGACGGAAGCGCCGCCAAGGGTGACGATGATATCCGCGCCCGCGTCCATCGCCTTCTGAACAAAGAATGTGATTTCCTCACGATCATCGCGCGCGATGCCAAGATCAAGCACCTGACCACCAGCTTGGGTTATAATTGCTCCCACACCATAAGCATTGGAGGAAATGATCTGATCTGGCCCCAGCTCATTGCCCGGAAGCAATAGTTCGTCACCGGTCGCAATCAAGGCGACCAGCGGCTTTTTCCAGACCATTAGGTCGGCGTGATTGCCAGCTGCGGCAAGCGAAAGTGCGGCAGGATCCAGCACGCGGCCAGCTTCAAGCAGCGTATCGCCTGTCGCGAAATCCAGACCACGATGCCTTATGTGTCGTCCGGCTGCAGACGCTTCGAAAATCTCGACAGAGGCCTCGCTTGGTCGGCTGGTGTTTTCCTGAATGACGATTGTGTCCGCGCCCGACGGCACCGGCGCGCCCGTGAAAATTCGCACCGCTTGGCCGGATTTCAGCTCGTCGGCGAAGCCTGTTCCCGCAGCCGCAGCTCCGACAACGTTCAGAACAACTGGGATTGTCGATAGATCGGCTGAAAGAACGGCGTACCCATCCATTGCGGAGGCATCGAATGGTGGTTGCGTTCGGCGGGCATCGACCGGCTGCGAAAGCACGCGCCCATTCGCGCGGTGCAGCGCGACAGCTTCTTCCAATTGTGGTTGCGCACCGTCTATTACCTTTGCGAGCGCGTCTTCAACCGGAAGGAGCGACATCATTCATCCCGACGATAGTGGCCAGATTTCCCGCCGCTTTTTTCGACAAGCTGCACGCCGGTAATGGTCATGCCTCGGTCGATGGCCTTGGCCATATCGTAAATTGTTAGGCAGGCGACAGAGACGGCGGTGAGCGCTTCCATTTCGACCCCGGTTTTGCCGGTGACGCGCGCCGCGGCGGTTATACGGAACCCCGGCAAATCGCGATCGGCAGAAATATCCACCGAGACTTTGTTAAGCAACAGCGGGTGGCAAAGCGGTATAAGTTCGTGCGTTTTCTTCGCGGCCATGATGCCCGCTATGCGCGCGGCCGCCAGAACATCGCCCTTTTGAGCGTTGCCTTCAAGGATCATATTCAGCGTTTCGTCGCGCATTACAATGCAGCCTTCAGCCACGGCAATACGCTGCGTTTCGGCCTTCTCGCCAACATCGACCATATTCGCCTGGCCGCCGCTATCGAGATGCGTGAGGCCCATTTTCAAGCGCTCGCTCGGATGGCGGATTTATCGAGGCCGAGCAGCCCACGCGTTGCGCTTTCGACGTCATCCACGCGCATCAGGCTTTCGCCGACAAGGAACGTGCTGATGCCGTAGGGCTCGAGTCGCGCGCAATCTGCATTGGTAAAAATGCCGCTTTCACTAACCAGCAGATGCGTAACAGGAACCATGCGTGCCAGTCGTTCAGACGTTTCGAGACTGACATTGAAGGTTCTGAGGTCGCGGTTGTTTATGCCAACCAATTGCGACCGCATTTTCAGCGCGCGCTCCATCTCGGCTGCATCGTGCACCTCCACGAGCACATCCATGCCCAGCTCGAATGCCGTATCTTCAAGAGCGCGGGCTTCGTCGTCGCTCACGCTTGCCATGATGATAAGGATGCAGTCGGCACCCCAGGCGCGCGCCTCATAGACTTGATAAGGCTCGAACAGGAAATCCTTGCGCAGAGCGGGCAGGGCGGTTGCATTGCGCGCCGCAGTCAGGAAGGAAGGCGCGCCTTGAAATGACGGCCCATCGGTTAGAACCGAGAGGCAGGCCGCGCCTCCGGTTTCGTATGCCTTTGCAAGTGACGGCGGATTGAAATCGGCGCGAATCAAGCCTTTGGACGGGCTGGCTTTTTTGATTTCCGCGATTAATCCGATCAAGCCCGCGTTTTGCTTGCGCTTCAACGCATTAAAGAAGCCACGTGGGGCTGGAGCGTCCTTCGCCATCACAGCAATGTCAGCGGGCGAAACCTGCGACTTTGCCGCTTCAATTTCCTGACGCTTGTATACTTCGATCTTACGAAGAATGTCAGCCATCGGAGTTTGAAACCTCCACGAGCTTAGACAATGTCTCGCGCGCCTTGCCGCTGTCTATGACTTCGGCAGCCTTCGCGGCACCTTCTTTAAAGCTCGACACCACACCGGCAACGAGGAGGCCGGCACCGGCATTCATCAGCACGGTGTCACGATAGGCGCCGGGCGCACCATCGAGCAGAGCGCGCAGCGCTTCCGCATTTGCTGCGGGGTCAGCACCGCGCAGCGCTTCCTTCGAATGGAAAGGCAAGCCGACATCGGACGGCTTAACGGTGAAGCTGCGAACCTCGCCGTCTACTAACTCTGCGACTTGCGTCTCGCCGGTTGCGGTTATTTCGTCGAACCCGTCGCCGTGCACGACCCAAGCCATTTCTGTTCCAAGTGCGCGCAGCGCCTCGGCAATAGGCACGATCCACTCTGGCGCAAACACGCCCACAAGTTGGCGGCGCACGCCCGCTGGATTGGAGAGTGGCCCCAGCAGATTGAAGATTGTCCGCGTGCCGAGTTCTACGCGCGTTGGTCCCACATGGCGCATGGCCGGATGGTGCGATGGCGCGAACATGAAGCCGATGCCAGACTGATTGATGCACTTGCTGATCTGCGCGGCGTCAATATCCAGCTTTACGCCCAGCGCGGTCAGCACGTCGGCTGATCCGGTCTGCGAAGACAGGTTCCGGTTGCCATGCTTCGCGACGGGTACGCCTGCGCCAGCAATTACAAACGCCGAGGCAGTCGAGATGTTCAGGCTGTGCTGCCCGTCACCCCCCGTACCAACAATGTCAATCGCTGTTTCTGGCGCATCAACGCGCACCATTTTGTCGCGCATGGTAGACACAGCGCCGCCGATTTCATCAATGGTCTCGCCGCGCACACGAAGCGCCATCAGGAAGCCACCGATTTGCCCGGGCGTAGCATCGCCAGACATGATGATGCCGAACGCATCCTTTGCTTCGTCAAAGGAAAGCGTCGCGCCCGAAGCGACCTTTGCGATATGGGGTTTCAGAGCGCTCATGCTACCTCAATACGTCAATGCGCGATCAATCGCATTTTGATTGATCTCGACATCATATTCGCCGCGCAGGCGCGACACCAACTGGTCGACAAGATCATTGGCCATTCCGCCACCAAATGTGCGGCGCGCATCTTCAGGAATGCTTGAAGCGTCCGCATCCGCCGGTTCGATTGTCTCGATGATCTTGAACACGATGCGCGACGAGCCGTCAGGCGCTTCGAACTGCCCAATCTGACCGTCCGCGTAACCAAACACTGCCGCAACGCCGGGTTGCCCAAAATCTGCATCATTGGCGCCGCGCTTAAGCCCACGCTTCGTCTGCTTTTCCAGACTCAGGCCAGAGGCAATCGTATCGAGTGTATTGCTGTCAGTTACCTGCTTGGCAATTTCGTCTGCCTTCGCCTGCAAGCGCGTCGCGGTTTGCTCGGCCTTCCAGTCAGCTACAGCGCGATCTTTCACTTGGTCCAACGTGCGATCATGCGCCGCTTCAATGGAATCGACTTCGTAGAACACAAAGCCGCTGGACCCGACATTTACAGGCTGATTCTCTGCCTTGATGTCCGCTTGAAATGCGTTTTCCAGCAAATCGGCAGAGGAGGGCAGGCCCTCAATGATCGTTCCGTCGGGACGCTTGCCTTGTCTGTCGACTGCATCAATGGTCACGACCTTGAGCTTTAGCTGCTTTGCCGCATCTGCCATTGATGTACCGCCTGCACGCGCGTCTTCATATGCGTCGTGGGCGTCCATCAAAACGCGATTTGCCTCGGTCAGCGCGAGATTCTTGCGGATATCGTCCTTGACCTCATCAAGCGCCTTCACGGATTGCGGATTGACCTTCGTGACGCGCACAATCACAGGACCAAACTGGCCGCTGACCACATCGCTCACTTGATTTTCAGCCAGCGCGAAGGCGGCATCGGCGACGGCCTTGTCGGGAATCTGATCCTTGCTGAGCGTGCCGAGGGCAACATCAGAAGCCTGCTTGTTCTGCGCAGCAACTGCGTCGTCAAATGACTTCGTGCCAGACTTCAATTCGTCAGAGACCTTCTTGGCTTCCTCTTCGGACGCGAACACAAGTTGGTCCACAACGCGCGTCTCAGCGGTTGTGTACTTATCCTTGTGTGCTTCGTAATCTTCAGAAACCTGCTGATCCGTAACTGCGCTGGTGTCCGCAATGTCTTCCGGCTCCAGCTTTACGTAAGAAATCTTGCGATATTCCGGCGCTGCGTATTTCGCTTTGTTCGATTCAAACCACTTGGCTAGTACGTCGGCTGATGGTTCTTCAATCGGCTCGACCAAAGACTTCGGCAGTACGATGTAATCCACAGTTCGATCTTCGCCACGATAAAGCGCCACGGCGCGCAAGAATGCTGCCGGAGCCTGCATCCCATTGGTCGTCGCATCAACGATCTGGAGGCGCACGGCTTCGTTGGCGCGGGTATCGAAGTAATTCTGCGGCGACATGCCGACCTGACGCAGCACATAGTCGAACTGCTGTCTGTCAAAACGGCCATCCGGTCCCTTGAAGGCCGGATCATCGGCGGTGAGGGTCGCGATGCGGTCCTTGGAAAGGCCGAGGCCGAGCTTGCGCGCCTGCTCGCTCAACACCGCGCCACCGACAAGGCTGCTCAATACCTGCTGCGGCAGGCCGAACATTTTTGCCTGCTCCGGCGTCAGACGTGTGCCGAACTGCTGCGACATCTGCGAGACAGCGCGATCATAGGCCAGGCGATATTCTGTTGGGCTGACGGACGTTTCCCCCACAGAAATAACCGAGCCCATCGAAGGCGAATTGTGCAGCTGGCCACTAATTCCCCAGCCGACGAAGCTGACGACGAGAATAACGAACAGAAATTTCGCAACCCAAGTGTTGGCTGCGCTCCGCATTGAATCAAGCATCCAGAACTATCCGTTCGCTCTTATATATACTCAGGGCAGTCGTTTGACTGTTTGAAGTCACCGCCAATAGCGCCCTTGAGCCGCAGTGTCGATTGCTTTGTGTCTGCATTTTGATAGTGAGAGCGCACAGTTTTTTGAGGAGACGCAATCCGTGACCAGTTCAATTCGCCCGCTTGTGGCTGGAAATTGGAAGATGAACGGCACCAATGCCTCGATGCCGGAGCTGGTCGCGATTGGCGGCGCGTTCACGCACGGCTTCGATGTGCCGGTAGATGCACTGATCTGCCCGCCGGCAACTTTGCTCGCGCGCGCCTATGATGTTCTGTCGTCATCTGCGGTGCGGGTAGGCGGTCAGGATTGTGCCACCAGCGAGAACGGCGCACACACCGGCGACATCTCGGCCGAAATGCTGAAAGACGCAGGTGCGAGCTTCGTCATTGTTGGACATTCGGAGCGCCGCATTGACCACGGCGAAACCAATGAGGTCGTCAACGAAAAGGCGCGCGCTGCTTGGCGCGCCGGGTTGGTAGCGATCATCTGCATCGGTGAAACGCAAAGCCAGCGCGAAAAAGGCCTCACGCTGGATATCCTCACTGCGCAGATTGAAGGTTCTGTGCCAAGTGGGGCAACCGCTGCGAATACTGTGATTGCCTATGAACCTGTTTGGGCAATCGGCACTGGCCTGACGCCTACAATCCCCGATGTTGCGCAGGCTCATGCGCATATCCGTGCAGAATTGGTGCGCGTGCTGGGCGATGGAGCAAATGCGATGCGCATTCTCTATGGCGGATCGGTCAAGCCGTCGAATGCTGGCGAATTGCTTGCTGTAGCCAATGTGAACGGCGCGCTGGTGGGTGGCGCCAGTCTCAAGGCTTCCGACTTTCTCGGCATTGCAGAAGCCTATCGCCAAGGCTGAATTTCGTGATGGGGGCGGTTGGTACGTGCCAGCCTCGCCCCTATATGCCGCGTTGGGCTTGGAAATGCCCACAAACCATTGTAAGGAGCCGCCTTCCGCGCGCTGAAGCTCGCACCGGCAGCTAAAACCGTCAGGCAGTATCTATGGAAACCGTTGTTATCGTCATCCATCTGATGATCGTTCTCGCACTCGTTGGGGTTGTGCTGTTGCAGCGCTCCGAGGGTGGCGGCCTAGGCATCGGTGGTGGTTCCGGCTTCATGACGGCGCGCGGCGCAGCCAACGCGTTGACGCGCACAACGGCTATTCTGGCGGCGGCCTTCTTCCTCTCGTCGCTGCTACTCTCTATTCTCGCGCGCTATTATTCCGAGAGCCCGACAGATATCCTGAATCGCTTGCCGGCAACCCAGACGGAGCAGGGCACTCCGGCGAATCGCGGCGTTCTCGATCAGCTCGGCGGATCTTCCACGACTGCACCGGCTACGGGTGAGTCGCAGCCCGCGCAAGGAACTGCGCCGGCAGAAGCGCCTGCTGCGCCGGACGCTACTCAGCCGGCTGCGCCAGAGGCATCACAGCCGGCTGCTCCCGCACAGCCAGCCGCGCCAGCTGTACCGAACAATTGATGTTGTTCTCTTAACCATCGTGAAACCATGATGGTTGGCTCTGTTGTGAAGAAAACACACTTCGCAACAAACGAGCGCTTTCAAGATGTTGTGAGCGTCTGACAATGTGACTGCGGCTTGAGCCGAGTCACCATGAACCGTATAGATCACGCGGTGGCGGTTACGGCAGAAGCGGTCTGCCGTGATGCGCTTGGGAAATTTTTCAGGATCGGCAAAAATGCTTTCTCGCAGCCTTCTCGCAATGGGCCTCGGCGTGGCCCTTATGCTTGGCGCACCAGCGACCTTATTCGCTCAAACAGTTAAACAGGAAACTACGGCGGCAATCACGCCGGACCCTGTGGTCAAGAAAAAGGTGGTGAAAAAGACACCTTCCAAGACAAAGAAGACCGCGAAAGCGGACACAAAAAAGGGCAAGACCAAGCCCGCCAAGGAAGTCGCTGAAGCCCCGAAGCCCAAGGGACTGTTTGCCAGCCTTTTTGGCCAACCCAAGGCGAAGCAGGACGATGCCAAGACAAAGCCAAGCCTTCTCAAGAAGATTGATACGCAGGGCAAGACCAAGCTTCCGCCGCTCAATCCCATAACACCCATTCAGCCTGTCGCGATGACGCCTGAAACTTCGGAAGTGCTCGCAAATGGCAACAATGGTGAGCTTCGCAGCGAAGCAAATGTGGCCAAGGGTGGCTTCATGGCTTCGCTGTTCGGCGAGGAAGACCAGTATCTGCCGCAGACGCGCGCTTTGGATAACGCGCTGCGTGTTAAGGAGCAGACCAAGAAGTTCCGTCCGAAGCCGGAATACGAGCCGCAAGTAGTCGCATTCTCCGGCTACCCGCGTGGCACGATCGTCATCGATACCGCCAATCATTTCCTCTACCTTGTAGAGGGAATGGGCTCCGCGCGTCGCTATGGCATCGCAGTTGGCAAGGAAGGCCTCCAGTACAAGGGTGATGTGCGCGTTGGCGACAAGCAGGAGTGGCCGCGCTGGATCCCGACCAAGGAGATGCAGGAACGCGATCCGAAGAAATACGGCCAGTACAAGGAAGGCATGCCCGGCGGCGGCGAAAACCCGCTCGGTGCGCGCGCGATCTATCTGTATGACGGCAATAAGGACACGCACCTACGCATCCACGGCACAATTGCGCCGCAGAGCATTGGCACAAACGCCTCGAATGGCTGTTTCCGCATGATCAACGACCACGTGATCGATCTGTATCGCCGCGTTAAGGTCGGCACGAACGTCGTCGTTCTGTAAGCGTCGATTTTCCAGTTGAACGCCAGCCTTTCGGGGCTGGCGCTTTTTTTGTGTTCACTGTCGCCTCTGAAAAACGGTGGCGATCATCATTTTCCACTGGCGGAATCAAAACCGTCGCGATAAGCACCGACTCCCATGGCGCGATATGTATTCATCACCGGCGGCGTGGTTTCCTCACTTGGCAAGGGCATTGCTGCTGCAGCACTAGGTGCACTTTTGCAGGCGCGGGGTTACCGCGTGCGCATCAGGAAGCTTGATCCCTATCTCAACGTCGATCCCGGCACGATGTCGCCTTATCAGCATGGCGAAGTGTTCGTTACGGACGACGGTGCGGAAACCGATCTGGACCTTGGCCACTATGAGCGGTTTACGGGGCGCTCGGCTAACCAAAGCGACAACATAACCACTGGGCGCATCTACAAGAACATTATCGACCGCGAGCGTCGTGGCGACTATCTGGGCGCGACCGTGCAGGTCATTCCGCACGTCACGGATGAGATCAAGAATTTCATCCTGGATGGCAATGAGGAGTATGATTTCGTTCTTTGCGAAATCGGTGGCACCGTTGGCGACATTGAAGCAATGCCGTTCCTCGAAGCGATTCGCCAGGTCGGAAACGATCTGCCACGCGGGCAGTGCGTATACATCCACCTGACGCTGATGCCCTATATACCGGCTGCGGGCGAGTTGAAAACAAAGCCGACGCAGCACTCGGTCAAGGAATTGCGGTCCATTGGCATTGCGCCGGACATTCTGCTGGTGCGCGCCGACAGGCAAATTCCCAAAGAAGAGCGCCGCAAGCTTTCGCTGTTCTGCAATGTGCGCGAGAGCGCGGTGATTCAGGCGCTGGACGTCAGCCATATCTATGATGTGCCAACCGCCTACCACGCTGAGGGGCTGGATTCCGAGGTGCTGGCAGCGTTTGGGATCGATCCCGCACCGAAGCCACGCATGGAGCGCTGGGCCGAAATCGCCGAGCGCATCCACAATCCCGAAGGCGAGGTCACGATTGCAGTGGTCGGCAAATATACCGGCCTCAAGGACGCTTATAAGTCGCTGATCGAAGCCCTGTCGCATGGCGGCATGGCAAACCGCGTCCGCGTAAAGCTTGACTGGATTGAGAGCGAGATTTTCGAGAAGGAAGATCCTGCGCCGTTCCTTGAAAAGGTACACGGCATTCTCGTGCCGGGTGGCTTTGGCGAGCGCGGCTCGGAAGGCAAGATTCTCGCCGCGAAGTTCGCGCGGGAACGCAAGGTGCCTTACTTTGGAATCTGCTTTGGCATGCAAATGGCGTGTATCGAAGCCGCTCGCTCGCTCGCGGGTATTTCCGAGGCGTCGTCCACCGAGTTTGGCGCAACGCAGGAGCCGGTCGTCGGTTTGATGACGGAATGGCTCAAGGGCAACATGCTCGAAAAGCGCCGCGCGACTGGCGACCTTGGCGGTACGATGCGTCTCGGCGCATATGACGCGCGTTTGAGCCCTGATTCGAAGATTGCCGAAATCTATGGTGACACCGATATTTCCGAGCGTCATCGCCACCGCTATGAGGTCAATATCGACTACAAGAAGCGGCTGGAAGATTGCGGTCTGGTTTTTGCGGGCATGTCACCCGACGGTGTGCTTCCTGAAACGGTGGAATACGCTGACCATCCTTGGTTCATTGGCGTGCAATATCACCCGGAACTGAAGAGCAGACCGTTCGAGCCGCACCCTCTTTTCGCGAGCTTCATTGGCGCTGCGGTCGAGCAGAGCCGTCTGGTCTGATCCGCCTTAGCGGATCAGATGCTTGGTGATCTTGCGTTCGATCCAATCAATGATGTGACGCAGCAACTCCACGATTGTCAGATAGATGATCGCCGCCCAGATATATGTCTGAAAGTCGAAGCTACGTGAAAAGGCACGGCGCGTTTCGCCCATCAGATCGTATACCGTGATGATCGAAACGATGGCCGAACCTTTGATCATCAGGATCAGTTCGTTGCCGTATGGGCGCAGCGCAACGATGAGCGCTTGTGGCGCGATAATCTTGCGCATGGTGAGCCATGTCGGCAGGCCGAGCGCCGCCGCACCCTCCCATTGGCCCTTTGGTATGCTCTGGATCGCTCCGCGCAATATTTCGGCCTGATAGGCCGCGGTGTTCAGCGAGAATGCGAGAATGCCGCAATACCACGCCTCGCGAAGGAAGGTCCAAAGGCCCAACGCTTCAAGCTCTGGCCTAAAGGAACCGAGGCCGTAGTAAATCAGGAATGTCTGCGCGAGCAGGGGCGTTCCGCGGAAGAAATAGACATAGGCATAGGCCAAAGAAGACGCGATCGGGTTCCTCGACATGCGTCCGTAAGCTATCGGAATAGAAAGCAGCGAACCGATAATCATGGAAATCACGACAAGCTGAACCGTGACCCAAAGCCCCTGCATGTATTTCGGGGCGTAATTGCTGAACAGTTCCGGATTCCACCGGTTCACGAGATAGATAATCAACGTCAGGCCGATAAGTACCCAAACCGCGAGAAAAATCGCGCCAGCTATCCGCGCGCCGGTCCACGGACGTGGCGCTGCAGGCGGGCGTTCCATGGCGTCGGTGACGTGGCTGGCGAGGCTCATCGGGTCGCCTCCCGACGATTGGTCCATCGTTCAATGCCGCCGATGCCAACCGAAGAAATGACCGCAAGCACGAGATAGATCAGGCAGGCAAAGCCGAAAAACAGGAATGGCGACTTGCTCACGCGCGCCGCGATGCTGGTCTCGCGCAATATGTCGGCTAGCCCGATGGCGGAAACGAGCGAGGTATCCTTCAGCAGGATAAGCCACAGATTGGTGAGGCCGGGCAGGGCGATGCGAATGAGTTGCGGCAGAACGATGAGGCGCATGGTGCGCCCGTGGGAAAGGCCAACGGCGTAACCCCCTTCATACTGGCCGCGAGGAATGGCGCGAAACGCCGAGAGAAAAACTTCGCTCGCATAGGATGAGAACACGAATGCCAGTGCGACCATGCCTGCAACGAAGCTCGTGAACTGGTCGCCGCCATCCGGGAAAAGATAGGTGAATAGCGGCAGCGCAACACCGAAATAGATCAGGAACAGCGTCAGCAGTTCCGGCAGACCGCGAAAGATCGTGGTGTAGACATTGCCCGCTATGCGCAAGTTCGGTTCGGACGATTGTTTTGCGAGCGCAATGAGAAACCCAAGCGCCAGACCAACAGGTAGCGTGGCCAGCGCAAGCGAAACGGTCACGAACACACCGCTCATGATCTCGTCAAGCCACCCGTTTGGCCCCCAGCTTAAAAGCTCTAGCACGACTGTTCCCCTCGTCGCAGCATTCAGCCCAATGTGGAAACGGCGACCCGGAGGTCGCCGTTACAGTTCAAATAATTATGAGCCTTCAGCACCATAGGCGTCGAATTTGAAGTACTTATCGTTAATTTCCTTGTACTTGCCGTTCTCGCGAATTGCCTTGATCGCCGCCGTGAATTCATCAGCGAGCTTGTCGCCCTTGCGCACGGCGATACCAGCGCCCGGACCATGAATTTCCACGACTGGCGCGATGGTGCCGATCAGCTTGCAGCAAGCCTGACCTTCCGGCGTATCCAGAAACTGCTGGGTGACGATCACGTCATCATTGATCGCGTCAAGACGGCCGTTTGCGAGGTCGGCGTGCATTTCCTGCGCGGTCGGATATGGCTTGATCTCGCTGTCGGTGTAGGTCTTTTCGGCGTAATTGAAGTGCGTCGTGCCGCCCTGAACGCCGATACTCTTGCCGGCCAGATCTTCTTTGGTCACGCCCTTGATGTCACTGTCCTTCGGAGCGGCGATTGATGGCGGCGTGTTGTAGTATTTTGCAGAGAAATCGACCTGCTTCTTGCGCTCGTCAGTGATCGACATGGATGCGATTATCGCATCGAACTTGCCGGCCTGCAACGCGGGAATGATGCCATCCCAATCCTGTGTGACCCATTCGCACTTCACCTTCATCTGCTCGCAAAGTGCGTTGCCGATGTCGATGTCAAAGCCCTCAAGCTTGCCGGCCGAGGTCAGATTATTGAAGGGTGGGTAGGCGCCTTCGGTGCCGATTTTTATGGTGCGATCCTGCGCCTGTGCTGCGCCGATGGCCAGCATGGCTGCCGTCGCCGCAAGCGCGAGTTTTAGTGCTATGCGCATAGTATTCCTCTCTGTTGGACCCTTTGGCATCCCTTGTTCGAGACACCCCGGAAGCGGGCTTAACGCTGCCGGCTAAACCCGATACTCCCACTCTTTTTTGAAAAATTGCAACTGCAAATGAGCGGGATGTCAGAAAGACGCTATCGTCGATACAGAACATATTAGGCTTACGTTGCGTCAGCTATTTCGCTTCAACCCAGCGGTGCGCTCAATAAAGTCTGCGATAGCAGCAGTCTCATCTAACGAAAATGCGGGCAGATTCGACTCAGTCACGTCGTGATCGGCAGCAATCGCCACAATAGTTGGATCGTTCGGCGCGAGTGGGGTGCGCTGCTTGGCGTCCATGCGCCGCACTTCGATCTTGTTGTGATTTTCGCGCTTGTAGCCCTCTACCATCACGAGGTCGCAGGGCGCCAGGCGCTCAAGAATTGCACCCAGATCGGGCTCGGATTCGTCGCGCAGTTCGTGCATCAACGCCCATCGATTTCCAGAAACGATGGCGACTTCCGATGCCCCCGCCTCTCTGTGCCGAAAGGAATCTGTGCCTTCCTTGTCGATGTCAAAGGCGTGGTGCGCATGCTTTACGGTCGAAACTTTCCACCCGCGCCGCGTAAGCTCGGTGACCAAACGCTCGACTAGCGTGGTTTTGCCCGAATTTTTCCAGCCCGTGATTCCGAATACGCGATGCTTCATGGCTAAGCTTTTTGCGCCAAGCGCTCGGCTTCGGCAAGGTCTTGTCGCGTATTGATGTTGAAGAATGGGTCAACGGCGCCGAAGTCGAACGCGACCGTCTCGAAACCGTGTCGTTCCGCAAAGGTCAGCACGGAGTGGCGCGCATTGCTTTCCAGATAGTTCGATAGATCTTCGGCGAGATGCACCGGCCATAGGCCAAATACCGGATGCAGGCGTCCGGCGCTCGCGGCAAGCGCGATCCTGCCCGATCCTCCAGGCGCCGACCCCAGCCGATCAACCAGATCAGTAGAGAAAAACGGCGTGTCGCAAGCCACAGTCACAATATGGGAAAGTCCCTGATCCCTTGCCCAAACCATACCTGTGAGGATACCGGCCAACGGCCCCGCATAGCCTGTCACGGTGTCCGCAATAACGGGATACCCATTGCCTGGAATGGGGACATTGCTGTTGATGGCAAGCGCTTTGACCTGAAGACGCAGGCGCTGAATCGCGCGCGTCAACAACGTCTCGCCAGCAAGCTGCAGCAGAGCTTTGTTCTCACCATCCATCCGGCTGGAGCGCCCACCCGCAAGCACAATGCCAGCGATTGCGCTGGTGTCGAGCATCACACGCCGTCCGCTGCAATCGCGGACGCCGTGCTTTCCGCTATCGGGCGTCCACGCCCTACAACACGTTCGCGATAGAGCGAGTAAATGCCAGACGCCACCACGATTGCCGAGCCAATAATCATCGGCAGATCGGGCAAATCACCAAAGACCAGAATACCTATGCCTATCGCCCAGAGCAGATTTGTGTAGCGAAATGGTGCGACGAACGAGATGTCGCCCACGCGCATGGCCTGGATGACAAATTGATAGCCTGTCAGGAGAATGATTGCCGCGCCCAGAAGGGCGGCAAGATCCGGCGTAGCCATCGGCGCCCACCCGCCCGAAAATGGAATAATGAGCACGCCGCAAATTGTGACCGCAACCGCGGTCAGCATGGAAATGAACATGGACGGAACGTGGTCAGGCACGCGCCGCGTAGCGAGGTCACGCAATGCACAGCAAAATACACAGATGATGACGTAGATCGAATATGTGCTGAAGCCTTCAAGGCCGGGCCGTACGATCAGCAAGATGCCGATAAAACCAGCGGTGATTGCAAGCCATCTGCGCGGGCCTACCTTTTCGCCGAAAAACAGAGCCGCGCTCATGGTTACAACGAGCGGCAAAGACTGAAACAAGGCCGAGACGTTGGCGATAGGAAGATGAGACAGAGCGATAAGGTACGCGACTGTCGCGCCCATTTCACCGAGCATGCGCAGCAGGATTACAGGCTTCAGCGTCAGCGACATTGGTCGCATGTGGCCAAGACGCCAAACCAGCAACACGATGATTGTCGATGCAAAAAGCCCGCGCACAGCCATGATTTGCCCAACACCGAGGTGTGCAGCGACAATCTTCGTCAATGTGTCATTGATGATGAAGGCGATTTGCGAAATCACCATAAAGAGCGCGCCGCGCTGATTGTGCGTTAGTGCCACGGCTGCTCCGCCCGAAACTTCTATTTGGGCGATCTAGCACCTGTAGTCCCTTACGCAAATGGATTCGTCTGGTCCAGATCGGGACTCAGCCGCCCGTAACGCTCATATGGCGTGCCAATGCCGGGCGCTTTGAACGGCGATCAATCACAAAATCATGCCCCTTGGGCTTGCGTCCAATCGCTTCGTCAATCGCTGCCGAAAGAAGTTCGTCGCTTTCGGACGCGCGCAACGGTGCGCGAAGATCTGCAGCATCCTCTTGCCCAAGGCACATATACAGGGTGCCGGTGCAGGTGAGGCGCACGCGGTTGCAGCTTTCGCAGAAATTATGGGTCATGGGCGTGATAAAGCCCAGGCGGCCATTGGTTTCGGCCACATGCACATAGCGGGCAGGGCCGCCTGTCTTGTAGGGTATGTCGCTTAGCGTGAAATGGCGCTCCAACTGCGCACGCAACAGCGAAAGCGGTAAATATTGATCCGTTCTGTCCGCTTCGATCTCGCCCATCGGCATTGTTTCGATAACGGTCATATCCATGCCGCGACCATGCGCCCAGCGCATCAGGCTCGGAATTTCCGCGTCATTGAAATTGCGCAGCGCGACTGCGTTGATCTTTACGTGAATGCCTGCTGCCTGTGCCGCATCGATGCCGGCGATAACACGGGACAGGTCGCCCCAGCGCGTAACGGTACGAAACTTCTCAGGGTCGAGCGTATCCAGCGAAACGTTGATCCTGCGCACGCCGCATTCGGCAAGCTCGTCAGCAAAGCGCACGAGTTGCGAGCCGTTCGTCGTCAGAGTCAGTTCTTCAAGCTGGCCGCTTTGCAGATGCTGCGACAACTGGCGCACGAGATGCATGATGTTCTTGCGCACCAACGGCTCACCGCCGGTAAGGCGCAATTTGCGCACGCCCTTGCTGATGAACACGTTGCAAACGCGCTCCAACTCTTCCAGTGAAAGCAGGTCCTTCTTGGGCAAAAACGCCATGTCTTCCGCCATGCAATAAGTGCAGCGGAAGTCGCAACGGTCGGTAACCGAAACCCGTAGGTAGCTTATATCCCGGCCGAATGGGTCAATCATGCTCATGAGCGTAATGTCGGGCTTCTTTGCCGTGAGTTCAAGTTGGGCAGGCTCGTGCTTTGGTTGGTGCAGCGCAACAGCGACAACTTATGCGCTCGCTCTGCGGCCAGATATCTTGTCAATCGAAATACGGTAGAAAATATGATCCGTATCACCAGCGGGAACGCCTTTCTCAGGCTTGAGCGCGCCGGGTTCCCACCAGCTTGCATGCTGCGAGAGCAGTGACCATGCATGGTCGCGCTCGATTTTCGAGCCGATGCGGTCAGGCAACTCTTCGTAGATGCCTTCTGCCACCACGCTCGTCCAGCCGCGATCCTTGCCAAATTCATCGATCAGCAACGACACGCGCGGATTCTGGCGCATAGTCTCGATCTTTCTTCCCATCATGGAGAAGGAATAGAAGAAATGGTTGCGAAACGCATAGTGGATCGGCACCGCATAGGGATGTCCATCAAGCGCGCAGCTAAGCCGCGCAAGCCTGTGCTCTTCGATAAACCGGAGGCAATCCACCTCGCTCATGGTCTGGACGTGCAACGGCAAACTCCTCACTTATTTCTTCCGCAATATGCCATAAATGTACCCTGTGTCGCAGGTGACGCTTCGCCGCTGATACGAGCATGTCGAATATGCTTGCCCGCGCGCCATGCGCGTTGCAACAAACGCAGAACTGCAAAGCGAGAGCGAGAAGAATGGCCGCACCCAAGGAGATACGCGTATCGAAGGACCGGAAATTTTTGACGGTCACTTTTCCGGCGCACGCGCCTTTCGAGTTGCCTGCAGAAATGCTGCGCGTTCTGTCTCCCTCGGCGGAGGTGCAGGGCCATTCGCCAGAACAGCGTGTGACCGTGCCGGGAAAGCGTAACGTCACAATTTCGCGCGTCGAGCCTGTCGGCAACTACGCTGTCAGGATTGCTTTCGACGATCGCCACGACACCGGCATTTTCACATGGGATTATCTGCATCGGTTGGGTCATGACAAGGATGCGCTCTGGCAAAGCTATCTCGACGAGCTTGCTGAAAAGCGTTTGAGCAGGGGATAGCTGTAACGTTTGTGCTGCGAGTGCCGTATAGTCAGTATTGAGCGACGGACGGTTAAAGCATGATCGCGGCAGGCAAACTTCCTTGGAATGACAAAAGCGGGCGCTTTTCACCGCTGAAGGCAATATCCCTTATCGGAATACTCGCGCCTGCCGCGTTGCTGATCTGGCGTGCCGTTTCCGGCACGCTGGCGAGTGCGCCAGCCGGACCGCTTGGTCCAAGACCCATAACAGAAGCGATTCACTTCACGGGCGATTGGGCGATACGTTTTCTGTTTATTTCGCTCGCAATCACGCCACTGCGCCGTATCGTCAACTTTCCGAAGCTTATCTCCGTTCGGCGGCAATTGGGTCTTGCAGCGTTATTTTATGCAATCGCCCATCTGATCCTTTACGCTTTTGACCAGAAGCTCAATATTTCCAAGGTCGCCGCGGAAATCGTGCTTCGATATTATCTGACAATTGGATTTATCGCATTGCTTGGGCTTTGCGCGCTGGGCATCACATCGACAGACGCAATGATCCGGCGCATGGGCAAAAGCTGGAACCGCCTGCATAGGCTGGCGTACTTGATCGCCATTCTCGCAGCGCTGCATTTCTTTATGCAGACCAAGGCGGATGTTTATGAGCCGACTTTGATGGCAGGGTTCTTCATCTACTTGATGCTGTGGCGCATCGCGCACACAAGAGGCGTAAACACCAGTTCGATATGGGTGCTTTGTGTATTGGCGGTTTTGTCCTCGCTGACAACGGCAGCCGCAGAGTATGGATGGTATGCGCTCGCGACCAACATTCCGCCCGCCAAGGTTCTCGCTGCCAATTTGACCTTTGGCTATTCAATCCGACCGGCTTGGTGGGTGCTTTTTGTTGGCTTGGGCGTGGCAGTTATAGCCGCGCTTAGACAATGGCAGCAGGGTGGCAAAGTAGGCTCGCAACGAAGCAGAGCAGTGCGCGCCGCAGCCTAAGAATGCGCGCCAGCAAGAGTGCGACCATCGAATTGCCACGAAAGATCACAAAATCGGGAGAGCTGTGGTCAACTGCCGTATGGATACGTAATCTTAACCGTAAAGCGGTTGCTTCACTGTGGCCGACAGGGCAGGGGTTCGGCGAGAAAAGTGGGGTACTCTCTGTGAGTCGTTTCTTCAAATCACTGATGGCGCTGTCTCTTGGCGGCACTGCGATGTTCGTTTCGAGCGCAGCAGAGGCGCAAGGCTTGCTTGAAGCGCTGTTCGGTCCGCCGAAGCGTCGGGTGATCCAGGATCAGCAGTTTCCGCCTGCGCCGGTAACTCCAAAGCGCTTCAAAGCGGCGGCTGCCGCTACCATTTCCGCACCATCTTACTACACCTATCGAGCTGACCCGTTGGTGCGGGTCGATTTTGCGCTGGTGCTTGCAATTGCGCCGGCGACAGACGGTTCAGCTAATCCGTTCCGCGACAATATTCGTCTGCTTTCTGCCGTTGATATACGCGCTGAAAAGCAGATCGCCGCGGCCATCTCCGAGTACTACGCCGCGCAGCCCGAATTTATTTGGATAAGCGATGGCCAGCCTAACCAGCACGCAAAGGACGCGGCGGCGGTTTTGGCGGAGGCCGATAGCTATGGCCTGAATGCGGCTGATTATAAAGTTGATCTGCCCGCCAGTTCTGCGCCGCAGGATTTGCTGGCGTATGAAATGGAGATGAGCGCTCGCGTGCTTCGCTATGCGCGTGATGCACATGGCGGGCGCGTCGATCCTAACCGCATCTCAGGCTACTATGATTTTCCTTTGAAGGACGTGGATCTCAGGGGATTGCTGACGCAGTTCTCCCACGCCGATGATGTGCGTGCGATGTTGGAGGCAGAGCATCCGCAAAATCCGCAATACAAAGCGCTGCGCGATGAACTGGCGGTATTGCGCGAAAGCGCTGAGAACGAAATCGTGGTCGATTCCGACCTTCTCTTGAAGCCGGGGCAATCCAGTACGGAGTTGCCGAAGCTGATCCGTCTTGTTGCAAGCCGCCTTGATGACGATACGGGCGGTGAATATGGCGAGACGCTTTACCGGCTGCGCGACAGCGAAACCTATTCGGACGATCTGGTTGCGGCATTCAAGGCAGAGCAGAAGAAAGTCGGCTTGAAGCCAGATGGGGTTATCGGTCCGCGCACGGTCAAGGCCATCGCGGGCACTTCAAAGGCTGACCGGCTGGAAAAGGTTCTGGTTGCGCTTGAACAGCTGCGCTGGCTTCCCTCGCAGCTCGGCAGTCCTCGCGTCTGGATCAATCAGCCTGCCTTCACGGCGAGCTATATCCAGGGCGAAACACCAGCGCTAACCATGCGTGCGGTTGTGGGCAAAACGACCAACCAGACCAGCTTTTTCTACGATGAGATCGAACAGGTGGACTACAACCCATATTGGGGCGTGCCGCAGTCGATCATCGTGAATGAGATGCTTCCGCGTCTGCGTAGCGACCCCGGCTATCTGGATCGTTCGGGTTATGAAGTGTTCGATTCCAAGGGCAAGCGCGTGCCATCCACTGCGGTGGATTGGGGTGCGTATGGCTCCAAGGTTCCGTTTGCAGTTCGGCAAGCGCCGAGCGAGGCAAATGCACTGGGCGAGTTGAAAATACTCTTCCCGAACAAGCACGCAATCTACATGCATGACACGCCGCAAAAGCAGTTCTTTGACCGCGACATGCGCGCACTGAGCCACGGCTGCATTCGCTTACAAGATCCGCGCGGCATGGCCGCTGCCGTGCTTGGCACAGACCGCGACCACGTCGCGATGAAGCTCGCGCAGGGGCATTCGATGGAGAAGACGCCGAAGGTACCCGTCTACGTGTCGTATTTTACGGCTTGGCCGACCGAGAGCGGAACCGTCGAGTATTTCGCGGACGTCTACGGGCGTGATGAAAAGCTGCAAGCAGCGCTAGATCGTACCGAGGTTGTGCGCAATCCTGCACCAACCGTAGCGCAAACCGACGGCTAAGCCCGAAGAAGTTATTCGCAAACTACCTTCACGCGCCCGCCCGGCTGCGTCTTGTTCGCGCAGTTGAGCGGTTTGCCGCTTTCGGAAGGCGTGAAGGGTGGGCGCACGCCCACGCGCATGCCCGAATAGCGTTGCACTGCCTTGCCTGCCTGGGACGTCGGGCGCGGTGGTGAACTCACACGACGGACTGGCGTGCGAACCGGCTGCGCTGCCGCTGGAGTAGCCGTTGCCGCGGGCTGCGGCGGATACGCGTCCGGCGCCGGCAAGGGCTCGGGCTTGGAGCGACTCCACCACGGCTGATGGGAAGGCATGGTGGATTGAGCCATAACAATCGAGCCATCAGAAGTACGAGTGCACCCGCCCGCCGCGAATAGCGGCAGCAAGAGTACACAAGGCAATATGATGCGTACGGTCGCTTCGGCGCCTCGGCTAAGCCTTATAAATGATCTGCCGTACATCGATGTATTCCGCACGGAATCCAGCCTCGCAGTAGTGTAGGTAAAACTCCCATAGCTTCTTGAAGCGTTCGTCGAAACCCATTGGCAGGATTTTTTCCCAAGATACCCAGAATCTCTCGCGCCATTCCGCAAGCGTGCGGGCGTAGTCCTGTGGGAAAACCCGTTCCTTGAGGTAAGCGAAACCATGTTCGTTGCCCAGCGCTCTGAGAATTGCCGGCGTAGGGAGCATTCCGCCCGGAAAAATGTAACGCTGTATGAAGTCAGGCTTGCGCCGATAGTTAGGGTAGGCGGCTTCGTTGATCGTAATGATCTGCAGTCCCGCCGTTCCTCCCTTTTTTAAGCAAGCACGCATTTTGCCGAAAAAGATCGGCCAATGCTTTTCACCCACGGCCTCAAACATCTCTATCGACGCGATGTGGTCGTACTGCCCCTGTTCATCGCGATAGTCCTGAAACTTGATTTCCACCTGATCCGAAAGCCCAGCCTTGTCGATGCGCTGTTTGGCGTAGTCATATTGCTCCTGGCTGATGGTCAGGCCGGTAACCTTGCAGCCGAATTCGCGCGCAGCAAACTCTGCAAATCCACCCCAACCGCATCCAATTTCGAGCACATGCGCGCCTTTGCGAATGCCGATATCATTTGCCAGCGCTCGATATTTCGCGGCCTGCGCACCTTCCAGATCGTTGGCCCCCGTTTGATAAAGAGCCGACGAGTAAGTCATGCTCGGGTCGAGCCACTGACTGTAGAAGCGGTTGCCGAGATCATAGTGCGCCGAGATATTCTTGCGCGACCCCGTGCGAGTATTGTCGTTCAGCCAATGCCGGATACGCTGGAAGGTATTCAGGAACCAGTTCGCGCCGCCGGCCATCTGGTCGCCCTGTTCGGTATTGACGACAAACAGTTCAAGAAAGCTCGTCACATCGGGGCTGTGCCAATCTCCGTCCAGATAGGATTCCGCAACGCCGATCGTGCCACTTGCGAATGCGCGCTGCGGCAATCGCCAATTGTTGAGCACGACTTCTGCTGCAGGCCCCGGCTGCTTCCCGTCGATCTGCACAGTGCGGCGATCCGGCAGCGTAACGCGCAGCGTGCCATAAGGCAGATGCATCGCGCTCTGCAATACGAAGCGCGCCGTAGACGGCAGGCCCCGCGCAATTTCTTCAAAACTGGTCTTGTCCAGCTTAATAGCTTGAGCAACCTCGGATTGCGTTCGTGCGCTCAATCCTTCCCCCATCCGCAATGCGCCGCGGTCCCTCTCCTGAACTTGGCGCGCCAACCATCAAAACAGGCTTGTTCGTTATATCGGTTTCAAAATCGCGAAACCCACGCCAATAGCCTGCTCTCCGAAGATGATTTTCCACGGCATTTGGAAGATCTGCAAGGGGTTGCGAGACATGCGCATAGGAACATGGTAACTTGAGCCGCTTGGGGAAATTCGATTTTGGGCGGGAGATAGCAACGATACAATGCGTTACGTCATTATCGTTCTGGCGATAGCCGGTTTTGTTGTTTGGGATTCTGTCAGCAATGGTGGGCAGGCAACAGATGCGGCGATCCGAATGCTACGCGGACTTTTAACGGCCGTCGGAATTTGAAGCCAATATATCATCGTGCGTTGACACCGCTTTCCTATCCGGTTTAGGCGTGGCCCGGTATCCCATATCGGCGAAAAGCGCCGGCGCAACGAATTGGCAGAACTAAATGGCGAAAGAGCCTGTGCAAGCTGTAGTCGAAGCACGACCCGACGAAACAACAATTGCCGAAGTCTTCCGGACGGTTTGGCGCAAGCGGGGCATAGTCCTGATAGCGCTTGCAATCGGCATCTTGATTGGGCTTTGGGCTGCCGCCAGCTCGTTTCCGCGAGCCCCCGCGCCGGTCACGCACTATATTTCTTTGACGGGTATGGAAATAACGCGTCAAGGCAATGTCGGCGACCCCAATGACCGTCTGAAAATTGTGGTCACATATCCCAACGGGAGCGTGTTTTTGCCCCGAGACTTGCTCGATCCTCAAGTGCTTCAGCGCGTTAGAGAGCAACTTGGCTTAGGCAACGACGTGCCCTTGAATGGTGGAATCGGAGTAAGCTTCGAAGCGCCGTGGACCGAAGGAATTATGAGGCGCTACAAGGAACGCCTTGCTGTGCGTGGCATCACGCAGGCCGATATTGATTCCTTGAACAGCGATCTGGAACGCGATCTTCTCTCGGCAAACATGGGCGGCCTCCGCATTGATGTCAGCCCCGCAGCGCTTGGTGTTTCGGGCAGCGTTGCCGTTGCGATTGCCAAAGCGCTACCTCAAGCTTGGCGTGATGTTTACACCGACCGTTACCGCACTCTGTTGAATACTGATTTGCCGAACCTGATGGCAGAGCAGGACGACGGCGATCTCTCCAATCCGCCAAGCGTGACAGCGGCTCAAATGAAAATCGTATCGATGCTGCGCGGCCTCGATATGATGGCAAACGACAATCGTCTGGCAACCGTTACCAATGCTAATGGGCTGACCGCGAATGATCTGGAAGCAAATCTAAGGCAGTTCCGCACCGTTCACTTCGCACCTTTTGCGGCTCCTGTGTTTGCTACGGACAATCCTTCGGTGGTCGCATATCGCAAGGATTTGGAGTCGCGTCTGGCCGCAAGCAAGCGCGAAGCCGAGACAATGAATCGCACCTTGCAGGACGTGCTCAGCAATCCGATCGGCAAGGCTGCGCTGCAGCCATCGATGGAAAGTGTCGTGCAGAGCGACGGAACCATGCTCTCCCAATTGCTGGCTCTGGCACAGCGCGCGTCTTTGACCCCGATGGTTCCGGACATCATGAACAAAAGAGACCAGATAAATGCCAATATTGGTCGGCTTGAACGCGAATTGATAATGATCTCGAGTCCCGGCGCGCCGCAGGCGAGCTCCGAGAACCCAGCAGACATTGCTGCTGCCTTACGGAAATTGACCGAGGACTACCGTAGCCTATACACGGCATCGGTTGATCGCCTGCGCACGGCGTCCTCGACGTTTTACGCTGACCTGTCTGCACCGGCTATACCAGCACAGCCAACCATAACCCCGCGTACGATCGCGCTGTTCGCTGCGCCCATTGCGTTGGCACTGCTGGCCGCCATCGCCTACATGGTGCTCGCGGCGCTGGTATCGAGGTACGTGGTGCGCCGTTGATCTGATGGCGCACTATTTCGGGGTGTTTGCCTTAACCACCTGCTGACATTGAGGCGAAAGCTCGGCGAGATGCTCGTTCAGGCATTTCACGATGCGCCCGCCGCCCGGCATCACACTTGCGCAGAATTTTTCATAGTCTGCCTTGCATGCGGCTTGCTCTGCCGCGGTTTGTGCATGGGCAGAACTGGTGGCGATAAGCGCTCCACTAAAAGCGATTATATGCGCAATTCGCATGATTGTGCTCCCTGGCACGAACGTTAGGAACTGACGCTTTCACATTATCACGATCTGACCTACAGTCACTTGTCTCTGGAGGGGTCCGAGAATGACGTTGTGCGGGCGATTTGCGCTCCCGACCGTGATGCTATTGGCGTCGGCGGGGCTTACAGCGTGCAGTGAGGAAAATACCTATGTTCCGCCCCCGCCGCCGAAGGTAGAGGTGGCGTTGCCCCTCAAACAGTCGGTCACGCCTTTCCTTGAAGCGACCGGCAACACCTCGGCCGTTAACACTGCAACCCTTTTGGCGCGCGTTCCGGGCTTTATTCAGGAGATCGACTACAAGGACGGCGACACGCTGAAAGCCGGCGCGCGCGCGTTTCTGATTGAACCTGAGCCGTATCAACTTGCGCTCCAGCAGTCGCAGGCCGGGCTTGCTTCCGCGCAGGCCGCCAGCAAAGTGTCCGCGGCCGAGCTGAAACGCCAGCAGGAACTGCTTCAGCAAAAGGTGGTGGCGCCATCGAGTGCGGATCAGGCGTCCGCGGCGGCCGATGCAGATGCGGCAAAGGTTCAGCAGTCCCAAGTCGATGTAAAGCAGGCTGAGCTTAATCTCAGCTACACCGAGGTGAAGGCGCCGTTTGATGGCATCGTCACCGCCCGGCAGGTTTCTCAAGGGCAATATGTGGGCGCAGGCAGCCCCACAACGCTAGCTACAATTGTGCAGCTCGACCCTATCCATGTCGATTTCATGGTCAGCGAGCAGGACGTTCTGGGAATTCGCGCGGGCATGGCCAAGCGCGGCATCACTGAGCAGGAATTGCGAAAAGTGCCGGTAGAGATTGGCCTGCAAACGGAAACGGGTTTTCCGCACAAGGGCATGCTGGATTACGTGGCGCCCGAAGTCACATCCTCGACTGGGACGCTTGCTGTGCGAGCCGTTTTCCCCAACGCTGACAGGGGATTGCTGCCCGGATATTTCGTACGCGTCAGGGTGCCGCTTGGCGATCGGCCCGACACACTCCTTGTGCCCGACCGCGCAATCGGCACGGATCAGGGAGGGCGATATGTTCTGATCGCGAACAAGGACAATGTGGTGGAGCAGCGCCCGGTTGAGATCGGTCAGCTTGTCGGGCAGTTGCGGGTTGTGACTGCGGGCGTGTCGCCCGAAGACAAGGTTCTGACCGACGGATTGATGAAGGCTGTTCCCGGCCAGAAGATCGAGCCTGAACTGAAAACACTTGAGGCGGTCGCAGCAGACGGAAGCGCACAATGATTGCGCGCTTTTTTGTCGAGCGGCCTGTTCTCGCCAATGTGCTGGCGATTCTCATCGTCGTTATCGGCATTGTCTCGCTTTATAACTTGCCGGTCGCGCAATACCCGAACGTCGTGCCTCCCACGGTTTCGGTAACAACGCGGTATCCGGGCGCGAGCGCCCGCACTGTCATCGACACGGTTGCGTTGCCGATTGAGCAGCAGGTGAACGGCGTTGACGGCATGCTCTACATGCAGTCTTTCGCCGCCTCTGATGGCAGCTACAATCTGACTGTTACCTTCGCGATTGGGACCGATCTGGACGAGGCACAAGTGCTTGTGCAGAACCGCGTTTCAGCGGCACTGGCGGCGCTACCACAACCGGTTCAGGTGCAGGGCGTCAATGTCCAGAAAAAGTCTACCTCGATTCTTGAGATCGTGACGCTCACATCGCCGGACGGTTCGCGCGACAGCCTGTATCTGTCCAACTATGCGACCATCAGCCTTCGCGATGAAATCTCTCGTTTGCCCGGCGTTGGCGGTGTCAGCGTGTTCGGCGCAGGTCAGTACTCAATGCGAATCTGGCTTGATCCCGAAAAGATGCGCGCGCGAAACCTGACCGTTCAGGATGTCGTGCAAGCGCTCCAACAGCAGAGCGAGCAGGTGACGGCGGGGCAGGTGGGTGCGCCGCCCACGCCGGACGGCCAGTCGTTTCAATACACTATTGAGGTGTCGAGCCGTCTTGATGAGCCGGACCAATTCGGAGATGTCATCGTCAAGACGGGCGCAACGGGCGACATGACGCGTGTGCGCGACATTGGCCGCGTTGAACTTGGCGCGCAAACCTACGGCCAGTTTTTCGATCTGGACAGCAAGCAAGCAGCCGGTATGGCGATCTTCCAGACGCCCGGCGCAAACGCGTTGGATGTCGCCAAGCTCGTCAACGACAAGATGACTGAGCTGAAGCGCGCATTCCCGCAGGGTGTCGACTACACAATTCCGTTCGATACAACCGAATTTGTCGGGCAGGCGATTGACGAGGTGTACAAGACGCTCTTTGAAGCCGCCATTCTCGTGCTGATCGTCATTCTTGTTTTCCTGCAAGACTGGCGCGCGATGTTGGTGCCCGCCACAACCGTTCCCGTCACCATCATTGGTGCCTTCGCTGCAATGTGGGCGCTCGGCTTTTCGGTGAACTTGTCCACGCTGTTCGCCATCGTGTTGGCCATCGGCATTGTGGTGGATGACGCGATCATCGTGGTTGAGCGTGCCGCGCATAATATCGAAAGCGGAATGTCCGGGCATGACGCTGCCATTAGCGCGATGGACGTTCTTTTTGGCCCGATCATCGGCATCACGCTTGTGCTGATGGCCGTGTTTCTTCCTGCGGCTTTCCTGCCGGGTCTAACGGGTCAGATGTATGCGCAATTCGCGCTGGTCATTGCAGCTACGGCTTTCATCAGCGCCGTAAACGCGGCGACATTGAAGCCCACACAATGCGCGACATGGCTGCGTCGGCCTGTGCCGCCGGAACAGCGCAACGCCTTTTATCGCGGCTTCAACGCCATCTATCAGCGCGCCGAAAACGGCTACACCCGTCTGATCGGCGCGATGGTCCATCACAGCACGGTGCTCGCCCTCGCCGCCTTGATGATCATCGGCGCTGCTGGTTACGGTATTTCGCGCGTGGCGACCGGCTTCATACCGATTGAGGATCAGGGCTATCTGCTGGCGGCGGTCAAACTGCCGGATGGCGCAGCGCTTGGGCGTACGCGCGCCACACTCAACGAACTCACCAAGATTGCCAAAGAAACGCCCGGCGTCGATCAGGTCGTTACGATTTCCGGCATTTCCGCGCTCGACAACAACGCTTCTCTGGCGAATGCGGGCGTTGCCTACATAATTCTGAAAACATGGAGCGAACGCGGCAAGGGCGAAGACCTTGCGTCGCTCTACGCAACGCTTAGCTCCAAGTTGAGCCAACTCGATGATGGCGTGGCGCTCGTTCTGCCTCCGCCGGCCATTCAGGGCATTGGCAACGCCGCCGGTTTCACCATGCAGATCGAGCTGCGTGACGGAAGTTTCGATTTGCCCAAGCTGCAAAGCGCTACCAATGCGGTTGTGCATTCAGCGGAGACTCAGTCGGGCATATCGCGCGTTTCATCATCGTTCAGCGCAAATGTCCCGCAATACCAGGTCGAGATCGATCGCGAAAAGGTGCAGAATCTGAAGCTCACGACAGATCAGGTTTTTCAGACCGTCGCCGGCTATCTGGGCTCGACCTATGTCAGCCAGTTCAATAAGTTTGGCCGGGTGTTCCAGATTTATGTTCAAGGTGACGCGCAGTTTCGTCTGTTGCCTGACGACATCTCGCGCCTGACTGTGCGAAACGCCGATGGCGACATGATACCCCTCGGCACGCTGCTGACGATCAAGCCAAGTGTCGGCGCGTCGCTTATCAGCCTGTATAATCTCTACCCGTCATCGTCGGTGGTTGGCATACCGGCCAAGGGCTTCTCCTCGGGCGACTCGCTCAAGCTGCTGGAGCAGGTGGCAAACCAAACGCTCCCGTCCGGCATGGGTTATGACTGGACCGCACTTTCGTTTCAGGAAAAGCTCGTAAGTAACCAGATTTACCTTGTTTTTGCGCTTGCATTGCTTCTGGTCTACCTCGTTCTTGCGGGGCAGTATGAAAGCTGGATTGCGCCGCTATCGGTTATCGCTGCAACGCCGCTTTCTCTCGTTGGGCCGGTCATCGTGCTCAAGGGGCTCGGCGTAGACAACAATTTGTATGTTCAGATCGGTCTGATCCTGCTTGTCGCGCTGTCGGCAAAGAACGCGATTCTGATCGTCGAGGTCGCGCGCGAACTGCGCCATTCGGGAACTGAGATTCTGCAATCTGCCGTGGATGCAGCGCGCACGCGCTTCCGCCCAATCATCATGACTTCGTTTGCATTTACGCTTGGCGTTGCGCCGCTCGTGTTCGCTACCGGAGCAGGGGCCAGCGCACGCAAATCGATCGGCATCACGGTGTTCTCCGGCATGATTGCGTCCACCTGTTTGGCGGTGCTGTTCGTGCCGACATTCTTCGTTGTATTCCAGCGCATTGAGGAATGGTGGGCAGCGCGCGGAAACACACGTGCAAAACCCGCTCAATCAGCCTGAGCTTCGCACCAGTTGCGGCGTGCGCGCTAAAAACAGCTTCTGTGACGGCTGCTCGATGAGCTTGTATAGCGCGACCGATGCAACAATCGCGATACAACTGGAAATAGCACCCGCAACGATCTGTACCAACAAGCCTGCATCCGCCGGCAAAACCTTCGCAAGAGCCTCGATGATGTAGGGGTGGGAGAGATAAAGCGAATAAGATGAGTCTCCGAATAGAACGAGCATCGCTATCAAGGGCGTGTGCTTAGGTGCCCAGGTCAGCGCAAACGCCACTAGCGTCGCCGCTGGTACGCCGTTTGCAAAAATCCAGGGTAAGCCGGGCAGGAGTTGTCGTGCTGCGATCAGAAGGCCGAGCGCCGCAATGAACAGCCAATGTCGACGAAACACCTCCGGCCAGCGCGAATGGATCGCATAGAGCGTGATACCGAACACGAATTCGAGCATTATGGGGTTTGTGTAGAACTGCCATGCAATGTGATCGACCCGCACAATTCTGCCGAGCGCCACGAGCAGAATAATCAATAGGGCAGGAGCAAAGGGTGTGCGCAAACCCACTGCGGTGCACGCCGCATAGACCGTATAAAAGAACATCTCATAATTCAGCGTCCAACCTAAAAACAGGATGGGTTGAATGGCGCCGTTCGCCTTTTCGAACGGAATGAAAAATAGCGATTTGAACAGCGTTTCGCCGTTCACCAATGTCGAATTCAACAGCTCCGGCCTGATAAAGGCAATCGCCGCAATACCCAGCGTCAAAATCCAATAGAGCGGCACGATGCGGACTATACGGCGTTTGCAGAAATGCCAGGCTCCACGCGCCGCGTCGGTCGTATAGGCAATAATGAAGCCGCTGATGACGAAGAATATGTCTACGCCGGCCGCGCCGATAGCAAACACATTGCTCTCGTAGCCCCATTTGATCTGATAGGCGCTGCCAATGTGGAAAAGCACGACCGCAAACGCTGCCACAAAGCGTAGGATCTGAAGCCCTACAAGCTTCGAGCGCGCCTGACTTTTTGTGCGGTCGACAGGCGCCACGGAAGCGATAGAAGACGCGCTCATTCCACCTGTGCCCAGCCGAGATCGCGCTGGATTTGCGCGGTTAGCTGCTCAGCCATAAACGCTTGTCCCGCTTCGTTTGGATGCCAGTCGCACCCACGTGAGGGGGTTCCGACCGGATCCGTAAACTGAATGGTTGCGATCTTCGCATCACCTTCCGCATGGCGCTTATCGACCACTTCATTGATTGATTTCAGCGCAACGTCCAGATCGTCTCCGGCGAGCATGGGACCAATTGCAGCATAGATCTGTGCATCGGGAGCGTTTTCGCGCAGCGCAGCAAGCAACTCCAGATAGCGCTGCACAAAGCCTACCGGACGCGCGCCATTGGCATAGTCGTTGCTGCCAAGATGCACGATAATCACATCGGATTTCGGCAGTGGCGCGTCGCTGGTACGCGACGGAAGAAGGCGGCCATAAATGTCCGCCATGGTCGCATTTGTTTTGCCATCGTAGTTCTGCACCAGGCCTTTGCCGGAAAATGCCAGAGATATGACGTCAGCATCGAAACGCCGAGCCGCAACTGCCGCGTAAGTCAGATACTGATTTTCAGTGTCGCCGCTGAAACCGCATTTGGTGTCTTTGCCCTCGACCCCATATCCGGTCGAGATTGAATCACCGATAACCAGCAGGCTATGCGGCTTCTGCGCTGGTGGCAGGATCGTGCCGTTCACACGAACGTCTTCGAGGACAGTTGCGCCCAAAAAAGCTTCTGTACGCCGTATCAGCCGAACCGAATGTGGCCCGCTCTTCTCGGTGCCGACGATATGATAATCATGCCGGCCTTTTTCGAGATTGATGCGGGAAACGGTCCCGTCCACCTCGACCATCATGCTGTTGTTACCCGTATCGGTCAGCGATAGATCGAGCGAACTTCCATCGAAGTTTATCTCTATGGCGCTGCCCGGCCATTCGAACGCGGCGCGGGAGCCGTCCACGAGAAAGCGCCCGACGAGCCTGATATTTTGCAGATATGAGTTCTCAGCGTGCGCTGATGGTGCAGCGGCAACAAGTGCTGCCAGTAGCGCGGCAAAAAACGCAATCGGTTTCTTCATGGCAGAACCGCCCCTGATATATCCGATAATGCGTTAGCCTAGCAGCATTTCGCAATTGCGAAAGTCTTTTCGCATTTGCGAACTATTGTTGAAAAATGCTGGCGCGGAATGGTGGGCGATGCAGGGATTGAACCTGCGACCCCACCCGTGTGAAGGGCGAGAAACCGGATAATATTGGACAAGGGTGGATAACTAACCATCTGAAAACAATACACTCTTGTCCAAAGCTGTTCAAGGCTGTATTTCATGGAAATTTCATGCGTTTCATGGAAAGGCAGATGGCAGACCTGAGCAGAATAGGCGATCGGGATAGATTGCGGCCAAAGGTGGGGGACGAACCTCATTGGCAACGGTTGCGGGCAGGCTGCTATCTCGGCTTCCGGCCATCTCGGAAGGGCGGGAAGGGGACGTGGTTTGCACGGGCCTATGGGGAGGCGGGAAAGTACCTTCGCAAGCCGTTGGGCGATTATGGCGCTCTGACCGGCAACGAGGTGTTTACGCAGGCCAGGAAGGATGCTGAGGCTTGGGCCGAACAGGTAGAGAGCGGTGGTATCAGAGCCGAGAAGGTCGAGACGGTCGCTGACGCCTGCCGATCATATCTGAAGGAAAAGCCGGGATTGATCGCGGAGGGTGTTTTCCGGCGTCACGTCTTTGATGATCCGATCGCCAATGTCCGTGTAGATAAGCTGCGCCGCCACCATCTTGCTGCGTGGCGAAAGCGCTTGGAGAATGCTCCCGCATTGATCACGCGCAACAAGGGCGGCGAGACACGTACCAAATCGCGTGCGAGATCGACCGTAAACCGTGACATGGTTCCGCTGCGCGCCGCACTAGGCCGCATTCTCGTTCCTGGTCCGCCCAATACGGATGCAGCATGGCAAGAAGCGCTAAAGCCCCTGAAAGGTGCCGACAAACGGCGTGACATCTACCTCGACCGTGCGGAGCGAAAGCGCCTGCTGGAATCAGTTGATGATGAGGCGGGGCCATTCCTGCGATCCATGTGTCTATTGCCGTTGCGCCCTGGCACACTGGCAGCGTTGAAAGCCGCTGACTTCGACAAGCGGACAAGCACATTGACGATCGGCAAGGATAAGAACGGCAAACCGCGCCAGATCGCTATACCGGCGAACATAGCCGAATTCCTGACGCAACAGACCAAGGGAAAACTGCCTGCTGCGCCCATATTCCAGCGTGCTACGGGCAGCGCGTGGAATAAGGATGCGTGGAAACTGCCGGTCAAGGAAGCGGTTAAAAAGGCAAAGCTGCCTTCTGGCGTGTCCGCTTATACCCTGCGCCACTGCGTCCTGACTGATCTGGTCAACGGAGGCTTGCCGGTGCTGACGGTAGCTCAAATCTCAGGGACCAGCGTCGCGATGATCGAAAAGCACTACGGCCATTTGGTGGGTAGTGCAGCGGCAGACGCATTGGCGGATTTAGCGCTATGAGCGAGCTGCCAGAACATGAATGGGACGGAGAAGCGTTAGCCGTCGCACGAGAACACAATCGATCAATGGGCAACGCACGCGATCTAGTCATCATGGATTGGCTCATCAAGGGCGACACGCGGCCCCTATCAGATTGGTTATTGCGTGGTCATGTGCTTGGACAGGAGGTGATCACGGCGCTGGCCGTGATGTTAATTCGCGGACACCCCGACGCGGATCTGCGATGGCTCGATGACCCGGCAGTGAAAGAGACTGCGGACATATTCAGGCTTGGCTTGAAAGTTGCCGGCAAACCCCGCGGTGGCGGTGATCCCGCACTCCACGTCCGCCATAAACGTATCGCGCTAGAAGTCGCGTATGCGATACGCTCAATGAACATGAATGAGCTAGAAGCGTTTGAGTACGTTTCTGAATGGGCGCGAAGCAACGGCCAGCGACGCATGGGCCCCGATAACGTCAAGAAAGCATACAACAGATACAAGTGTTGATTTCCACCCAGAAGTGAGCCGGGTAGGCGTCTAATTTCCACTGAGAATTGAGCCATGTGAACCTTTCCCCAAAGCGGTGAGCGGCGG
>NZ_QURN01000007.1 GCF_003403035.1 Mesorhizobium denitrificans | reverse complement strand
AGATGTGCCGCCGCCAGTTGGCAACATCACCAGAACCGTTTGATAACAATGTGCGAATTGCTCGGCTTAACGCCGTATTCTGACTTACCGCCCGCCCGTATTTCCGTAGTTAGAAGCTTAACTCCAAGTACGTTTGATTTAAGCCCATTTAACTACCTCCACCCCCTATCCGCATTAACACACATCAATCGGGCTAGATATTTTTCGCGATTCCAACATTTTTCTTTTGGATAGGAAAATCCAGAAAAACCGCGGGCTTTCGGCAGTAACAGTGATAAATTGGCGATCTAGCGCCAGTTTTGCGTCATCAACGGGTATAGTCCTCCGGCTTTGGCAAATTCGGCCTCGCCAACTGATCGCTTCGAGATTTGCGTTTAGGACACTGGCCAAATCGGGAGACTGCCCCTAAACAGTTCAGCGGCTTGAAAGCCCACGAGGTTAAGTTTACCCCGTAAGCGCTTCCGCAAATCCTGAGGCCCTCCAAGGTGAATACTGGCGTGTTACTGGCCCTCGCGGCCTATGCTGTTTACGCATGGGGCGACGGGCTGATCAAATCCCTTGGCGGTGAATTGACGATCTTCCAGATCGGCTTTTTCAACATCCTGTTCTCGGGCCTGTTTCTTGTTCTGGTGAAACCCGCCGGAGAGGACTGGCGCAACTTCTGGCAGATGCGTCGCCCAATAAGGGTGCACGCGCGCGCGGCGATCGGCATGGCTGCAGGCATATTAAGCGTATACGCGTTTACCTCGATCCCTCTGACCGAAGTCTACGCGCTGTTGTTTCTTGCACCGCTGTTTGTCACGCTACTCTCTATCATCTTTTTGAAGGAGCGGGTTGGCATCTGGCGCTGGCTCGCGGTTTTGGCTGGGTTCGTGGGCGTGTTGATGGTCGTGAAGCCAGGACTACGCGCGCTCGAACTCGGGCATCTTGCAGCCCTCGGCGGTGCATTCTGCGCGGCACTCTCGATCATCCTCATGCGCACGATGGCAAGCGAACGCCAAACCGCAGTGCTCGGAATGCTGGTGGCATATGGGTTGGCGTTCAACGGCGCTGCCGCAGCTTATACCGGCTTTGCAGTCCCATCCTGGTCAATCCTCGTCATATTGGTCTTGACCGGCGCTTGCACTGCCGCCGGAAGCCGCCTGCAATTCCTCGCAACGCGCCACAGTCCTGCAAACCTCATTGCTCCTACCCACTATTCGCAAATGATATGGGCCGTGCTTATAGGTGCCGCGTTCTTCAACGAGTTCCCTGACGCTGTATCGCTGATTGGCTTGCTCATCATTGCAGCAGCAGGACTGCTGACCTTGCTTCGCGAACAAATACGCCTTGGCTACGTCCGCTTTAACCGCGCTACTCGGGGTCGCCTCTAACGGGCCGATCGCGGCGATCAGCCTGACTGGTGCGAGCCCTGCCCTGCTTTTTAGGCCGCGACGCCGCAGGTCGGTAGATACTTGCTCGCGTAATTATAATTCATGGTCTTCAGCGAGCTGGTAAGTCCGCCATTTGCGGCGATCCATTGGCGCACCCATCCCGGATAGGAGCGCATCAGGAAGTCAGTTGCTGCGGCAACCGTTGCGCTGGAACGCGCCATCGGGCGGTGGAAACGAAAATACGCGCCCGGCTCCACGCAAACTTTGTTGCGCGGCAGGCCCAGATACATGGTGCAGGCCGAGTCACAACGGCCAGCGAACCGAAGCGTTTTCTTGTCTTGTTTGAGCTGGGCTACCCGCATCGCGTAGGCCACGACATAGCCCCCGCTGTCGTTCTTGACGACGAACTCCTTGGCCGTGGGCCGCGCATTAAAACCGGTCGAATCACTTGTGCTGGCGACCGGATTTCCGGTTGTGGAGCACCCGCTCAGCACGGAAACGGCTGCAAACAATGCCAGTATACGATTCATGCAGTGGCCTCTTTTGCTTTAGGCCACCAGCGCTAATACATGACGATAAACAGAATACAAACCGATCAACATACATGGTTCTGTATTATTTATTATATTTAACCAGAATAACTTTAAATATGTAAAATTTTATCAAAGCAAGTTTTATACAAATTACAACAGCAATATAAATATTTATGTGTTTTTAAGCTTAAGTAATCAAAACATATTCATCAACTGTAAATCTCACTTGAACCTCGGTTAAGAACGTATGTAGGAAGAACTTACGTTTTAATTCTAATTGCGAATATCGCGGTTAGATGGGGTATGGGGCGGAGATGCATAGTTCAGTGGACTCTGCAGGCGGCAAACTTGGTTTGCGTGCCGGAAACAGCTTCTGTTCAGAAACGTTGCCACCGCGGGACGTAGCGCCTGCAGAGCGTCGTTTCAGTGTCTTCGTTTTCCCAAAAAGTTGCAGTTCGGAATTGGTTCGACCCTTGGCGTGAGGGGCCGAAACGGAGCCACACCGCTCCGGAAAACGCAGGAGAGAATAGCACATGCGTAAGTCGATAATTGCCGCCTTGATTGCCCTTATTGGGTTATTTCCAGCCTACGCGGCAGACCCCATTGCTTCAACGTTGGTTGATATAGGTGATGCTCGCGCATCTACCGCTCAACAGGACCCAGCGGCGGCACAGATTGCCGATCCGGGTGATGCCCGCGCATCCACCGCCCAACAGGATCCAGCAGCAGCACAGATTGCTGATCCGGGTAATGCCCGCGCGTCCACCGTTCCAGCGGCTTCCGCAAGCACTCTGGCGAGCACGCCGACGGCAGCTCGTACCCCTGCTGCTGCTCCTTCTGTGCGTAGGCAGAGCTTCGCGCAAGCGGCAGCAGCCCAGTGCAGGGCAGAAGGCGTTGCCACGGAAGCCTGCTCGTGTGCAAGCGCCCTGCGCATCGGGTCCATCGATGCGTTGAACCGCTTCCAGAAACTGCATCCTAATTCCGACACGGTTTGCAACGCTACGGCGTCAACCGGATCGACCCAGGTCGCAGCTCTCGGCGGCAACAACGGTAGCCGCCATGGCGGCAGCGAAAATGCGGCCAGCATGTGCGCCAGCATTCTCCAGTCGGGCTCTGCGAGCGCGCTCGCAGACTTCCAGAGAAGCCATCCGGATGCTGACACTATTTGTAACGCGCTGGCATCCACCGCAACAACGCCTCTCAAAGAGGGCGACGGCAACAGTCGGGACGGCAACACCCCCTCTGGCGGCAAGGGAAACACCCCGTCTGGCAATAATGGGGGTGGCAACAACGGCGGCGGCAACAATGGTGGCGGCGACAACGGCGGCGGCAACAACGGCGGCGGCAACAATGGTGGCGGCGACAACGGCGGCGGCGACAACGGCGGCGGCAACAATGGTGGCGGCGACAACGGCGGCGGCGACAACGGCGGCGGCAACAATGGTGGCGGCGACAACGGCGGCGGCAACAATGGCGGCGGCAACAACGGCGGCGGCGACAATGGCGGCGGCGACAATGGCGGCGGCAACAACGGCGGCGGCAACAATGGCGGCGGCGACAATGGCGGCGGCAACAACGGCGGTGGCGACAACGGCGGCGGCAACAATGGCGGCGGCGACAACGGCGGCGGCAACAATGGCGGCGGCAACAATGGCGGCGGCGACAATGGCGGCGGCAACAATGGCGGCGGCAACAATGGCGGCGGCAACAATGGTGGCGGCGACAATGGTGGCGGCGACAATGGCGGCGGCGACAATGGTGGCGGCGACAATGGCGGCGGCGACAATGGCGGCGGCAACAATGGCGGCGGCAACAATGGCGGCGGCGACAATGGCGGCGGCGACAATGGCGGCGGCAAGGATCACGGTGACAAGGATCACGGTGGCAAAGGCCACGGCGGCAAGGACCACGGTGGCAAAGGCCACGGCGGCAAGGGCGACGGTGGCAAGGGCAACGGCGGCAAAGGCGGCGGTGGCAAGGGCGACGGCGGCAAAGGCGGCGGTGGCAAGGGCGACGGCGGCAAAGGCGGTGGCCAAGGCGGCGGCGGCAAAGGCGGTGGCCAAGGCGGCGGCGGCAAAGGTGGCAACCGCTGCTAAAGCCAGCGTATCGTTGGCGCTAATCTAGGCCAGCAAAACGTTCAACGAATAATCCGTCGCATTTGTCATGAGACGACAGTGCGACGGATTTTTTTTAAAGCTACCGCGCGGTAAAAGCATTGGTGTGATGAGGTGCTCAACATCACCTCTTGCAGATTGCGAGTATCCGACGCTCACATTACTGGCTCAACAATCACGGTCGTTTTGATCGACCGCGCGACGAAGCAAATGTCGTGAGATTTGTCGTGCAGCTTCGCGAGCAACGCAGCATCCGGCACCTTGCCGTCAGGCGAGAACTCCACCGCAGGCCTCAGCACAATTCGCTTCACGCTTGCAAGCGGACCTTGATCTTTTTCTAGATAGGCAGACGCTTCGTCGCGATATGCCTTCACCTTGCAACCATGCATTTCCGCAATCGCCAAAAACGAGAGCATGTGGCAACTGACGACGGCAGAGAGGAAAAGCTGTTCGGGATCCGGCAGTAACGCATCCCCGAAATAGGCAGCCGCCGCTGACACCTTCAAACCAGCACCATGTCCGTAGTCGATATTCAGATTGCGCGAGTAAGTCGAGGGTTTGGAGGCATTGGGGGCATATGCCCAACTCGCTGTTACATTATGTTCCGAACTCATGGGTAGACCCTCCTACAATGCTCTTTGTTTGCGCGAAGCTCATGGCTTTCCGCCGGTTTACGGTTACAGGTGCCACACAAAAGCAATTCAGTGCATCTGGGCGAAACGCTCAGGAAACATCAAACACCAGGCGACCGCGAATACGCCCATCGAGCAGCATTGGGGCTATGGTCTCAATCGCTTCCAATTGCGCAGTTTGCGTAATGGCTACCAATGCGGCCCTGTCGAGCCTTTCAGTCAGCAAAGCCCAGGCCCGCTCTCTGATGGACCGTTCGGCCTTAACTGAATCGACGCCGGCCAGCGTAACGCTGCGCAGAATGAAAGGCATCACGGTTGTCGGCAAATCATGGCTTTGCGCCAAGCCGCAAGCAGCGACCACGCCGCCATAGGCGATCTGCGACAAAACATTCGCGAGCGTCTGGCCGCCCACAGCGTCAATCGCTCCGGCAAATCGCTCTTTGCCAAGCGGGCGTCCCGGCTCGCTGAATTCGCGCCGGTCTATCACTTCCGTAGCACCGAGCTTGATCAGATAATCGCTTTCCTCGAGGCGCCCCGTCGATGCCACAACATCATAACCGAGTGCCGCCAACAAAGAGACCGCGAAGGAGCCGACGCCGCCGCTCGCGCCAGTAACCAACACTTTTCCCCTGTCTGGTCCGATACCCAGATCTTGCAGCCTGAGCACGCAAAGCGCTGCAGTATAGCCAGCGGTGCCGATGGCCATGCATTCCGCGCCGCTCAATCCCTTCGGCTGGTGCAGCAACCAGTCGCCAGATATGCGCGCAATCGGCGAGTAACCGCCCAGATGCGTTTCGCCCACACCCCAACCGTTGAGGATAACACTGTCACCGACTGAAAACCGGGGATCGTCGGAGGCCGTTACTTCGCCCGCAAAATCGATGCCCGGAATCATGGGATAGCGACGCACCACCGGGCTTTTGCCAGTGATCGCAAGGGCGTCCTTATAGTTCATTGTCGTGTGGTGGACGCGCACCGTGACGTTCCCGTCCATCAGATCGACCTCAGCCGGATTGCGCCAGGTCGCGGTGCGGGTTTTTCCGTCTTCGCCGAGTTCGATTACGTAAGCCTTCGACATATGTTCCTCCCAAACGCAAAAAAGACCGCCCGCACCCGGCTTCCAAAGGTCGGCGCCGGTCGTCTGCAAAGAGATAGAACATACTTTTTCGGTGAGCAGCTAGGGGTTAAGCGGCATCGTCGGCAGACGGTGCGCGCTTTCGCCCGGAGATCATGGAGCCGACGAGGTTTTCATGGTGTCGAAAGCTCGCGAGAATAACGCCCGCGACATGCAATCCCACAAAGGCCACTATCACATTGCCTAGAAATTTATGTGTGCTCTCGACCCAGGCGACGCCCCAATAGGTATCCGTTGTCTGCATCCAGCCCGTAAGCGCAATCAGGCCAACGAGTGTTAGCAGAGTGATCACCATGGCGCCGCCAGCGGGATTGTGGCCGATGTAGCGGCGCTCACGACCAAGAAAAATGTCCATCACGTAGCTGGCTATTGCAGATGGCGCCCGCACGAATTGGCTAAACCGCGTATAATGTCCGCCAACCACACCGGCGGCCAGTCGCCACAGAATAAGGCCGGCCGCTGCGTAACCGGCATATTCATGAAGTGGGCGCGACGTTTCGCTAATCGCCCAGGCTATGATGACACTGGCCGCCAGCGACCAATGGAATAGGCGAACCGGTACGGTCCAGACGCAAACTGCGGATCGATCGCTGGCAGACATCGTCATCTCCCTCAGCCTGCGTCTTCGCCGACGGCTTCAAGCGTTTTCGGATTGAAGAACGTCTCCATCCGCTCGCCCTTCTGATTGACTGCATAAGCTTCGTAGCAGCCATCCTCGGTCTTGATCTGGCGTACCTTCCATCCATCCTTCTCGAGCTTGGTTTGTAAGGCATCCACAGGTTGCCATTGATCCTTCGGCACATTGCACCGCTCGGCGGCGAAGGTTGATGCGCCGCCCAGCGTGGACAGAATGATCGTTGCGATAACAAGAGTTTTCATGTGCGTTTCTCCATCGGTTGATCCCGATGGCCGCACCTTGGCGAACGAAGCTGACAGCTACCTGAACACGCGGCGCTTAAATAACGCCCCCGACCAACTTGCCGACAAGTGCGGTCACGCCCATTGCAACAGCACCCCAAAAAGCAACACGCAAAGCCGGGCGCCAGAGGGACGCACCGCCAGCCCAAGCGCCCAGAAGGCCGAGTACGAAAAGACAGAGCAGCGTTCCGACGACGATCATAACCCCGGTCAGTCCGGCCGGCGCCGCTGTAGCCAGGACGATAGGCGCGACTGCACCGGCAAGAAACGACAACGCCGAGGATATGGCCGCTTGCAGCGGGTTTGCCGAAATGTTTGCGCTAATACCAAGCTCGTCGCGTGCGTGTGCAGCCAGCGCATCATGCTTTGTCAATGCTTCGGCGACATCCATGGCAAGATGACCGGGCAGACCATATGAACGGTATATTCCTGCCAGTTCTTCGAGTTCACCAGCCGGATCGGCGGCCAGTTCCGCTTTTTCCCGTTGCAGATCGGCCCTCTCGGCGTCTGCTTGCGAACTGACCGAAACGTATTCCCCCGCCGCCATCGACAATGCACCGGCCACCATCGCAGCCACGCCGGTCAGGAGGATGTTAGTTGCCGTCGCCCCGGCACTGGCCACACCCATCATGATGCTGGCAGTCGAAATGATGCCGTCGTTTGCGCCGAGAACCGCAGCTCGCAACCAGCCAATGCGAGATACCACATGATTTTCGGAATGCGGAACATTCATTTTGGACCCCCAGAAGCAGTTTTGCCAAGCCGGCTCCGCTTGCACGAACATCGCCGGATCGATTCGTTGCCAAGTCTAGATTCGATCGGTGCTGTTTGTGATAGAAGATTCGCGGGGTACGGCGTGTACCTCAATGACTTTAAGCAGCAGATGCGAGCTTGGCTGCACGATACTCACGAGGAGTGTCGCTCAGGCATAGAGCCACACGGATCGGTGTTGCCTTCACACGACAAGGTGCTCGCTCGACCAGAACTGTGGGGCACCGCTAGCAGCATGATGAGCGTAACTACGAACGGCACCAGCAATAGGCCGACATGAGCGATACTGATACGCTTCATCCGAATGACCTTAATCCATACGTCCCGTGATTGGCCGCCCGGCAACTACTCACCCGCCGACGCGCCGCATCTCATCAGTAACAAATTAGCACGCAAAGCTGACACCAAGCTGAAAGCTGTTCAGCCCAATGTCAGTTTCGGCGTATAGCTGCTCCGGGATTTGGACATGATTAGGACACCGGTTTGCGCATTTTGTTGATTGAAGATGATCGGGCCATCGGAGCCGCCGTTCGCGACCATTTCTCTGCCGACCGACACGCGGTGGATTGGGCGCGAAATCTCGCCGATGCGCGCGCTTTTGCGGAGGTCGCCGCCTACGGGCTTGTGCTACTCGATATCCATCTGCCCGACGGCAACGGCATCGACTATCTCAAGGCGATGCGCCGCCAGTCCGACAGCACACCGGTCATCGTGCTTACCGCTCGTGACCAGTTATCGGATCGCATTCAGGGGCTGAATGCAGGCGCCGATGATTATATGGTCAAGCCCTTCGATCTTGGAGAACTTTCCGCCCGCATCCACGCCGTGGCGCGACGCGGCGGGCCACATAAGGAGCCCGCAATCAAGATCGGCAATGTCGAGGTGTTCTCTGCCGAACGACGCGTCCTGCGAGACGGAAGGCCGGTCGAATTGACAGCCCGCGAATGGGCCGTGCTCGACAGCTTGTTGCGCCGGCCAGGCGCAACCGTATCAAAGGTACAGATTGAAGAAGCACTCTACGAATTCGGCGCCGAGGTGGAAAGCAACACAGTCGAAGTCTATGCAAGCCGACTTCGCAAGAAGCTGGGTCAGGATCTGTTCGCGACGATCCGTGGCGTCGGCTATCGGGCCAGCACACCATGACGACCGGCTTCAGCATGACCCGCCGGCTGATTGTGCGGCTGACTGCTGCCATAGCCTTATTCTGGATTGGGGCCGTTGGCATCAGCGCATACGTCATGAGGGAGGAGTTCAACGAGGTGTTTGACAGCTCGCTACAGGAAGCGTCGCAAAGACTGATGCCGTTGCTTATCGAAAACCTCGTCAAGGATGACACGCTCGACGAGCCGCGGCGCATTTCCTCAGCCGGTGACGATAGCGAGGAATACTTGACCTATCAGTTGCGCAACCGCGACGGTAAAGTTCTGCTTCACTCACACGATGCTGAACCGGAACCATTTCCAGCGCCGTTGCAACCCGGATTTTTCGATACGCCGACACATCGCATCTTCACTGAGTCTGCGGTGACCAACACTTTGTTCCTCCAGGTTGCTGATCCCCTGAGCCATCGGCGCGAGGCCATGCGTGAAACAGCCGGCGCTTTATTCCTCCCATTGCTGGCGCTCATACCACTCAGTATTGTTTTGATCTGGTTAGTTACAAGGCTCGCGCTCGCGCCAATCGGCGCGTTGAGAATGGAGATCAGCGCCAGAGATGGCGGCAATCTTGAGCCGCTGCCAGCCACCGGTCTACCCTCAGAGCTATTGCCTATCAGCGTGTCGGTCGATCGGCTTCTCGGGCGAGTGCGGACGGCGCTCGAAGGTGAAAGGGCATTTGCGTCAAACAGCGCACATGAACTTCGAACGCCGCTTGCCGGGGCGTTGGCGCAAACGCAACGTCTCGTGCAGGAATTGCCGAAAGGACCGGCAAGGGTACGCGCCCTTGGCATCGAACGCTCCTTATCCAGCCTTGGCCATCTGGCCGAAAAGCTTCTTCAGCTGTCCCGAGCTGATTCAGGAATTGGACTGTCTCAACAGGCAACCGATCTGCTGCCTGTCATTCGGTTGATTGTTCATGATTTTGCCCGCCAACCAGATTTTGCAGGCCGCCTCGAGCTTCAGACCGGCGATCTGGCTGAATTCTCTGCCCAAGTGGATGTTGATGCCTTCGGTATTACAATGCGAAATTTGATCGAAAATGCCCTGCTGCACGGCTCAAAAGACCAGCCGATCAAAATCACGGTTTCACCTGAGGGGGCAGTATCGGTGGTGAATGCGGGTCCAATCGTTCCCCAAGATGAACTTATCGACCTTACCGGGCGCTTCAAACGGGGTTCAACTGATGCCCTTGGCTCCGGTCTGGGATTGGCTATTGCGTCCAGCCTTGTTGACCATATGGGAGGCAAGTTAACCTTGAATTCTCCCGCACACGGTCTGCGGGATGGCTTCCAAGCCACGTTTTCAATACCAATGAATGTGGGGTGAGCGAGCAGTGCTGCGATCACTCCCCGATTGACGTGCTTGACGCCGATTTCATGCCGTCGAGGCGTGTAATCGCATTGAATGCCGTCTTTGCCAAATACGAGGGTTAGCGCACACATGACAACACGGCGAAACTTTCTGAAGCGGGGGCTGCTCGTTTCGGGCGGTGCTCTTACAACAGCCACGCTTGCGAACGGCTTCACCGCGGTTGCGGAGGCGCAGATGCACACCGAAACCTGGCGCATGCCCGATGAAGGAGCAGCGCATGCCGCTACATGGATGGCATTTGGTCCGACCGAAGAAATATGGGGTAAAAAACTGCTTCCCGTAGCCAGGCAAAACCTGGCCAGCATAGCGAAGGCGATTGCAGCCCATGAGCCCGTGAAAATGCTTGTGCGCGAAGAGGACCACGACATCGCGGCCGAACTGTGCGGCCCAACCGTCACACTGGTAGTTCAGCCGATTGACGACCTTTGGATGCGCGATACCGGGCCGGTCTTCGTCAAAGATCAACAAGGCGAGGCTGGCGCGGTTGGCTTCAATTTCAATGGCTGGGGCGGCAAGCAGGAACATGAAAGGGATGCAAAGGTCGCGAGCTTCGTTGCTAGCTCGGTCGGCGTTAAGCTCATCGAGACGGAGCTGGTTTTGGAGGGCGGAGGCATAGAAGTGGATGGCGAGGGCACGGCCATCATCACAGAAAGCTGCGTGCTGAACGAGAATCGAAATCCCGGCGTAAGCAAAGCAGAATGCGAAGCGGAACTTTCGCGATTGCTCGGACTGCAAAAAATCATTTGGCTACCGGGCATTGCCGGCAGAGACATCACCGACGGGCATACTGACTTTTACGCCCGCTTCGTCAGCCCAGGGGTAGTCGTCGCCGGACTCGACCCGGACCCGTCATCCTACGATCACGCCGTGACCAAACGGCACCTCCAAATACTTCAACGGTCCACAGATGCCAGCGGACGCAAGTTGGAGGTGGTGGTGCTACAGGGCCCCTCCACCGTGCGCAGCAAATATGAGAATAGCGAGTTCGCAGCCGGGTACATCAATTTCTACGTCTGCAACGGCGCCGTCATCGCGCCGGAGTTTGGTGACCGCACGGCAGATCGAAACACCCGCGACACGCTGCGGGATTTGTTTCCGGATCGGGAAATTATCCAGTTAAACATCGACGGCATCGCAGCAGGTGGCGGCGGAATCCATTGCACCACACAACAGCAGCCTGCTTGAGCCAAAGCAGTTTGGCCTCGAAATTGGCTAGTCCGGCCGCGATCCGCGGACGTCTTGGCCCTGCGTGATCAACCGGGCACTGCGCTGTCCGGTGAAGTAGATCCAGAGCCAGTTCAGCGCAACCGCCAGTCGATGACGCATGCCGATCAGGAAGTAGATGTGGGCGAAGCCCCACAGCCACCAGGCGAACCGACCCGTCAATTTGACCCAGCCGAAATCGACGACAGCGGCGCGCTTACCGATCGTGGCAAGGCTGCCAGTATCTTTGTAGCGGAACGGTGGCGGCGCTGCCCGCCCTGCAAGTCGGGCGCGGATTATATCGCCCACATACTGCCCCTCTTGCTTGGCCGCTGGCGCGATGCCTGGCACCAGTCTGCCGTTTGGCATGACGACACTCGCCGTGTCACCAATTGCGAAAATGTCTGGATGTCCGGGCACGGAGAGGTCCGGCTCGACCTTGATCCGTCCTGCACCGTCAGCCGCGGCTTCCAGCCACTCCGCGACGGGCGAGGCGGCGACGCCTGCGGCCCAGATGATCGTCTTCGCCGGCACGAAAACATCTGCGATCTTGACACCTTCCCGGGTGCACTCTGTGACCGGGTGGCCGAGCCGAATGTCCACCCCCAGCTTGCTCAGTGCCTTGTAAGCGTATTCGGAAAGGCTCTCTCTAAACCCGGCGAGTATTCTGGTGCCAGCTTCAACGAGAATTACGCGTGCATCGCTCGTGTCTATGTTGCGGAATTCGCCGCGCAGCGTCTCTCGCGCCAGTTCGGCAATCGTGCCCGCGAGTTCGACCCCTGTCGGTCCCCCGCCGATCACAACGAAGGTCTGGTAAGGCACGCGCTCCGCAGCGTCGGTCGTGCGCTCTGCCTTCTCGAACGCCGAGAGAATGCGTCGCCGGATCGCCGTGGCGTCTTCGATGGTCTTGAGACCCGGCGCAAACGGCTCCCATTCGTCGTGTCCGAAATAGCTATGCCGCGCGCCGGTTGCGAGGACGAGCGTATCGAATGCGACGCTGCCGCCATCTTCCAGCAGAACCCGCTTGTTTTCCGTATCGACACCTACGACCTTGCCGAGCAGCGTTGTGATGTTCGCATGGTCGCGCAAAAGCGAGCGAATAGGCCAGGCAATCTCGGATGTCGTCAGCGAGGCAGTCGCCACCTGGTAGAGCAGCGGCTGAAACAGGTGATGGTTTCGCTGGTCGATCAGCGTTATGCGAAGCGCCGTCCTTGCAAGTCTGCGGGCGACCTCAAGTCCGCCGAAGCCGCCTCCCACGATCACGACGTGGTCAGGTTCGTCGGGCATCACTCTACACTGTCGAGGAATGTCGCCGTCGGCACGAAGAACAATGTTCCCGTCACCGCCCGGCTGAAGTCCAGTAGCCTGTCATAAGTCCCCGGCGGATTGCCAACGAACATGTTCTCCAACATTCGCTCGATCCGGTCAGGCGAACGTGCGTACCCGATGAAGTACGTGCCGAATTCGCCTTTGCCGATCTCGCCGAATGGCATGTTGTCGCGAACGATCTGCAGCTGTTGTCCGTTCTCTTCTATGTTGGTCAAAACATTATGGGCGTATGGTTTTTTCTGAGCGTCCTGCTGCTCAATGTCGGAAAGCTTGTGCCGCCCTATGATGTTCTCCTGCTCCTCGACCGGCACCTTGTTCCAGCTGTCGAGGTCGTGCAGATATTTTTGGACGATGACATAGCTACCCCCGGCAAAGTTAGCATCTTCCTCGCCGACAAGGGTGGCCTCGATTGCCGCCTTATCGACGGGATTCTCGGTGCCGTCGACGAAGCCGATCAGGTCGCGGTCGTCGAAAAACTTGAAACCATGAACCTCATCGACGGTGGAAACGGCGCCAGCCAGGCGCGCCATGATGTGGGTCGCCAGTTCGAAGCACAAATCCATGCTAGCCGCACGGATATGGAAAAGAATGTCGCCCGGGGTTGAAACCGCCTTGTGAACGCCGTTGATCTCGCGAAAGACGTGCAGGTCTTTCGGCCTCGGCTGTCCGAACAATCTGTCCCAGGCCGTCTCGCCAAAGCCCATGACGCAGGAGAGCTGCCCGTTTAGATTGCGGAAACCGACGCCGCGCAGCAGGCTGGAGAGATCAGCACACAAGCCCTTTACCGTTTGTTCGGAGGCTGCGCCGGGATTAACCGTGACGACGAGGAAAATGGCGGCTCGCGTCAGCCTGCTGGCAACGGACTGGGAAACCGGGGGCGGTAAACTTGCGACCATGGAGACCTATCTTCGTTCACTGGATTGGCAATGCCACGATGGCTGGTATTCAAAGCGGAAGCCCGGCGACTTGCAAGTGTTGGCCGTTTCCTGCCGGCCGCCGGTTCTGCAGGGCAGCACGCCCTGATCCATGTCGCGGAACGGCTAGAGGTCCACGGGCCGGCCGGAAGGTTCTTCTTCAAGAGTCACGGCGATGTCAGCATTTGCTGAAAGGCGGACCTTTTTGCCCTCTACGCCAGCCACGAACCCCAGTTCGATGTAGTGGTGGTGGCCTTCGTGTCGCCCGAAGCTGTCGCCCTTGGACAGTTTGATCCTGTTGCCCACTACACGGTCGACGGTGCCATCGGCGGCTTCTTGCCGTTGAAGGTGAGGCCGTCTTTGCCGGCGGAAATCTTCACCGTTGATCCGTCCTGAACGTCACCGGCCAGAAGCATTTCGGCAAGCGGATCCTGAACATATTTCTGGATGGCGCGCTTCAAAGGTCGCGCACCGTATGCAGGATCCCAACCCTTGTCCGCCAACCAATCGGTTCCCTTTTGATCGAGCGTCAGCACGATCTTGCGATCGTCGAGGAGCTTGCGCAGACGGGCGGCCTGGATATCGACGATGCGCCCCATTTCACTTTTCTGCAGGCGTTGGAACAGAACGATTGCGTCAACGCGGTTGAGGAATTCCGGTCGGAAATGCGCGCGCACCATTTCCATCACCTGTGCACGCACAGCGCTGGTCTTCTCGCCCTCCTTCTGCGCGACAAGGTATTCCGCGCCCAGATTGGAGGTCATGATGATCAGCGTATTGCGAAAATCGACAGTGCGCCCCTGCCCGTCCGTAAGCCGGCCGTCATCAAGCACCTGAAGCAGCACGTTGAATACGTCCGGATGCGCCTTTTCAATCTCGTCGAAGAGAACGACCTGATATGGGCGTCGCCTGACAGCCTCGGTCAGCACGCCGCCTTCGTCATAGCCGACATAGCCAGGAGGGGCGCCGATCAGGCGGGCAACTGAGTGCTTTTCCATGAACTCGGACATGTCGATGCGCAGGATCGCGTTCTCGTCGTCAAAGAGAAATTCCGCGAGCGCCTTCGCCAGCTCGGTCTTGCCGACGCCGGTGGGCCCGAGGAACATGAAGGAGCCCATAGGCCGGTTCGGATCCTGCAACCCGGCACGCGCACGGCGCACTGCGGTCGATACCGCGCGCACGGCCTGACTTTGCCCAACCACGCGCTTTGCGATCATCTCTTCCATGTGGAGGAGTTTTTCCTTTTCCCCTTCCAGCATCTTGTCGACCGGAATGCCGGTCCAGCGTGACACGACCTGGGCGATGTTGTCCGCGGTCACCGTCTCGCTGATCGATGTGGCTTCGCTCGACTCGACATCGGCCAGCTTCTTCTCCAGTTCGGGAATCTGCCCATAGGCCAGTTCTCCCGCCTTCTGAAATTCGCCCTTGCGCTGCGCGTTGGCCAGTTCGGTTCGAAGATGTTCGAGCTCGCTCTTCATCGTCTGCGCGTCTGTGAGCCTTGCTTTTTCGCCCTGCCATTTCGAGGTCAGGTCGGCAGACTTCCTTTCGAGTTCCGGAAGCTCCTTTTCGAGCGTCTGCAGCCTGCCCTTCGATCCGCGGTCGGTTTCCTTTTTCAAAGCCTCCTGCTCAATCTTCAGACGAACGATTTCGCGGTCGAGCGTATCAAGTTCCTCCGGCTTGGAATCGACCTGCATTTTCAAACGCGCCGCCGCCTCATCGACAAGGTCGATCGCTTTGTCAGGCAGGAAGCGGTCGGTGATGTAGCGGTTGGACAGCGTGGCCGCTGCCACCAGCGCGGCATCGGAAATGCGCACGCCGTGATGAAGCTCGTATTTCTCCTTCAGGCCACGCAGGATGGAGATCGTATCTTCAACGGTCGGCTGCGGCACGAAAACCGGCTGGAAACGCCGGGCGAGCGCAGCGTCTTTCTCGACATGTTTGCGGTATTCATCCAGCGTCGTGGCACCGACGCAGTGCAGTTCGCCGCGCGCCAAGGCCGGCTTGAGCAGGTTCGAAGCGTCCATCGCGCCATCCGCCTTGCCCGCACCGATCAGCGTGTGCATCTCGTCAATGAAGAGAATAATGCCGCCAGCCGCGGAGGTGACTTCGTTGAGCACCGCCTTTAGTCGCTCCTCGAACTCGCCACGATATTTGGCGCCCGCGATCAGAGCACCCATGTCAAGCGCCATCAGCTTCTTGTCCTTCAGGCTTTCGGGCACATCGCCATTGACGATACGCAGGGCCAGCCCTTCGACGATGGCGGTCTTGCCGACACCCGGCTCACCGATCAGCACCGGATTGTTTTTCGTCCGGCGAGACAGAACCTGTATCGTGCGCCTGATCTCCTCGTCGCGACCAATCACCGGATCCAGTTTGCCCTCACGCGCCGCCTTGGTGAGATCACGGGCATATTTCTTCAAAGCGTCATAGGCGTTCTCCGCCGAAGCGCTGTCGGCGGTGCGCCCTTTGCGGAGCGCCTTGATCGCGTCGTCCAAGCCTTGGCGCGTCACCCCATCTTGCGCGAGTATCTTTGAGGCGTCGCTGTTCTTGTCGGCAGCGAGCGCCTGCAGAAGGCGCTCCACGGTCACGAAGCTGTCTCCGGCCTTTTGCGCCAGGTCCTCTGCAGCGGTAAACAGGCGAGCCGTGTCGGGCGCCATATAAACCTGCCCTGCGCCGGCGCCGGAGATTTTCGGCAATTTCGCGAGCGCCGCCTCCGTATCGGCCAGGATCGCGCGCGAGTTGCCGCCAGCGCGGTCGATCAGGCCAGCGGCAAGGCCCTCCTCGTCATCGAGCAGAACCTTCAATACGTGGAGAGGCGTGAACTGCTGGTTGCCTTCCCGTGTCGCCAGCGATTGCGCGGACTGGATGAAGCCGCGAGCGCGATCAGTAAATTTCTCAGGGTTCATAGCCAGTCCCTCGAAGTTTTCATCCGGCATCCATCATGCTGCACTCGACAACGACAGGCTAGGTCATGATGATTAGGCCAGCCAGCGAAGCGGCATTCAGGAGCGCGGTGCTCACGACTTTGAGCGGATATTCCGGTCTGGCGAATGTTCGCTCCCGGCTGAGGTATCCCGAAAGGCCCATGTCCTAAATCCTGCGTTATCAGGAACGACCGTCGCGAGGAACGCCGCTCCCTGCTTTCTTCAATCTGGCGGGCGCTGCATCTCTTCCTTCATTCGCGCAAGCGCGCGGCGCATACCGTGAAGTTGATCCATAAGATGCAGGATCACGGCGATACCTTCATCGTTGGCCCCCAGATCGTTCTTGAGTTCGAGGATCAGACGGACGCGAGCGGCATCGATGTCGGTGAATTGCGCGGCTCCCGAGGTCGGATCGGGTACGAGCCATTCCTGCGTGATCCACACGTCGAGCGTTTCGCTCCTTATCCCAGCGGACTTTGCGAGTTGGTGCTTGGACATCCTCATGACGCACGCTCCTCGCGAGGATTGAAGTCCTTGCCCTTCGCCCAGTTGGCGACGAAGGCTTCGAGTTCGGGATCGGGCGGCTTTGGCAATACCACCTTCAACCTGACGAATTGGTCCCCATGACCGCCGCCACGGCGCGGCGCGCCCTTGCCTTTTAGCCGCAGCGTCGTACCGGTGTTCGATCCCTTCGGCACCGACATGGTGACGCTGCCAGTTGGCGTCAGCACGGGAATCTTGCCGCCGAGCACCGCTTCTGCGAGCGAAATCGGCACTTCCAGAGAGATGTCATCGCCATCGCGCGTAAAGCGCCGGTCCGGAAGCACCTCGACTTCTATCAGCGCATCGCCCGAGCCACCCTTGCCGGTGCCGGGCGCGCCCTTGCCTTTGAGCCGCAGTGTCTGCCCGTCCACCAGGCCAGCCGGTATTTTCACATCCAGATTGCTTCCGTCGGGCAAGGTGATGCGCTTGTTCGCCCCCGCGATCGATTCCAGGAATTCGATCGGAAGGCGATAGTGCATATCCTGTCCGCGACGGTTGGCCCGCGCGTGCTGACTGCGCCTCAGCAGATCGGCGAACGGGTCTTCGCCCTCCATGAAGTCCGCATAGCCGGACATGTCGGCATAGTGATTTCCATGATCGGCCGACGCGAAATCGCGGTAGTACTGCTGATGTGGACGCTCGGCGCCGGACGCATCGATCTCACCGTCGTCGAAGCGCTTGCGCTTTTCGGCATCGCTAAGCAGGTCGTATGCGCTCGCCACCTCCTTGAACTGATCCTCGGCAGTCTTGTTGCCCGGATTGAGGTCTGGATGGAGTTTCTTGGCAAGCTTGCGGTAGGCGCTCTGTATCTCGGCGGCGCTGGCCGATGCAGCGACGCCGAGAACCTCGTAGGGATTTCTCACGATTTACTCCGAATGCTATTCGTCACGACCGCAACCTCCGACGATCGTTGTCGATCGGCAAGTGTCCATCGTCGTCTGCTCCGGTCACGACGGCTTCTTGTCGTCGTCGATCTCGGTGAATTCCGCGTCGACAACACCGTCATCGGCTGACTGCGACGAGCCGCCACCCGTCGCCTCGGGGGCCGCATGAGCTGCCTCCGCGAGCTTCATGGCATGCTGCTGGAGCACCCCGGCCTTGGCGCTGATCATCGGCCCGTCGTCTCCCTTGACTGCCTCGCGCAGATTGGCGAGCGCATTCTCGATCGCGGTGCGATCCGATGCCGCAAGCTTGGATCCATGCTCGGCGAGTTCCTTCTCGACCTGGTGGGTTAGAGCCTCAGCGGAGTTCTTTGCCTCAACCACCTCCTTGCGCTTCTTGTCTTCGGCGGCATGAATCTCGGCGTCCTTCACCATCTTCTCGATATCTGCCTCAGAAAGGCCACCGGATGCCTGGATGCGGATGGTCTGTTCCTTGCCGGTCCCCTTGTCCTTGGCCGCGACGTTAACGATGCCGTTGGCGTCGATGTCGAAGGTCACTTCGATCTGCGGCATGCCGCGCGGCGCCGGCGCGATGCCGACAAGATCGAACTGGCCGAGCAGCTTGTTGTCGGCGGCCATTTCGCGCTCGCCCTGGAAGACGCGTATCGTCACTGCGGACTGGTTATCGTCGGCAGTCGAGAACGTCTGGCTCTTCTTCGCTGGAACCGTCGTGTTGCGCTCGATCAGCCGCGTAAACACACCTCCCAGCGTCTCGATTCCGAGCGACAGCGGGGTAACGTCAAGCAGCAGGACATCCTTGACGTCACCCTGCAGCACACCGGCCTGGATCGCGGCACCAATAGCCACGACCTCATCGGGGTTGACCCCCTTGTGCGGTTCCTTGCCGAAAATCTTGTGAACGACCTCCTGCACCTTCGGCATGCGGGTCTGCCCGCCGACCAGAACAACCTCGCTGATGTCTTTGGCCTCGAGCCCGGCATCCTTCAGCGCGTTAAGGCAGGGCTCAATCGTCCTCTGGATCAGGTCCTCGACCAGCGACTCGAACTTGGCGCGCGTGATTTTCACCTGCAGGTGCTTTGGCCCCGTCTGATCGGCTGTGATGAAGGGTAGATTGACTTCCGTCTGGGTCGAGGTGGAGAGCTCGATCTTCGCCTTCTCCGCCGCCTCTTTAAGCCGCTGGAGCGCGAGCTTGTCGTTCCTCAGATCAATACCCTGTTCCTTCTTGAACTCGGCTGCCAGATATTCGACCAGGCGCATGTCGAAATCCTCGCCGCCGAGGAAGGTGTCACCGTTTGTCGACTTCACCTCGAATACGCCGTCGCCGATATCGAGGATCGAGATGTCAAAGGTGCCGCCGCCGAGGTCATAGACTGCGATCTTCGCCTGCTTGTTCTTTTCGAGACCATAGGCAAGCGCTGCTGCTGTCGGCTCGTTGATGATGCGCAGAACTTCGAGGCCGGCAATCTTGCCCGCATCCTTGGTGGCCTGGCGCTGTGCGTCGTTGAAATAGGCCGGAACGGTTATGACGGCCTGCGTAACCTTCTCTCCAAGATTGGATTCCGCCGTCTCCTTCATCTTCTGAAGGATGAAAGCGGAAATCTGCGAAGGCGAATAATCCTTTCCCTGGGCTTCCACCCATGCGTCACCATTGCCTGCCTTGACGATCTTGTACGGGACAAGTTTCTCGTCTTTCTCAGTCACCGGATCGTCAAAACGCCTACCGATGAGCCGCTTCACTGCAAAGATCGTGTTGGTCGGGTTTGTCACCGCCTGCCGGCGCGCTGGCTGGCCCACGAGACGCTCGCCGTCAGCAGTAAATGCGACGATCGATGGCGTTGTGCGTGCCCCTTCGGAGTTCTCGATAATGCGGGTGCTCTTGCCCTCCATAACTGCGACGCACGAGTTCGTTGTTCCGAGATCTATGCCGATGACCTTGCTCACCTTCTCACTCCCTTATTGCGACAACGCGACACCCCTGCCCTCTTACCTGACACACTGAACACCAACGCGAGAGGTGTAGCAACACGCATGCCAGGCAAGGGCGTATGGGAAACAAACAATTGAGCAGCTTCAAGCAAAAAGCATTGGGACAGTCTGCCCAATTGTAGTCGGACAAAATATCCATGATCTGGACGTGGCTGGCGAACCGCCACAGGGTGTGGCACTCAGTCGGTGTGGACAATCAACGACGAGCGGCAGATAGCCGAACATTCGCCAAGGACTCCGAGACGAAAAATGGAACATGCGCTTGACCCAAACCAGCCCATAGGCGCTCTCGTTTATGCCATGCTGTTCCTTGCCTGCGGTCTGGTTCTGTCATGGCTCATGCGGCGCGCTTTGCGCACTGCACTGAACCACGATCGCACGGATAGAATCGACCAGATATCGCTGTCTTTTCTTAGTCACCTCGCTGTGCTGCTGATCTGGATCTTTCTGGCAACGGTATATGCCCATCTCATCCCAGCACTGAACAAGCTGGGCACAACGCTTTTGGCTGGGGTAAGCCTGATATCGATCATCGTTGGTTTTGCCGCACAAACGACACTCAGCAATCTCGTCGCTGGAATAAGCCTGGTCCTGTACAAACCCTTTCGGCGCGGCGACCGGATTCAAATTCTTGCGCCGAACACCAACCAGTTCGACGTCGGCGTCGTCGAAAATATCTCGCTCGGTTATACCTCTCTAAGAACGGATGATGGGCGCGAGATCATCGTCGCAAATGCCACCATGGCACAGCAGACAATGATCAAGATTGGGGCGTCAATCCAACCGAGTGCAATTGAAAACACCGACGCTGGCAAGCCAGCTTGATGCGCACACTATAGACGTCGGCAGGCTCGATCCGTCGTGGGCGCGAATAGCCGTAACCTTGCGGAGAGCGACGACACTTTTGTTGCCTCGTTGGACAATTCGCGGCTGATAAGGACCAAGCCCTTACGATAGGTAGTTACATCGAAGTCGGGGAACCTGTGCTTGAACTTCGTCGAATCGAACAGGTTGTCCTGCTCATACCTGGGAAGCAGTTCCCATATCTCACGCACTTCCTTTGAGAACAGCCCAGCCGCAAGAATGGCCCATTTGGGCAAGACCCTGTAAGACGCCTCCTTTCCCAGAGCGGCGCTGGCTAAGGTGACAAACTCCTTGTAGGTCGGCCGCTCGTCGCAGCATGGCAGATGCCAGGTCTGCCCAAACGCATCCGAAGTGTTGCCGAGAGCAGCCAGCGCACGGCTCGCATCGGGTGTCCAGATCAGCGTTCTCCGCGTATCGTCGCGCACAGGCACTAGCGGCTTCTTGCCTTCCTTCATCCTGTCGATGATCAAGGCGTTCGTGAAGCTCTGCGTCTTGCCGGGGCCGTAGAATTCCGGAGCCCTGCCGATGAGCACGGGAATGTCGCCATTCGCCGTCAACCAAGCCGATCGAGGTGTTGGTGGAAACGTCCTATTGTGGCGGCACGCGACGCAGCGCCGATAAGGGCGCGGTAATCACGGCAGATGGAGCAACACTGGAATTACTCCAGTATTCTGCAAATATTCCACCAGTTCCATGAGCGGCTTAGCCACGAAAAACACCGCACCGTCCGCGAGCGTTGTGTAGATGCGTTCCGGCAATACCCGCAATTCCTTCTCATCGCGAAAGAGTAAGGGGTTCGGCCAGAACTTTGGTACGGTCGCCAAATAGGCTTGATACGGCGCACCGAACTGGTTTGAGAGGAACTTTTCCTCTCGTGCAATAACGATCAAGAAGGCAAGTGCGCAGCCTGCGAAAAATAAAATGGACAGAACAATACTGCCCGTCTGTGCGCCAACACCCGCGGCCGCGATTGAAGAGAAGAAATATAGCGGATTGCGGCAAACTGAATAAGGTCCAGCGGTCACAATCTCCGAGGACTTTCGGCCTCCGATGTAGAGGGTGCACCACATACGCCCGACAATTCCAACTACGATGAACCCAAGCCCGATAGATTCGATTAGATCGTGTGTGGCTTGATCCCACGACGCCTGCACAAGGCAAAGGGATGCAACGACCACGGCTAAAACGACTGCGAGTGTAATCCTACGAATTCTTTGGAAGCGATGCAGTGCGGCCAGATCATTGTTAGGATCTGGATGATTGGTTTTTCCGTTCAAAATGATGAACCTACTTTCACCTGAAGGCGATCAGATATGCGCCCGAAGCAATCAAGCCTATTCCCGCCCAATTTATTGGAGACAGCCGTTCTCCGAGAAAGACCACTGCAAATAGGGCGACCAGCACGACGCTGAGCTTGTCGATTGGAGCAACGCGCGCGGCATCGCCCAATTTTAGCGCGCGAAAGTAGCAGAGCCAGGAAGCGCCGGTCATGAGTCCCGATAGAATCAGAAAAGCCCAGCTGCGGGGAGCTATGCTCGTGGGAGACTGCCATTGGTCGCTCGCGACGAGAAACAGCGCGACTGCGACCACGATTACAAGAGTGCGCACGAATGTTGCGAAGTCGCTGTTGACGTTCTCGATGCCCACCTTCGCAAATATTGCCGTTAGCGCGGCGAAAATCGCAGAAAGCAGTGCCCAGAACAGCCACATGGTTCCGTCTTCCAAAAGAATCCAATCCGGCACCTATACCCAATGTTCGTTAACTGGTCGAATAGCGCCGCCTTAGTCAGACGATCGCGCCCCGGCGAGCCTAGGCAGTGTCAGGGCCGACATAGTACCAGCGCGAGGGTCGATTTCTTCATTTGTCGCAACTCCTGTTTCGATAGCCCGGCGTCTGCCGCATCAATTTAGCGCGTAGTTTTTCTCTGCAACATTGCCGGAAACTTACAATTTTGTGATCTGCGCCAACCACGCTTACGAAATTGTATGTTTTGAGAAAGGCCCGTGAAAAGCGGTGCTTCCATGATGCAAATGCCGAAGCCATTTCGGTGTTTAAATCAAAGGAAGCCAGACCTATGAAAACTCGTCACATTGCACCGGTGCTCGCCGCAATCTTCCTCGGCTTCGCACTATCTGGTGCTCAAGCAGCCACCGTTCCATGCGAGGAGATGCTGAAGCAGCTTCGTGCGCAGGAGGCAGCTACACCTCCCAAACCTGCGTACAAGACCGCTTTCGATGACCTGAAGACCAAAGGCATCGAACGTTGCAATGCTGATGATGACAAGCGTTCGGACGCTTTCTTCGCGCAGGCGATGGATCTGCTCCGCAAGTAACGCCAAGTCCCGACACCTCGATAAAGGCGATTTCCTATGGAACAGATAGACAAACGCATCGAACCGGGTTTGAGCCGAGTGCCCGAGGTCACCTTGGATTTCTGGCTCATTAAGTTGCTGGCTGTCACCATGGGTGAGACAGCAGCGGATTATCTGGCCGTCAATCTCGGTTTTGGCCTTACAACCACATCAGCGCTAATGGCCGGGCTGCTATGCATCGCTCTTGCGGTCCAATTTTCCATGAGACGATACGTGCCTTGGGCCTATTGGATTGCAGTAGTGCTGATCAGCGTTGTTGGAACCTTGGTTACTGACAATCTGACAGACAATTTCGGCATACCGCTGGAAACGAGCACAATCCTTTTCACGGTATTGCTCTGCACGACGTTTGCAGTCTGGTATGCACTGGAAAGAACGCTCTCCATCCACACGATCTATAGCTTCCGCCGTGAGGCAATGTATTGGCTGGCAATCCTCTTTACGTTTGCGCTGGGCACTGCAGCCGGTGATCTCGTCGCCGAGCAGTTCGAGTTCGGCTATCTCACAACCGGCCTGATATTTGGCGGCGTTATCGGGGTAATCGCCTTCGCCTATTTTGTGCTCAATTTGAACGCAATCTTGGCGTTCTGGCTGGCCTATATTTTTACGAGGCCACTCGGGGCATCGTTTGGCGATCTCCTGAGTCAACCAGTTGAGTATGGAGGTCTTGGGTTTGGGACTACCTATACAAGCCTGATGTTCCTGGCAGCCATCATTGCCTTGGTCGCTTTCATGACCTTGCGCCAGCGCGAAGCCCATATCACTCCGATCATGCCAAAGACCGCTGGGCTGAAATGATGACAATGGTCGGGACAAACTTTCGCTGGTGGCGTCGCCCAGGTTTTTACATTGTTGCGGTTGTGCTTGTAGTTTGCCTGGCGCCGGCGGCCGCACCGCTAATTGGCAACAACTTCTATGTGCTGGTAGATGGACAAGCCTACCGGTCAGCACAGCCTAACGGCGAGGAAATACGCAAGTACGCGTTGGAGCGCGGTATCGCGACGATCCTCAATCTTCGTGGAGCAAACTCAGGTGCTCCCTGGTATGACGAGGAAGTCGCAACAGCACGGCAACTGGGCATCGAGCACATCGATTTTGCGATGTCGGCTAGGCGAGAACTCACGCCAGAGCGCGCCATGGAGCTTATTTCAATCATGAAAAATGCCAGGAAGCCGCTGCTCATTCACTGCCGTGCCGGAGCTGACAGGACCGGTCTGGCGTCAGCTCTTTACATGGCCTTTATCGCTCATAGGGGCGAGGCGGCGGCGGAATCTCAGCTCTCGCTGAGGTTTGGCCACTATGCTTTGCCCGTCATAGGCACCGAACAGATGGACCTTACCTGGGAAGCAATGGAGCCGTATTTCGGTTTCCCGAAATCCTGAGCTGCGGTAATGAGAAAATGACGAGGGTCAAACTGCTCGATGCGCATCCTTTTAATCGAAGATGATAAGAAAACATCTGACTACATTGCCAAGGGCCTCACCGAAGCCGGGCACATTTGCGATGTGCTTGCAGATGGGAGAGACGGCCTTTTCGCTGCCACGAGCGGCAGTTACGACGTTATCGTGGCCGACAGGATGCTTCCAAGCCTGGAAGGGCTTTCGCTAGTGAAGTCAGCCCGGGCAGCAGGCACACGAACGCCCGTCATTTTTGTCACTTCAGTTTCCGGAATTGAGGACCGGGTAGATGGTCTTGAGGCGGGTGGCGACGACTACCTCGTCAAACCTTTTGCGTTCTCGGAATTACTGGCCAGAATAAATGCACTTGGCCGCAGGCCACCGCCACAGGACCGGCAGACTGTGCTCAAGGTTGCCGATCTGGAAATGGACTTGATTTCCCGTCGCGTGTCTCGAGCCGGTGTCGAGATTGAGCTTCAGCCACGCGAATTTCGCTTGCTGGAAGTATTGATGCGGGGAACGGGACGGGTCATCACACGTACCATGTTGTTGGAGCAGGTTTGGGACTTTCATTTTGATCCAAAGACCAGCGTCGTCGAAACGCATGTCAGCCGATTGAGGACGAAGATCGACAAGCCCTTCGAGGTGCCTCTAATTCAAACCGTGCGTAACACAGGATACTCGCTTCGTGTTGGTGGCTAGCGGGCTGACCCGCAGCACTCCATTCAGGCTCGCGGTTACTTTCGCCACTTTTCTGATCGCCGCGTTTCTCCTGTCGGGTCTCGTGGTCTACCAGATCGTGAGCGCGGAGTTGAATGACCGTGTCGATGAAGATCTGCAGAAGACCTTCTCTCTCCTCAGCGCCGCGTATGGCAAGGACGACTTGGAGGATCTGATCAGCTCGGTGAGCAGCTATGCGGACCTTTCGGTTGGCAACGAACAACTGTTCTCGCTGGTGGGATCCGATGGGCAGCCGCTTGCGGGAACTTCTGCGATAAGGGGCTTTGTGGCGCCGCTTGGTTTTTCTAATGTTGCGGCTGGTTCACTTGGACTGGGTGGAGACGTCGCATATCGCGTCTATAGCGGCAAGATAGGTCCCAACAAACTATCGATCGCCTACAGCAACGACGACACCGACGAGTTAAAGCAACTGGTCCTCTCGAGTTTCGCTTGGGCCATGATCATCGCCGCAGCCCTTGCCGTGTCCGGTGGTGCGCTCCTCGCCGCTCGCGTCCAGCATCGGCTCAACACAATTGCGCAAACGATGGACGAGGTGTCGCGTGGGTCGCTCGGATCTCGCATCCCACTTGTCGGCAATCGTGATGATATCGATGCTGTTGCCTCACAGGTGAATGCTGCACTCGACCGCCTTGTCGCCCTCATGGAAGGTCTGCGACAGGTTGGATTCGATATCGCGCACGACCTTCGGACTCCATTGAACCGGCTGCGGATCACTCTGGAAAGCGCGTTGGAGAAAGCTGACACTCCGGAAATCATCGCCGATCTGGAGGAAGCTCGATCCGACATCGACAAAACCACGCAGACCTTTGACGCTCTGTTGCGTATTGCCCAGATCGAAGCGGGCGCACGGAAATCACGTTTCCAGTTGCTCGATCTATCTGAAATTGTCGCCGACATTGGTGAGATCTATGGCGAGGTGGCCGTCGACCAGAACAAGACGCTCGTCAGTCGCGCTGAGCCCGGTAACATGGTGCATGGGGACCGCGAATTGCTCGTGCAGCTATTGGCGAACCTCGTTGAGAACGCGCTGCGCCACACTCCGGCAGGCGTCGCCATAAAGGTAAGTTGTCAAAATTTGGAAGGACGAAAAGTCATCTATGTAGAGGACAATGGAGCGGGAATTCCGGCCGATGAACGCGAGAAGGCTTTTCGTCGCCTCTATCGCTTGGATGCCAGTCGCAGCACGCCTGGCAGTGGGCTGGGATTGAGCATGGCCAAGGCGATAGCGGAACTGCACGGCGCACACATTTCCCTCGAAGATGCGGAGCCGGGCCTTCGCGTGACAATCGTTTTCACCTCGTAAAGGCTCGATTACCGATCTGTATGACAACGGAAATGCTCGCGAAAGAACGCGAAGGCATCTTGTTGATGGAGGGTCAATCACAGGAGCTTGATATGAAGAAACCAAAGTCAATTGCCGCGCTGATCGCCTCGTTGGGAATATTGGTGATTGCGGTTACGGGCGTAAACGCGGAATCCAATTCGCGGGAAACAGACGAAGTCTCCCTTCTGCAGAACGCCAAACTGACTGTCGAAGACGCCGCCCGCGCGGCTTTGGCCAAATATCCCGGAACCGTCTCGTCGGTCCAGATATATGACGATGCAGGCAAGCCAGCGTTCCATGTGGAAGTGGTCGGGGCCGATGGAATGCAGCAGGACGTTTCCGTCGATGGCAGCACGGGCGAAATCATGAAGATGGCTTCGAGCGACGATGCCGGTGAGCGAAACGGTGGTCACGACAACGAGGATACCGAACAAGCCGACTAGCGAATCCAGCCAGCAGCACGCGGCGGCGCATTTGGCGCCGCCTTTCGACTTCCTCTGGCTCTTGGCCTATTCGGCAGCGGCGTTGAGCAAGTCAAAGACCGCCTGCCTGTCCGCATGAACGAGCAGGAGCGCAAGGTCGCCGGGCTGCAACAGGCCGATAATTCGTTTTGCTCCGTCAACCGGAGTTTCGCAAAGCAGAACCTGATCGGCAGCGCATCCAAGACTGATCGCGGTCGCGCGCATCAGCGCGGGGATTACGCCCGGCTGGCGACCACGCAGATATTTGGGGTTCTCGGCGATTACGACACGATCCGGCCGCAATGCGAAGGCTCCCTCAACGAGCGCGCGGATCTCGTCATCCGACCGGTCGCCTGCATGCATAAGCAAAACGAGGCGGCGCTTGGCGGGAAGTGCTGCCAGAGCCGAAGTGACCGCAGCGATTGAATGAGGATTGTGAGCAAAGTCGACAAAGACCCGAGCGCCGTTGACCGAAAACTCGTTCGCGCGTCCGGGGTTACTTTTGGCGTCGCTGCGGAAGCTGGCAAGCGTGTCGCGAATAGCGGCATCCGGCAGTCCCAGTGCACGACCGGCCAATGCGGCTGCGAGCGCGTTCTCGATATTGTAGCGCGCAACCCCGCCCATAGTGAGCGGAACATCCGTCGCAGCAATCAGCGCTATCTCATCAACGCCGTCGGACAGGATTAGAACTTCGTCCTGCAACCAACCGCAGGGCTGCCCAGCGGCTCGAGCCGCACGGATCTCATCGCGCATGGGGTCCAGTGCGAACCAAACGGGCTTCTCGCCAAGGCCGTGCGCGGCCTCGCGGATTGTTGCGTCTTGCGCGTTCAGGATCAGCCAGCCACCGGGCGCAAGGCCGCGCCGAACCGCCAGCTTGGTTTCGGTCATGTCTCGCACGGTGTTGATACCATATTGGCCCAGATGGTCTGCCGCCACATTTGTCACTACAGCCGCGCGCGCCCGCGTCACCGGAAGGCCACGGCGGAGGATGCCGCCACGCGCAACTTCCAGAACACCGAGTTCCAGCCGCGGATCTCGCAACAGGCGCCGCGCTCCCGCGGGACCGGAATAGTCGCCGTGATCCAGAATATCGTCTCCGACCCGGACGAAATCGGTCGAAGACAGGCCTGAGACTTTGCCCGCCCTCTGTCCCATTGCAGCAATTAGGCGCGTTGTCGTCGTCTTGCCATTGGTGCCAGTGACCAGCGCCAGCGGGATATCGTGCAGCGCCGACCAGTCGGGGTTGGCTGGCAGATCGGCGGTATCGAAAGTCTGCCCGCCCATGCCATGGCCAAGCGTCACAGCGTCGTCGTCGAGAAGCTGGTCGATGCCGCGCCCTTGCGCCTGTTCCAGAAGATGCACGAGCGTCGGGTTGGCTTCCTTCTGCGCAATGGCTGCGATGTCAGCAGCCATGCGTTCGAAGGCAATCGCGGTTCGACCCAGCAGATCGCAAGCCGCAAAATACCACGCCGCTTCAATCACATAGGCGGCTGTCATCAACCGATCGGCGCGGGCTGCAAGGAAGAGGCTTGCGCCACCCTCAAACGACCTTGTGACGATATCGGCCCGCCAGCCCAAGCTATCGATCAGGGCTCTTAAATATGTTTGCCACAGGTCCAGAACCTTCGCAGGGGCAAAACCTGGCATGAGGCCGTCACCGACCGCGCCTCGTTGATCGCAGTAGACGTTCGGGCCAAGCAGTCGGCGGCAACCGTCCAGAACGAGTGACGGATCGTCCGGTACCGGGATTTCCAGCGCGTTTTGCAATTCCTCCGAACGGGCGTGCATGGCTCAATCGGCGATTTCGCCAGCGCCCTTTGCCAGACGAACCCCGCGTTCATCGCGGATCAGCGCGTCTCCGCTTGATAGAAGCTCTTCAAAGCCCACGGCCCGCTGCGGGGACTTTGTCGGTTGGGCGGCCATTGCCTCCCGCTCGGCCTTCTTGAAATAGATGATCTGCTTCCAGGATCGGGCAAGTTCGTCGGCGAAGACCACCAGAAGATCGCCTTCCTGAGCCGTCGCCAGGGCCGCATCGATGGCGGCGACTTCGCTCGGGAAAAGAGTGATCTGGCTGTCTTTCACGCCCTCACCCAGCAAAGTCTCGCGCATAAGACCGGGCACTTCCATCTCTGTGCGGCTACGCCGATCATCGTCAGGTTTCAGGTAGAAATGGTCGAAGTGACCCGCGAGTTCTTTCGCGGCAGCGACGATGTCCTCGTTGCGCCGATCACCCGGCATGGCCGCAACGACGAGACGACGACCTTTGACGTCGAGCCGCGCCGCCAGCCCCGCCATGGCCGCAATAGCCGCAGGGTTGTGGCCATAATCAAGAATGACCTTGAAGGGATGTTCGTCGAAGACATTCGTGCGGCCGGGCGCCTGGAAAAAGCTGGTGTCGAACGTGCGCAATCCGTGGCGGATATTGTCCAGGTCAAGATCGAAGGAAAACGCCATAGCGCAGGCAAACATCGCGTTCTGCACATTGTAGAGCGCCTTGCCTTCGAGTGTTGCCGGGATCAGGTGCGACCAAAGCACCGGCAAGTGCAGCCCCTTGGAATAAATGGTTATCATGTCGCCGTTCATCGCCTTTTCCAGCACGACGGCACGGCCCCCGGCGCGAATATGCTCCTTCACCAAAGGATGGTCGGAATTCATCGTTACATAGCAGATGTGCGTTGCGTGGCAGAAATCGGCCATGCGCAGGCAGTGCATGTCATCGGCGTTCAAGACAACCGTGTCGGTCGCGGTTTCCACCACCACGCGCTTCACGACAGCCAACTCTTCAACCGTGTTGATGCCACCCATCCCCAGATGGTCCGAGGTGACATTCAGGCAGGCCGAAACATCGCAACGCTGAAAACCAAGTCCCGACCGGACAAGGCCGCCGCGCGCCGTCTCCATCACTGCGCAATCGACGGACGGATCGCGCAACACCATCTGTGCCGAGGCTGGCCCCGTCATGTCACCCTTAACGGTGAGCTTGCCGTCGACATAAACGCCGTCTGTAGAGGTCATGCCCACGATCTTGCCGGAGGACTTCATGATATGCGCCAGCATCCGGCTGGTCGTCGTCTTTCCGTTGGTGCCGGTAATCGCCGCAATCGGGATGCGTGATTGTGTGCCCGACGGAAAGAGCATGTCCATCACCCTGCCCGAAACGTCACGGGATTTGCCTTCGGAAGGCGCAACATGCATCCGGAAACCGGGAGCTGCGTTGACCTCCACGATTGCGCCACCGATATCCTTGTAGCTTCGGGTGATATCGTCGGTCAGGAAATCGACGCCGCCGACGTCGAGACCCACGGCATTGATCGTGCGCTCGGCCATGTCCTTGTTGTCGGGGTGACAGACATCGGTCATGTCGATCGCCGTGCCGCCGGTCGAAAGATTTGCCGTCGAGCGCAGATAGAACGTCTCACCCTTGGGCAAAACAGTCTCGGCGGTATAACCCGCCGCGGACATCAACCGCTCGGCTTGGCTGTCCAATTCAAGGTTCGTCAACACCTTTTCGTGGCCGATGCCGCGGCGTGGATCCTGGTTCACGATATCGACGAGCTGGGCAATGCTGTGCTTGCCGTCGCCTACCACATGCCCCGGCACCCGCTTGGCCACTGCAACCAGTTGGCCGTTCACCACCAGCATCCGATGATCCATGCCCGTCACGAACTGCTCGATCAGTATGCCACGGCTTCTCGACTGAGCCTTGGCTTCATGGAAGGCCACCTCGACCTGCGCATCCTCGGTCAAGTTTATCGAAACGCCACGCCCGTGATTGCCGTCCAGCGGCTTGACCACGACCGGAAACCCTATGCGCTTGGCCGCCCTGACCGCTTCAGTCGGCGAATAGACCAGGCGTTGCTGCGGCACCGGCAGGCCCAGATCGTTGAGCATGTTGTGAGTATCTTCCTTGTCGCAGGAGATCTCGACGGCGATGTGCTTGGTCTGGCTGGTAATGGTCGCCTGAATGCGCTGCTGATACTTGCCGTGGCCGAACTGGACGAGCGAATTGTTGTTCAACCGTATCCAGGGAATGTCGCGCTCATCGGCGGCCTTGACCAACGATCCGGTCGAAGGGCCAAATTCCTTGCGCTGCGCCATCAGCACAAAGCTTTTCAACTCGGATGGGAAGTCGAATTCCGGGTCGTATTCGTAGTCGGTCAGCGCCTTCACATGGTCCGGCAGCAGGTTCATAAGCAACTGAATGGCGAGACGACCAGCCTCAAGCCCGACGTCGCGCTGGCGATATTCATAGACCAGATTGTACTGGCCGTGCACGCCAGTGCCGCGCGTTCGGCCAAAGGTCACGTCCGATCCGGCGACGCCCTGAATTTCCAGCGCCACATGTTCGGCCACATGGCCCAGCCAGGTGCCTTCGCCTTCGCGCAGGCGGCGTATCAGGCCGCCCGGTTCGCGGTACGAGCAGCCGTGCTCGCGCAAACCCGGCAGCGCATCGATCAGGCTATCCGTCCAGCTATCGCCGAGCTTGGCGGACGGCCAGTCCTCGAGCACACCCAGATCGACCACATGCCGGATTACCGGAAACCCTGCCCATACGTTCGGGCCGACAAAAACGTTTGTCGAAACGACCTTCATGGACTGGTCCCCTTCCTGTCAATATAGGTCAGTATGATCTGACCTTGTCATATGGCAAAGCGCAGAATGCAGTTTGCTCGTCGGGCAGATAGGCGCGGCGGTTGACGAGGTCATAGCGGCACCCCTCACCCATCACGTGAACTTTCAGGTCTAGCAAGGTCAGAGGCTGGCCGGGGCCGGCCTCCCACATTGACGAATGGGTTTGATCGGAGGCGTCGACGACGGTGACCGTACCTGATCCCACCACCTCAAACACGCCCTCGGGGCCGATAAAGGCTGCCGTGTCCTCGTCGATCCCAAGCCCGATCAGGAAAGGATTGTAGGAGGAAGCCGACAGCAATCGGCCCAGACGGTTGCGCTGGGTGAAATGCTGATCGATGATGACGGCGTTCGTCAGTCCCAGGCCCGGAGCGAGGCTGGCCGCACCCTCCAATGGAGCAGAATTGCTGTCACCGCCCGCGATCATATGCTCTGACATGATCGATGCTCCGGCCGATGTGCCCGCGACATGCACGCCCGCCGCGTTATGGCGGCGGATACGCTGGGCAATGCCGGTGCCGCCGAGGATCGTGGAGAGCCGCAACTGGTTGCCGCCGGTCAGAAAAATCCCGGTGGCGCGGTCAAGCATTTCAAGATAGCGGGGATTGTCGCAGTCCGCCCGCCGCGCAATCGGCAAAAGGTCGACTTGGGCCGCACCGAGATCACTGAAGATGCGACTATAATCCAGACCGGTGGTCTCGAGTTCGGATGCGGTCGGTATCACCGCGATATTCGCTGCGCGTCCGCCCGACAGCTCGACAAAGCGACGATGAATATGCCGCTCCTTGACGCGGTCTTCGCCCCCCCCAATGGGAATTACGTATCCTCGAGTCGAGTTCGCATTAACTTGCGCCGGGCACATATTCTGCTGCACGTCCTTTTTGAGCCCGCAGGCCCAAACCAAAGATTCCAGTCGTCGTCAACGGGTAACCCCGCAATTGCTTGCCAGATTGACGAGCCAAACTGCGGATAGCAAGCGGATTCGCTTCACCAAACGGCTGTGTCTTTCGCTAAGTGACGGGTGGCGGCATCGCACCAAGCTCGAATAAGCAACGTCAGCGCCCGAACCGTCCAACCGCTTCCTGCTGTGCGTAAACACGACCGAAGCGGTTGGCGAGGAAACTGTCGAGCGCGATGTCCTCCTGCCGCACGAAGCCCTTCGAAGGCAAGCTGCCATCGGCCAGCATGTCGAGCACTGCGCAGATGCCGGACGCCGTTGTTATCTGGATCGCCGAATGCACAATATTGCCAACGCGCTGGCTATAGATCTTGTTGGCATAGGTTTCCTGCAGCAGGCGCCCATTCTTTCTGCCGCTCACGGTCACGAACACGATCACCACATCCTGGGTCGTAGCAGGCAGAGCGCTTTCAAAGATGTCCTTCAGCACATCGCGGCGGTGGCGCAGGCCAAGGTCGTTAAGCAGCGCCTTCATGATGTTGGCGTGGCCCGGATAGCGAATGGTGCGATAATTAAGCGTACGCACCTTGCCTTTCAGCGTTTCGGCGAGCGTGCCCAGGCCGCCCGAGGTATTGAACGCTTCATAGGTGACGCCATCGAGCGAAAACTCCTCGCGCTCCTCCAGTGGCACCACCTCCACCAGCTCACCCTCGACGATTGCCTCGCACGGTTCGCAATATTCGTTGATGACGCCGTCCGTACTCCAGGTGAGATTGTAGTTCAGCGCGTTGGACGGATATTGCGGCAGCGCGCCCACGCGCATGCGTACGCTTTCCAGCGAATCGAACCGGCTGGCAAGGTCGTTTGCCACGATGGAGATGAAACCCGGTGCCAGCCCGCATTGCGGAATGAAGGTGCTCTCTGCATCGCGTGCAAGCTCTTTCACACGGCGCGTCGAAGCGACATCCTCGGTCAGGTCGAGATAGTGCACGCCGCATGTTGCGGCTGCTTCGGCAATGCGCCGCGTCAGGTGGAAGGGGGCAGCACTCAGCACGGCGAATTTGCCGGCCAGCACCTTTTCCAGTGCGCCCGTTGCACTGATATCGAGTTCCAGCGTCAACACCGCATCGGAAAGCTCCATCGCGGCCAGTTGTTCGGCGGAACGGTCGACTACAGTCACCCGATACTCGCCTGTCCCGGACAGGAGCTCTGCTATTGTGGAGCCGATCTTGCCCGCACCGACGACGACGATTTCTTTCATAACAACCCTCAAGCCCTGCTGATTCCTGCGCGAAGAAATCATTTTGCCCTGCAAAAGACAGTATGCAATTCGACAGATCGCTTGCCGATTTTGTGCAAAATGATAGAACGATTAGGCAATATGCCAAACAAAACCGAACAGACACTGATCGAGTTGTTGCGCGAGAACGCTCGTATTCCGACCGCGGAACTCGCCCGGCGGCTGGGGGTATCGCGCACGACGGTGCAAACCTACATCGACCGGCTGGAGCAGCGCGGAACCATCACCGGCTATGGCGCAAGGCTTTCGGCCGACTATGAGAAGGGTCTGGTCAAGGCACATATCCTGCTGACGGTCACGCCCAAGCTGACCGACAAGGTGGTGCGGCAATTGAAGGCGCTCTCAGCGGTTCGCACGCTGCATTCGGTCAGCGGCAGCTTCGACATGATCGTGATCGTCGACGCGCCTTCGATCAGCGACCTGGACGCGCTGCTCGACGGCATCGGTGCGATGGATGGCGTAGAGAGAACGCTTTCCTCAATCATCCTCTCGACGCGTATCGACCGCTGAACAGCCAAAATGGTCAGTTGCCGGCCAAGGTTTCGTTACCAGTCCTCAAATCGCATCAGCGCAACCGCTGGACATCCTGCACCGTAACGTTTGGCTGCTGACCGCCCCACGTCGCGCGCAACCAATTGGAAAGGTCCGCGACCTGCTGATCTGTCAAATTCGCTGCAAAAGCCGGCATGGGCTGCATGCGGGCCAAGCCAGGAAAGCGCTGTGCCGGTATGCCATGCAGGATGGTCCGATTGAGATTTGCGGCATCTTTCAGGCGCAGCGAAGCGTTGGTCGCAAGCGGCACCACAACATTTGGAATACCCATTCCCTGCACACCGTGGCAGCCGGCGCAAAGGCCATTATAGGTTTCCCGCGCAGAAGTCGCAGTCTGCTCTGGCACGGCGATCGGCTCAGGCTTGGGCGGCAGTTCTGGTTTTTGAGGCAGATTTTCGAGGTCAAACAGATAGGCCGACATAGCCTGCAAATCTTCGCTCGTCATGTACTGGCTGGAGAAATGGACAACCTCGAACATCTGGTTGGTCATGGCGCCCTGCGCAGAAATGCCAGACTTCATAAAGGTCGCAAACACCGCCGGATCGAAACCCATCTGGGTCAATCCAGCCTTTGTGATGTCGGGCGCCAACACGCCGTCAAGCATGGCTCCTTGAAGATAGCGACTGCTTTCCATGCCCATCATGAAGTTGCGCGGTGTATGGCATTCGCCGCAATGGGCAAGCGCGTCCGTCACATAACGACCCCGATTCCACATTGGCGAGTGACCAGAGACTTCAGTCGTCGTTTTGTTCGAAAGGTTCAGGAGATTCCAGAACGTCATGCCCTGCCGGATGTTGAACGGGAAAGACATATCATTGGCGCGGTTTGCCACCTTCATCGGCTCGCGGTTCATTAGGTATGCGTAGACGGCATCGACATCGTCAGTCGTCATCTTGCGATAGGAAGCATAGGGCATCGCCGGATACAGATGGCCGTGCTTGCCGACCCCGTCGCGTACTGCGCGATGGAATTCGGCGCGCGTCCAGTTCCCGATACCATTCTCCTTATCCGGCGAGATGTTGGTGGAATAAATCGTGCCGAACGGAGTTACGAATGGCATCCCGCCGGCCCACGGCGCGCCATCCCTGGCAGTGTGGCAAGCGTAACAATCGGCAGCAACAGCAACGTAGGCACCGCGCTGGGCCAGTGCCTTCATCTGATCAGCCGATAGCTGCTGCTCGATATCCGCTGCAACGACACTTTTCTCGAACATGCCAAAGAAAATTCCAGCAGCGACAAGCACGCCTATTACAACGGCCGCCAATATGGCGAGGAGCAGCTTCCTGAGCATTCTATGCCTTCACCAAACCAGGGGTCTTCAAGACGAGATCACGTACTGCCTCAAAATAGCGGACATAACCGGTGCAGCGGCAGATATGCCGATCAAGCGCGTCTGTGATCGTCTGTTCAACGGCATCGCGTTCAATCGGCTCGCGCTTGAGCTTGTCCAGCAGCACCGTGGCGCCCGTCACAAAACCGGGCGTGCAATAGCCGCACTGGAACGCGAAATGCTCGATAAATGCCTGCTGAACCGGCGAAAGCGCGACGATCTCACCATCTGTACCGAGCTTTGCCTGACCCTCAACAGTTCGCACTTTGCGGCCCTCAAACCAGTGCGCACCGACAATGCAGGTCCGCATTTCTTCAAGCGAGCCGTCATCCTTTTCAACAACCACAGTGCAGGCATGGCAGATGCCCTGACCACAGCCCATGCGCGATCCGGTCAGGTTCTCATACTCGTGGAGAAAGTCCTGCATCATCATCGTCTCAGGCACATCGATGGGTCCGATGGCTTTGTCATTGAGCGTGAGGGACAGTTTGCGGGTGACTATGGTCATGCCAATGCCTCTCGAATTTTATCCGATGTAACAGGCAGTTCATAAAAGCGCTTGCCGATGGCGTGGGTGATAGCGTTGACGATCGCGGGAACAACCGCGATCATTACAACTTCGGCCATGCCTTTTGGTGGATCACTATCGGATAGTGGCGGCAGCACCTCGGCCGTCTGCGACCAAACGGCGACGTCCTTTGCGGTTGGCAGTTCATATCGGTTCCAGTTCCAGGTTCCGTCACCCGGCCCATCCTCATAAAGTGGCAGATACTCCTTGAGCGCGTGTCCGATACCCATGGCCAATCCACCTTGAATCTGGCCGGAAACGAGTTCGGGAACGACCTGTGTTCCGCATTCGATGATGGAGTGGTGAGATAGCAGTTTGACGTCGCCGCTGCCCAGATCGACAACCAGTTCGACCAATGTCGCCATCGGTGCGTAATATGTGACGCCTGCGTTATTGCGCTGTGTTGGAGGATAGGAAACCGACGCGCGGTCAACAAAGCGCCAGCCATCAGCCGTCATGAGAGCCTTGCGCTCCGGCGTCGCCGCATCGCCATATTTCACGGCCAACGCATCAATGGCAAAGCGCTGATGCCCGGCCTCATCGAGATCAAACTCGGCTTCAGCCCATTGCCAGCGATTGAAGGTGTGAACGGTGACGCCGGTAACAAGACCAAGGCGATGCGCCTCTGCTGCAATTTCGGCAAATGAAAGCGGCTGCATGGCGGCCGCGGTAATTGTGCCGTCAGCAACGCGCAAGTCTTCGCGGCGAACGACCTCAGGAGCCATCTGGCCGCCGCCAATCCCGCGCGACCAAATCGAGCGTGCGGCTGGCCAGACCGCCAGTTCGATAAGCACGTTCGCCGCTTCCCGTGTGGCGTGACCGAGATAGTACACGCTGTTGGAAGCGCTCATCGGCGAGGTGAAAGTGGGCGTCCAGCGCGGGTTGAGCTTATGACGATCCTCGTCTTCCTGAGACATGGTGTAAGGTTGGTCAGTGGCCTCAAGCGGCATGTTTGGCCAGCGCACCTTGCCGAACTCAGTCTCGTCAGGAAGCTTCCCGAGGATTGCCCCTACCATAACTGTTTGCGACGTGGTTGCGCCGGTGCCAATCTCGTGCGCGACATGCGAAAATTTGAGATGACCCTTTGCATCGAATTCAAGCGATGCGAGTGCGGATTCTGCGCCGGTGCCGTAATCCTTGTGCACATGGCCGTAACCCACGCCATATCTCTTACCGGGGTTTGCCGCCTCGAATTCGGCTTTGCGAGCATTGCGCTGCGACCAGATCGGGTGTTGCGCCGCCTTGTTCAAAATTTCTTCATGCCGCATCGCACCCGAGGGGATCGCGCCCTGAGTGTTCTTCATCCCTGATTTCAGCGCATTGCGCCGCCGAAACTCTATTGGGTCCAGGCCAAGCAACTCCGCCGCTTCATCGACCATCATCTCGGTGGCGGACATCGTCTGCAGCGTTCCGTAGCCGCGCATAGATCCCGCATCAACGGCGCGCGACGCCAGGATCGCCGCTGAGAAATCGCTTTTTGGCAGATAATAAATCGACTGCGCCGCAGTCGCGCCAACCGTGCCGACAGATGTCGAAAAATTCTCACGCCCGCCGCCATTGTTGCGGTAGGTGCCAGTCATGGCGCGAAACTGTCCGGTCTTGCGGTCAATGAGCATCACATTGTCCATCCAGAAAGCGTGGCGCTTCAAGGCTGTCTGAAACTGCTCATAGCGGTCGTTGGCGAGCCGCACCGGACGCCCGTCGCCATATAGGCCCGCGAGCACGCAATAGAACGGGAAGATCGCATGATCCTTGGTGCCGTAACCTACGGTATAACCCACCTTCAGATCGACGCTCTTAAGCGGGAATTTAGATTTGGACACCATGACGGCGGCAACTTCGGCCACCTCATATGGCGATTGGGTCGCCACCATTGCGTGAAGCACGCCGGTCTTGGCGTCATACCAAACGTTACCGTTATCGGCCTCCATCGCGGAAGCATCGATTGATTGTGAAAAATAAGAGCGCTTCAGGACGAGCATGTCGTCGCCTGCGGCTGCAATCTCGTTTTGGATCTCTGCCGCCGCCGTCATTCCACGGGCGGACGCGTCACCATCCCCGGCAGCCGGCCATTGCGGGTCGTCGCCCTTGAAGCCGGTCCAGATCACCGTATCCTTCAGGGCGGAAAAGCGGTCCGGCGCGTCCGGAGTACCACCATCAATGCGTACATAACGCGCTGCGCCGTAATTGGCGGGCGTGGTCGATGGACCTGCTCCGCCATAACGTACAACATTGTCGCTGAAGCGTAGCGTACGCTTCGCTAGATCGAAGCGGGCAAAGTCGTGATAGATGAGCATCGCCACCGGCTGCCCGAGCAGACGCGCCGTCTGTCCCTTCGGAACCAGAAACACGTCACCGTAAAAACCTGGCACAGGGATGGTGACACCATCCGCAACCAGATCTTCGTGCAAGACCAGCCTATCCGGCTTGAGATCAGGCTCTAGCAGGGCCAGGTCGACACCGTCGAAAACACGATCCGTGCGCGTCGCATGGAGCATAAAGGCGTGCGACTGCTCCTTGGGCCAACCTTCAAGATCGCGCGCGCGATAATCGCGTGCAAATGTCTTGCCGCCAGTCACTTTGGCAATGGCGTCGAGCCGGTATTTCGGCTTGCCTCCGGCCACCAGCCAATCCGCCGCAGGCGGTGGCGGTGTCTCAATCAGTTCCGCGCGCGCAGCTATCGGCAGCATCGATATCTTGATTGCAACGCCGGCAACGCTTGCCTTGAGAAATGTTCTGCGGGAAAGGATCGTTTTCAACGCAAGTGCTCCTCACGAACATTGAACCGTGAGAAGTCTACGCCTCAAGATCGAAGGCACAACCCTTAAACACTTGGTCCAGTATGAAGATGGCTCGCAGCCCGCTGGTCGGTTAACCCCTTCCGGCTGGCGGATTACCGATTTTCCGCGTAAAAACTCATCCGTCCCGGAACGGCAAGAATTCGAGCATGTCGCCGCGCTGGATGCGGCCGGTTTCCGCGGGGATCAGCAAAAGGCCGTCAGCATCTCCCAGCAACGCAAGCCGGTGCGAAACATGCGAGGTCGCGATTTCCACGGTTCTTGTGCCGTGGCCGTCATATTTGCCAAGACGCGCGGGCAGGAACTCGCAACGCCCCGGATGACGCAATCGATCAAACCCGGCGCGAACGATAAAGCGACTTGGTGCCGCCCCTGGCAACCCCGCCAGAGCCTCGGCAATGCGTGCCCCGATCACATACCAGGTAACGAAGGCAGAAACCGGATTACCCGGCAGGCCGAGATAGATCGCAGTGCCGATCCGCCCGATAACCAACGGCTTTCCGGGCTTCATTGCGACCTTCATCACATGAATATCCGCACCCGCCGCGCGTAACACAGCCGGCATATGGTCTTCGTCGCCGACTGAGACCCCGCCAGTGGTCACTACCAGATCCGCATCGCGAGACGCCTGCTCCAGTGCACGCTGCAACAGATCCGGGGTGTCGGGAATGGCGCCCATGTCGATCATATCGATCCAGGGCAGATTGAGAGAGCCCTGAAGATGATAACGATTGGAATTCCAGATCTGTCCCGGTGAGAGGGGAACGCCCGGCGCGCGCAATTCGGAGCCGGTGCTGAAGAACGCGACGCGGATACGGCGACGGACAGCGACCTTACCGCAGCCTGACGCGGCGAGCAGCGCGGCCGCGCGCGGACCTATGCACCGCCCTGCGGAAATGATTTCCGTGCCGGCAGCGAGGTCTTCACCGGCGCGCCGAATATTTTCGTCAAGCTTTGGGCGTCGATCCAGCCAGATCGCATCCCCTTCAAGCCGCACCATTTCCTGCATGACTACGGCGTCACAGCCGGGCGGAACAGGCGCGCCGGTGAAAATGCGCAGGGTGGCACCTTTCGGAAGCGGCTCATTGCCCGCGTCGCCAGCCGCTATACGACCGACTATCGGCAGTCGCCAAGGCCCTGCCCCGGCAATGTCTGCGATGCGTATCGCGTAGCCGTCCATTGCGGAATTATCGAACAGCGGCAGCGGTACACTGGCCTTAACAGCTTCGGCCAGCACCCGGCCATGAGCCTGTTCGAGCGACATGCGCTCGACTTCCTGAACAGGCTCGACCAACGCCAATCCCTTGGCAAGCGCCATGTCTACAGAGAGCAGCGCACCCGGTTTCGGCTCAGTCTCACAGCCACAATAGAAAGGATCGGACAGGGCGGCAGAAGGGCTCATGCTTATAGTCTCGAATTCGTAGCGGAAAGCTCCGCAAGGTCGATTCCCGTCACCTTGGCTCGTGTCGACAGTTGGTCCATATAGGCGCGGCTGGCGCGAACCCAATCCGCCTTTTCCTGCGCCTCGCGCAGATGTGGCAGAACGGCGGTGAACGGCAAGACTTCGCCTCGTTTGCGCGCATCCAGCCGGATCAGATGGAACCCGTAACGGCTTTCCACCGGCGCGTCGGAGATGCTTCCCTCCTCCATGGAGCACAGCGCAGCCTCGAATTCCGGCACCGTGTCGCCCGAAGCCAGCTGGCCAAGCATGCCGCCATTGGTCCGTGAAGGGCAGGCACTATGCTCGGCAGCCAGATCAGCGAAGCGGCGAGGATTACGGTGCAGATCGGCAAGCACCATTTCGGCACGCATCAGCGCAGCTTCGCGCACATTTTTGCCGCCTGCGGTGGCCGGAAAGAGGATGTGCGAGGCCTCAAACAGCGACGGTCCACGAAAACGGTCCGGCGTTTCATCATAGATCGCGCGCAACTCTGCTTCATCGATGTGAGCCGGAGGAATGACGCTCTCAAGAAGCTGACGGATCAGCGCTTCCTCATCTGTTTCCAACAGCCCTTCGGCCAGTTCGATAGGATCCGGCGCAATCCCGATTGCCCTTGCCTCCTGCAACAGCACCTCGCGCAGGACCAGCGCCCGCGCTGCGGCTTTCCAGGCCCAGCCGGGTTTGCCCTTCGGCACGGGATGGTTTTGCGCCTCGGCTGCGATCGCTTCGGCGGCAATCGTGATGCCGTTGACCGTGACCGGCACCGGAGCGTTCGTGAGATCAAGAACCCTCATTCTCCTGGCTCCATGCCCGCGCGCGGCAGTGGTGCCAGTCCCGTAGGCGCGGGCTGCGCGCCGCGGCGCGAGCGCACTATCTGGTAGCCCGGCCGCCACAGATAGCGAACTGGCGCTGAGAACATGTGGACGAGACGGGTAAAGGGAAACAGCAGGAAGATGGTCAGGCCAAGCACGATATGCACTTTGAACAGCCAGTGCACGTCGTGGATGTAGTCTGCTGCATTGCCACGCAAATAGATAACGGCCTGTGCCCAGTTCATGAATTTCACCATCTCCTCGCCGTCGAGGTGGCGGAGCGAGACGGTGATGGTCGCGAGTCCCAGTAGCAGCTGCGCCATCAACAAAACCAGAATTCCGGTGTCGGCAAAGGTGGAATTGGCGCGGATGCGCGGATCGAAAAGCCGCCGGTGCAGCAACAATATGCCACCTATCAGCGCCATGAGCCCGGCCACACCGCCAGCCGCGACAGCGAGAATCTGCTTCGCTTCGTGGCTGATGCCCAGGGTGTCAAAGACGCTGATCGGCGTCAGGAGACCAACCAGATGTCCCCCGAATATGATCAGCACGCCGACGTGAAAGAGAACCGAGCCTATGACGAACTGCCGCTTGCGCAGAAGCTGGCTCGACTTCGATTTCCACGTAAAGGGGTCGCGCTCATAACGGACGATGCTGGCCATCACCATCACAGTGATGGCGATGTAGGGATAGATACCGAAGAGGAAGTTGTGCATCGTTGCCTCCTGTTCACTGAATGCGGGGCGCGGGTTGCGGGTCCATGCGCGCAAGGATATCGCGGCTGACCGGGCAACCGGCATTCGGATCAGGACCGAAGGTGACCTGAGCCTCCTCCCAGACCGCATCGAGCGCAGCCAGGTCTTCAGGATTGTCATCCGGCTGTGACAGGAGGACTTGCGCCTCTTCCGTCCTTGGATCGGCCGAGATGAAGGCCACCAGCGCTTCGAGCGCGGCTGCGTATGCCGTCTCCCTCCGCGCAAGTCGCTCCGCCAGTGCGATCAGGATATGGCCAGCATCGGCGAGGATTTCACGCGCCTCCGCGACAGGTCGCGTGGAAAGGAACTCCAGAAGTACTGGCAGGTGATCGGGCAATTCAGTCCCGGCAAGGTCGAAGCCACCGGCCCGATAGGTTTCGAGCAGATCGACCATGGCGCCGCCGCGATCACGGCTTTCGCCATGCACATGCTCGAAAAGGTTGAGCGACAAGGTGCGCGATCGGTCGAACAGAAGCACATACCGCTCCTGAAGATCGTAGATGTCCTTGTTTTCCAGCGAGAGGAGAAGAGGCTCCAGCGCTGCCACGGCGGATTGCGGCAGCAATCCTTCGCCAAGAACCGCGCGGATCGCGGGAACCGCCTGCTGCAGATCGCTGCTTGGATAGCTGAGCAGGGCCGAGAGGGCCTTAAACGTCTTCATGCGATGAACTCCTGCGGGCTGCGGAATTTCTTGCCGCCAAAGAGCGATTGGCCCGAATGCCCACTCGAGCAGCCATTGCCGTCGGTGAAGCCGCAGCCACCCTTGAGATCGTAGGCGTCTTCGACGAGTTCGCGATGGGTCGTCGGAATGACGAAACGGTCCTCGTAGTTGGCGATGGCCAGGAGCTTGTACATATCGTCGATCTGCTGCGGAAGAAGGCCCACACGTTTGGCCACGCCGAGATTCACAACGCCATCGACCGTCTTGGAGCGCATATAGGCGCGCATGGCCAACATCCGCTCAAGCGCCGAAACGATTGGCTCCTCATCGCCAGCGGTCAGCATGTTGGCGAGGTAGCGCACCGGAATGCGCAGCGAGCGCACGTCCGGCATGTTGTCCTGCGCGGCAATCTGCCCCGCCGCCGCCGCGTTCTGGATTGGCGACAATGGCGGAACGTACCAGACCATCGGCAGGGTGCGGTATTCAGGATGCAGCGGGAAGGCGATCTTCCATTCCATCGCCATCTTCCAGATCGGTGAGTTCCGGGCACCTTTGATCCAGTCTTCGGGAATGCCCTCGGCGCGCGCCGCAGCAATTACCTCGGGATCGTTTGGATCGAGGAATACGCCGAGTTGCGCGTCATAAAGGTCCTTCTCATTCTCGACGCTCGCAGCTTCCGCAATACGGTCGGCGTCGTAGAGCATCACGCCCAGATAGCGAATGCGTCCAACGCAGGTTTCCGAGCAGACCGTCGGCTGGCCGCTTTCCAGACGCGGATAGCATAGCGTGCACTTTTCGGATTTGCCCGTGGACCAGTTGTAATAGATCTTCTTGTAGGGGCAGCCCGAGACGCACATGCGCCAGCCTCTGCACTTCTCCTGATCGATCAGGACGACGCCATCGTCCTCGCGTTTGTAGATCGCGCCCGAGGGGCAGGATGCGACACAGGCCGGATTGAGGCAGTGCTCGCACAGCCTCGGCAGATACATCATGAAGGTGTTTTCGTACTGGCCGTAAATCTCCTTCTGGATGCCCTCGAAATTGTAGTCCTTGGAGCGCTTCTCGAATTCTCCGCCAAGAATTTCCTCCCAGTTCGGACCCCACTCGATCTTTTCCATTCGCTCGCCCGAGATCTTCGAACGCGGGCGCGCGGTCGGGAAGGCTTTCATCTCCGGCGCGGATTTCAGGTGATCGTAATCGAAGTCGAACGGCTCGTAGAAATCGTCGATCTCAGGCAGATCAGGATTGGCGAAGATATTCGCCAGAATGCGCCATTTGCCTCCCTGCTTGGGCTGCAACGCACCCGACCTGGTGCGGACCCAGCCGCCATTCCAGCGCTTCTGGTTCTCCCAGTCCTTGGGATAGCCGATGCCGGGCTTGGTTTCGACATTGTTGAACCAGGCATATTCAACGCCTTCGCGGCTGGTCCACACGTTCTTGCAAGTGACGGAGCAAGTGTGACACCCGATGCATTTGTCGAGGTTCAGCACCATTCCTATCTGGGCACGTACTTTCATTCCGCTGCCTCCGTAATCTGGGTTGCGGGCTCGTCCAGCCAATCGACTTTCGACAATTTGCGCACGATGACGAACTCGTCGCGGTTGGAGCCGACAGTGCCGTAGTAGTTGAAGCCATATGCAAGCTGGGCATAGCCGCCGATCATATGCGTCGGCTTCAGCACGATGCGGGTGACGGAGTTGTGGATGCCGCCGCGCTTGCCGGTCAGTTGGCTTCCGGGCGTGTTCACGATCTTCTCCTGCGCGTGATACATGAACATCGAGCCTTCCTTCATCCGCTGGCTCACCACGGCACGTGCCGTGATAGCGCCGTTGATGTTGAAGACCTCGACCCAGTCATTGTCGACCAGCCCGACCTTTTTGGCGTCCACCTCCGAAATCCACACCACCGGCCCACCCCGGTTCAGGGTCAGCATCAGCAGATTGTCGGTATATGTGGAATGGATTCCCCACTTCTGGTGCGGAGTAAGGAAGTTCAGCACGACATGCGGCTCATTCGCCGCCAAAGCACGCGTCGCCGTCTTGCCCACGGTCTTCAGGTCCACCGGTGGGCGCCAGGTAACGAAGCCTTCGCCGAAGGCCCGCATCCATTCATGGTCCTGATAAAGCTGCTGGCGGCCGGTCACCGTGCGCCATGGGATCAGTTCGTGGACGTTTGTCCAGCCAGCATTGTAGCAGACCTCTTCGCTTTCTATTCCCGACCAGGTGGGAGAGGAGATGATCTTCCGCGGCTGGGCGGCGATGTCGCGGAAGCGGATCTTCTCGTCCTCCTTACCCTCGGCCAGATGCCGATGATCGCGGCCGGTGGCCTTGCCGAGCACTTCCCAAGCCTTCACGGCCACCTCGCCATTCGTCTCGGGTGCCAGCATCAGCACGACTTCGGCGGCGTCGATAGCGGTATCGATGCGGGCCATACCCTTGGTCACACCTTCCTCTGTCACCGTGCCGTTGAGCGCCTTCAGGTGATGGACTTCATTCTTCGTGTCCCAAGCGATGCCCTTGCCACCATTGCCGATCTTTTCCATCAACGGGCCAAGCGCCGTGAAGCGCTTGTAGATGTTGGCATAGTCGCGCTCGATGGAGATGTAGGCGGGCGCGGTCTTGCCCGGAATCAGTTCACATTCGCCGAGCTTCCAGTCACGAACGACGCCCTGCGCAATCTCGCCGGGGCTGTCGTGCTGGAGTGGCAGCTGCACCACATCGGACTCGACGCCCAGTACACTTGGCGCGATCTCCGAAAACTTGCGGGCGATGGCCTTGAAAATCTCCCAGTCTGTTTTCGACTCATAAGCCGGGTCCACCGCTGCCTGCAGCGGGTGGATGAACGGGTGCATGTCGGAGGTGTTCATGTCGTCCTTCTCGTACCAACTGGCGGTCGGCAGGACGATGTCGGCGTAGACCGCCGTCGTGGACATACGGAAGTCGATGGTGACGAGAAGGTCGAGTTTTCCTTCGGGCGCACGCTCATGCCAGACGGCCTCGACTGGCTTTACGGCACCCTCCTCCCCGAGGTCCTTGCCCTGCACGCCATGATCGGTGCCAAGCAGGTGTTTGAGGAAATATTCATGCCCCTTGCCGGAAGAACCGAGCAGGTTCGAGCGCCAGACGAACAGGTTGCGCGGCCAGTTCTCCGGCGCGTCCGGGTCCTCGCAAGACATCTGCAACTCGCCTGACTTCAGGCGCTCTGCAACATAGTCCTTGACCTCGACGCCAGCGGCCTTTGCAGCGCGCCCAATCTCCAGCGGATTGGTCTTCAGTTGGGGCGCCGAGGGCAGCCACCCCATTCTTTCGGCGCGAATATTGTAGTCGATGAGGCTGAGCCGGCTCCAATCGCCCGCCGGTGCGGTCGGGGACAGAATTTCCTGCGAGCGCACCGTCTCGTAGCGCCACTGGTCCGTATGCGCGTACCAAGCCGAGGTCGCGTTCATGTGGCGGGGTGGTCGTGCCCAGTCGAGCGCGAAAGCCAGCGCCGTCCAGCCGGTCTGCGGCCTGAGCTTCTCCTGCCCGACATAATGCGCCCAGCCACCGCCGGACTGACCAACGCAGCCGCACATCACCAGCATGTTGATGACCGCGCGGTAATTCATATCCATATGGAACCAGTGGTTCATCGCGGCGCCGATGATCACCATGGAGCGGCCCTTGGTCTTTTCCGCGTTGTCCGCGAATTCCCGCGCCACCTGGATGATCTTGTCGCGGCGCACACCGGTGATGCGCTCAGCCCATGCCGGAGTGAATGGCACATCGGCATCGTAATCCTTCGCGACATGATCGCCGCCCAGACCGCGATCGAGGCTGTAGTTCGCGCAAAGGAGGTCAAAGACGGTGGCGACCAGAACCTCTTCGCCGCCTGCCAGCTTGATTTTCTTCAGCGGCACCGAGCGTGTGAGGATTCCGCCACGATCATCGACGGCGAAACCATTGGTCGCAGCGCCACCGAAATATGGGAAATCGACGCCTGCCACCTTGTCGTGATCCGCCTTGTCGATCAGGCTGAGCTTGAGGCGAATGTCCTTGTTGGCGGCCTTCTCCTCGAGGTTCCACTTACCCGTCTCGCCCCAGCGGAAGCCGATGGAGCCATTAGGCACAACGACCTTCCCGGAAATCTCGTCGATCCCGACGGTCTTCCAGTCAGGATTGTTCTTTTCTCCCAAAGAACGCACGAAATCGGACGCCCGCAACTGCTGGCCTGGAACCAGCCGGTCGCCCTGCCGCTCAATGCGCACCAGCATCGGCATGTCGGAATATTTCCGGCAATAATCGGTAAAATAAGGAACCTGCCGGTCGAGATGGAACTCACGCAGGATGACGTGGCCAAACGCCATGCCTAAGGCGGCGTCGGTTCCCTGCTTGGCGTTCAGCCAGATGTCGCCGAATTTGGCTGCCTCGGAATAATCGGGACAGATGACCGCGCTCTTGGTGCCCTTGTAACGCGCTTCGGTATAGAAATGTGCGTCGGGAGTGCGCGTTTGCGGCACGTTCGAACCCCACAACAGCAGGTAGCCCGCATTGTACCAATCAGCCGATTCCGGCACGTCGGTCTGTTCTCCCCATGTTTGGGGACTTGCTGGCGGAAGGTCGCAATACCAGTCGTAGAACGACATGCATGTGCCGCCAATTAATGACAGGTAGCGTGTGCCGGCAGCGTAGGACACCATCGACATGGCCGGGATTGGCGAAAAACCGAATACGCGATCCGGACCGTATTTGCGGGTTGTATAGACGTTGGCCGCGGCAACGATCTCAGTCGCTTCATCCCAGCTTGCGCGGACGAAGCCACCCTTTCCGCGGATGCGGGTGTAGCTTGCGCGTGCTGCCGGGTCGTTCTGAATAGCCGTCCATGCCTCAATCGGATCCATGGACTTGCGTTTTTCGCGCCACAGCCGCAGCAGCCGAGCGCGTATCAATGGCGTCTTAACGCGATTGGCGCTGTACAGGTACCAACTGTAAGACGCGCCGCGCGCGCAGCCGCGCGGCTCGTGATTGGGCAGATCCGGCCGCGTGCGCGGATAATCGGTCTGCTGCGTCTCCCATGTCACGATCCCCGATTTGACATAGATTTTCCAGGAGCAGGAGCCAGTGCAGTTCACGCCATGAGTGGAACGCACGATCTTGTCATGCTGCCAGCGGCGGCGATAAACATCCTCCCACTCACGGTTCTCGATCGTCGTCTGGCCATGGCCATCGGCAAAGGTGCCTTTGCGCAGCGATGTCAGGAAGTTCAGGCGATCCAGAAGCTGGCTCATGGCTGTCTCCTCATTTATTAAGCAGGTACGGCGGCCATCGGGACCCGACCGCGTTCGATGTCGTGCAGAAGTCCGCCGCGGCGAGTGTAGACCACCCAGGTCACAGCCAGACATACGATGTAGAAGGCAAGAAATGCCCAAAGTGCCGCGAGCGGCGATCCGGTCATACCGATCGAAGTGCCGTAGGCTTTGGGGATGAAGAAGCCACCATAGCCACCGATGGCGCTGGTGAAGGCGATAATAGCGGCAGCTTCACGCTCGGACTGGCGGCGCTGGTCTGCGGATTCGAGGTTGGGCATCAGCCGCCCGACTTCCTTGCGCATGATGACGGGGATCATCTGGAAGGTCGAAGCGTTACCGACACCTGTAAAGAAGAACAGCGCCATGAACGAGCCGAAGAAGCCGGCGAAGGTGCCAGTCTGCAGCGACCAGATCACGCCGAGCACCGACACGATCATGCCCGCAAAGACCCAGAAAGTGACGCGTCCACCGCCGACCCTGTCAGACAGCCAGCCCGTGCCTGCACGGCTCAGTGCGCCAACAAGCGGACCGAGGAACACGTATTTCAGAGCATCGACCTCGGGGAAAGCCAGCTTGGACAGCAGCGGGAAGCCCGCCGAATAGCCGATGAAGCTGCCGAAAGTTCCGACATAGAGCAGGCACATTACCCAGTTGTGGGTGCGCGTGAAAATCACCGCTTGCTCGCGGAAGCTTGCCCGGGCATCAGCAATATCGTCCATGCCCAGCCACGCAGCAGCGGTCGAGGCAAGAATGAAAGGCACCCAGATGAAGCCCGCATTCTGCATCCAGATGCGGCCACCGTCGGAAAGTTCCTGCGGTGCGCCTCCCAGCGTCTGGAAAATACCTGCCGTAATGGCAAGTGGCACCAGGAACTGCATGACCGAAACGCCCAGATTGCCCAGTCCTGCGTTCAGCGCCATGGCATTACCCTTCTCGGCCCGAGGGAAGAAGAAGCTGATATTGGCCATGGAGGAAGCGAAATTGCCACCACCGAAACCGCACAAAAGCGCGAGCACCGCAAAGATCAGATAAGGCGTTTCTGGATTCTGCACCGCATAGCCGATGCCGACGGCGGGAATCAGCAGCGATGCCGTTGATACCGTGGTCCACAGCCGTCCGCCGAAGATCGGCACCATGAAGCTGTAGAATATGCGCAGCGTCGCACCCGATAGCGCAGGCAGCGCCGCCAGCCAGAAAAGCTGGTCCTGGGTGAAGTCAAATCCGATCGCAGGAAGCCGCGCTACGACCACCGACCAGACCATCCATACCGCGAAGGCGAGAAGCAGGGCCGGAACCGAGATCCACAGGTTGCGGCGCGCAATGCGTTGGCCTTTCTCTGCCCAGAACTTGGTGTCCTCGGGACGCCAATCCTCGATCAGATGAGGCATTACCGTGCGGTTCGGATCGTGAACCTCCTGCAATTCGGGGAAGCTCGGCAGCCGGTCGAGGGCAGCGCCCTGCTCCTTCCGCTCCATCGCGCGGATCGACAGATGCATCCAGGTCATGGAAGTCAGCACGATCAGGAACAAAAGCAGGAATGCGGATGTCCAGATGCCGGTCAGATCAAGCAGGATGCCGAACATGATGGGTAGGATGAAACCGCCCAGACCGCCGATCATGCCCACCAGACCGCCGACCGATCCGACATGTTTCGGATAATAGACGGGGATGTGCCTGAACACCGCGGCCTTGCCGAGGCTCATGAAGAAGCCGAGCGCAAATGTGGTGGCAACGAAGGGCCACAAGTCCATCTCAGTTGAGAAGGCGATAGGACCGTTTTCGCTGCGGATCACGTATTCTGTAGGCGGATAGGAAAGCATGAACAGCAGCACCAGCGAGAAGCCGAATGTCCAGTACATCACCGTGCGCGCGCCGAAGCGGTCGGACAATACGCCGCCATAGGCGCGAAAGATGCTGGCCGAGAGGCTGAACGTCGCAGCTGCCATGCCGGCCGTGCGCATGTCCACGCCGTAAACCTGCACGAGATAGTGCGGCAGCCAAAGCGCCAGCGCGACGAAGCCGCCGAAAACGAAGAAGTAGTAGAGCGAAAAGCGCCAGACCTGAAGGTTTTTCAGCGGTGCGAACTGCTCGGCAAGGCTCGGCGCAGCAATACCCTTTGCGCGTCGCTCGGTAAAATCTGGATCATCTTTTGCCACCAGATAAAAGACGACGCCCATGATGGCGATAACTGCCGCCCAAATCTCGGCAACTGCCTGCCATCCCCATGCGAGCAGCACGAATGGCGCAAGGAACTTTGTTACCGCTGCGCCGACATTGCCCATGCCGAACACGCCAAGCGCTGTACCCTGCTGCTTTTGAGGATACCATTTCGAAACATAGGCGACACCGATGATGAAGGAGCCGCCCGCCAGACCGACGCCAAGCGCGGCCAGCAAAAAGGTTGGATAGCTGTTCGCCCAGGTAAGAGCGAAGGTCGCCAGGCCAGTGAGGATCATCTGGACGGAGAACACCAGACGCCCGCCATATTGCTCTGTCCAGACACCCAAGATCAGACGGATCAGAGACCCACTCAGCACCGGCGTGGCAATCAGGACCCCGTACTCAAACTCGGACAGCCCCAATTCGCTCTTTATGGAAATCCCGATGATCGAGAAGATGGTCCAGACCGCAAAACACATCGTGAAGGAAAATGTGCTGATCCAGAGGGCTTTTTGTTGGTCCCCACGACTCGGTGTGATCGGATGTGACATAGCGCGGCTCCGGATAGGCTTCCGTGGCTGAGGCGTTGGCTCGCCTGTTAATATGTTTACAAAATACACATACGATCAATTTCTTCTTTGATGTGGATCAACCTAAAATCGTGATTGGAGAGCGACGCAGGCATAAGATGTGCTTGCCGTAAGTATATGATTTAATGACGATTTAGAAACGAACTTAACATTTGAAATTGACATGCTTGCATCTTATAATTGATAAAAATCAATTAGTGTGCAAATGATCGAGCTACGTCATGCGTGCTGAGGAAAAGCCCGGCTTCCGTCGTCTTCCGCTCTTTCGAGAGATGATGACACAGACATTCGACAGTCTGATGCAGATTGCGTATTCCCAGAACTTCCCGCCACGAATGGACCTTATCCAGCAGGGCGAATATGCAGACTTCCTGCATATCCTCGTTGAAGGCGCAGTCGAGTTGCGGGCCACCTGGAATGGGCACGAATCCGTCATGGGCATCGTGCGCCCGGTTTCCACTTTCATCTTGGCCGCCTGCGTATGTGACGCACCCTATTTGATGTCCGCGCGGACATTGGAGCGTTCCCGGATAGTCATGATTCCAGCGGCCGATTTGCGGGCTGCGCTGCGCCGAGATCCTGACTTCGCCGTGGCTGCGATGCGGGAATTGGGTGTCGGATATCGAACCTTCGTCCGCCACGCAAAGAACCTGAAGCTTCGCAATTCACGAGAACGGCTTGCCGCCTACATCCTGCAACAATCCCAGCTTGCCAATGGTGTCGTCAGCATGGTCCTGCCGATGGAGAAGCGCCATCTCGCTTCTTATCTCGGTATGACGCCGGAAAATTTGTCACGAACAGTGAAAGCGCTGCGAGCCGACGGCGTCAGATTCCAAGGAACGCAGGTTATCATAACCGACCCCGCCCGCCTGATGGCCCTTGCCGCCACGGACAGCCTGATAGACGGACCGGACCCCGAAAACATCGCCAGTTAACGTTCATAGCGGACAACACAAGCATCGCGGTGGAAATGATGGTTGCCAGCCGACGAACTTGAATCAGTTGTTGAAGCAGCATTGATTCAGATTCTGCACAATCGCTTACAACTGACTGAAATGACTCGCGGGTTGATCCTGACGAGCCAAATCAGCGATGCGATCGATCCGGCGCTTGTTACGCTCAGAGAATATTCTTGACCTTATCGGCGATTGCGACGCCGAGATCGCGATTGTTTTCGGCAGTGAAATGAATGCCATCACATCCGTCGGTGTTGCCGAAAGCGGTCGGGGCAGCAAGCCTACCCTTCAGTTCGCGGTTCATTAGGCCCAGTAGCTACCAATCCACGACGGTGCCATCGTCCAGAACCGCATTGGTCGTGTGAATGATCTCCTGCTGGAAGGGGTGCCGCGCGCACTCGGTTTCGTCCACTTCAATGCCGAGACCGGGCGTTTCGGGAACCGTCCAGTAGCCATCGACGCGATGGATCGGACCCTGAACCACATCAAAATACCAAGGAACTGCACCCACCATTTCTTCCTGAATGACGTGGTTTGGAGTGGAAACAGCAAATTGAAGCGCTGCCGCCCCTGCTATCGGACCGAGAGGGTTGTGAGGCGCAACACCTATAGAAAACGCCTCCGCCATGGCTGCGATTTTCTTCGCTTCGTTAAGACCGCCGCAATGGCAGATATCCGGCTGGATTATGTCAACCGCCCGCGCGTTGAGAAGGTCAACAAACTCAGGCCGATCTACCAGTCTTTCACCAGTCGCGAGCGGAATCGAAGTCTTTTCCGATACCGCTTTCAAAGCAGATGTTTCGCCGGGCGGAACCGGTTCTTCCACGAACATGGGATGGCCAGGCTCCAATGCCTTGAGATAGGCCAGCGCCGCAGCCGCACTTGCCGGGCGACCATGGAAATCTACCATCAGTTCGATTTCCGGGCCTGTCGCGCGACGCAAGGCTTCAATCATGCGCGCAACCTTGTCCACTTCCGGCAAAGGCGCGTGATAGTTCGTGTAGGGAATGAAAACAGTTTTGAACGCACGATAGCCTTTTTCGACAACCTCATGCGCACGTTCGACCAGCGGCGCGGCATCCATTGTTTCATATACCGCCCGCATATCACCGAGGCCGAGATGGGTATAAACCAGAACCTTGTCACGAACTTTTCCGCCCAGCAGCCGCCATACGGGCACGTTCAGCGACTTCCCGAAGATATCCCAAAGCGCCATTTCAATTCCGGAGATCGCGCTCATACCGATAACGCCCAGCCGCCAGAAACTATGCTTGCGCAGAATGCGGACAGCTTGCTCAATGTCGCGCGGATCGCGTCCGATGAGCAGCGGAGCGAGGTCCTCAATCGCGCCTGCGACCGCTCGCGTTTTCCATTCCAGCGTTGCTTCGCCCCAGCCCCACAAGCCGTCCTGATCGGTTTCGACCTTGACGAATACCCAGTTGCGCATCTCGGCATTGACGATGCGCGTAGTGATCGAAGTGATCTTCATTGTAACTCTTTCAACCGGCAAATCGAGGTTCGGCAATTCCCTTCACCCCAACATCCAGAGCCAGCAGGCCGCCTGCGAAAGGCTGTGATGCGAGAGCTTCATCCGACAGGTCCCATACCGCCGAAGTGACGTAGAGTGTGGAAAGGTCGGGGCCGCCGAACATGCAGCTCGTCGGCTTTTGCACGGGCAAGGGCACTATTCGATCAACACGCCCATCCGGCGCGTAGCGCACCAAGCGCCAGCCATCCCATTGCGCGTTCCAGAGAAAACCTTCGGCATCGATTGTCGATCCGTCGGGGTCGCCCGGCTGGTCCGCACAATCAGTGAAAACGCGCTTGTTGGTTATCGCGCCGGTTTCCAGATCGAAATCATAGGCGAAAATGGTTCGCACGAGTGTGTCGGCGAAATAGAACGTGCTGTTGTCCGGGCTCCAGGCGAGGCTGTTGGATATTCCTATGCCACTTTCCATCCGTTGGCAGGCAAGATCGGCGTCCAGCCTGTACAGGGCGCCGGTTTGGGACTTCAATGAATCGTCCATCGTGCCGGCCCAGAAGCGTCCGCGGCGGTCGCATTTGCCATCATTGAACCGATTACCCGGCTTGTCGGCTTCCGGTGCCGCCAGCCGTTCTATTGCACCCGTTTCCGCATCGAAAAATGCAAACCCCGATGCCAGCGCCAGAACGATCCCACCATTCTCCCGCAGGGCGACAGCGGCTACACGCTCAGGCAAGCGCCACTGGCGCGTCTGACCGGAAGCGGGGTGAAATCGCTGTAGAAGGCAGCCTTCAATATCGACCCAGTAAAGCGCCTGTTCGGCAACATCCCATACCGGCACTTCGCCCAGTTTGTTCGCGCAATTGACCACGCATTCGACGGTCGGATTCGCATTGTTCATCTTCTATTTCTCCTTGCCGAAAGGCGCAGCGAGAAGCCAGCCACCGCGAGCAGGGTAAGGCCACCGGTCCAGATATATTGGTAGTAGGCAGAGACTTGCATGAGGTTGAGCGCGTTTTGCATTACGCCGACTGCGACGGCACCCAGCAGCACGCCAATTGCAGTGCCTCTGCCCCCGAAAACGCTGACCCCGCCAACCACCACCGCGGTCACAGAAGAAAGCGTGAAGGTCGCGCCAGCCTGTGGATCGCCGCTGCCGATGCGTGCCGCGACGATCAAACCGGCTCCGGCCGCGCAAAGGCCGCAGAACACATAGGCCGCGGTGCGCACAACGCCAATGTTTATGCCGACAACAGTGCTCGCCTCGGCATTGGAGCCAACGGCATATAGTCTTTGTCCAAGCCGACCACGGACAAGAAGCAGTTCCATCGCGAGGTAGAGAACAAGAATGACAATCGCGACGGCTGGCACCGACCCAAAGGAGAATTCAAACACGTTAAGAAAAGTGTCGCTGACCAATCCCCCCGGACTCGGCCGCACGATAAGCGCAAGGCCAAACACCACGGAATAGGTAGCAAGCGTTGCGATGAGATCGGGAATTCGAAGTTTGACAATTAGTAACGCGTTCACCAACCCCGTCAGCACGCCGGCGGCAAGCGCTATTGCGGAGGCCTCAACGACCCCTGCCCCACCTTCGGAGACGGCAATGTAAGAAACGATACCGGTCACGAGACTTATGACCGGCCCGACTGAAAGGTCGATCCCGCCCAGCACGATGACGCAAAATTGGCCGAGCGCGACCAGCGCCAGCGGCGCCACCTGAGCCGCGATGTTGGAGACGTTCCTGGAAGTCAGGAAGAAGTCTGAAAACTGCGCAGTCGCAAAGCTCAAAATTGCAATCAGCCCCAGCAACAGCATTGGCGCCATATAGCGCCCCAAGACATTCCGAGCGGGCAATGAGGCAGCGGCGGCAGGCGCAGCAGAATTTGACTGGACGGAAATATTGGCCGCTATGTCGCCCGCCTGTGCATCGGGACTGTTCGCATCGACTGCGCTCCCAACTATGCGTTCTTCAGTGGCATCGGCTCCGGCCACTTCATCGACAATGCGTCCGTCGGAGAATACCAGAACGCGATCGCTCAAGCCGATCAGTTCGAGCAGGTCGGAAGCAACCAGGATGACGGCGGCGCCAGCATCGGCCAACGCGCGAATCCGGCGGTAGATTTCAAGCTTGGTGGCAACGTCCACGCCTCTCGTCGGATCTTCGAACACGTAGACCTTAGGCGTTCCAATAGTCCAACGTCCAAGAACGACCTTCTGCTGATTGCCACCCGAAAGCGTGCGCACTGCCTGCTCGCCGGAATGCGCCTTAATGGCAAAGCTGCTCATGGCCCTGCGCAATTCATCCTGCTCGCGGTCGGCGGGAACTCGCCCCAGACCCGCCCATCCAGCCAGATGCGGCAGCGAGATATTTTCGCGGATCGAGTGCGGCATGAACAGGCCCTCGCGGTGCCTGTCTCCTGGTATGTAAACAAAACCGGCCTTGATCGCTTTCGCAGGCGTCGCAAAGGCAGCGTTCTCGCCGTCCAGCGTGACCGTGCCCTCATGCGGCAATAGCCCGAACAGCCCGCGCACCACATCGGCCTGACCATTGCCCTGTATGCCGCCCAGACCGACGATTTCTCCAGCGCGGACAGAAAAGGTAACATCCCGGAACAGACCCGGACTTGTCAGGTCGCGCACAACCAGACGTTCTTGACCCACCTTCGCGGCGCGTGGAGGATACGCAAGCGCAAGTTCGCGTCCCACCATCATTGCTACGAGTTGCTCGTGATTGATGGCGTCGCGGTCAACCGTGCCGACCACCTCACCGTCTTTCAGAACTGTAATGCGGTCGGCGATTGCGAAAACTTCAGGCAGCCGGTGAGAAATGAAGATCACCGCCGTACCCTGCCGCTTGAGTTCTGCCACAATGGCAAACAAGCGCTGTATCTCGGCGGCGTCGAGCGCCGAAGTTGGCTCGTCGAGTATCAGGACCGCAGGATTGGATGTCAGCGCCCGCGCGATTTCCACGAGCTGCCGTTCGGCAACTTCCAGATCACGCACAGGCACGTCCAGCGGCAGACTGACACCGAGCTTCGCCAGAATTTCGCGTGCTCCGTCGTCCATCGCCTTTCGGTCGACCAGGAGCCGCCCACCGGGCTCGCGACCCAGCCAGATATTTTGCGAAACGTCGAGATCGGGTACCAGTCGAGTGTCTTGATAAACCATCGCAATGCCGAGGCTTTGCGCATGTTGCGGCCCGGCTATCTCGACCCTTTGGCCATTCACGGCGATAGTGCCCGCGTCGGGCTTCCAGACACCTGCGATGATGCGCATCAGGGTGGATTTGCCCGCCCCGTTTTCGCCCACCAAAACATGCACTTCGCCTGCACGGCACGCAAAGGATGCCCTCTTCAAGGCTTTGACGCCAGGAAAGCTCTTCTGAATGTCTGTCAATTCGAGCGCAGGAACTTCCGCGCCGACGATTTTTTCTTGCTGCATATGGGCTTTTCAGATTGGAACGGGCCACGCATTGCGAGCGTGGCCCGAAAAAACAAACTAGACTTCAGCTAAACAGCTTCTTCAGCTCTTCATCTGTGAGCAATGTGTCCACAAACACGCCATCCGGCAGGTCACGCTTGATGAACTGTTCGTAATTGCTGCCGTCCATCAGAACCGGGCTGATGATCTGGCGCTTGGGCTGATCTTCACCGGAAAGAAGCTTCACGGCGGTGCGCAGCGCTACCACGCCTTCCCAGGTCGGTTCAGACACGCAACCGATCTTGAACTTCGGGTTGTTGCCCTTTTCCTTGTCGTAGAGCTTGAGCAGGCCATTGTAATCATCGCCGGTCACCGGAACCAACGGGCGATTTGCCGCCATCAGCGCCTTAAGACCGCCCGCTGCGTCCTGGCCGCCATCGCACCATACGCCATCGATTTCAGGATATGCAGCAATGAGGTCAGCCATGACGACCTTTGCCTTGTCTTCCTGCCAATGCGCATCCTTGAATGCCAGCACTTCGATGCCGGGCGCGAACTCGGTCTGCGCACCTGCCCAGCACTCTGCGGTGTAGGAGTTACCCGGCAAGCCGCCAAGAGCAACGATCTTGCCTTTTCCGCCCAAAGCGTCGTTCAAGAACTTGCCCGTCGTTGCGCCCTTTTTCTTCGGGTCGGTTCCGATGAAAGCAGTCCAGTTGTCGCCTTCTACGGGAAGGTTGAACGGGATGGTGACGATACCCGCCTTCATTGCCTTTCGAAGTGCAGGCACAACGGCCGTACCCGAGTTTGGAATAACGAGCAGCGCATCGACGTTCTGCGCGATCAGGTCCTCGATGTCGTTGACCTGCTTGGTGATGTCGCCCTGTCCATCTACCGTGATCAGTTCGTAGCGATCGGCATTGGCGCCAGCTTCCGTCTGCATCGAAGCGAGGTTCTGCGTGCGCCATGTGTTGCCTGAAAATCCGTTTGAAAAGCCGATGCGCAACTTGCCCGACTTGTTCACGCCCTTCGACATTTCCGACGAAGCTTCAATCTTGGCGTTGCTGATAACATCAGCCAGTGAAAGCCGAGGCAGCATGACCGCCCCTGCTGCTGCGCCTGCACCCCAACCCAGCAGGGTGCGACGGTCTATCCTTTTGTTTATCATGTGAATACTCCTTCGTTTTGGCTTGGTTCAGCGCGTTTCGGCAGACTCGCCGATGACGCGATAGATGATGACGCTGAATGCGATCAGAACGCCCTGAATGACGTATTGCGCACCCGTCGATGCCTGGGCGATGTTGGTGAAACTGTTGAGCAGGGTGACGAACAATGCCCCGGCAATCGTGCCGACCACACTGCCGATACCGCCGGTCAATGCGGTGCCGCCGACCACCACTGCGACGACTGATGCCAAAAGAAACTGATTGCCGATGCCCAGGCTTGGATTGCCGATATAGGCCGTGATGAGCAGCCCTCCCAACACGGCGAACAAGGCCGAAAGCGAATAAGCGAGCACCAGCACCAGACGTGTGGGAACGCCCATGAAACGCGCCGCTATTTCATTTGCGCCAACGGCGTAAATCCAGCGGCCAAGCGTCGTGCGGCGCATCGCATATGCAAGGATGAGCGAAACCACCAGCCAACATAGCGCGCTGGCGGGCAGACCGAGAACGGAGCCTTGACCCAGTTGATTGAATGCCGGCGCGGATGAGCCGAATGGTGCGCCACCGGTATAGACGAGCGCTGCACCAAAGAGGATCGCGTTCATTGCCAGCGTCGCAATGATCGGGGCCACTCGCAGAAACGCAACCAATATACCATTGATTATGCCGACAGCGACGCCAAGCGCGATGCAAATAGCAACAGCGGGAGCAATCCGTTCGTTCTGGCCCATCATCAGGCTCGTGGCCAAAATATTCGTCATGGTCACGACGCCCGCGACCGACAGGTCAATACCGCCAACAAGAAGCGCGATTGTTTGTCCCGAAGCCACGAGCCCCAGAAAGGCCGTGACCTGCAGAATATTCAGCACCTGTTCGGTCTTTAGCATTGCCGGCGAAACCAGCCCGGCCACGCAATACAGCAGCGCCACAGCAACCCATACAGGGTTGTGACGCAGCGCATTGAACGCTCTCCTCATTGAATGGTCTTTCCAAACGCAGAAGAAAAGTTCACCGCTAAACCTCCCAGTTCGGAATGAGGGTTAACATGTGATCTTCTGAATTGTAAACAGGTCAAAGCCGAAATTCTGACATTTTAGCCTTGACCTATCTGACAGGTCGGCGCAGTAGAGGGAAATGATAGCGATGCCGAACACGGTAGAGAATGAAGAGCCGTATACGCTTGTCGATCAGGTGATCGACAAGGTGACTGATCACATCAGGCACAATGGGCTCGAGCCCGGCGCGGCTTTGCCAAGCGAATCTTCGTTTGCTCTGGAAGCTGGCGTTTCTCGCGCGGTGGCTCGCGAAGCGTTTCGCAGCCTCTCAGCGCTCAGGCTCATCGATGTCGGCAACGGACGCCGGGCGCGCGTGGCTCCGGCTGACGGTTCGGCCATTGGCCGTATGATCGACCACTGCGTCTATACGAACCAGCTTTCAATCCAGCAGATTTTTGACGTGCGTCGTACCATCGAACTGCGGACTGCCGCTCTCGCGGCGTTCCGGCGCACGCCCGCGGAAGCGGACGAAATCTCTGACATCGCAAACAACATGCGCACCAGTTACGCCGGCACCGGCGACGTGATGGAGCTGGACATCGCCTTTCACGCTGCGGTGGCGCGGGCATCGCGCAATCCGCTTTTCGCATTGCTCGTCAGCTCCTTCGGCCCGGTAACGCGGCAGAACTGGGCTATCGGCTGGGCAGCTCGGCCCACGGACGCCGAACGCATGGACAGCATCGACGGCCACATCATCATCGCCGAAGCCATTCGGCAGGGCGACGCCAAGGCGGCTGAAAGGGCAATGGCCGACCATTTCGACCTGACTGTGCGCGCCTTGCTGAACGCCGGGATCATCTAGCACTTCAGACACAGGGATTTCCCCGCAATGAAGATAACTGCCATCGAAACCCTATCGGCGCGCGAATTTGAAAATGTGCTGTGGGTTCGGCTGCACACGGATGCGGGCATCATTGGACTCGGTGAAACCTTTTTTGGCGCAGGAGCCGTTGCCGCACACATTCATGATACGCTCGCGTCGCGTCTTCTGGGTCGCGATCCTTTGCGCATCGAGGCGCTCCACAAGGAACTCGTCAATCTTCCGATGGCGCAATCTAGCACCGGCACAGAATACCGCGCAGCCTCGGCAATCGACATCGCACTTTGGGATTTGTGGGGCAAAGTCGTCGGCCAGCCGGTGCATCAGCTTCTCGGTGGTCTGTGCCGCGACAAGCTCCGTGTCTACAACACCTGCGCCGGGTATCAGTACGTGCGAAACAGAGACATCCGTCCGGTAAACACATGGAACCTCGGTGACGCTGGGCCATATGAAGATCTGGCCGCGTTCACTACGGATGCGGGCGCACTTGCAGAAAATCTGCTCGAAAGCGGCATCAACGCCATGAAAATCTGGCCGTTCGATCCAGCCGCCAGAGAAACCGGCGGCGTAGACATATCGCTTCAGCAACTCAAGGAAGGCTTGAGGCCCTTTGAATTGATCCGCAAACGGGTCGGCGACAAGATGGATATCATGGTGGAGTTCCATTCACTTTGGAACCTGACCAGTGCCAAGCGCATCGCACATGCGCTCGATCAGTTTCAGCCAACCTGGTACGAAGACCCGATTCGGATGAATTCGAGCCAGGCGCTGGCCGAATATGCGCGAAGCACCCCTACCCCGGTCTGCGCCAGCGAGACGCTTGGCTCGCGGTGGCCGTACAAGGAAATGCTCGACCGCGACGCCATAGGCATCGTCATGGTAGACTTGTGTTGGACCGGCGGTCTTACGGAAGGGCGCAAAATCGCAGCGATGGGTGAGACGTATCATAAGCCCTTCGCCCCGCATGACTGCATAGGTCCAGTCGGCTTTGCCGCTGCCGTCCATATGTCATTCAGCCAACCGAACACGCTCATCCAGGAATCGGTCCGCGCTTTCTATAGTGGCTGGTACAAAGAACTCGTCACCGAAGTCCCCGTCATCCGCGACGGTTACGTCATACCTATGGAAGGCCCCGGCCTCGGAACCGACTTGCAACCCGCGGTCTTTGAGCGTTCGGATCTCATGGTGAGGCGCAGCGAAGCATGACGGCATCAAGCCTTTTCGACCTTTCTGGGCGCACCGCTCTTATTACCGGCTCATCGGGTGGGTTGGGTCTGGCCATAGCGGAGGCGCTTGCCGAAAGCGGTGCTTCTGTCATTTTGAATGGAAGAGACGAAAGCAAGCTTGCCACCAGCGTCCGCGCCCTGACCAGCCGTGGATTTTCAGCATCCGCGAGCGCTTTCGATGTTTGCGATGAAGCGGCTGTCCAAGCCGCCTTTGCGGCATTCGACACTAACGGCATTGTTGTCGATATTCTCGTCAATAATGCCGGCATTCAATTCCGCAAGCCAATGCTCGAACTCAACAGCGCTGACTGGCGGCGCGTTCTCGAAACCAACCTGACAAGCGCCTTTGTCGTGGGTCGTGAAGCAGCGCGGCGCATGGTGTCCCGCAGCAAGGGCGGCAAGATCATCAATATCGGCTCACTAAACAGCGAGGTCGCCCGCACAACCACCGCACCCTATACGGCTGCCAAGGGCGGCATAAAATTGCTGACACGCTCGATGGCTGCCGAATGGGCCGTGCACGGCATTCAGGCCAACGCGATTGGCCCCGGCTACATCGACACGGAAATGAACAAGGCGCTTACATCTGACCCAAAGTTCGACGCATGGGTGCGCTCGCGCACGCCTTCTGGTCGCTGGGGATTGCCCCGCGACCTTGCAGGAACGGCAATCTTTCTCGCGTCGCCAGCCTCAGACTACGTCAACGGTCAGATCATCTATGTCGACGGCGGCATGCTGGCTGTACTTTGATTTAAGGGAAATGTGATGCGCGGTGTCGTTGTCCACGCCCCGAAGGATCTTCGCATAGACGAGATTGCGGATGTCACGCCCGGTCCTCACGAAGTTCGCGTGCGCATCGCAGCAGGCGGCATTTGCGGTTCCGACCTTCACTACTTCAACCACGGCGGCACAGGTATTATCCGGCTTCAACAGCCAATGGTGCTCGGCCACGAAATCGCAGGTGTGGTGAGCGATCTTGGCGATGCTGTATCCGGTCTCGCGGTTGGCGCGCGCGTCGCAATCAATCCGAGCCGGCCTTGTGACACTTGCGAAGCCTGTCGCGCAGGATTGCGCAATCATTGCTCCGACATGCGCTTCATGGGCAGCGCCATGCGCTTTCCTCATGTTCAGGGTGGGTTTCGCGAGTTCGTCACCGTGGACGAGAGCCAGGTGTTCCCCGTGGGCGATCTTGTTTCGCTTGGCGAAGCAACGATGGCGGAACCGCTCGCCGTATGCCTTCACGCTGTTGGTCGCGCTGGTCCGCTCGCAGGCAACCGCATTCTTGTCACGGGCTGCGGCCCCATCGGCATTCTGACGATTATGGCAGCGAGGCGCGCTGGCGCCGGTGAGATTGTTGCAACCGACATACATGTGGGCGCACTGTCACTGGCTCAGCGTTGCGGCGCCACCCATACGCTTGACGTCAGCTCTGGAAGCAAACGCTTGCGCGATTTCACCGAAAGCACCGGCCGGTTCGATGTGCATTTCGAAGCTTCCGGCAGCGCTTCGGTGCTCCGCGACGGGCTCGATTGTTTGCGGCCACGCGGCATCCTTGTTCAGATGGGCATGGGTGGCGATGTGCAATTGCCCATCACACTGCTGGTCACTCGTGAAATCGATCTGCGCGGCACGTTTCGCTTCGATAAAGAATTTGGTCTCGCTGCTCGGCTCATCGCCAATCGTGAGATCGACGTACGGCCATTGCAAACGGCGAGTTTTCCGATGGAGCGCGCGCGCGAAGCGTTTGATCTGGCCAACGACAAATCAAAATCGACGAAGGTGCTCATTTCCTTTGATTAGCCAGCTGACCTAGCCTCGCGCGAAATCATCAAAGCCGAACAGTTCGCCCACTAAGGCACTGACAAGAAATAATTATTCAGCCGCGCTGCAACGTCAAAAAGCTGGATGGTGGGCCCGGAGGGACTCGAACCCCCAACCAAGCGGTTATGAGCCGCCGGCTCTAACCATTGAGCTACAGGCCCCACGCGTGGTTGCCATAGTTGCTTTTTGCGCGGTACACAAGCCATCGCGCATAATCCACAAGCGCCGTAATGCTCCCACAATCATCACCTTATGTCCGAACCGTCATGAATATGTCTCGGAGTAATACCTATCATGAAGAAAACCGCGCTTGCCCTCGCGCTTGCGGCCTGTTTCGCCCTTCCCTTTTCCGCCCATGCTGCGGGGCCTGAAAGAATGCTGCCACGCATCACGGTCACCGGCGAGGGTCAGGCCACGATGGTGCCCGACATTGCGATTCTCACCATTGCGGTCATGCGAGAGGCAAAGACGGCACGCGACGCGCTAACCGCCAACAATGACGCAATGGCCGCGGTCATCGCAGCAATGAAATCTTCGGGCATTGCCGAGCGTGATCTGCAAACCACCGGCATCCAGATCAATCCACGTTACGAGTACCCGCAGAAGGCAGACGGCGGGCAGGAAGCTGTGCTTGCGGCCTATCAGGTCACCAATACGCTCTCCGTTCGCATTCGCGACATTGAGAAGACCGGTGAAATTCTCGACAAATCCGTGTCGCTCGGCGTGAACCAGGGTGGCGATATTTCCTTCTCCAACGAAAACCCCGCGCAGGCTCGCGAAGAGGCGCGCAAGAAAGCCGTTGCCGATGCAATCGCCAAGGCGAAGACATTGGCTGAAGCTGCGGGCGTTTCATTGGGCAATGTGCTGGAAATCTCCGAAACGTCGCCTGTTTCGCCTCCCATCCCGATGGTACAGGCGAAGTTCCGCGCTGATGCGGCTGGCGCTCCTGTTCAGGCTGGCGAGAATAGCTATGTCGTTCAGGTCAACATGACTTACGAATTGCGTTAAGCGCAAAAGCAAGCGCCCCCGAGACAATCTTCGGGGGCACTTAATTCTTCTCACCAGATCAGCGCATAACCGGGCAGCCGGGCACGTTGGCAAAACTGATCCACTCTCGCCCACCATAACCCACACCGGCAATCACGATCATCCTGCGATTGGTGCGGGCCACGAACGGTCTATCGAGACCCATCCTATATGCCTTGCGAATGGCCTGCCGTTCCGAGCAACCAGGGCGATCCCATTCCGGGCGCGGACGATCCCAACGCGGCGGAGGACGGTCCCAACGTGGCGGTGGTCGATTCCAACCGGGAGGAGGCGGCCGATCCCAACGCGGCGGCGGGCGGTCCCAATCCTGCACCGGCGTGTAGTCATCGCCGATAATAACGTCGCCGCGCGGGCCACCCACACCGAGCGAAAAATACAGGCTGTCAGCCTGCGCGCTGACAGGTGCGAGCGTAAGCGCTCCTGCACCGATTAGCGCTGAAACCATCACCGCTTTTGCAATTTTGAACATCGTTGGCTCCTTTCCGCCAATGCTCGCCTCAATGCGTCTGTAGTCGCACAGCGCGGCTGAATGGTGGCAGAACCCATCATTCATCAGCCATTCATCGGATAATATTTTGATTTTATTGCAAAAAATTTGAAGGCGCTACGTTTCGGCCTCACAGCTCATCTTCGAGCATATGGGCGAAATAGTCTTCCGGGTCATCAAGTTCTGTTTCTAATGCAGTCACGCGTCCGCGAACGGATATGCCTGCTTCATGAACGGTTTCGCGCGAACCCGAAACAAGATAGTGCCACCAATAAAGGTCCCTGCCCTCGGCAACCAGCCGATACGCACAGGTCTTCGGCAACCAGCTCAGCGTGCGCACTTTTTCCGGTGTAAGTCCCACGCAATCGTCCACCACCTTCAGCCGGTTTGGATAATCGCGACAACGGCAGGCATCCGAATCGAGCAGGCGGCAACCCACGGACGTCCAGTAAATTTCGCCCGTATCTTCATCCTCAAGCTTGGAAAGGCAGCATTTTCCGCAGCCATCGCACAGCGATTCCCACTCCTGCGGGGTCATCCGCTCCAGCGGCTTTTCCTTCCAAAATGGGATAGTCATGTGGCGCATTTGGCAGTCAGCCATCTCCTCGTCAAGCTTTTGCCTCGTTAAGCGGTCAACCAGCCCGCGAAGGGAACTTTATGATCCGTCAACGATTCGCACATCGACGGACATACAGACCGGAGGAATAATGATGAAGCATACGCCAATTTTTTTCGCGAGCGGCGCGTTCGCACTTTTGATGACGTCGACATCGACTTACGCAATGCCGGGCCAATTCAGCAAGGCGACGATGCCGCAGCAATCGCGCGCTGCAATCGTGCTGGCGCAAGCCGAATGCGCGGAGGGCGAAGACTGCGCCCAGCAGCCGCAACAAAAGCGCAAGGCTCCGGCCGAGGCCGCGCCAGATGCCGAAGCACAGCCACCAGCCGAGCCGGCGCCCGCGCCTGAGCCCGAGGCTGCACCTGCCCCAGAGCCAGAAGCCGCGCCAGCGCCAGCCCCTGAACCGGAGCCTGCGCCGGAGCCTGCACCACAGGCCGAACCTCAACCCGCTCCCGAGCCTGCGCCAGCACCAGAACAAAAGGCACAGCCGCAAGAACCGGCACCGGAGCCTGAAGCTGCGCCTAAACCGGAAGCGCAGCAGCCCGCTGCTGAGCCAGACCAACAGCCCAAGGCCCCACCCAAGCGCAAGCAGCGAAAGCAGGTTGAACAAGTGCCTGCGCCTGCCGATCAAGCTGAGCCAGCTCCGCAAGCGCCGGCAGAAGAGCCTGCGGCCGAGCCTGCTCCGCAAGCGCCAGCGGAAGAGCCCGCGCCCGCACCAGATGCACAGCAGCCAAATCCTGCTGTCGAACCGCAACCCGCACCTGAACCACAGCCTGAGCAGCCAGCGCCTCAACCGCGCGCCGAGCAGCCAGCACAGGCTCCGAATGATGGCGCGGAAGCGCCGCTTCTCGACAGCCAGAAATCGGGCGACGAACATGCTCGCCCGCGCAAGCAACAGCGTCAGGACAACGCCGAGGCGCCACCTCCGGCAGCGCCCTCAGGTCCGCCACCGGCTAACGACCGCGCAGCGCAGGAAGCTCTCCAGCCGCAGGAGATCGTCCCGCTCACGCGTGAACGCGGCAAGCGTCGCGCGGCCGCACCGGATGTGCTGCGTCAGGAACGACCGCAGGGCGCTGATGTCGTGCGCCAGATGGGCGACCGCATCATTCTCAATTTCGGTGGTCAGAATGTCGTCGAAAGTGATGACCGCCAGCGCCTCGGACGCGGCGCGCGCGACGTTTACTACGAGGATCTTCCCGGCGGCCGCACGCGTGAGATCATCGAGCGCGAAAACGGCGTTCAGGTGGTCACCATCCGCAACCGCTATGGCGATGTGATCAAGCGCTCGCGCATCACGCCCGATGGCCGCGAATATGTGCTGGTCTACGCGCAGGATGAAAACCTCAGCCCAGACCGCGAATGGCGCGATCCGGGCGACGATCTGCCGCCAATGGAGCTTGGCATCCCGGCTGACGAGTATATTTTCGATGCCGAACGAGCACGCGCGCCGGAAGATTATTACGACTTCCTCAGCGAGCCGCCGGTGGAGCGCGTCGAGCGCCTCTATTCGGTGGATGAAGTGAAGCGGTCGGCACGCATTCGCGACAAGACGCGGCGCATCGACCTCGACACCATCACATTCGATTTCGGCAAGGCATCGATCCCCGAAAGCGAAATCACCCGTCTTGAAGGCGTAGCAACGGCGATGGAACGGCTGCTCAAGGCAAACCCGGCAGAAACCTTCCTTATCGAAGGCCACACCGACGCGGTTGGCACAGATGTCGCCAACCTCGCGCTGTCAGACCGTCGCGCGGAATCGGTGGCCGATGCATTGAGCAATGTGTTCGGCATTCCGCCCGAAAACCTCGCCACGCAGGGCTATGGCGAACGCTACCTGAAGGTGCGCACGCAAGAGCCGGAGCGTGAAAACCGCCGTGTTGCGATCCGCCGCATCACGCCGCTTGTTGCGCCGGTCGCAAGCGCAAACTAGGCGAAACATTGGTGTGCGGGCGCTCGCCCGCACACTTTCCCTCGCCCGCTATTTCCCCACTGCTTCGGGTGCGAACTGCGCAAGAAACGCGTCGCTTGGCGGAATCGGCTTGATAACGTCGATCAGAACGCCGTTGGGGTCTTCGGTAATGAAGTGCCGCTGGCCGAAGTCCTCGTCTCGCAGCGAAACCAGCATCGGCAGCCCCGCAGCCTCCAGCCTTTCGTGCACAGCATCGACATCGCGCACCTCGAAGTTGATCAGCAGACCCTGAGTCTTCGCCCTGCCCTCAGCGGGGACTGTCGGGTGGTCGTACCTCACTACACCAAGATTCACCTTCTTGTCCTCGCAGGAGCGCAGATGCACATACCAATCGCTCTCAAACAGCGGCTCAAGGCGAAAGTGCTCGACATAGAACGCAGCCGTGGCAGCAACATCGTCAACCATAAGCACCGGATAGTAGCTCGTCGTTTTCATGGCTTTTCTTTCTCCGCACATTTACATACAATCTGCATGTAAATATTAATTAACATACAGGCTGCATGTATGCAAGAAAAAATCGAGCGCCGCTCAAATCGTGAGCGCACGGAGCAAACGCGGGGCCAATTGATCGCCGCCGCGCGGCATCTTTTCACTGCCAAAGGATATGCCGACACCGCCACGCCGGAGATCGTCGAGGCCGCAGGTGTCACGCGCGGCGCGCTCTATCATCACTTTGAAGACAAGAAAGCGCTGTTCCGCGCCGTATGTGAGCAGGAAGCGCAACTCGTCGCGGAAGCAATCGAACAAGCAGCGCCTGAAAATCTCAGTCTGCGCGATGCGCTCATTCAAGGCGGTGACGCCTTCTTGCGCGTCATGGCCGCGCCGGGCCGCACGCGTCTGCTCCTTCTCGATGGTCCTGCCGTTCTCGGGCGCGCGGAAATGGACGAGATCGACGCTCGCCACAGTGGTCGCACGTTGCGCGCTGGCATCGCCTATGGAATCCGGGAAAAAGCGATCTCGCCAAATTTAAGCATCGACGCCATCGCTGCGCTGCTTTCCGCCGCGTTTGACCGCGCTGCGCTCGCCATCGAAGCAGGCGGCAGCGCCGCCGACTATGCGCAGGCGCTTGCCGCGCTCATAGAGGGTCTTCTGCTACCTGCAAGCCGGCGAGGTGCGGCCGCCTCATGACATTGCAAACCTTCGGTAGTTCTTCCTTGAACCGTTCGATCAGCCAGGTTGCTGCTGGACCGGGCATCGAATCGGCACGGTGGAATGCAAACAGCGCGTAAGGCCGCACCGGGTATGGCTCAAGGTCGAGCGCTTTAAGCCTGCCTGCGCTGATGTCGTCAGAAACCATCCATGTCGGCAGTCCGCCCCACCCCATGCCCGAAAGGATCAGCTCGCGCTTGGTAGACGTATCCGTCATGCGCCACGTCCGATAAGCAAACACGCCGAAATCCTTGCCTTCCGTCATCCGGGATACATCGGAAATGACGAGCTGGATGTTTTCGCGCACCACGGATAGCGGCACTCTGCCCTTATACACTGCCAGCGGGTGGTCTGGCGCCGCGACTGGTATCATGCTCGCATCGCCAACCCGGATGGAAACAAGCTCATCCGTCTTGCCTATCAACTGCCCGCCAAAACCAATATCGCAGTTGCGGTTCAGCAACTGATCCCACACCACGCCCAGCGCGCCGACATTGAGCTTCAGCGCTACAGACGGAAACTGGCGCTCAAAGCCCTTCAGCGTTTCCACAAGTGACGGCGAAGGCAGAGACACATCCACGGCGATTGACAATTCAGCTTCAAGCCCAAGCTTCATGCCCTCCGCGCGTGAACGCATATCGTTCAGCACCGCAATCATGCGCCGCGCATCAGGCAACATCGCCTTGCCCTCCGGCGTCAGGCGCGGCTCACGCGTGCCTTCGCGCTCGAAAAGCGACATTTCCAGTTGCGCTTCCAGGTTGGAAATCGTGTAGCTGATAACCGATTGCGCACGATTGAGCCGTCGCGCAGCTGCGGAAAAACTCCCGGTTTCCGCGACCGCCAGAAACACCTGCAATTGGTCGAGTGTTGGGTTTGCCTGCATGACTTATCCACTTATTGGATATGATAGATAGATATTTTCCCAATTTTTTGAATAGATGTCCATCCCTATCTAGTGTTTCGAAATTCAGGCGTTCTCCCAACGCCGCAAATCGGAGCCAAGAAAATGTCGAATATCCTTCTCATTACTTCCAGCCCGCGTGGTGACTCCTCGCAGTCCACCCGCGTTGCAAATGAACTTGCTGGCAAGCTGCAGGCAGCAAATCCTGGCAGCACCTTGACCGTGCGTGATCTGGTTAAGAACCCCCTCCCGCACATCGAGCCAGATTATGCCACCGGCATCTATACCCCCGCAGAATCGCGCACCCCGGCTCAAGCCAAGGTTGTCAGCCTTTCAGACACCGCCGTGGATGAACTGTTTGCCGCCGACTACATCGTGCTCGCCACCGGTCTCATCAACTTCTCGATCTCCTCGACGCTGAAGTCGTGGATTGACCATATCTCGCGTTCGGGCCGCACCTTTGCTTACGGGCCAAATGGCCCGCAGGGTCTGGTCAAGGGCAAGAACGTTTACGTCGTGCTCGCTTCCGGCGGCGTTTATTCGGAAGGCCCTGCCGCCGTCATGGATTTCGCCGTGCCTTACCTCAAGGGTGTGCTCGGCTTTAACGGCATGACCGATGTCGAAGTTATTCGCGTCGAAGGCTTGGGCATGGGCGAAGATGCGGTCAAGGCTGCGCTCGCCAAGGCTGAAAAGCAGATCGATGCGCTGGTTGAGCAGGTTACCGAAAAGCCGCTCGCAACCGCCGCTGCCTAAAGCGCACAAACAACGTTCAACGCCTCGAATTGGCTCAGGGCGTTGAACCCGCCGCCTTCTCCCTATGGCCTAGGAGAGAGGGCGGCTTTATTTTGTCTGATTTTTCAGAACCCTACCCAAACGAACGCTCGCGATTACCGCTTGAGCACTCAGCGCTTCTGGCCCCTTCGCCCCAGCCTCGCGATGTCTGCGCTGCCCCTCACCCGAACAACCGCTCGCCCTGCTCATCAATAATCTGCCGACCTTTGCTGAGCGTCAGTTGCACGACATCGTCCAGACCCGCAAAGCGATCCGCGCGAATGAAACGATGCTCCTTCATTTCCCCGCCGATCTCTTTGGAAATCACACCACAGGTCTGATATTGCCCGTCGTGCTTGAATGGCGTTGCCTTGATAATAAAGCCGCGATGTTCGGCTTCGCCTGCAACTTTCGGCTCGCTTGCTGCGGATTCACCGCCACCGCCGAACAGCTTCTTGAAAAACGACATTATTCCTCCCGCCCTATGGGCGATCTAAAATCTAGTGGGTCAAACGTCCCGGATGGCGTTCCAGTCCGGCCAGATAAACCGTTACAAGATGGTCCACCTGACGCCATGTCTCGACTTCAGGGTTTCCACTCGCGCGGCTGCTCACCCCACTGGTGACGATACCATGCACGCTCGACCATAGGATGCGCGCGTTCAGCACGCACTCCTCTTCATCGAGCGCCAGTTTCTTGTCGTCCATCAGCACCTTGGTGATGATTCCGAAAAGTCCATCGAGCCGCCCTATATAGTCTTCTCGGCGCGCAGCGTCGATTCGCGCAGGGCTGAACGCCAACAGTGCCGCCCAGCTATGCGGATGCGCCGCGACATATTCCAGATAGGTCCGCGCGAGAGCGAGCAATCGGCCCTTGGTGTCCAGAACGCGCGACGACTGCATTTGCGTCATTGTTTCCATGCCGGCGCGCGAAAGCCGGTCGAGCAGACGGAAATTTACGGCAAGGTGTAGCCCATCCAGATCGCCATACAGGTTGTAAATCGACCCAACGGCAATTCCCGCCTTTTCGGCGATCGTGCGCGCCTTGAGATTGATCGCCCCGCCCTCATTCAGAAGGTCCTCGGCAATATCCAGAACGCGGGAGCTTACTTCGTCCTTGTCAAGCGCCATTCCTGTAGATCCTCCAACTATACAACTGCGGCCACGCCGCGAACTTCCCTCGCATTGCAGCATGATTCAGGCACAAATGTGAACGCAGTTCAAGTTTTTTGAACATGATTCATTCATCCCTGCCATTCGTCTTTTGGGCAACACGCCCTATACGCATTAAAAAATGAAAAAAGTTGAACATCGTTCAAAATAGGGCTTGAACAGCGTTCAAATAGTGCTATGGTGTTCATATGAACAACGTTCAAGGCACACGGGAGGGCGAGATGCACGAACTTCTTCAAAGCGGCAAAATCACCGACCCGGCAGATTGTTTTGATTAGCGGGCGGCATTGATCGACCCTGGCCGGCGCGTGGGCGGGGGCATACCGCCGGTCAGGGCGATCAAGCTGAGATAAAACAAAAGAATTGATTTCAGGGCGCGGGGCAGCGGGGTCCGGCGAGAGGATTTAACTGGTGAAAATCAGATCGGTGGAACGAGCGCTGGCGGGCGCGCGAACGGGCCACTGCATTCCTCTCGCCGGCAGCGCATCCCGCAAAGGGAGCCGAACATGACCAACAGCACATTGTTTTTGATAACGGGAGAGGCGTTTTCCGCCGAAGCACCCATGAGCGGAGAAGTGACCCTCGAATTGATCGACCGGCATCTGGCCGATACGCGAGCCAAGTGCCGCGAAATCAAGCAGACGCTGGACTGGCTGAAACTGCATCTGCGCATCGAGCAAAAGAGCCTGCGAGCTTGCAGCGGGCGGCTATCCGATCTCGAAAACCGCGCAAGGCTGGCGCGGCGAACGGGCGCGCAAGTTCTCGCCGCTTATGTCGATGAGGCCATAAAAGATCTGGAAAAAGAGGAGGACGCGCTCCACCTGCGCGTCGCGGATTTGGAAAGCAGGCTGGCCGTCACGCGTTTCACGCTTCAGCGTAAGCGCCGTCGTTTGGTCGAACTCAAGCGAGCGAGAGAAATTGCGCTAAGGCGCAAGAGCAGGTCGGCTGCCACCCGTGCCTGAGAGGGTGGCGCCATGACGATGCCGGGGTTGACCTCCCTCCCCGGCATCGTCTTTTTTCGCAAACTGAAACTCAGCGCTCCGTAAGCGCCAACTTTGCGCCAAGCGCCACAAACGAAACCGCAAATGCTCGACGCAACCAGTCCATGACCGTGGGGCTGCTCGTAACACGCGCTCGCATCGTGGCCGCAAATATCCCGTAAATTGCGAAGATCACAAACGTCACGAGCATGAAAACTCCGGAAAGCTCCAGCATTCTCAGCAGCAGATGCGGCTCGCCCGGCTGCATGAATTGCGGAAGAAACGCGACGAAGAAGATCGACAGTTTGGGGTTGAGCAGGTTGATAAGGATGCCGTCCACCAAAACCTGCGAAACGCTGCGCTTGTCTTGGCCGGCTTCCACCTTTAGCGAGCCATTTTCCCGCAATGCGCTCCACGCCATGTAGAGCAAATAGGCAACACCGGCGTATTTCACGATCTCAAAAAGCAGTGCGCTGGTGTGAAGCAGCGCGGCCAATCCAGTCAGCGCCGCTATCAAATGTGGAACAATTCCCAAGGTGCAGGCAAAGGCAGCCAGGATGCTTGCCCGAGCACCGCGCGAAAGCCCGGCTGCAAGTGTATAAACCACGCCCGTTCCCGGCGAAGCCACGATGATGAGTGTAGTGAGCAGAAATTCTGGCGACACGCGCATATCTCCTCGACGCAATAGCACTACCAACGAAAAAGGCCGCCCGAAGGCGGCCTTGATCTTAGCTGTCGAGGAAGCTGCGCAGCTTTCGCGACCGGCTCGGATGCTTCAGCTTCCGTAGCGCCTTCGCCTCGATCTGGCGGATACGTTCGCGCGTAACCGAGAACTGCTGGCCCACTTCTTCAAGCGTGTGGTCGGTGTTCATGCCGATGCCGAAGCGCATACGCAAAACGCGCTCCTCGCGCGGCGTCAGCGAAGCCAGCACGCGCGTTGTAGTCTCGCGCAAATTCGCCTGAATCGCCGCGTCGATTGGCAGGATCGCCATCTTGTCTTCGATGAAATCGCCCAGGTGTGAATCTTCCTCGTCGCCAACCGGCGTTTCGAGCGAGATCGGCTCCTTGGCAATCTTCAGCACCTTGCGCACTTTTTCCAGCGGCATGGCCAGCTTTTCGGCCAGCTCTTCCGGCGTCGGCTCGCGACCGATTTCATGCAGCATCTGGCGCGATGTACGAACGATCTTGTTGATCGTTTCGATCATGTGCACCGGAATACGGATCGTGCGCGCCTGATCGGCAATCGAACGCGTAATCGCCTGCCGGATCCACCACGTCGCGTAGGTCGAGAACTTGTAGCCGCGCCGATATTCGAACTTATCGACCGCCTTCATCAGGCCGATATTGCCTTCCTGAATGAGGTCAAGGAACTGCAACCCACGGTTGGTGTACTTCTTGGCGATGGAAATAACGAGGCGTAGATTGGCCTCCACCATTTCCTTCTTGGCGATTGCCGCCTCGCGCTCGCCCTTCTGCACCTGGTTCACGATCTTGCGGAACTCCGCGATGGAAATCGCGGTTTCGGTTGCAAGGTTCTGAATCTCCGCACGAATTTCGCGGATCGTGTCTTTCTCGTTCTTCGTAAACTCCTTCCAGCCTTTGCCGGAAAGGTTCGAGATCGACTTCATCCAGTTCGGGTCAAGCTCGGAACCCTGATATTCTTTCAGGAATTCCTCGCGCCGCACGCCGTGGCTTTCCGCCAGACGCAGCAGCTTGCCTTCATTCTGGGTCAGTCGCTTCGAAATGTCATAAAGCTGCTCGACGAGCGACTCGATGCGCGCCTGATTGAGCGACAGCGACTTGACCGCTTTGATAAGCTTGTCCTTGAGTTCTTTCGCGCGTCGATCCTGGCTTGGCGAAAGCGTACCCGTTGCCGCAAGCCGGTTTTCAACCTGCTGGTCCTGCAGCTTGCGCAGCTTCTTATAGGTGTCGGCGATGAGGTCGAGCGTTTCCATCACCTGCGGGCGAAGCTCTGCTTCCATGGCCGCCAGCGAAAGATTGCTTTCGTCTTCCTCGTCCTCTTCTTCCTCGATATTACTTTCGCCGCCGACATTGGTAATGTCGTCTTCGTCCTCGCGTGAGCGGCGGGCGCCGGGGCGCATCGGCTCTTTCGGCTTTTCCAGTTCTTCCGTGCGCTCGATCACGGGCGCCTGCTTGGCTTCCGGCCCTGCATAGGTCGCTTCAAGGTCGATAATGTCGCGCAGAAGGCCCTTGCCTTCATTCAAATCGTCGCGCCAGATGATGATGGCCTGGAAGGTCAGCGGGCTTTCGCAGAGCCCAGCGATCATCGTTTCGCGGCCAGCCTCGATGCGCTTGGCGATGGCGATTTCGCCTTCGCGAGACAAAAGCTCCACCGAGCCCATTTCGCGCAGATACATGCGCACCGGGTCGTCCGTGCGGTCGGTCGGCTCTTTCTTTGCAACAGCGGCAACTGCCGTGCCGGTCTGTTCGGCCAGTTCGTTGGCTTCTTCCTCGGCGTCGGTGTTGTCTTCCTGTTCGGCGGCTTCGTCCTCTTCCACGACGTTGATGCCCATGTCGGAGAGCATGGCCATGGTGTCTTCAATCTGGTCGGGAGAAACTTCCTCGGAAGGCAGCACCGAATTCAGCTCGTCCATAGTAACATAGCCGCGCTTCTTGGCGGCCTTTATCATCTTCTTGACGGCATCATCGGAAAGGTCGAGCAACGGACCATCGGTCGCGCCCTCGCGCTCGGTCTCCGCCTCTTCCTTTTCTTTGGTCACTTTATTCGCCATGCTTTAATCTTCCTGCGGCGGCCCGTTGGCCGGCCAGTTGTCAATCCATCACCTTGGCAATTGCTTGGCTTCGATCGGTGCGCATTGCCCGCGTTGCCTCTTCAGCGTCCACTATGTGGGGAGTGTCCCCTAATTCGTCCAGAGCCCAATTCGCGCAGGGATTGCGGCGTTCCGTCCATCACAACGTGCTGCAAGCCTCAAATGATCCCTCGAATCGTCCTGATTCCGCTATTCCGGCGTAAGGTCAAGCGCTCTCGCATGATTCGCGTTAAAAAAGCGAATCAATTGACGGATTTGGCCCCCCAAGTGAGGGGCAGCGCGAATTTTCCAGATTCAGCTTCCCAGTCCGCCCCATCTGAAGGACTCAGCGTGGTTTCGGATCAGCGCGCGGCGAGAATGGTGATTTTCGAGAACCGCAGCGCAGTGTACTTATAGTACATGGGCACTGGAGACGCAGAAAAGCGCCATTCGCAGCCCGCACTCATTCGAAACTCGAAACCCTCAACTCCGGTCGACGCGACCGGATAACACCCCAAACCCTTCGATCAGGGCTTCCGCGGCTTGCAAGTCACGAAACTGGGCCTGCACTTCGACGAGGTGGCGATAGTTTTCCTCGGTCGGCTCGGTTGCGAGTGCGACTTCGGCGGCTTTGAGTTCAGATTGAATAGTGCGCGCGCCCTTGTGCAATTGCAGCGCCTGCAAGAACGCCTCGCGCGCATCATCCAGCGCGGCCTGTTCCATTGCGGGCCAATGTCCGGCGCGGTTCACGTGTTCGAAACCTCGCTCCCAGACTGAGCCGAGCCCGCCAGCGTCGATTGCCGCAAGCACGGCGGCGCGGTCGTGACCGGCCTGATGCGCCAGCACATCGATCAGCACCGCCAGCACATGCCGCAATTCCTTGTGCGACAGGTCGAGCGCTTCCACCTCATCGAAAAACTCTTCCGCCAGCATGGGATGGTTGACCAGCGTCACCACCATGACGGCCTCGCGCAAGGGCATGACGCCGCCCGCGCGCTTCACCAGAGCCGTGCGCGCGAGACTTTCGGAGACGGCGAGCCTGCCCGCTTGCGTCCTGCCGTTTTGATTGAAACCACCGCGGCCCTGCCATCCGGCACCGCCACCGCGGTTTCCCTGCTGGTCACGCCGCCCGCCATCGCGCCGCGAGCCGAAAAAGGTCTGCACCCGTTCGCGCATTTCCTGCTGATAGTGAAAGCGCACGCTTTCGTCGCGAATGCGCCCGGTCAGTTCGCGCAGCGTCTTTTCCAGCTCGGCCCGGCGCTCCGGCGTTTCAAAAACACCACCTGCCGTTTCGCGCATCCAGAGCAAATCCGCCAGCGGTCTTGCGTCTGCCAGCACCTTGCGAAAACCTTCGGCACCCTCCGCTTTCACCAGATCGTCGGGGTCCTGCCCTTCCGGCATCAGCGCGAACCGCACGGACCTGCCCGGCTGAATGGCGGGCAGCGCCAGATCGGCTGCGCGCCAGGCCGCTTTCAACCCCGCCTGATCGCCGTCAAAACACAGGATCGGCTCCGGCGACATTCGCCACAAAAGCTCAAGCTGGTTTTCGGTTAGCGCCGTACCCAGCGGCGCGACGGCATTGTCAAACCCCGCCTGCGCCAGCGCGATAACGTCCATATAGCCTTCGACCTGGATAACCGCGCCGCCCTTTTGCAACGACCGCCGCGCCCGCGCAAAATTATAAAGCACGTTGCCCTTGTGAAAGAGTTCCGTCTCCGGCGAGTTCATATATTTAGCAAGCGCATCGGCGGACATGGCCCGGCCGCCAAACGCGATGATCCGCCCGCGCGAATCCGGGATCGGAAACATGATGCGGTCGCGGAAATAATCATACGAAACCGGAATATCGTCGCCGTGGCGAACCAGCCCGCACGCTTCGATCTGTTCTTTCGCCACGCCTTTGGAGGCCAGATGCTCTTTCAGCGCATTGCGGCTTTCCGGTGCAAAGCCAAGCCGAAACGCCTTCTGTGTGGCTGGGGTCAGCCCGCGCTCGCGCAGATAGGCCCGCGCCCGCGCCCCATCAGCAGACTGCAACCGCTCCTCGAAAAACACCGTCGCCAGTTCCATGACATCGTGCAGGCTGGCGCGTTCGCGCTCGCGCCGTTCCTCCTGCGCGTCGCGCACCGGCATCGGCACGCCTGCCATGTCGGCAATTTTCTCGACCGCCTCGGGAAAGCTCATGCCATCCAGTTCGGTCAAAAACCGGAAGTGGTCGCCGGTAACACCGCAGCCGAAGCAGTGATAGCGTCCCTTCTTGTCCTCGCAGTGAAAGCTGGGTGACTTCTCACCGTGAAAGGGACAGCACGCCCACCAATCGCCCCGCGAAGCGTTGGTTTTGCGCCTGTCCCATGACACGCGCGTGCCGATCACCGAAGAAATCGGCACCCGGTCGCGTATCTCATCGAGGAAGGTTGGCGAAAAGCGCATGAGTCTTACTTAGACTGTTGCCCGCGCCCGCGCCATGCGGATGTGCACCCTATGCACACCCGCAGCGCGGCAATCAGTTCGCGGCGATCACGCTCGCGATAATCCCGGTCCCTGCTGCAATCAGCAGATAATCATTATTGACGCGCACCCAGTGCTGACCGGCTCCGGGACGGCGCAGCCCATAATAATGATAGTCGCGCACGACCCTCTGGCGCTGCCAGTTTGGCAGCCGATGTCCGCGCACCCAACGCGTGGTCGTGGTGCGTTTCACCACCACATTGCGACCGAAACGGTCTTTGCGCATGACTTCCCGAGTGACCTTCCGCTTTACGACTGGGCCATTCTTGCCGTTCTGCACCAATATCTGCGCATCGCTGTTGCGCACTGGTGCGGCCTGCGCTGTCATCGCGGTCGCCGAAAGCATAACCGCGGCGAGAGCTGAGAGAAAAATGCGTTTCATGGGAGGTTCTCCGCGTTGTTGACACCTGAAAACCTAAGCAGCCCACCTGAACTGAAACTGAACGGAGAAATTACAATTATGTAATGAATTCGCAATGTTAACGATAATCCCACGATCTCTGGATACCGATCTGGACCACCCACTTAAGCGGCTCTAAACCTACACCTTTAACCCGAATGGAATATTACCCGGCTAATATGCTATCTATTGGCTAATCATGATTCCTGACCTACCGAACCCCATGCATGTCGTGCGCCCATTTACCCCTCCGGAGCAACCATGAGCGGCTCTATCGTTCTTGTTCATCTGGCAGGCGCGGTTGCGCTCTTGCTGTTCGCCACGCGCATGGTTCGCACCGGCGTTGAGCGTGCCTACGGCGATCTGTTGCGCCATCGCCTGCGGGGCATTCTGAAAAATCCGTTCCTTGCCGTGGGTGCAGGCGGTGTGCTGGCCATCTGCCTGCAAAGTGCAACGGCTGTCGCCCTGATCGTCGGCGCGTTTGTCGGGTCGGGCATTGTCGGCGGTGCTTCGGGCTTGCTGGCCGCACTTGGCGCGGATGTCGGGTCAGCGCTCGTCGCCAAGCTACTCAGCTTCAATCTCAGCTTTCTATCGCCGCTCTGCCTCGTGGCCGGCACTGCGCTTTTCATGGCGACTGAAAAGCGCAATCTGCTCCAAATCGGGCGCATCCTCATCGGCATCGGTCTGTTGATCCTCTCGCTTCGCCTTATCGGCGAAGCCTCAGAGCCGCTCCGCGACAGCGCACTGCTTCCGGTCATCGTGCAGTATCTCGCCGGCGATCCAATCACGGCCTTCATCGTCGCCGCCATCATGACGTGGCTGTTTCACTCCAGCGTCGCGGCAATCTTGCTGTTTGCCGCGCTGGCGCAGCGCCATCTCATTCCGCTGGACCTTGGCGTAGTGCTCGTCCTCGGAGCAAACATCGGCGGCGCGATTATCGCGGTCATGCTGTCGCGCGCCTCGCCGCCTCGCTCGCGCATCGTGCCAATTGGCAATCTCCTCATGCGTGGCGCGGGCGCCATCTTCGCGCTCATTGTCATCATGTTGTTCAAGCCGCCATTCGATCAACTGGGCGCCACGCCCACCTCCGCCATGCTCAACTGGCACATTGCCTTCAACATTGGGCTGGCGATTGTTGGCATCGTCGTTGCCTCGGGTGTCTATCGCATTGCCGAGCGCATCGCGACGTCAGGCGTAAAAACCAGCGCCGACGATCCGGCAGTAATCGAGTTGAGCGTTCTGAACGAAGCCGCGCTCGATACGCCGATGCAGGCCCTGGGTAACGCCACGCGCGAAGTCGTCCGGCTCTGCGAACTGGTCGAGATCATGCTGCAAAAGGTTTTCGAGCTTTATGAGAACCCCGACGAAGATGGCATAAAGGCCCTGGCAGCACTCGACGACCGCGTCGACCGCAAACATCAGGCGATCAAGCTCTATCTGGCCAAGCTCACCACGCGCAATCTGTCGCAAGACGAAATGCTGCGCTGTCAGGAATTGCTCGGCGCTTGCGTCAAGCTTGAGCAGGTAGGCGACATCATCGTGCGCAACCTGCTGGTCCACGTTCGCAAGAAAGCCGAACGCGGATTGGAGTTCACGCCGGAAGGCTGGAAAGAACTACGCGATTTTCACGCATCTGTGCTTGCGAATGCGCGCCTCGCCTTCAACATTCTCGTCTCGCGCGATGGCGAGTCCGCGCGCCAACTTGTGCATGAGAAGGACCGTCTTCGCGACCTCGAAAAGCGCGCCAACACCAGCCATTTCAATCGCCTGCGCGAAGGCACAGCTAAGAGCGTCGAGACAAGCACGATCCATCTCGATACCATCCTCGACCTCAAGCAGATTAATTCCCTGCTGGCCTCGATGGCCTATCCGGTGTTGGAAGAGCTTGGAATGCTCGGCGGCTCGCGATTGAAAGCTAGTTGAGCTTTCCCTCACTAGGGCTTGTCCCAATAGCTCCCGTCATCCCACGGCTTGTCCCAATAGCTCCCGCCATCTCACGGCTTGTCCCAATAGCTCCCGCCATCCAACGGCTTGTCCCAATAGTTCCCGTCATCCTAGGGCTTGTCCCTAGGATCTGCGACCATCGCGATTAACGCCTGAAATCATACACCTGCAGACGACACTAGATTCTCGGGACAAGCCCGAGAATGACGAATAGCTCCCGCCATCCCACGGCTTGGCCCAATAGCTCCCGTCATCCTAGGGCTTGTCCCTAGGATCTGCGACCATCGCGATTAACGCCTGAAATCATACACTTGCAGACGACACTAGATTCTCGGGACAAGCCCGAGAATGACGATCGGGCGGCAGCCGTAACCACCGCCCGTCGCCTTACTTCAGCATATCTTTCACAAGACCGCTGGCTTTGCTAAAATCCATCTGCCCCGGATACTTCTCCTTGAGCACGGCCATGCAGCGGCCCATGTCGCGCAGTCCATCGGCGCCGGTCTCGGCAATCGCCTGACGGCACGCCTGATGCACGGCTTCATCGCCAAGCTGCTTGGGCAGAAAATCCCTGATGATAGCGATTTCGTCGCGCTCCTGCGCCGCGAGTTCGGTGCGTCCACCGTCCTCGAAGGCTTTCGCGGATTCCTCGCGCTGCTTCATCATCTTGCTCAGGATTTGCAGAATCTCCTCATCGGCCACCGGGTCTTTGCCCGCGCCGCGATGTGCAATATCTCGATCTTGAATGGCAGCCTGAATGAGCCGCAATGTGCCGGTGCGGCGCTTATCCTGCGATTTGAGGGCGGCCTTGAGCGCCTGGGCGATCTGGTCGCGCATGATAAAAACTCCTGTCATCTTTTCCAACGATAGCCGCGCGCAAACCTCAAGGCAATGTCCCGTTCTTACAAACGATTGTTTTCATTGGAGAAAATAAATCAGGGAAACTGATGTCAGCCGATTGACCCGCACCAGTCCTTGACCTATTTTCCGCGCCTTGCAGGATTAAAGCAGCTTTTGCAGGCGCGCCATCGGGTGTCGCCCGCGTTTCGCTGCGTGATATGGCGCTTCGCACTTCCACTTGCAAGTGAAACTCCGCGCCGGAACAGGAATGACGACGATGGCCACCGCTCCCTGGACAACCGAAAAGCCGACCGCGCTATTGGTGCTCGCAGATGGCACCGTGATTGAGGGGCGCGGCCTCGGCGCGACAGGCAGCACGGTTGCCGAAGTTTGCTTCAACACGTCGCTGACCGGCTATCAGGAAATTATGACCGACCCGTCCTATGCGGGCCAGATTGTCACCTTCACCTTCCCGCACATCGGCAATGTCGGCACGAATGAGGAAGACATTGAAGATCTGAACCCGGCCGCACGCGCGGGCGCTGTCGGTGCGGTGTTCAAGGCTGCAATCACCGATCCGTCGAATTATCGCGCACACGCGCATTTCGACCAGTGGCTCAAGCGTCGCGGCATCATCGCCATCAGTGGCGTCGATACCCGCGCACTCACCGCCGCTATCCGTCGCAACGGTGCGCCAAACGCGGCAATCGCCTATTCGCCTGATGGCAAGTTCGACGTCGAGGATTTGAAGCGTCAGGCCGCTGCCTGGTCGGGCCTGGTCGGGCTCGATCTTGCCAAGGAAGTCACGTCCGGCCAGACATCGAGCTGGAACGAAACGCCGTGGGCATGGAACGAGGGTTATGGCGAACAGGACGCTCCCACCATGCATGTCGTTGCGGTGGACTATGGTGTAAAGCGCAACATTCTACGCCTGCTCGCGGGTCTTGGCGCAAAGGTCACAGTCGTGCCGGCAACCACCAGCGCCGACGACATTCTTGCGATGCAGCCGGATGGCGTATTCCTGTCAAACGGTCCGGGCGACCCGGAGGCTACCGGCGAATATGCCGTGCCGGTCATCCAGAACCTGCTCAAGACCGACCTGCCCATCTTCGGCATTTGTCTTGGGCATCAGATGCTGGCGCTGGCCGTGGGCGGCAAAACCGAAAAGATGCATCAGGGCCATCATGGCGCAAACCATCCTGTAAAAGATCACACGACCGGCAAGGTCGAGATCGTCTCGATGAACCACGGCTTCGCGGTAGATTCGAAGTCTCTGCCGGAAGGCATTGAAGAGACTCATATTTCGCTGTTCGACGGTTCAAACTGCGGACTGGCAATCACCGGCAAGCCGGTCTTCTCCGTCCAGCACCACCCGGAAGCTTCGCCGGGACCGCAGGATTCGCACTATCTCTTCCGCCGCTTCGCTAACCTCATCCGCGCGCGCCGGGGCGAACCTGCACTCGCCGAGCGCTAAGCCAACCATTCTTCCTTCGCCCCGTTTACGTCGAAGGGTCGGATGAGAGGCGGGGCCAGCCTTGCTGCGTTCATATACCACGCTAACCGGCATATCACGCGACCATTAATCCCGTCATCCAAGGGCTTGTCCCTAGGATCTACGACCAATCGTGATTAGCGTCGGAAGGCAGCACCAACCTCACACTGGATTATTAAACGTATCGCAATCCGAAAGTTTGCCGCTGTTGAACCCGCGAGCGAACCATGTCTGGCGCTGTTGCGAGGTGCCGTGATTGAAGCTTTCCGGCACGACATAGCCCTGCATCCGCTTCTGCAACGTATCGTCACCGATCTGCTGCGCGGCGTTCAGCGCCTCTTCCGGATCACCCTTTTCCAGAATGCCCTTCTGCGCGGTGTAGTGACCCCAGACGCCTGCGAAGCAATCTGCCTGCAACTCCACGCGGACGGACATCTGATTGGCTTCCGCCTCGCTCATGCTCTGCCGCATCTCGTTGAACTTCGGCAACACGCCGGTGAGATTCTGCACGTGGTGGCCGATCTCATGCGCAATCACATAGGCTTGCGCAAAATCGCCCGACGCTCCGAACTGCCGCGAAAGCTGATCGAAAAATGCTGTATCTAGATAGACCTTCTGATCGTTCGGGCAGTAGAACGGCCCGGACGCCGCCGACGCAAATCCGCAAGCTGAACGAACCTGACCGCTGAACAGAACCAGCTTCGGGTCCGTATATGTCTCGCCCTCGGCCTTGAAGATGCCGCTCCATGTGTCTTCCGTTTCGGCCAGAACGGTCGAAACAAACTGCTTCATCTCATCAGACGCCGCAGGCTGATTGCCATTTGTTTCCTCGGTCATCTGGCCGGGCGCGAAAGAGCCGCCGCCACCCGTCAGCACCTGAATCGGATCGATGCCGCAAGCGCGCAGCGCAAAGAACAGCACGACAAGAATAATGATGCCTGACAGACCTCCGCCGCCAGCACCGCCGCCTATCGGAATTCTAAAGCGACCGCCGCCGCCCGGCATTCCAAATCCGCCGCCCTGCCCGCGAACGTCTTCGACATTATCGCTCTGGCGTCGACCTCTCCATTCCATATGAAATCCCTCATTCACTGCGGCGCTCAATGGAGGCCGCGCAAGCCCTTCAGCCAGAATTGTTATCGCAATCGTTGATTGAAGTCACAACCTTTCTGATCCCGCGATGGGCGAATTGGAAAGCAATCAACGGTTCAAGAATTCGCTATTTTTGCTTCGCACCCGCGCTTTTTCCGTCAGAGCTTTTCGACCTCTCTTCAAAGCGCTTTTCGCCTTTTTTCAGTGGTTTGCCTGTCTCGGCCTCCACCTTGCGTTCTTCTTTTTGCGTGCTGCGTTTCAGCCCGGAAGCAGATGCCTTGCCTGCTGCGGTTTGTGTCTTGCTGGCGCTTTTCATTGCGTGTCTCCTGCCCGCCGCAAACCATCTGCGGCCCGAACTAACGAAATTGGCGCGATCCAGTTCCGCGTCTCTTGCAAACGGTTCGCAATTGGATATAGTTGCGAATGATTTGCAATTGCGGTTTTAGGTTCACATAATGGATGCCGGGGTTGGTCCGCCGAATGACGATCTGCGAGGCTGGATAAAGCCGCGCGGCGACGCCTCGTTGTCAGATGTCCACGGCACAGTCGCCGTCTCGCGACAAGGTCCAAGCTGGAAACGCGCGCTTGCCTTCTTTGGCCCGGGCTATCTGGTGGCGGTCGGCTATATGGACCCCGGCAATTGGGCGACCTCCATCGCGGGCGGTGCCCAGTTTGGATATATCCTGCTGGTCGTCGCTCTGGTGTCCAACATCATGGCCATCATCCTGCAGGCTCTGTGCGCGCGCCTCGCCATCGGTTCGGGCCGCGATCTGGCGCAAGCCTGCCGCGATGCCTATCCGCTTCCCGTATCGCTCATGCTCTGGTTGCTTGCGGAAATCGCCATAGTCGCCACTGATATTGCCGAAGTCATCGGCACGGCAATCGGTCTGAACCTGTTGTTCGGTCTGCCGCTGGAAATTGGCGTCATTATCACCGCGCTTGACGTGTTCCTCATTCTTTATCTGCAGAAGCTCGGCTTCCGCTGGGTCGAGGCCTTCATCATCACCCTGCTTGGCGTCATCGCCATATGTTTTGCGGTCCAGATAGCGCTTGCCGATCCGAACTGGGGTGATGTCATTCGCGGCTTCGCGCCCACCACCGAGATCGTCACCAATCCGCAGATGCTTTATCTCGCGCTCGGCATTCTTGGCGCTACCGTCATGCCGCACAATCTCTACCTGCATTCCGGCATTGTGCAGACCCGCGCTTACGGCCATTCCGTCGAGGAAAAGCGCGAGGCGCTCAAATTCGCCACCATCGATTCAACAGTCGCGCTCATGTTCGCGCTGCTAGTCAACTCATCGATTCTGATCCTTGCCGCCGCCGCGTTCCACAACACGGGCAACACGCAAATCGTTGAACTCGGCGAGGCTCACGCGCTGCTGTCTCCATTGCTCGGCGCGGCTATCGCCCCTGCCCTGTTCGGCATCGCACTCTTATGCTGCGGGTTGAACTCGACCGTGACCGCCACGCTGGCGGGGCAAATCGTGATGGAAGGCTTCCTCAACATCCGCCTCGCGCCGTGGCTGCGCCGTCTCATCACGCGCGCCATCGCGATCATCCCGGCGGCAGGCGTCACCATCTGGTACGGCGACGATGGCACCGCACACCTGTTGATCCTCACGCAGGTCGTACTGTCGCTCCAGCTATCGTTCGCGGTGTTCCCGCTGGTGTTCTTCACCGCCTCAAAGTCGAAGATGGGCGCGCTCGTCGCCCCGCTCTGGCTCACAGCGATTGCAATGTTCATCGCGTTCGTCATCGCGGCGCTAAACATCAAACTGCTGTTCGATTTCTTTATGCAATAGGCACCCCTCCACCAAAAAACGGTCTGGCACTATGCGCATCATGCGTGCAATCCTGAGCATCTCGATTCACCATGACAAATCTTCGCGCTCTTTCTTTTCTGATCCTGGCTTTCCTGCCTTTCCCGGCGGGCGCGCAGGATGCTGCGAGCGTGTCTGACGTCCCGGTCGTTGAAGTCACCGGCGTTGCGCCGAATGACCTGCTAAACCTGCGTGCGACCGCATCAGCGGGCGGCCTCATCATCGCCCGCTTTGAAAACGGCGCGATGTTGAACAATCTGGGCTGTGCCGATGTGAACGGCATAAACTGGTGCAAGGTTCAGTATGTCGACGACCCCAAGCTGCAAGGCTGGGCGCCCGCGCGTTATCTGCTGGATCCTGCCACTGCGGGCATACAGGACGCGCCGATGGAAGATATTCCGGAAGAACCTGCGCAATAGCGCGACAAACCATTCATGGAAAACCGCATTTGCGGCCTTCCCACGCTGCGACTCCTACCCTATAAGGCGCGCCTAGCCTGACAATATATTGTTGCGTGCGAGCCGGCCGGTCCTTCCCCGCGCCGTGTTTCCGCGCAAGCTCACAAGACGGATACCTGCATGCCAAAGCGCACCGACATCAAGTCCATTCTGATCATCGGCGCGGGGCCTATTGTCATCGGTCAGGCGTGTGAGTTCGATTATTCAGGCACACAGGCGTGCAAGGCGCTGCGCGAGGAAGGCTACCGCGTCATTCTGGTCAACTCCAATCCGGCCACCATCATGACCGACCCGGAGCTTGCGGACGCCACCTATATCGAGCCGATCACGCCGGAAGTTGTCGCCAAGATCATCGCGCGCGAACGCCCTGATGCACTGCTGCCCACAATGGGCGGCCAGACCGCGCTGAATACAGCGCTCTCCCTGCGCCGCATGGGCGTGCTTGAACGCTACAATGTCGAGATGATCGGCGCAGACGCTGACGCTATCGACAAGGCCGAAGACCGCGCCCTGTTCCGCGAGGCTATGGCCAAGATCGGGCTGGAAACGCCGCGCTCCATGCTCGCCAACGCGACCGAGGTAAAGGACGCCGATCGCAAGATGCACGAGGCCGAGCGCGCCAAGCTCAAGGCCGCGAGCCCGGCCGATCTCGACGCCGAGCTGGACGCGCTCGAAACCCGCTGGAACCTTGGCGAGACAGATCGCAAGCAGCGCTATATGGCGCACGCGATGGCCGTCGCCGCGCAAGCGCTGGACCATGTCGGTCTGCCCGCCATTATCCGACCGTCCTTCACGCTGGGCGGCACGGGCGGCGGCATCGCCTATAACCGCGCCGAGTTTTTCGACATCGTTCAATCCGGTCTGGACGCCTCACCAACCACCGAAGTGCTGATTGAGGAGAGCGTTCTCGGCTGGAAAGAATATGAGATGGAGGTCGTCCGCGACACCGCAGACAATTGCATCATAGTCTGCTCCATCGAAAACATTGATCCGATGGGCGTACACACGGGCGATTCGATCACCGTCGCCCCTGCCCTCACGCTGACCGACAAGGAATATCAGGTCATGCGCAACGCCTCGATTGCGGTGTTGCGTGAGATCGGCGTCGAAACGGGCGGTTCAAACGTGCAGTTCGCGGTTAATCCCGCCGACGGCCGCCTCGTCGTCATCGAAATGAACCCGCGCGTGTCGCGTTCCTCCGCGCTCGCTTCCAAGGCCACCGGCTTCCCCATCGCCAAGATCGCGGCAAAGCTGGCTGTCGGCTACACGCTGGACGAACTGGAAAACGACATCACTGGCGGCGCGACCCCCGCCAGCTTCGAGCCGTCCATCGACTATGTCGTCACCAAGATCCCGCGCTTTGCCTTCGAGAAATTCCCCGGCGCAGAGCCCGTGCTTACCACTGCCATGAAGTCGGTGGGCGAAGTCATGGCCATTGGCCGTACCTTCCAGGAATCGTTGCAAAAGGCCCTTCGCGGTCTTGAAACCGGCCTCACCGGGCTGGACGAAATCGAAATCCCCGGCCTCGGCCAAGGTGAGGATAAGAACGCCATACGCGCCGCGCTCGGCACGCCCACGCCCGACCGCCTGCGCATGGTTGCGCAGGCCATACGCATGGGCACTTCGCTGGAAGATGTGCACCAGATGTGCCGCATAGATCCGTGGTTCCTCGAACAGATCTCCGGCATCGTCGCGATGGAAGCACGCATACGCGAGCACGGACTGCCGCAGGATGCCGCCAATCTGCGCATGTTGAAAGCGATGGGCTTCTCCGACGCCCGCCTCGGCTCGCTCACGGGCAGCGATGCCGACACCGTGCGTGCCGTTCGCCAGAAGCTCGACGTGCATCCGGTCTACAAGCGCATAGACACCTGCGCCGCCGAATTCGCCTCCCCGACCGCCTATATGTATTCAACCTACGAAGTTCCCTTCGCGGGCGAACTGGCCGACGAGGCACAAGTCAGTGACCGCAAGAAAGTCGTGATCCTCGGCGGCGGTCCGAACCGTATCGGTCAGGGCATCGAGTTCGACTATTGCTGCTGTCACGCGGCCTTCGCGCTGCGCGAGGCGGACTATGAAGCCATCATGATCAACTGCAACCCGGAAACCGTATCGACCGATTACGACACGTCGGACCGCCTGTATTTCGAGCCGCTGACGGCCGAAGACGTGCTGGAAATCCTGCGCGCAGAACAGGCGAAAGGCACGCTGCATGGCGTCATCGTGCAGTTTGGCGGCCAGACCCCGCTCAAGCTCGCAGACGCGCTTGAAAAGGCGGGCATTCCAATCCTTGGCACCTCGCCCGACGCCATCGACCTGGCGGAAGACCGCGACCGCTTCCAGAAGCTGCTCAACAAGCTCGGCCTCAGCCAGCCGAAGAACGGCATCGCCTATTCCGTTGAGCAGGCGCGCACCGTCGCGAGCGAGCTGGGCTTCCCGCTCGTCGTGCGCCCGTCCTACGTTCTTGGTGGCCGCGCCATGCAGATCATACACGACGAAAGCCAGTTGCAGTCCTATCTGCTGGACACCGTGCCCGGTCTCGTGCCTGAAGACATCAAGCAGAAATACCCGAATGACAAGACCGGCCAGATCAACACCTTGCTCGGCAAGAACCCGCTGCTGTTTGACTCCTATCTGTCGGGCGCAATCGAGGTTGACGTGGACTGCCTGTCCGATGGCACCGCGAATTATGTCGCGGGCGTCATGCAGCACATTGAAGAAGCGGGCATACATTCCGGCGACTCTGCCTGCTCGCTACCCGCCTATACGCTCGACAACGAAATGGTTGCCGAACTCGAAAGGCAGGCCAAGGCGATGGCATTGGCACTCAAGGTCGGCGGCTTGATGAACGTGCAGTTCGCCATCAAGGACGGCCAGATTTACGTTCTCGAAGTGAACCCGCGCGCCAGCCGCACGGTGCCGTTCGTTGCCAAGGCCATAGGCCGCCCCATTGCCAAGATCGCCGCCCGCATCATGGCTGGCGAAACGCTCGACGCCGCCTTCGCGCATTACGGCAAGAAGGTAGACGCGACCGCGCTCAAGCACATCGCCGTAAAGGAAGCCGTATTCCCCTTCGCGCGCTTCCCCGGCGTGGACACTCTGCTCGGGCCAGAAATGAAATCGACCGGCGAGGTCATGGGTCTCGACACCGATTTCGCGCTGGCCTTCGCAAAGAGCCAGCTAGGCGCCGGCATCGACCTGCCCCGCTCCGGCACGGTGTTTGTGTCCGTGCGCGATGAAGACAAGAACGGTATATTGCCCGCCATCAAGCGTCTTGCAGATCTCGGCTTCCGCGTGCTCGCCACCAGTGGCACGCAGCGTTACCTCGCCGAGCACGGCGTCGCGGCTGAAAAGGTCAACAAGGTTCTGGAAGGCCGTCCGCACATTGAAGACGCCATCCGCAACCGTCAGGTGCATCTGGTGTTCAATACCACGGACGGCCAGAAGGCTGTCTCGGACTCGAAGTCACTGCGCCGCGCAACGCTGATGCAGAGGGTTCCATACTACACGACACTCGCCGGCGCCGCCGCCGCAGCAGAGGCAATCGCCGCACTCAAAGCGGGAAGCTTGGAAGTCAGGCGGTTGCAGGAGTATTTTTAAGACGCCTTGATTTGCCGCGAGCGCATTTGACTTAGAGGTACGTACGCGGCTTGAACGCGTTACATTCCAAGCTCCGGACGATATCGCTCAAGGAATTAGAATCATCTCAAACTGCGAATTGTGGAACGACGTTGCTAAACATCAAGGCGCATCGGAGGCTACGAAAGTGTCCCGTGCAAAGAATATGCGTGCACAGTTATCGTTGATCGTGGGGAGAAGGCACAAAATAGTTCATGAGGGAGACTTGCAACAAACTGTTCCGCGAACTCCTTGGCCTATCGCTCGCGGCGACGTGGATTTAGTCAAAAATTTTATCAATGACTTAGTAATTTCAATTGAGGCGGTGGCGTAGTGATCACGTTCACGAAGCCTCATCCCAGATCAAACAATGCGGCTCTTAATCACCCACTTTCAAGCATAGTGCTTTTGGGTTTGCCTTAAAAACCACATCTTGTGTGGGATTGACCGACAGTTCAACCAAACGAGCACCTCAGCTGGCGGCGCTGTGCAATACCGGCACAACAAGTGACATGCCGGAACTTCTCTCAGCCCTGCCTCAGCCCAGCCTCAAAACCGGCTGCGTTTGCCGCGGTCGTTGCCTAGCCCGGTTTCGTCGAGCAGGCCCATGCGCTTGGCGTCATAATAATAGCCGCGCTGGTAGAGGCGGTCGGCAACGTCTTCGTTGCCCTTGGCCACCATGTAAGCCCCGCGCAGATAGCGCACGGCATATTTCAAATTCGTCTCAGGATCGAGCAGACCGGCAGCCGTACCGACATAGCCCATGCCCTTCGCGGTCGCGTGGCTGATCTGCATCAGCCCCCAATACTGGCCGTTGCGCGCCTTCGGGTTGAGCGTGCTTTCGCGCTTTGCCACGCGGCGCACCAGCGATTCCGGCACTTCATAGTGCTGGGCGTAGCTCTTGATGAGACTGTCGAGTTCCGGGCTGCGCGCGGCGACGGTGCCGTCCGGCCCAAGCTTTCCGTCCGGCGCTTCCACGGCCATCGGGCGCATCCGCAGCGCCAGTCCCCCGGGGTCCAACCCATCATCCGCAGAGGCCAGCACAACGGGCGGTGTACCTGCCTGCGCCAAGGCCGGCTGTGGCGTTGCGGGTTGCGGCAAGGCTGCCGCCGCGTCGGGATTGCTAATCGTCCCGCCCGCATAGGCGGTCGGCAATGCGGCGCTTTGCTCGACATCGGCAGCGAGGCTGCGCTGTCCGAGGTCAAGACCGGCGAATGCAGGATTGGATTCGGGTAGCGACGCCACGACCTCCGGCAACGCCGGATCGTCCGGCAAAACCGCCGGTGCAGCGTCGGCCAGATTGGGCGTGCTGGTGCCGCTCGTCGCGCAACCAGCGAGGCCGCTGCATGCGGCAAGCAACGCCGGCACTATGAAAATCCGCAGTCGCTGCAAGCGGGCCCATCTCCAATGTTTAACGGTCCCTTACATGAGGTGATGGGCTGCGGCAACCATTTGCAGGAAACGGGTGGCGCAAATGTCGCAGCGGGCCTACCAAAACCGCTCGAATCAACTACAATTGTTCATGCTTTGTACTTGGTCGAACCTGTGCTAATCTTGTGTTTGAAGGATTTGCTCATGCCTCACCATATATTTGAATCGGCGCTGGGCTGGATGGGAATCGTGTGGCGAGCAGAAGCGATCACGCGCCTTTGCACGCCGCAGAGCAGCAAGGCCGCGATAGAAACACGGCTGTCGCGCCACGGCTCACCGGCTGATTCCGACGCCATCCCGCCGTCCATCGCCAGCGCGATTGACCTGCTTAAGCGTTATGCGGCGGGCGAAACCGTGGATTTCTCCGCCGTCGCGGTCGATCTGGGCGATGTGGATGCCTTCCGGCTCGCCATTTACGACGCAGCGCGCAAGCTCGGCTTTGGCGAAACCACCACCTATGGCGGTCTGGCCACTGCCGCCGGTCATCCGGGAATGGCGCAGCAAACCGGACAGGCACTCGGCCAGAACCCGGTGCCTATCATCGTGCCTTGCCACCGCATTCTCGCCGCTGGCGGCAAGATCGGCGGCTTTTCCGCTCCGGGCGGCTCGCGCACGAAGGAAATGTTGCTGTCGCTTGAAGGTGTGCAGGTCGGCCCGCCGCCGCCCGCACAATCGGCTTTTGTTTTTTAGCGCCACCATCAGCGCCAGCCCGGATTCAGATCAGGCTGCGGTGAAAATGGTGATTTTCAAGAACCGGAGCGGAGTGTACTTTTCGTACATGAGCACCGGAAGCGCAGAAAAACGACATTTGCAGACCGGCCTCATCTGAATCCCACTGAATCCTAGCGATCATGCAGCCAGAAGCGCATATTGTCATAATCCGGCTGCACACATTGCTTGACGGTGCAACTCGGATTGTCCGCCGTCGGCACGGATTCGAAGCTGGTCACCTCGCCCAGCTTGCAGAACCGCCGGTCACTGACATAGCGCCCATATAACGGCAGGCCAGGCGTATTGCGCGATTGCCAGCGCAAAATCACCGCACCTTCGCGGTTAACTGTCGCCTGCACCTGCGCGCAGCTCATGCGCATGGTTTGATAGCGCGAAATCGCATTCGCTTGGCCGATGGTCAGCACCATCAGTGTTGTGGCTATAAGCAGCTTCATCATGGCGAAACCTCCGCCCTTTCGCACTAATCTATCAGCTAGAAATGCGGCGAAGCTCTGTCCGTTCCCTGCGAGCAGTGCGCGCTAGCCCAGACGCGAGCGCCGTGCAAACGGCACGACATTCGGCACGGTCAATCCCGATACGGCAAGCGGTGAAAGATCCATCACCGCGCCGGCGGGCAGTGCAACGCCCAGCGCATCGCCAGCCAGATAGTCGGCCTCGATCCCGAGCGCCGCCAGGGTTTTCGCGCGCCCGTCAACATCGGCAACCATCACCTGCGCGCCCACCTCGTGACAGGAGGTCACGAACCGCCCCAGCAAAGCCGCCAGCGCATCGCTTTTTGCCGCGCGTTCCAGCCAGTCGCCCTCCATGCGGATCGTATCCGGCTTCACCGCTCCAATTGTTTCGGAAAGCATAGGATCATCCAGCCGCGCCACCAGCCCGATGCGGATTCCGCAATGGCGCAGATGCTCGACAGAATCGGTGTCTGCGCTGCTCACGAATACGCTGATTTGCTGGTGTCGTTCGTTGGCCAGATCCTGAAGCATATCAACCGCCAGTCGCAGCCCTGTCCCCGAAGCGCTGGGAAAATCCACGAAAAGGTCGAGCGCGTCGGCATCGCTGCGCGCGTGGTTGCGAATTGCCAGCGTCAGCGCCAGCAGTTCAAGCGCCTGCCGGGCGGCGGCTGATGGCGTATTGCCCAGCACCGCTTCGGCCGAAACGTCCCTGCCCTCAAGCGATATGGCTGCGATGCCCTGAGCGGCCACCGGAAATAGCCTTTCGTCCATGCGGGCATAGACCGGCCGATAGCGCGCTCTAGCCCGGAATTTGCCAAGCAACGCAAATTCAATACCTACTTCATCGCTGAGAATGGTTTCCACCGGCAGCGCTTCTCTTTATCTTTGCCTGCGCACGCGGCGCCCAAACACACGGCGACGTCCACCGCTTTCCGCCACCACTTCGCTTGCCACATCGTCCTCAAGGATCTCGCGTAGAGCGGGGCCATCCGAAATTTCGAACGATTCAAAATTGGCCGGAACCGTTTGCGGTCGTCCCAGCGCATAGCCTTGCACCATCGAGACGCCGCATGTTTCGGACACTTCCACCTGCCACGGTTCTTCAAGCCCCTCGAACAGTGTGCTGATGCCACGCGACTCGAACTCGCCCACCATCGCTTTCAGCAGCGCGATGCCCGCGCTCGTTTCCATCAGCCGCGAAATCCAGAACCCGTCGAACTTCACAATATCCGGCGACAATTCCTGGATCCGGCTCATGTCGGAATCGTCAGCGCCATAATCATCGACGGCAATGCGAAATCCATGTTCGCGCAGCGCCTTCACCAGTCCTACAAATGTTTCGTCAGAGGCAACCTGGTTTTCCGTCACCTCACACACGATCCGCTGCGGGTCGATTTGCGCCTCATGCAACACAAGGCGCATGTCGCGCAGCGCGCTGTCGGCCAGCGAGGGCTCTACAAAAACACCCGGATCGAAATTCACGAACAATGAGCAATTTTCGTTCAGGCATTGCGCGGCGTTCAGCAGGTGCAAATTGCGGGTCAGCGTTTCAACGTGATAGCGCTCCAGCGCTGTGAACGTGCTGAAAAACGCGGGCGGTGAAAGCTGCTCGCCATCGCGCGTGGGTCGGATCAGCCCTTCAAATGCATAGGGCGTCAACCTGCCATTTGCGAATGTGAAGATCGGCTGGAACGCGCTGCGAAGCTGATACAGCCCCCACACGCCGAACCAGGTGCGATCGTCCGCTCGAACCAGATGGGAAAGAGCCAAACTGCGCGCCAATTAAGACCCCGAAACCGTTACTCGCGTCCACACTACAGCCACAGGGTTTGACCGGGCGTTAATTTGGGTCATCAGATTCTTTGCTTTGTCTTATTTGGTTGCCAGCAATGTGCTTGCAATGCGCTGCCCACGGGACAATAGAAGCACCCGGCATTAATCGGAGCCCAGACACATGGCATTTCTTGCAGACGCCCTTTCTCGCGTGAAGCCTTCCGCAACCATCGCGGTCACCCAGAAAGCGCGTGAGTTGAAAAATGCGGGACGTGATGTGATCGGCCTTGGCGCGGGTGAGCCGGATTTCGATACGCCCGACAATATCAAGAGCGCGGCCATCGACGCGATCCGCCGTGGCGAGACGAAGTATCCGCCCGTGTCCGGCATTGTGCCGCTGCGTGAGGCGATTGCCGCCAAGTTCAAGCGCGAAAACAATCTGGATTACAAGCCAGCGCAGACCATTGTCGGCACCGGCGGCAAGCAGATACTGTTCAACGCCCTGATGGCGACAATCAATCCGGGCGACGAAGTCGTCATCCCCTCGCCCTATTGGGTCAGCTACCCGGAAATGGTCGCCATTTGCGGCGGCACGTCGGTGTTTGCGCCCACTACCATCGACAACGGCTTCAAGCTCAGCGCCGAAGCGCTGGAAAAGGCGATCACGCCGCGCACCAAGTGGCTGATGCTGAACTCCCCTTCGAACCCGTCCGGCGCGGCCTACACCGAAGCCGAGCTTCGTGCGCTGGCAGATGTGCTGCTCAAGCACCCGCAGGTGTGGGTATTGACGGATGACATGTACGAGCATCTCACCTATGGCGATTTCGTTTTCCGCACCATCGCGGAAGTGGAGCCGAAGCTTTACGAGCGCACGCTCACCATGAATGGCGTATCGAAGGCTTACGCCATGACTGGCTGGCGCATCGGCTATGCCGCCGGGCCGATTGAACTCATCAAGGCGATGGACATGATTCAGGGTCAGCAGACCTCCGGCGCATGCACCATCGCGCAGTGGGCGGCAGTGGAAGCACTGAACGGGCCACAGGATTTCGTCAGGAAAAACAAGGCGATATTCCAGAACCGGCGCGATCTTGTCGTATCCATGCTGAATCAGGCACGCGGCATTGAGTGCCCGTCGCCCGAGGGCGCATTTTATGTGTATCCTTCCTGCGCAAAGCTGATCGGCAAGAAAACGCCGGGCGGCAAGGTCATCGACGGCGACGAAACCTTCTGCTCCGAGCTTCTGGAGACAGAGGGCGTTGCGGTGGTATTTGGCACAGCCTTTGGCCTTGGGCCGAACTTTCGCATTTCATACGCAACGTCCGAGAAGCTTCTGGAAGAAGCCTGCACCCGCATCCAGAGATTTGCTGGATCGCTGGTTTAGGAGGTCGCAAGAGCGCCCCTCATCCGCCTGCCGGCACCTTCTCCCACAAAGGGAGAAGGGGGCAATTGCGATGCCTCGCTCCTTTCGAAGCGCTTGCGATTGAAGCCAGCGTTGACGCTTCTGCCTTCTCCCTTTGTGGGAGAAGGTGCCTGCGGGCGGATGAGGGGTTTCTCGTCAGGTTTCATCTAGCAGCGGGATAAGGGGCGGAGCCTTGGTTTGGTAAATTCGCGCTGCCCCTTCCCTCTTGCCCTTCGCTGTCACAGTTGTACGATGCCTTATGGCTGTTGCCGGAGAAGGCTTCCGCCATGCGACGGCCGGAATGGCCAGTGGTTGTGACAGGCCGCCGCTCACCAACCCGATTGAGTGGAGGTCAGTCATGGGAAATCGCGCCGGAGGAAGGCGAACGGGGCCGAAATGCGTTGCCATTGTCGGTCCCTTTGCAAGCGGTAAGTCCACCCTGCTCGAGGCAATTCTAGCTCGCACCGGAGCCATTCCGCGACAAAACGCGATTGGGTCGGGCAACACTGTCGCGGATCACAGCGCGGAGGCGAAGGCTCACGCCATGAGCGTCGAGGCCACCGTCGCCACCACCACCTTCATGGGCGAAAGCCTGACATTCATTGATTGCCCCGGCTCCATCGAATTTGCCTATGAGGCCGAGCCGGTTCTCGCCGCCTGTGATGTGGCGGTTGTCGTCGCGGAAGCTGACGAAAAGAAAATCCCGGCCCTGCAACTTGTCATGCGCAAGCTGGACGATCTTGGCGTGCCGCGCATCCTGTTCCTGAACAAGATCGATCGCACGGCGGGCGGTGTCCGCGACGTGCTGAAACTCCTGCAACCCGCCAGTTCGCGCCCGCTGTTGCTGCGTCAAATCCCGCTGCGCAAGGATGGCAACGTCATTGGCTCCATCGACCTCGCTTTGGAACGCGCCTATGTCTGGCGCGAATTTGCCGAAAGCGAAATCACCGAAATCCCCGGCGATGAAAAAGCGCGCGAGATCGAAGCGCGCTTCCATATGCTGGAAACGCTGGCCGATCACGACGACCTGCTCATGGAGCAACTGCTGGAAGACAAGGAGCCACCGCGCGACGAGGTGTTTGACGATCTTTCGGCAGACCTTCGCGATGGCGCCGTCACGCCTGTGTTCATCGGCACCGCCGAAAAGGGCAATGGTGTGCTGCGCCTGCTCAAATCCATCCGGCATGACGCGCCCGATGTCACGGCAACTGCCAAGCGCCTCGGCGTGCCGGAAAAAGCAGGCACAGTCGTGCAAATCATGAAGACCATCCACACGCCGCATGGTGGCAAGCTGTCTGTCTCGCGTGTCTTGTCCGGCAGTGTTTCGGATGGCACGGAGCTTTACCTGCCCGGCGGCAATTCGGTCAAAATCTCAGGCATCTACACGCTGCTCGGCACGGCGCAAACCAAGACCGGCTCCGCCGCGATTGGCGAAACCGTAGCCCTCGGCAAGCTGGACGAGGCCGCCACCGGCCAAACGCTCACCTCTGCCAAATCCGGCATACAGCCGCTGGCAGAGCTTGCCGCCCCGCAGCCGGTTTTTGCGTTTGCGCTGCGTCCGAAAGAGCGCAAGGACGAGGTCAAGATGTCGGCCGCGATCCACCGCCTCGCCGACGAAGACCCCTCCCTTACGCTCGAACACAATCAGGATACGGGCGAAACGATCCTCTCCGGTCACGGCGAGATGCATCTGCGCGTCGTGCGTGAGCGGCTGGAAGGACGCAATCAGATCCCCATCGAAAGCAGCGAACCTTCAATTCCTTATCGCGAAACGATCCGCAAATCAGTGACGCAGCGCGGTCGCCACAGAAAGCAGTCGGGCGGCCACGGCCAGTTCGGCGATGTCGTGATCGACATCAAGCCTTTGCCGCGGGGCAGCGGGTTCGAATTTACGGAAAGCATCACCGGCGGGGTCGTGCCGCGCCAGTACATTCCCTCGGTGGAAACTGGAGTGCGCGACTATCTGAAATCCGGCCCACTTGGCTTTCCCGTCGTGGATGTAGCGGTCAATCTTCAGGACGGCTCGTATCACACAGTGGATTCGTCGGATATGGCGTTCCAGATGGCGGCGAAACTCGCCATGAAGGAGGGCATGGCGATGTGCAATCCGGTCTTGCTGGAACCGATCATGAAGGTCGAAATCTTCACCCCATCCGATGCCACTGCCAAGATCACCGCGCTTGTCCCGCAACGTCGCGGCCAGATTTTGGGCTATGATGGCCGCGAGGGTTGGCCCGGCTGGGATGTTGTCGAAGCAACCATGCCGCAGTCGGAAATCAGCGATCTCATCATCGAGCTTCGCTCGGCCACGGCGGGCGTCGCCAGCTATCGCGCCACATTCGACCACATGGCCGAGCTAACCGGGCGACTGGCCGACGAAGTCATGAACGCAGCAGGAAAGGCGGCTTGAAGGCACGCAAATCTCGCACGCTCACCCCTCCCTCCCCTCGATGGGGAGGGTGGCCCGCAGGACCGGGCGGGGTGACCTATCACCGGATGGTGTGACGCAATACATCGCAAAAATCGCCGCAGCGATGTAACAATACGCATAGCCGTCGCGAAACACGGGCAAAGGAGTATCCGTCATGGCTGCCATCCATCGCCGTCCGTCGTGGGCAATTCCTGAAAGGCTCGCCACGCCTGAGTCCATATTCCTCAATCGCCGCGCGATTCTCGCAGGCATGGGGCTTGGCTTGGCTTCCGCCCTACTCCCGACAAAACCGGCGCGCGCGGAATCCGATCCCACCGCTGATCTTTATCCGGCCAAGCCGAACACGGCTTACAAAATTGACCGCTCGATCACGCCGGAAGAGATCAACGCCAACTACAATAATTTCTACGAATACGGCACGTACAAGGAAATCGCCGCCGAGGCACAGCAACTCAAGACGCGACCGTGGCAAGTTGAAGTCAGCGGCCTCGTCGCAAAACCCATGACTGTCGATTTTGATGATTTCGTCCGTAAGTTCCCGCTGGAAACGCGCCTTTACCGGCACCGCTGCGTGGAAGCATGGTCCATGACCATCCCGTGGGCGGGTTTTCCGCTTAAATCGCTGGTTCAGGCGGTCGAGCCGCAATCCTCCGCCAAGTTCGTCCGCTTCGAAACTTTCCTTGATCCGGAAATGGCTCCCGGCCAGAACAATTTCCTTTATCCGTGGCCATATATCGAAGGCGTAACCATTGAGGAGGCGATGAACGACCTGCCGTTCCTCGTCACAGGCGCTTACGACAAGCCGCTCGCCAAGCAGTTCGGCGCGCCATTGCGGCTGGCACTTCCGTGGAAATACGGCTTCAAGTCGATCAAGTCGATCCGCAAGATTACCTTTGTCGAGGAGCGCCCGATCGGGCTTTGGGAGGCCATCCAGCCGAGCGAATATGGCTTCTGGGCGAATGTGAACCCGGAGGTTCCGCACCCGCGCTGGAGTCAGGCTCAGGAGCGCGTGCTGCAAACCGGCGACCTGATCCCTACGCAATTGTTCAACGGCTACGGCGAACACGTCGCACATCTCTATAAGGGCATGGACCCCGCGACGCTCTATATGTGAGCCCACCCCAACCCCAAAAAACAAAAAAGCCGGATCAGTTGATCCGGCTGAGTTTGTTGGAAGTGCCTGTTAGGGCCAACCTCCAGAGGGGAACACTCACCGAGCGCTAATGGGAGGAGGAACGCGCTCAGGAGATGATTGATATATGAGCGGGTAATGCATCTTTATCAAGCAATGATTTTGCATCGCTTTTATGCAAAAACCGCTTGGCTGTGGCACAATGAACGGCCAACCCTTTAGTACCAGTCCATTTGGGCTATCGATTCCAGCTTAATTTTTGCGCTGCAACAAAATATGCATATAATTTGTGCAGCGCAACATCTCTGCTGACCCAAGGTCTTCCTAAACAACCGTCAATACGACCAGTTGCGGGCCTTATTGATCACAAAATCCCTGAAAGCGTGCAGTTTTGCCTGATTTTTCATGGCTTCGGGATAGGCGAAATAAGTGTCAAACGACGGCACTTCAGTCTGCGGCAGAAGCTGCACGAGCCCAGCTTCCTTGCTCGCCACATAGTCAGGCAGCATCGCGATGCCCGCCCCGGCCTGCACAGCTCTTTTGATTGAGATGACATCGTTGATTTGCAGCGTCGCCGTGCGCTGTCCGCTTTCAAAATCGCCGACCGTTTCCAGCCAGTTCAATTCAGACAAATGCGCAGGCACAGGCACGCCGAAAGTCACAATTCGATGGTTCTTGAGATCGTCGATGCTCTCCGGCTTTCCATGCTGGTTCACATAGGTCGCCGCGGCATAGAGATGGAAGTGAACAGTGAACAGCCGCCGCTGGATCAGGTCCGGCTGTTGGGGCTGGCGCAGGCGGATTGCGCAATCGGCCTGCCGCATTGTCAGGTCCAGCTCCTCATTTGCGAGGATGAGCTGCACCTGAATTTCTGGATACATATCAAGGAATTCGGGCATCCGCTCGGTCAGCCAGCCGGCGCCGAGGCCCACCGTTGTCGTCACTTTCAGCAGGCCAGACGGGCGATCCTTCGTTTCGCTCAACCGCGATTTGATGCTTTCGAGCTTCATCAGCACGTCATGCGCCGTGCGGAACAGCAGTTCGCCCTGCTCAGTCAGCACCAGGCCGCGCGCGTGCCGGTTGAAAAGCGGCACGCCGACATCGTGCTCAAGCGCGCTCACCTGCCGCGAAATTGCAGATTGTGAGAGCTTTAGCGTCTCAGCCGCATGGGTGAACGACCCGGCTTCTGCTGCGGCGTGAAACACGCGTAGCTTGTCCCAATCCAGTGCCATATCGTCCCCTCGTTGATCGGCCTCTTGGCGGGCCTTTCAAACAATCATCTATTAGAAAGCACTATAGTTTGACCAAAGATAGGCCCGTAGTTCAGAAAACTCTGAGCTACTCGGCCGCCTCACGATGTACCTCAACGCCTGCCAGATATTTCTCGGCCTCAAGTGCAGCCATGCAGCCCATGCCTGCTGCAGTCACTGCCTGCCGATACACATCGTCCGTCACATCGCCTGCCGCAAATACACCCGGCACATCTGTGCGCGTGGAATCCGGCGCGGTCCACAAATAGCCGTTTGCCTTCTGCTTCAGCTTGCCAACGAAAAGTTCAACCGCAGGCGCGTGGCCGATTGCCACGAACACGCCATCGGTCGGCATTTCCGTCACGGCGCCCGTCACGACATTCTTGAGCTTCACGCCCGTCACATAGGCAGGCAGTGGAGGCTTGCCGGGGGTTCCGGTAATTTCGTCCACGACGCTGTCCCAGATCACACTGATATTTTCCTTGGCGAAAAGCCGCTCGCGCAAAATGCGCTCGGAACGGAACTCCCGGCGGCGATGCACAACCGTGACGGATTTCGCCAGATTGGATAGATATAGCGCCTCCTCGACAGCGGAGTTGCCGCCGCCGACCACAACAACATCCTTGCCGCGATAGAAAAAGCCGTCGCATGTCGCGCACGCAGATACACCAAATCCCTGGAATACCTGCTCGCTGGGAATGCCCAGCCATTTGGCCTGCGCGCCCGTCGCGATAATCAGCGCATCGCAGGTATATATCGTGCCGGAATCGCCCGTCAGACGGAAAGGCCGCACATCGAGATCGACGTTGGTAATCACGTCGTTGACGATTTCCGTGCCCACATGTTCGGCCTGCTTGTGCATTTCGCCCATCAGCCACGGTCCCTGGATCGGGTCCGCAAAACCGGGATAGTTTTCGACATCGGTGGTGATGGTAAGCTGCCCGCCCTGCTGCAAGCCTGCCACCAGCATGGGCTTGAGCATTGCACGGGCTGCATAAATCGCGGCGGTGTAGCCAGCCGGCCCTGATCCGATAATAAGAACGGGTGCGTGCTTGGTAGACATGGAAATCTTTCAAAGGACCGGACGCGCCGGCTTCGGCCAAATAATGCGAAGGCGAGCTTATAAGATAGGTGCAGCCATGCGTCACATGCAAGGCTTAGCCGCCAACATCCCCTGAAAGCTTTTGCCGAACCTGTTTTCTTGACGACAGAACTGGTCTACAGCGTCACGAAAGATTCTTGCGCGAATGGTCGGAGATTTGAAATATGCCGCTAACAGCGGAGTTGGACGCCACCGACTGGAAAATCCTTCGCGAATTGCAAGATGATGGCCGCATGACCAATGTGGAGTTGTCGCGCCGCGTTGGCATTTCGGCCCCGCCCTGCCTGCGTCGGGTCAAGCGACTTGAAGACACTGGCGTCATTCAGGGCTACCGCGCGCTATTGAACGCGCAAATGCTTGGCGCCGATGTTGTGGCCTTTTGCCTCGTCGGGCTGCTCAATCAATCGGAAACCGCCCTGAAATCCTTCGCGGAACTGACGCGCTCATGGCCGATCGTGCGAGATGCATGGATGGTGTCCGGCGATTCCGATTTCATGTTGCATTGCGTCGCGACCGATCTGACGACGTTCCAGACCTTCGTGATTGAAAAGCTAACCTCTGCGCCAAACGTCGATACGGTGCGCACGGCGTTGACGATCCGTCAGGTGAAGAACGAGGGGCTCGTCGCCATTGACGAACAGGCAACGCGCACGCCTTAGAGCCCGCAGCAATGTGGCAATGCACCACTGCACAATCGCAGTAATGCACAATCGTAGCACTGAACAATCGCAGCAATCCGCTCCGTCATCCTCGGGCTTGTCCCGAGGATCTGCTGCGATTGTGACTTTCAGCACCCTCATCCGCCTGCCGGCACCACCCCGCCATCCGCTATGGTTCCGGGCCGGGTTGGGTGACGCGCAACACATCACCCCTTCACCCACAACCCCTCATACACCGCATTGATCCGTGCGGCTTCGCTCTCCAGCGGAAACTTCCCCCGCACGTGATCGACCGCGGCGCGGCCCGCAGCTTCGCGCGCGGCATCATCATCCATCAGCGCGCCGGTTGCGGCCACCATCGCGGCCAGATCGTCGCGCGGGATCAGCATGCCGGTCACACCATCCACCACCAGTTCTGGAAAAGCTCCGACATCGGTCGCAACCACGGTCACGCCGGTTGCCATCGCCTCCAGCGGCGTCAGGCCGAACCCTTCCCACCGTTGCGGCGCGACAAACAGCGAAAGTCCCCGATACCAGTCCGATATATTCGTATGCTCGCCCACGAACAGGATGCGCTGCGCCAGCCCCGCCGCCTCGACCTTTTCTTTCAGCGCTTGCTCGAATGTCTTGTGCTCCGCCGTCGCGCGGCCCGCAATAATCGCCGACCAACCCGGACGCGACGGCAACAGCGCAATCATCGCATCAACAAACAGGTCCGTGCCCTTCTGGTGGCGCACCCGCCCGAAGCAACCGGCATAGTGCTGCCCGCTGTCCAGTCCCAGCGCTTCAATCGCCTTCGCCCCATTCGGCGCAGGTGCAAAACGCGCCACATCGATCCCGTGCATAATCACGGTGTTTGGCACGTCGAGATAACTCGCCGTTTGCGCGCTGGTCGCAATCACCGCGTCCATCTGCCGGATCAGAAATTTTGTCCAGCCCTTGTGCTGCCGTTGAGACGCGGACGTAAAAACGAGCTTCAGCGGCGCACCGAGCCCTCGCAGCACCAACCCGCCGAGCATTTCCACGTTCCGCCGTGCGTGCCAGATGCGCGCGCGTCGCGATTCAGGCTTGCGCCACAGCGCGGGCAGTTGCGGCCAGCGCAAGCGCGGCAAATGTGCGGGCAAGCCTGGCCCAAGCACGGCAATGCCGATGCTTTTTGCCTGCAACGGCACAAGCTGGATAATCGTACTGGTTACGCCCGAAAGACGTCGCTTGAAGTTCGGTGCTATAACCTCAATCCGCGACGGATCAACGGACGCCGAGGCCCCATTGCCATCAGCGCCGCTCGCCTGTGCCATGAATCAGCCGAAACGAACGTTGAGCACCTCGTAGCCGCGCGCGCCACCCGGCGCGTTCACCTCGATGGTGTCGCCTGCTTCCTTGCCAATCAGCGCGCGCGCAATCGGAGAGGAAATCGAAATGCGACCCAGCTTCACATCGGCTTCCTGATCGCCAACGATCTGATAGGTCTTTTCTTCTTCCGTGTCTTCGTCAACCAGAACGACAGTCGCGCCGAACTTGACCTTGCCGCCGGTAAGCTTGGAAACGTCGATAACCTCTGCGCGCGCAATCAGGTCTTCGAGTTCGTGCACCCGGCCTTCATTGTGGCTCTGCGCTTCCTTGGCGGAATGATACTCGGCATTTTCCGAAAGATCCCCATGAGCGCGCGCTTCCGAAATCGCTTCGATAATGCGCGGCCGCTCCTCTTGCTGGCGCCAGCGCAGTTCCTCTTTCAGCGCTTCGAAGCCAGTTTGGGTCATCGGAACCTTGTTCATTCCCTAAGCCTTTCCTCGGACGGGCAGCACGCCCCTGCGCGATGCCCTAAGCACAAAAATAAAAACGGCCCGGCGGCCTTTCGGCCGACGGACACGTCGATATCCATCCGACAAAATATAGCAGGCCATTGCTAAAATTCCATTCTAAAATGAACTTGCGGGGTGTTCACCACATTTTGAGCGAACGTTATCATGCTCACAGGCATTCTCGTTGGTATGCGGCCATAATGTCAGGATATGCCTCAAACATGCAGAAATTCGCGAAATTTGCCTTCCCCACCTTGTTTGCTTCCGCCCTCGCCTTTCATGCCGCGGCAAGCGAGATCGGCACTGAAAAAGTGAAGATCAATGCCGACATCATTGCTGACGGCCTCGCAAATCCCTGGGGCATGGATTTCCTGCCGGATGGTTCGGTCATCGTCACTGAACGTGGGGGCGCCATGCGGATCATCGACAAGGCTGGCAAGAGCCACGCAATCGCGGCTGTGCCGAAGGTGTTCGTGCGCGGTCAGGGCGGATTGCTCGATGTGGCCGTCGCGCCCGATTTCGCTGATTCGAAAATGATCTACCTCACCTATGTCGAGCCGAGAAAACGGCAGTGGGGCACTGTGCTTTCCACAGCGAAACTGGTCGAAGAAAAAGGCCATTACTCGCTCGCCGAAAAGCAAGTCCTGTTGCGCATGAGCAAGCCCGGCACGACCAACCGGCATTTTGGCTCGCGCATCGTCATCGCGCCGGATGGCACCATCTTTTTCACCACCGGCGACCGTGGTCAGGGCGAGCGCGCGCAGGACATGTTCGATGAGTCGGGCGCTGTGGTGCACGTCAATGCGGATGGCACCATTCCCGCCGCAAATCCCTTCGCGGATGGCAAGAACGGCGCGCCAGCCATCTGGTCGAAGGGCCATCGCAACATTCAGGGCGCGACCTTTGACCCGCTTACCAAGAGCCTTCTCACTGTTGAACACGGCGCCAAGGGTGGCGACGAGTTGAACCATCCCGAAGCTGGCAAAAACTACGGCTGGCCTGTCATCTCTTATGGCGTTGACTATTCGGGCAAAAAGCTCGGCGTCGGCACCGAAGCGCCTGGCTATGAGCAACCCCAATATTATTTGGATCCTTCCATCGCCCCTTCCGGCCTTGTCAGCTATCAGGGCAACATGTTCCCGGAATGGAACGGCGACCTGCTTGTCGGCTCGCTCAAGTTCGGCGAGCTGGTTCGGCTCGATCGGGATGAAACGGGCAAGATCGTCGGCGAAGAGCGCATGTTGAACAATAAGTTCGGGCGTATCCGCGACGTGAATCTCGCGCCGGATGGTTCGATCTGGCTGCTCACCGACGAGGTTGACGGCGCGCTGATCAGAATCTCGCGCGCCGATTAATCAACCCTTCTGCTCGAACTCCGCGATTTCTTCCGAGAGATCGCGATATTCTTCGCAGGTCGTTCCGCCGCATAGCCGTTCGATTTCGGCAAGCTGCTCCTTTGCGGCGGGCAAATTGCCCATCTGCAAATGCGCCTCGCCCAGATATTCGCGAACCAGCGTGTAATCCGGCTTTTCGGCCAGCGCTGCCTTGTAATATTTCAGGCCAAGCTCGACACGGCCCAGCTTGCGGTTCGAATATCCGAGGTAGTTCAAAACGCGCGGATCGTTTTTGTTGGCCGCCAGTTCCAGCACGGCAATCGCCTCGTCATAGCGCTCCGCATTGGCAAGGTCGCGACCGGCTTCGTAGATGCTTTCGTCATCCACCGCACCGCGCTGTGCCTTCACGCATTTCTGCTTCTTTTTATCCCACACTTCGCCCTTCTTGCATTGGGCAACGGTTTGGCCCCCGCCTTCACCGCCACCTTCTCCGGCTGCCATTGCCGCCGAAGCAGCAAATGCCAGCGCCGCCGCACATAAAAATGTCGGCAAGTAACCGCTCGCCTTCATTTCTGGTCCTCCATTGCTCGGTCCTGTGAAACGAACGACGCCAGCCGCGCATATCATCCCGGACCTTCTGATTTCTTATTTGAGACGCACCCCTCATCCGCCTGCCGGCACCACACGGCAGGCGGATGAGAGGTATTTTTGAGCGATAGTTTTCAGAGATACAAACGCGCTGGCACATAACGCATCCATTCCCTGTCTTATCCGACAATGCTAAAGCGCGGCGCGAATATTGAGGAATCTCATGAGCCGCATCCAGGCTAATCTGTTGCTATTGCTTGCCGGTGCTGTGTGGGGCATGGGCTTCGTCGCCCAATCGACCGCGATGGCGTTTGTCGGCCCGTTCCTCTTCATTGGTTTGCGCTTTGTCGCCGCCACCGTCGCGATGCTCCCATTCGCGCTCATTGAATCCGCACGCTCGACCGAAAGGCTCACTCCCCAAAACTGGCGCGCATTCGCCGTCATCGGTGCAAACCTGTTTGCTGCCATCTCGTTCCAGCAATTGGGCATCATGAGCACGACCGTAACCAATTCCGGCTTCCTCACCGGGCTATACGTGGTGCTCACGCCGATTTGCGGCGTGCTGCTATTCCGCGAATGGCCGCATATTGCAGTCTGGACCGCAGCGCTCATCGCCCTCGCGGGTATCTGGCTCCTCGCTGGCGGGCAGCTCTCCACGCTCACAAAGGGCGATTGGCTGTCCATCCTGGGCGCACTGTTCTGCGGATTTCAGCTTGCACTTATTGGCCGGCACGCTCGCAAAACGGGCCGTCCGGTCACGCTCGCCGTAACCGAATTTGCCGTCTGCGCCGTGCTTGGCCTGTCGCTCGCCATCGCGCTCGAGCCCATCAGCCTCGCCGCAATCCAGAACGCAGCGCCGCAAATCCTATATGCGGGCATATTCTCCGGCGGCCTCGCTTTCACGTTGCAGGCTATCGGCCAGCGCTACACCACCTCCGCGCAGGCGGCGATTTTCCTGTCATCGGAAGCCGTATTTGCCGCCCTCTTTGGCGCGTGGCTGCTTGGCGAACGCCTGCCGCCCATCGGTTGGCTCGGCTGCGGCTTCATCCTTGTCGCTATCCTCGTCGCGGAAATGATACCCGCGTTGAAGCGCAAGCCCGCCGCGCTTACCCCTTGAAAATAAAGGCCGCGCCGCCTGCAATCATCGCGAATCCGATGACATGATTCAAAGTCAGAGATTCCTTCAGGTAAAGCACTGAAAAAACTGCAAAAACGGTCAGCGTAATGACCTCTTGCATGGTCTTCAGCTCTGCCGCTGAATAAACCTGACTGCCGATGCGGTTGGCGGGCACGGCCAGCCAATACTCGAAAAAAGCGATAAACCAGCTCACGATCACAGCTGCCCAAAGCGGCGCGCTGGTGTGTTTCAAATGACCGTACCACGCGAACGTCATGAACACATTCGACGCAATCAGCATCAGGATCGGCAGAACCTTCGGCGACAGAAGTATGGCCATGAAGTTGAACCCTTTGGGCGATGAGACGTTATGCCGTTCCACTATGCTGATTCTGTCTGCATTCGGGAGTTGCATTCATGGAAGCGTTGATCACAAATATTGTTGGCCATGCCGAACGCAGCGAAAGGGCGAGCGAATTGAAGCGCACCCCCGAAAAGGAATGGGAACTCACCGTCGGGCCGGATACCGTTCGGCTGTTGATCCTCAAGGCGAAGGCAATCAGCGCCGAGGTCAATGACGACTACGCGGACGGCAGCGAGCACGAAGTCGAATTTGACGGCGAAGGTCACGACATTCACCGTCACGACGGCCTTGCCGAAGAGGAAGAAGAAGACCTCAGGGCACGCGAGTTGCGAGCGCTTATCCAAGATCTCAACGTCGATGAAGCCGCCGAGTTGGTCGCGCTGGTATGGCTTGGCCGCGGCGATTACGACGCCTCGGAGTGGGCAGATGCGCTCACCGCCGCGCGGCAGCGGAATGCGCGCAGCACCGCTCGCTATCTCATGGGAATGCCAATGTTAGGGGATTATCTGGAAGAGGGGCTTGAGGCACTGGGCGCATGAAAGCCGGCGCGCCGCTGGCGCTTCTGGCCCTCATTGCTGCCGCTGGCCCTGCCCTGGCGGTCGATCTGCCCAACAAGGTAGCGAAGCCGCCGGAGCGTCCGCCAGTCGAAGCGCCTGCCCCTGAAAAGCCGCCGCTTCCTACGCCTTCGCCGGAGCCGCCGTCCACTGAAACGCAGCCAGCGCCAGAAATCGCGCCCGTTCCCGCTGAAAAGCCAGCCGAGGCGAATGCGCCCCTTCCCGAACCGCGCCCGACACCGCCAGCATCGGAAAACCCCGTCGATCCCGCTGATCTTCTGCGTCAACCGCCGCCGGACCTTGGCGGCCCCAAGGCCGAAACCGCAATGCCCGCCGACGAACAAGCCTGCCGCGCGGAACTCTCAGCGCTTGGCGCAAAATTCAAGGAGTTGCCGCCGGTTCAAGAGCCTGCGGGCTGCTCCATGCCGCACCCGCTCGTCGTCACACAGCTCACTACCGAAATCGACATCGCACCGGAGATCACGGTCAATTGCGCTACTGCCCTGGCAGCGGCGAAATTCTCCGAGAGTGTAATGTCACCCGCTGCCGAAAAGATCTTGGGCTCGCGCATCAAATCCATCTCGCAGGCGTCGGGCTATGTCTGCCGCCCGCGCAACGGCACGAACAAGCTGTCCGAACACGCCTTCGGCAACGCAATCGACATCGCCGCTTTCACACTGGCCGACAAGAAAACAATCGCGGTCGAGCCCGCGCCGCCACCTGAAAACGAGAAATTCCTGCGCGAAGTCCGAAACGACGCCTGCGGCCCGTTCAAGACGGTACTCGGCCCCGGCAGCGACGCAGACCATTCGCTGCATTTCCACCTGGATCTCGCCCATCGCCGCAATGGCGGCACCTTCTGCGAGTAGCGCCGCAATCCCGCCGCACCCGTAAACCCGCGCGCTGAGCTTTCCTTTACGTTTGGCCGCTAGATTCGCGCCATAGGGACATGAACCGCCCCGAAAGGGATACGGATGACGGGGAAATTCTTTGCCGCTCCCACCAAACGAAATGGTTGGTGGCTCGGCATCGGCATGATTGCGCTTGCCGCCTGTTCAAGTGACGGGCTTGGAGATTTGCGACCGCCCGCCGATGTCGGATCACAAACGGCATCCATCGCGCCATCTCAGCCGGTCGCCTCACGGCCTTCGACGCCCATCGCACGCGTCGAGCAGGAAATGGTCGCACCCGCCGAACCGGCCTACACGGCCGTCAGCGAGCCGCTTCCTTCAGTCGATGACGAAATGGCGCAATCCGCGCCGCAAATGTCCATGCCTGCTGCAGAAACCGGCGGCGAGCCGATCATTCGCGGCGCGCCGGAGCGTCAACTCGCTCAAGCCTTCCCGCCCGTCGAAAATCCTGCGCGCTCGCTTTCCGACGCTGAGCCGGACATGTCCACCGAGCAGATGACCGAGCCGGATCCTGAGTTTGAACAGGAGCCTGACGCACCTATGACCGCGGAGCCGGAAGAAGCGCCTGCCATCGAGCCGCAGCCCGCGCCACGTCAGGCGATGGTCGCCTATCCGCGCATTCCCTCGCCGGTACCTGCCGAACCGGAAGCCGTCCCGCTGCGTCCTCGCGCAATGCCTTTGTCTTCCGACGAAGTCGAATGCCGCCAGCGGCTCAGGAAGCTCGGCGTTCGTTATGTCGATTTGAAACCTATCTACGACAGTCCGTCCTGCCAGATTGCGCACCCGATCAAGTTGCAGGCTATCGGCAGCGTGGAGATGCGACCCGCCGCAACGCTCACCTGTGCAATGGCCGCAAGCTTCGCTGCGTGGACCCGTAACGAACTCGTGCCATCCTCGCGCCTGCGCTATTTCTCGGGCGTCCAGACCATTCATCAAGGCTCGGCCTATTCCTGCCGCCGCATCGCGCGCTCGCGCACCATGTCTGCCCACTCGCAGGGCAACGCGCTGGACGTCATGGCACTGACCCTGAACAACGGCAAAAAGATCGACGTCAAGAAGCAGGGCCTGTTTTCCTTCCGCGCGCGCGGCCTGCTGAACAATGTGCGCTCTGACGGTTGCGAATATTTCACCACCGTTCTCGGCCCCGGTTACAATTGGGACCATCGCAACCACTTCCATTTCGATCTCATGCAGCGAAAAAACGGTCGCCACGCCTGCCACTGAACAAGGCCGCTTGCCGCGCTATCCGCTTTGGCTAAATTGCGCGCATGAGCGAGCCGTTACCCAAAAAACGTCGCCGCAAATTGCGCGGCATCACCTATCTTGTCGCGGTTTATACGGCGGCTGCTTACATCGTCATTCCCGAGCTTTGGCGCGTTGCAGAACACTACTTGCTCAGCCAGCCCGGCGGCATGGTCACGCACACAACTGCGGGCATCCCCGGCGATCCAATCAACATCGGAATTGCCGCAGATAAGGCGCAAATCATCGCGGCGTTCGCCAAGGCCGGTTGGGACACCGCCGACGCACTCACCCTGCGAACGGCTGCGGAAATCGGCCTCGCCGTGCTGTTCGATCGCCCCTACGCCGACGCACCCGTCAGCACGCTGGTCTTCGAAGGCCGTCCGCAGGATCTCGCCTTTGAAAAGCCTATCGGCGACAGCCCCGACCGCCGCAATCATGTGCGTTTCTGGTTCACCTCGCAGATCGTCGACAGCAACGAATTGTGGCTCGGCTCTGCCAGCCTCGATACCGGCGCAGGCCTGAGTCACGACACCGGCCAGATCACGCACCACATCGGCCCCGACATCGACGCTGAGCGCGATCTGGTCATTGCTGATCTTCAGGGCACCGGCGCTGTCGCGCGCGTGTTCGAGATGCCGGGTCGCGGTGCAACGCAGGATGGTCGCAACGGCGGTGGCGACCGCTATTTCACCGACGGCTTTGCAAAAATCGCCGTACTGAAGCCTGCCAACTGACTTACCTGTCCCCGCAAACGGGGCGAGGCGCGCTGTTTCATCGCTTCATCAAAACGCCAGTGTCGGCGGGCTGGTTAAACGCTCGCGTCCCCCTCTCCCTGCTCTTTGCGGAAAGGGGGTAAAGGTGAGGGGCAAATCCACCGCACAATAATGATATTGCCGCTTTTCTTACCGCCTGCGGCAATGATATGAGCGGATTATGTTATATTTCGAACTAGGCATCGTTGCCGTCCTTATCGTCGTCAACGGCCTGCTGGCCATGTCTGAACTGGCGATAGTTTCCTCCCGGCCAGCCCGCCTGAAAGGCATGATCGAGCGCGGTGAAAACGGCAAAGGCGCGGCGCGTGCGCTGGAGCTTGCCGCCAATCCGGGCCGCTTCCTTTCGTCCGTTCAGATCGGAATCACGCTTGTCGGCGTGCTATCGGGCGCATTCTCCGGTGCGACTCTTGGTCAGCGCCTGTCTGAGACTCTGCTTTCAATGGGCGTCTCGGCAAACCTGTCAGACGCGCTTGGCGTCGGTATTGTCGTCGCCTTCATCACCTATGCATCGCTGATCGTCGGCGAACTCGTGCCCAAGCAGATCGCGCTGCGTGATCCGGAGGCAATCGCCACGCGCGTTGCGCCCACAATGGGCGTCATCGCAACCATCGCCGCCCCTCTGGTCTGGCTGCTCGATATTTCCGGCCGCGCTGTTCTCTGGCTGCTTGGTCAGAGCGGCGAGAGCGAAGACCGCGTCACGGACGAGGAAATCAAGATGCTGGTCGCCGAGGCCGAGCATCACGGCACCATCGAGTCCGACGAGCGCCGCATGATCGCAGGCGTCATGCGCCTTGGCGACCGTGCCGTCCGCGCTGTCATGACCCCGCGTACCGAGGTGGATTGGATCAACCTCGAAGCCGACGACGCTGTAATCCGCAAACTGGTGATGGACACGCCGCATTCGCGCCTGCCCGCCGGTGAGGGCACCGTGGATTCCATGATCGGCGTTGTGCAGACGCGCGATATTCTCGCTGCCATGCTGGCGGGCAAGTCATTCGACGTTCGCAAGCATGTGCGCCACGCCCCCATCGTTCACGATCAGGCCGACGCGCTCGACGTCTTGACCACGCTCAAGGCATCTGACGTGCCGATGGCACTCGTGCACGATGAATACGGTCATTTCGAAGGTATCGTGTCGCCTGCCGACATTCTCGAAGCCATCACCGGCGTTTTCCGCTCGGATCTCGACATCGGCGACGCCGAGCAAAGCGCCGTCAAGCGCGAAGACGGATCGTGGCTCTTGGAAGGCTATATGCAGGCCGATGAAATGGCCGAACTTCTCAACATTCCGCTGCCTGAAAACCGCGATTACGAGACTGTCGCCGGTTACGTGCTGTCACACCTCAATCACATCCCGAACACGGGCGAGCAGTTTGAGGCGCAGGGTTGGCGGTTTGAGGTCGTCGATCTCGACGGCCGCCGCATCGACAAGGTCATGGCTGCCAAACTGCCGCAGTAGGTGCAGCCCCTCACTCTTCTGGAATTGGTGTTGGCCGTCCCTCGCCGTCCAGCGCGACCATCACGAAATCCGCATAGGTCACTTTCTCGATAATATCCGTGAGATAGCGTCGCGCCCAGGCATCCACTTTCAGCGTTATCGACGTGCGACCGACCTTCACCACTTCGGTATAAACGCACAGAGTGTCGCCCACTTTCACCGGCTTGGCGAATGCCATTTCCTTCACTGCCACCGTCGCGACACGTCCGCGCGCGCGTTCGGCGGCGCGCATTCCTGCGGCCATATCCATCTGCGACATCACCCAGCCGCCGAAAATATCGCCAGCGGCATTTGCATCGCTCGGCATGGCGAAGGTGCGCAAAGTCAGCTCGCCTGTTTGAGGTCCGTTATTTCCCGGCATTTCATTTCCCCGATTTTTCCTTTCGGTAGCCGCACCACACGGGCCGGTCAACTGCCAAAGGTTTGTCAGCAGAGATGACTTGGACCAATGGCATCGACGAGCGATGAGGGCTATAAGCCGCGCCTCTCGATTCACGCGTGCAAATTGATGTTCGGTACAGCTATCCGAGGCCGCAAGGCCGCCATTGCATTCATTCTTGTAACCGCGGTGCTGGACATCGTGGCAATGGGCATTGTCATTCCCGTGCTGCCGGAGTTGATCCGCCAGTTCGCCGGAAACGACTCGCAGGCTGGCTGGCTGAACGGCCTGTTCGTTGCGCTGTGGGCGGGCATGCAGTTTCTCTGCTCCCCGGTCATCGGCTCTCTGTCCGACAAATATGGCCGACGTCCGGTCATCCTGATTTCCGCCGCTGGCCTCGCTGCCGACTACGTGTTGATGGCCGTCGCGCCAAACCTTTGGTGGCTCGCGCTTGGGCGCATCATTGCAGGCGTTACCTCGTCCGCCTTCACCACGGCATTCGCCTACATGGCCGACATCACCCCGCCCGAGCAGCGTGCCAAGGCTTACGGCCTCATCGGCGCGGCGTTCAGCGCGGGCTTCGTCGCCGGTCCGGTCATAGGCGGATTCCTTGGTGAAATCTCGCCGCGCGCACCATTCTGGGCAGCCGCCGCCATGAGCGGCATTGCCTTTCTCTACGGCCTGTTCGTACTGCCGGAATCGCTCGCGCCTGAAAAACGCATGGCGTTCTCATGGAAGCGCGCCAATCCCATCGGCGCCATGACCCTGCTCAGCCGCCACCCGGAATTGTCGGGTCTGGCGGTGGTCATCTTCCTGTTGCACTTCGCCCATCACGTCTTTTCGGCGATCTGGGTGCTCTACTCCTACCATATTTTCGGCTGGACCCCGCTGCAGGCGGGTCTGGCGCTCTCCGCTGTCGGCGCGCTGGATATGCTTGTGCAGGGCGTTCTGGTCGGCCCGATCGTTGCGCGCCTTGGCGACCGTAAAACGATGGTCATGGGCCTTGCGTGTGGCGCGCTCGGCATCGCCATCATGGGCGCGGCGCCCACCAGCTTCTGGTATCTGTTCGCCCTGCTGCCAAACGCACTTTGGGGCCTCGCCATGCCCACGCTGCAATCGCTAATGACACGCCTCGTATCGGAGTCCGAACAGGGCCAGTTGCAGGGCGCGAATATGAGCGTCGGCTCCATCGCTGGCATCGTTTCGCCGCTGTTTTTCGGCGCGGTCTATGCCTTCACGGTAAAGCCGGGTTCATCCCTGCCCTACGCTGGCCTGTCATACTACATCGCAGCCGCCATCCTGCTCGCGGGCGCTCTGGTCGGCTGGTATGTCGCGCGCAATGCCGTCCGTGCCGAAGCCAATCTCGACGCCGCTCAGCCTGCGTCTGGAAACCGGTAGACAACGTCCGAAAACCGATCCTGCGGAAACACGTAAAACAACCGCAGCACGGCATCGCCTTCATTGCGAATGCCGTGCTCTGCATTGCCGGGAATGAACACCGTATCGCCAGCGGTCACGGTCCGCTCCTGGCCCTCAAGCGTCAAAATGCCCTGCCCTTCGAGTATGTGATAAAGCTCCGCCGGGTCGTGTCGATGCGGCTTCAAAATCCCCTTGCGCGGTTCAAACTCGGCAATCCCGCAGCTCAGTGCGCTGGTCGGCGTAATATCACCGCTCACCAGCGTGTACCAGGACACGGTCCCGCGCTCAGGATTGTCCCAGCCGTCGCGCTCCCGCTCACGTGCGCTCGTCACCAAGGGTTTGTCGGCCATTCAAGTTCCTCCGATTGTCGTGCCATGCAATCCGATCATTGGCCGCAACGCCGCTTTCCTTGCGACAGCCCGCAGTCGCATTTTTCACAGCCCTTGCCGTCCGGTCGCAACAAAACGACATTGGAAGAAGAATAGCTTTTTCCACGGAAACAGAGGGTAGCCGAACCGCCATCATGCAAACCTATGATTTTGTGATTGTCGGTTCCGGCTCGGCGGGTTCGGTGGTGGCGGAGCGGCTTTCCGCCAGCGGGCGCTATTCCGTGCTCGTTCTGGAAGCGGGCGGCACAGATCGCCGCTTCTTCGTCCAGATGCCGCTTGGCTATGGCAAATGCTTCTTCGATCCTGCGGTAAACTGGAATTACAAGACCGAGCCGGACCCCGGCCTCGCGGGCAATGCCGATCACTGGCCACGTGGCAAAATCCTCGGCGGCTCAAGCTCAATCAACGCGATGGTATGGATACGCGGCAATCCTGCCGATTATGATGGCTGGGCTGCATCCGGCAACACCGGCTGGAGCTGGCGCGACGTTCTCCCCGACTTCAAGGCCATCGAGGACAACACCGCTGGCGCGGATGAATGGCGCGGCACAGGCGGTCCGCTCCACGTCACGGATTGCTCCGCTGAGGTCCACCCCCTCACACATCGCTATCTCAAGGCCGCGCAGCAGGCCGGGCTCCCGCTCAATCCGGATTTCAATGGCGCGCGCCAAGATGGCGTCGGCGTCTACCAGATCTCCACCAAGAACGGTCGCCGCATGTCAGCCGCGCGCGCGTTCCTGCGTCCCGCCATGCGTCGCTCGAACGTCCGCGTTGAAACCAATGCGCTGGCCACTCGCATCCTGTTCGACGGCAAGCGCGCAACCGGCATCGAATATGAGCAGAACGGCCAGCGCCATCAGGTCCGCGCCGGCCGGGAAATCATCATCAGTGGCGGCTCGATCAACTCGCCGCAACTCCTGCAATTGTCGGGCATCGGCCCCGCCGCTCACCTCGCCTCGCTCGGCATCACGACAATCCACGCCAACGAGCATATCGGACGCAATCTCGAAGACCACATCGGCATCAACTACACGTTCAAAGGCCGCTCCCCGACGCTCAACCAATTGCTGCGGCCGTGGTGGGGCAAGGCTCTCGTCGGCATGCAATATTTGCTGCTGCGCTCCGGTCCGCTGTCGCTTTCCATGAACAATGCGGGCGGCTTCTTCCGCACCGACCCGGCGCAACCTCGCCCCAACATGCAGCTTTACTTTCAGGCATTCTCGACCGTCATTCCCAAGTCCGGCGAACGACCCATTCTCACGCCTGACCCGTGGCCGGGCTTCTCCATCGGTCTGTCCAATTGCCGCCCCACCAGCCGCGGTGAAATCATGATCCGTTCGGCCAATCCACGCGAATATCCGAAGATCACGCCCAACGCGCTTTCCACTCCACATGACGTTTCGGAAATGCTTTCTGCAGTCAAATTCGTGCGCAAGATCGCGGCGCAACCCGCAATGGCCGAATTCATCGAAGAGGAAATCCTGCCTGGCCCATCAATCACTTCCGACGAGGACTTGATTCAGGATTTCCGCAAGCGCTCCGGCACGGTCTACCACCCCGTCGCCACCTGCCGCATGGGATCGGACCCTGCCGCCTCCGTTGTCGATCCGCGCCTGCGCGTTCACGGCATTGAAGGTTTGCGCGTTATCGACGCGTCCATCTTTCCAAGCAATATTGCTGGCAACACCAACGCGCCCGCAATCATGACCGGCTGGAAGGGTGCGGCAATGGTGCTGGAGGACACCGCATGAAGATCACCGACATCAAGACCTGGGTGGTCGGCAACGATGATGCGGGCATTGGCGGGCGCTACTTCATCTTCGTCAAGCTCACGACAGACTCCAACGTTGTCGGCTATGGCGAGGCCTACACCGCCACCTTCGGCCCGCACATAACCGCCCGCATGATCGAGGATTGCGCCGCGCGCTATCTCATCGGCCACGACCCGCACGACATTGAGGTCTTCTTCCGTCGCGCCTATGCCTCCGGCTTCTCCCAGCGCCCGGATGTTTCCATGATGGGCTGCGTCTCTGCGCTCGAAATGGCCTGCTGGGACATTATCGGCAAGGAGGCGAACAAGCCCGTTCACAAGCTGCTTGGCGGCGCGGTGCACGAAAAGCTGCGCACCTACACATACCTCTACCCGCACGCGGGCAGCGTCGTGCCGTCCGAAGCTGGCGACGTAAATGTCTACAACGATCCTGCGCTGGCCGCCGAATGCGCCGCGCTCTATGTCGAGCAGGGCTTCAACGCCGTGAAGCTCGACCCCGCCGGACCTTGGTCGGCATGGGACGGACGCCAGCCACGCCTCATCGACATTGACCTGTCCGCGCGCATGTTGAAAGCCATCCGCGAGGCGGTCGGCACCCGCGCCGACATTTTGTTCGGCACCCATGGGCAGTTCACCGCCTCCGGCGCGCTGCGCATGGCCGCCGCCATCGAGCCCTACGACCCGCTCTGGTTCGAGGAACCGGTTCCACCCGACATGCCGGAAGTCATGGCCCAGGTTGCACGCGGCACGAAAATCCCCATCGCCACTGGCGAGCGTCTCACCACCAAATGGGAGTTCGCGCGCGTCATCGAACAACGCGCCGCAACCATCCTGCAGCCCGATCTCGGGCGTTCAGGCGGCATTCTGGAGACAAAGAAAATCGCCGCGATGGCGGAGGCGTATCACATTCAGATTGCGCCGCATTGCTATTGCGGGCCGATTGTCGGCGCAGCCAACATCCAGCTCGCGCTCACTTTGCCGAATTTCCTGATCCTCGAATCCATCAAGACCTGGGATGGCTTCCACGCGCGCCTGCTGAAGAAAAAAATCGAATGGCAAGACGGCTATGTGATTCCGTCAACCGAACCCGGCCTTGGCGTTGAACTTGATGAAGCCTTCTGCGACGCCAATCCCTATGATGGCAAACCGCTTCATCTCGAGCCACACCCGACGCCGATTTTTCCCTGATTTATCAGTAATTTGTCCGACACCCCGGAATCAAATCGCAAAGCACTTGAATCAACACCTGAGAAGCAGCGCGCCGGGCAAAATCTCAAACGTAGTCGGCGCGCGTCCGGGTGACTCGCCATCCACATCGACCAGCGGCACGTTGGCTGCGTCCAGTGGCTCCACCGTCACCTTGCGCCCACGCAATATCGTAATCGCATGATGGTCGCGATGCCGCCCACCATAGAGCAGGCGCAAATCCTTCAGCAGTCCGAGCTTTCCTGACGCCCGCACGATCACTACATCGAACTGCCCGTCATCCAGTTCGGCATCGGGCGCAATCATCATGCCCGCGCCGAAGAACCGTCCATTGCATGCCGACACCAATGCAATCCGCGCCTCGATTGGCTCGCCATCATCAACGATGATCCGCACGTTCTGAAACTTGAACCGCAGGAACTCCACCACGGTTCGCCAATAAAACAGCGCCTTGGCCGAAACACGCCCCTTGCGCTTGTCCGCATTGACTGCGCGATCCGTCGCGCCGGAAAGCCCAAGGCTTGCAATGTTGATGAAGTGGCGGCTCGCCAGCGCACCGTGCTCATCCACAAAGCACACGCGGCCCGCATCGATTGCGCGCGGCTTGGCCTCGACAATGCGCTTCACCGCGTCAACCGGCTCGCGCGGAATACCCAGCCCGCGCGCGAAATCCGTACCCGTCCCGCACGGCAAAATGCCCAGCGCCACCGTTCGGCCCATTTCCGCGCGCGCCTGCAGCAAGCCGTCCGCCGCCTCGCTGGCGGTGCCGTCGCCACCCGCCGCGATCACCAGATCGCAGCCCTGCCCCGCAAAAGCCAGCGCCAGCCTTTCGCCGTCGCCCGCCTCTTCCGTCTCGCGCATAATGAGTTCGGCGCAATGCGGTTTCAGCGCACGCTCGATCTCCGGCCAGTGCCGTTTCAGGCGACCGCCACCGGCCACCGGATTCAGGATTACCCCGACTTTCACCCGACTCCTCCTCCGGGTTTATCCTGCGCCACAAAGCCCGGAATAAGCGCTGATGGCAAGCACTCGACGCGGACACCCCTCGCCCTTTTCTTTACGGGGGTCCGAAGGACGGACGAGACCCGTGGCTCGCCCCGGAACGGGCAAGGATGAGGGGCAGCGCAAACGTGCGACCAATGCGTCTCCTTAACTCGCCGCACCAAGCTATTTGCTGCACTGCAATGATTCCCGATAACCCCGTTATCCACAGGGTCAAGGTTGTATCCATACCCACTTTCTCCCGCTAAGGTTTAGTCAACTCAGACGGCAACGGATCGCTGAGCCGCAAGGCGAAGATGAAACGAGGTCAGGCTGAGCCCCGGAGAAGACCGGAGCGATTGGGCTTGCTCATATCGAAACGGATGGAACCGGGACCGCAGACAGCGTGCAAGCGTTATCGGCGGACCGATGCTGCCATGAAGGCCGGTTAGTCTTCGATGGACGTCAGGCAAACCCGCAAGGGAGCGTCGGGCGAGGTTCAAAGCGACTGAAGTCTTCGGACCCGGATGTGGCGAACCGTCAAAAAGAAGGCGATGGATGGCGCGAAACCTTCGGTATTGCTGCCTGAAAAAAGCTGGAACTTTGACAGGGAGGCGCTGGGAGAAATCCCGGCGCCTGCTCTGTTTTTGGCGCTTGTTTTCTCATTAACGATAGCTCGTGTATTCTGCGCCAAAAAACGGGGAACACGATGACTCTTATCCAGAAACTCGCTGTCTTTTACGGCATCATGTTCTTTCTGGTGGTGGCGATTGGCTATGTGCCGGCCTTCAACGACGCAAATGGCTATCTGTTCGGCCTGTTCAGCCTGCAATGGTATGATGACCTTCTGCACGCGTTTTCCGGTGTCTGGGCATTGATCGCGGCCTTCATCTCTAACCGTCAGGCGGTGCTCTATTTCAAGATTTTCGGCGCGGTCTATCTGTTCGACGGCGTGCTCGGCCTCGTCACAGGTTCTGGCTGTCTCGACGGCGGCATCTTCATCAATGGTTTCCGCACCGATATCGACTTCCCCACGCGCGTCTTCGCAAATCTCCCGCATCTGGCGATTGGCGGCTTCGCGGTGTTTGTCGGTTATTGGCTGGCGCGCCGCGTTCGCGACCATTATTCGATGGCCTGACCCTTGTTTCTGCTGAGGCTTTTCTGGCGGCTCATCAAAGCCGCACTGGTCATTGTCCTGCTTGTGCTGGCCATCCCCCTGGCCGGGCTGGCTTACGGCTTCGCCACCACCACGCCGCTCGACAAAACGCCCCTGTCCGGCCTCAATGAAATCCCGACACCGCCCGCGCTCGCCGCAGAGATCCGCGCGGAAATCCCTGGCTATCAGCGGACGGAGGAATCCACCTACCTCACCTATCCGGAATGGGCGATTGTTTACGCCGCGCGCGAATATTCCGGCTTTCTGGAGTCTGGAAAGCGCGAGAGCGCCTTTCCGTATTGGTCTTACATCGGGCGTTTCTGGCAGGATTACGCGATGGTGATCCGCGCCAGTTCTAACCGTCCGTTCAACTTTGCAAATCATCAGATGCTGGCTGTCATCGGCACCAGCCACACCATCGAACACGCCATCCAGTCGCTTTATGAAAGCACGATCGGGCGCTTCACGGAGTGGGCGTCCAGCCACCCGGTCGCTGCCGATCGTTACCTCGCGCGCGTCGCAAAAGACTACGCTGCCTTTCTCGATCAGGTGCCGTGGTATCAATTTCCATACGCGCAAAAACGCGAAGGGCTTCTGTCGCTTGTCCCTGAGGAGGGCGATGACCCCACTCGCACGACCGAGCGCAAGGGCGCGTTCGGCCTCGCTTATTCCATCAAGCAGACCTATGCCAACCTGATCAAATCCGGGCTCGATGCAACCGCTGCGCCCGCCCTGCTCGACATTCACGTCTGGGCGAAGGGACCGGTCGCGCTGGCCATTGCCGACGAACCCGACACGAAGCTCGAAAAAGACATGGGCATCGATGGCGCGATCTTCGTCACGAAGCGCTATCAGGCATTTACGGATATGGTTCCGCGCCTGATCGGTCGCGGCCTCCGGTTCGTGGAAATCGGTGGCAACCGCGAAATTCTCATCACCGCTATTTCAAACGGCGCAATCATCCTGCCGCAAAATGCGCGCCTGTTGTTCGACTATCGCCTTCCCGCCGACCCTCGTCATCGCCGGATCGGCTTGGCGGTCGCAGTGCAGCAGTTGCACACGATCATACCCATGCTCGAAAAATCCGGCGCGCATCTGGAACATGTCTACGATTATTGACAACCGTTTCCACCTCGCCCATGCATTAAAAATACCTATATTTCCGATATCTACTTCCTGAAAATTGTGGGTTTTGCTGTGTAAAAACGCTGGGAACGGAGCGGCACACCGCCCCTGTCGAATTGCTGATTGCGAAGCGGGAGGCAGCAGGTCTAACCCAGAGCGAACTGGCCGCGCGATTGGGAGAGTATCAATCCTTTGTCGCTCGCCTGGAGAGTGGCGAACGAAGGATCGATGTTGTCGAGTTTCTGAACCTTGCCGAAATCCTGAACTTCGATCGCGGAAGGGCTGTCAAAAAGACTCTCGTCTCTTAGGCATTCCCCTTGTGGGGCGAGGAGTGGTCCGCGAAGCGGATGAAAAGCCCCCTACTGTAACCGGAACGTCTCCCAGAACTTGGCGATCTTCGCGCTGTCCTGCGCGGCGTTTTCCCGATCCATGCGCGTGATCACAATCACGCCCGCATCGTCCTTGCCGTAGGATTCAATCTCATAATCAACCGTGTCGCGCCTTAGCGTCTCGGTCGCCACAATACCGGAGAGCGTCTTGCCCGATACATCACGCTTCGCGTCCTTGCGTTCCAGCTTTGCGCCTGCAGCCACGGCATCGCCAGTCAGTTCCTTCAGCATCATTTCGTTGAGGGTGGATGGATCGAGCCCGTCATAGGTTTGCACAATCACCATCGTTCCCAGCGCTGTCGTCATAAGGTGCTGCACAACACCGTCGCCGAGGTCGGAGCGCGTCACCGACACATCGCTTGGATGCACAAAGGTAAAGCCCTCGCCCGAATAGGTCGCAAATTCGTTTCGCGTAAGTTCCACCCGCACCTTCGAGCCATCCGGCAGGGTGATTTCCGCGCGCTCGCCCACATCAATATCAATCGACTGCTCGCCCAGCTTCAGCCGAAACGCTTTCGTTGTGACTGCGCTCGTGGAAGACAAAGCCAACCCGCCCGTCCCGAACAGGAGCGCGATCAATGCTATTGTTTTCATGCCATACCTGCGAGCGCCTTGATGGCGCGATAAAATGTCGATGTGAACAATTCGCCGGGATCGTAACGGAGCTTTGCAGCGAGAAATTCGGGCATTTCGGGATAGGAGGCAAGCAACTCCTTGCCCGTGAAATGCAGTTGGTAAGGCAGGAAAAACCGCCCGCCATGCTGCAAGGTCAAATCGATCAGCTTGCGCGTCAAATCCCGCATCTGCCGATTGCCCTCCTCTGTCGTCGGCTGGTTCACGTAAAGCACCAGTGAAAATGCCGGCACGGGCGCGTAGTTCAGCGCAATATCTTCCTGGTGCACGATCCGGATAGAAGCGTTCAGGACCGGCAAATCCTGCGCCATCAAAATTTCGCGCGCGCCCTCGATGAATTCATTATACGCCCCGCGCGGCACGAAATATTCGTGCAGAATATCCGTCTCAGCCGGGAGATCGTTGAACAGATACGGCACTGAATCGTGCATCGGGTTGTTGCGCGAAACGAGGCACGCCTCCCCCTCGCCCATCGCAGCGGTGCGCGACACGGTGCAGCTTTCGAAACGTGGCTCCAGCGCCCTTTCGCTGAACCATTTCAGCTCCTGAAACGGCCCGCCCCATTTTGCCAGGTTCATAAGCACGCGCTTGACGCCCACTGCGCCCGGCGCGCCCAGTTCCGGCATATCCGGCGGCGCTTCTTCGGCCACCTTGTCGTAGCGATAGACGATCATGTCCTGCATAAAATTGCCGGGCGCGGTCGAAAGATGCCCGTAAAACAGCCCGACATTCTCATCGTGCTCCAGCTTTTCCGCGAAGAAGGCCGGAAAATCCAGGGACCGGATAATCTCGCGCGACGTCCGATAAACCGCATTGTCGGTGATCTCGAGTTCGGCGGACAGGATCACGCCGAACAGCCCATATCCACCGATGATGTGCCGAAACAAATCCGCATTTTCCGTCCGCGAACACGTCACCACCGAGCCATCCGCCAGCATCATTCGCAATTGCTTCACCGTCCCGGCAATGGACCCCACCTGATGATCCATGCCGTGTGCATTCACCGAAAGCGATCCGCCCACGGAGAAAATATCGGTCGATTGCATTGCCTTCACGGCAAATCGCGGATGCAGCACATTCTGGATGTCGTGCCATGTCGCGCCGGGCTGCACCGTCATGCTGCGCTGCGCCTCATCCAGCGCAATGCTGTTGAACTTCATCATGTCAAGCACGAGCGCATTGTCGTCGAACGCTTGCCCGCCCATGGAGTGCCGCACGGCTGCCATCGACACCCGCAATCCATTGTCGCGCGCAAAAGCCAGCGCTCGCGCCACATCGTTCTCGGAAGCAACCTGCACAACGCCATAAACCGGAGTGCGCGACAGCGCGCTTGCGTCGTTCAGAACCCCGCCCTGCATCTTCCATGGCAGACCCGGATCGTAGGCCGGCGCAACGCCCTGCATTTCGTCCGGCAGCACCACTCCATCGGCATCGGCAATGCGCCCTAAATCCTTGGTTCCGTTCGGTCCGCGCGCCAGCCGCGCCACGGTCGTTCCCGCCCACAGCGCACCACCTCCCACCAAGGCCGCGCCGAGAAGCGCGCGACGACCTATCCAACTTTTGCGGGAGTTCATTGTCATTTTTGCCTTTGGGAACCGCCAAACGGATAGCTTGTAGCTATCTGGTTGACCAAAGGTTACAACGCAAAGATGATGCAGAATGGAAATAACGTGATATGGACAGCCTGACAGGAGTCCAGCAGCGTCAATTGAAGGGCAAAATATTGCTCTGCAGTTAGTTAAATTTGTAGTCAACAGAGTGCAAGAGAAAACGGCCGCGTCATGATAAATCTTGGGGATTTGTTCTCTCGGAAGGATCCGCTTGAAAAAGCTCTCGTCAATCTTGATGACGAAATGGAAAACGCCTTCAATGAAATCATTTCCCATGAGGAGGGCGAGGCACAACCACAGCGTGATGCGTCCGCCACGGTTGATGCCATCGAGATCGATGAGACAGGCGAAACCGCTCTGGAGCCATTGACCCCGGCGACCACCGCGCCGGATAGCGACCTTTCGCTTCACGCGCAGGCTCGCATGGCTGCCTTTCAGGCTTTCGACGAGTCCCACCGCGCAGCGCGCGACGAGCTTTTCAAGATCGGTCAGGCTTTCGCGGCGGTAATCGCCAGCCACACGCATGGCCGCTCCTTCCTTGACGATTGCGCGGCAGATATTGCGCGCCTGTCGGATCTGGAAACGACCAACGCGAAATTCGCGTCCGACAATCGCCGTTTTGAAGAGCGTCTCGACAAGCTGGAACGCCTGCGCGAGCGGCAGGAAGCCGTCATCGAGTCTCACAAAACCCGCGAGGCCCGCATAGCGCAGGAGTTCGAACTTCTGCGCACGGCGCTGAACGACGCGCGTCTCGAAGCCGTTGAAACCAAGAGCCAGCTTGCCTCGCTCGAAAGCCTTCGCAGCGAGATGCAGTTGCAGATCACGGCGCAGACCGTCGACATCGAGCGTCTGAACCGCGAGGTTGAATCGCTGCGCGAGAAAAACGTCGTCCTGCGGCTGGATCTGGATGTGTCGCAGCAGAAGAGCACCGAATATCGCCGCAAGCTGGACGAAACGCAGACCTTGCTGTCTGTCGAATCCGCGCGCGCCTCCGATGCTTCCACGCGCCTTGGCATAGGCGAATCCGAATTGTTGCGCCTGCAAAAGCAGAGCGATGCGCTGGATTCGCGGCTCACGGAAACGCTCTCATCGCTTCACATCGCAGAGCAGGACATTGCCGACCGCGACCGTCGCTACAACACCGAGCTTCAGTGCCTGCGTTCTGAAACAGCGCAACTCAGCGCTCGCCTGCAGACCTCCAAGGCCGATCAGGCCGACAAGCAGAGCCAGTTGAACCTTCTGGAAACCCGCCTGAACGAAGTGGAAGCAGAGCGCCGCATTCTGGAGCACAAGCTATCGCATCCGACTGCCGAGGCTCCAGAAGCTGCCCGCCTTCCCTCGCACACCGCGCCTTCCTTGAAGGAGGCTGCGGACGGCCAGGCCAAGCAGATGAAAATTCTGAAGCAGAGCCTTGAACGCGCTGCCGAGATGAAGGCGAAAACGACCAAAACCACCAAACGCCGCAAGCCGGATACCCGCAGCGCCGCATGAGGCGCGCGGGGTCGCAACACGCGAACTACCCTCATCCGCCCCTTGTCCTTTCGTGCATATCCGGCGACAACATAATAGTGCGGCGGTGAAGTCAGCGTGGGGGCAATATCCTGAACCGTTCTGCCTTTCTCGTTTCGATCATTCTGGCGCTGCCGTCCATTGGGTCGTGGATCAGCGGCAATGTCGTTTATCGTGTGCTGGATGGCTGGCAGCAGCCGGTGCGCACCGAGATCACCGAGCTTGAGGGCCAGAACGACGACCTCACCAGATTTGTGACCATGTTCCAGGCGAACGAACTGTCGCGCGCCACGCTCAACCTCACGCTGGCCGCGCTTTCCGCCGATATGCGGCTGCGCTATGTCGGCGACCAGCTTTACCGCTCTCAATCCGCCTCGATGGGTTCGCTTCGTCGCGCGGCTGCCATCCTCCACCCCTCCCGCTGGAACGATACGATGAAGCCTTACGAAGACGCGGTCCACGCTGGCTACGACACGCCCGAGGCCGTCAGCAAATTGCAGGACTTCGAAAACGATCTCGTCGCGGAAGCGCTCTCGCGTGTCACGAACAATCAGGCGCGTATCAACGCGCTCTCCGCCCTCAACGACCATTACGAGCGTTGGCGCTCTTTCCTCAAGGAAACGTTCCTCTATATGGCGGTCGCGCTGTCCATCTTCCTGTTCTTCTTCGAGTTGCGGAAGAAGGATGCCTGAATAGGCAAAATGCCTGCCAACAGATCAATAAATTTTACACATATCTAATTTAGTGAAATCCAACATATTGCATCGCGCTTGTGAGGGATTTCATGGCAATAGCCAATATTCTTGGTCGCGAAGTCGTTCGTGTTTCAGGAAACGCGAACGCTTCTGGCGCGGCGCGGGACTTTGTCATTCAGGGAAATCCGAGCGACGTTCTCAATTACGCGCGCAAGGGCAACGATCTCGTTGTGCGAATGAAGAATGGCCGCGTTCACACCATCAAGAATTTTGCCGAGCATGGCTTTGATCACAACCATCTGGTCTTCGCAGATCACGACAAGCTTACAATGGTGGATTTCTCGAAGGCGCTCACCGCCACGGGCGATGGCATCATCGAAGCCGTTGTCGCGGCCCACAGCATCGGCGCGGGTCTGTCGACGGCAGCGCTGCTCGGAATCCTTGGCGCGAGCCCGATCGCTTTCCTTGGCGGGTCATCACCAACACTCAGCGCGCCCAGCCTGCATTTCGCCACCGATGCTGCCGTCACCAACGGCCTGACCGCAGACAACACACTCGCCTTCTCCGGCACGGCGGACCCGAACGCGACCGTAGAGATTTTTCTCAATAACCGATCAATCGGCACAGCGACGGCAAACAGCAACGGCGTCTGGTCTTTTGACTACAGCGAAACGATTGTCGAGGACGGCAGCTACACCGTCACCGCAATAGCCAGCAACGCCGACGGCAACACCTCCCCAACCTCAATTCCCCTGCACGTCACGGTAGACACTGTCGCGCCCGATGCGCCGGTCATCCTGTCATTCTCGACCGACAGCGGCACCCCGGCGGATAGCCTCACCTCAGATAGCACACCCACTTTCACCGGCACCGCGGAAGCCAATGCGACCGTCGAAATATACCTCGGCGAAACTTTGCTCGGCACGACCAAGACCGGCAGCAACGGCACATGGACGCTGCATACGACAACTGCGCTTCAAGACGCGGATTACATCGTATTGGCCAAAGCCATAGACGCCACCGGCAATATCTCCGAATTTTCGCAGCCACTACCGATCACCATCGACACCTCCTCGCCAGACGCTCCGACCATATTGAAAGTTATGTCGGACACGGGCCTTGCCGATGATGGCGTCACCTATGACACATCGCTTGGCTTTTCCGGCGGCGTGGAACCATTTGCGACCGTTGAACTCTTCATCAACGGCACGTCCATCGGCAGCACAGCCACCGGAGACAATGGCTCGTGGAGCTTTGACTATACCGGCACTGATCTTGCCGAAGGCACCTACACGCTGACCACAATGGCCACAGATGCCGCGGGCAATACGTCGAATGCCTCAGCTGACTTTGCCCTCACCGTCGATACCTCCATCGCCGCGCCTCAGATTACCGGAATTCAGGATGACACGCTTACACTTGCGGGCGACGGCGTTACGGAAGACAACACGCTCATTTTCGTCGGCACGGCCGAGCCCAATTCGACCGTAGAACTGTTTCTCGACAGCCAGTCCATCGGCACGACAACAGCCGACGCGAATGGCGATTGGAGCTTTGACCACACCGGCACGACGCTGCCAAATGGCCAGTACATCGCCACGGCAATCGCGACCGACATCGCCGGCAACGTCTCGCAATCTTCTGACGGTTTCGCGGTTTCCGTTGAAGCCCCAGGCGTAACCATCACCGGCAATGGCGGGGTTGGTTCGGTGACTATCGATATTGCGTTCAGCGCGGGTGTTGATGAAACAAGCCTTTCCGAAAGCGATATCATCGTCTCCAACGGCACGCTCGTTGCTTCTTCGCTAACCAAGGTCAATCACTCACTGTGGCAGATAATGGTTGTGCCCGACCTCATCGAAGGTCACACCAACGTCGCGGTAACACTGGCCCCCAGTTCGGTCTTGACCAGCACGGGCGTCTATTTCGCGGAAGGCCGCAACGAAACCACGCTTGAAATGCTGTTCATGGACCCGTCCGCGCCGAGCGGCGATGTCACCGGATGGGACACCTCTCACGCCACCTCCGCCTACGGCACCTTCTATGACAATGACATGTTCAACCAGGACATCGGCGCGTGGGACGTTTCAAACGTCGCCACCATGGAAGACATGTTCGGTTTGACCGAGATATTCAATCAGGACATTGGCAGTTGGAACACGCGCAGCGTTCAGACAATAACCAATATGTTCAACGGCGCGGTCGCATTCAATCAGGCGATTGGCGGCTGGAACACGGGCAACGTCACCGTCATGGATGGCGCGTTCGATGGCGCGACCGCGTTCAACCAAGACCTTGACGGATGGAACACATCAAACGTCGAAAGCATGATCCGCATGTTCGCCGACGCGACGGCGTTCAACGGCAGTATTGCCGATTGGAACACGGGCATAGTCTCGAACATGCAGCAGATGTTCTCCCATGCAACGGCGTTCAACAGCGACATCAGCGGGTGGGATACAATCAACGTCACGGACATGAGCAACATGTTCGAATATGCCGAATCCTTCAGTCAAAACCTCAACAATTGGGACACGTCCAATCTCACCGAGGTCAGCTACATGTTCTCTCATGCAACCTCGTTCAACAGCAGCCTGAACAGTTGGAATGTTACGAACATCCAGAATTTTGACGGCATGTTTGATGGTGCGACCGCGTTTAGCGGCGCGATAGGCAGTTGGGACATGGAAAATGCCGTCAGCCTGCAAGCCATGTTCAATGGCGCCACATCCTTCAATCAGGACATTGGCGATTGGAACACCACCAACGTCACCAACATGTCGCAAATGTTCGCCGGTGCTTCTGCCTTCAATCAGGATCTTGGCGGCTGGGATACAGGCAGCGTCACCAACGTCCAGGGCATGTTCTACGGTGCATCGGCGTTCAATCAGGACATCAGCGACTGGGATACGTCTAACTTCACTTCGATGAAGAACATGTTCCGCGATGATTCATCCTTCGATCAAGATCTTGGCGGTTGGGACATATCCTCCCTTACCGACGCTGACGGCATGTTTTTGAACAGCGGCATGTCCAGCGCCAACATGGACGCAACTTTGCGCGGTTGGGCGAAGCTGGACACCTCGGCCGGTGAAACCGCAATCCAGATGAACGTAAAAATATATCTGACCAATTACACGGACATCACCGCCTTCGAATATCTTCAGGAAAAGTATCATTGGATTATCTCGGGCGATATGAATCCGAATGTCCGCTGGGATTCGACGCTTACCGGCAGCACATTGGATTACCACACGTCCGCCACAAATGAGATCATTCACGGTCTTGTTGGCAACGATACGCTTATCGGCGGGTCGGGGAATGACTGGATCGTCGGCGGTGTGGGCGACGATACGCTGACTGGCAATGGCGGACAGGATACGTTTCACTTCGGTTTCGAAAATGCCGGGTCAGACATGATCACCGATTTCACTGTCGGCGAGAGTGGAGACGCTATCAACATTCGCGACCTGCTGATCGGCTATGATGCACAAACCTCCACTCTGTCGGATTTCGTAACCGCCAGTGACAATGGCGGCGATCTGGAACTGAACATCTTCTACAAGGGTCAGGGATCATCGACTCCGTCGCAGGAGACGGTTCACGTCACGCTGAACGGCATCAGTTCCGCCACCAGCCTGCTGGACCTCATCAACGACGGCAACCTCGTGCTGGTGTAACTACCCGCGCTGACCTTACTACCTCACCGCTGCCCCTCACCTGCCTGCCGGCATCCTCCTCCCGCGTGCGAGGAGAGGATAAGGGTGATGGACAGCACCAACCTTGCCACGTTCGCGACACCCCCCAGAACGCCCCCAAATCGATCACGCTCTATTTAACCCCGCCAAGCAAATTCACTTTCAAACCGCGAGAGATTCCGGCATATGCTGCACAGCACAATTCCTCTCGGAAAGTTCTGTCCTTGTCAGCTTCTGTTGAACTCATCGGTTCGCTTGCAGCGCTCATCACGACGCTTGCGTGGCTCCCGCAGATCATAAAAATCCTGCGCGAGCGCCGCACGCACGACATCTCGCTCGGCACCAATGCCGCGCTGGCGACGGGCGTTTTCCTCTGGCTGGTCTACGGCCTTTTCATCGGCTCGTGGCCGGTCATCGGCGCGAACGGGATAACGCTGCTGTTCATCCTCACGATCCTCGGCCTGAAACTCCGCTACGGCTGACACTTCCTGACAACCTGCTGTCAGGAGGCCGTCCGCCCAGGCACCGAAGCACAAGCCAGCCCTTTCCATTTGGCCGGACTCTGCCCATATTTCCCCCATGGCAAAATCTCCCGACAAAAACGCTGCGGCCCCTCGCAAGCGTGGCAGCCCGCTCACCGACTACAGCGACGCATCCGAGCCGCTGTATGGCTTTGGCGAGGCACCACAATCTGAACTGACCGGTACGCCGTTGAAAGGCCCCGTTTCCGGTTGGGCCGAGCAGATCGAGCGCGAGGCCGAAGCCGAGGGCAAATCGCTCAAGAAGCCGAAGAAAATCCCCGAACGCTCGTCAGCCCCCACCCGCACGGGTCGCGGCACGTCGATGGGCGGCGCGGCCTCAGCGCGTGAGCGCGCCGCTGCGGGCCTCAATCCCGTACCGGGTCTGGACATCGCACTCGAAGACGCCGAATCCATCTCGAACAGCGGCGTCACGGCCACCGTCGCTGCGCTGTCCCAGCTCATCGAGTCCGGCAATCCGCTGCATAAAAACGGCAAGATCTGGACCCCGCACCGCCCTGCCCGACCCGACAAGTCGGAAGGTGGCATCGAGATCAAGATGGTTTCGGAATATGAACCGGCGGGCGACCAGCCCACGGCCATCCGCGATCTGGTCGAGGGTGTGAATGCCAATGAGCGCTCGCAGGTTCTGCTTGGCGTGACCGGTTCCGGCAAGACGTTCACGATGGCGCAGGTCATCCAGAGAACGCAGCGCCCTGCCCTCATTCTCGCGCCTAACAAGACACTGGCCGCGCAGCTTTACGGCGAGTTCAAGAACTTCTTCCCGGAAAACGCGGTCGAGTATTTCGTCTCCTATTACGACTACTACCAGCCGGAAGCCTACGTCCCGCGCACTGACACCTATATCGAGAAGGAATCCTCCATCAACGAGCAGATCGACCGGATGCGCCACTCGGCCACCCGCTCGCTGCTGGAGCGCGATGACGTCATCATCGTCGCGTCCGTCTCTTGCATTTACGGTATCGGCTCCGTCGAAACCTACACGGCCATGACCTTCCAGATGCAGGTCGGCGACCGGCTCGACCAGCGCCAGCTTCTTGCCGATCTTGTCGCGCAGCAATACAAGCGGCAGGACATCAACTTCGTGCGCGGCTCCTTCCGCGTGCGCGGCGACACCATCGAAATCTTCCCGGCCCACCTTGAGGATCGCGCCTGGCGCATCTCCATGTTTGGCGACGAAATCGAGTCCATCACCGAGTTCGACCCGCTCACCGGCCACAAGACGATGGACCTCACGAGCGTCAAGATTTACGCGAACTCGCACTACGTCACGCCGCGCCCCACGTTGAATCAAGCTATTAAGTCCATCAAGGAAGAGCTTCAGCAGCGCTTGCAGGAGCTTGAAAAGGCTGGGCGTTTGCTGGAGGCTCAGCGCCTTGAACAGCGCACCCGTTTCGATCTGGAGATGCTGGAAGCCACCGGCTCCTGCGCTGGCATCGAAAACTATTCGCGCTATCTCACAGGCCGCATGCCCGGCGATCCGCCACCCACTTTGTTCGAATATGTGCCCGACAACGCGCTGATTTTCATCGACGAAAGCCACGTCACCGTCCCACAGATCGGAGGCATGTATCGCGGCGACTTCCGGCGCAAGGCAACGCTTGCCGAGTATGGTTTCCGCCTCCCCTCCTGCATGGACAATCGCCCGCTCCGCTTTGAGGAATGGGACGCCATGCGCCCGCTCACCGTCGCTGTTTCTGCAACCCCCGGCGGCTGGGAAATGGAAGAGTCCGGCGGTGTGTTTGCCGAACAGGTCATCCGTCCGACCGGCCTCATCGACCCGCCGGTCGAGGTGCGGCCTGCCAAGACGCAGGTCGATGATGTGCTGGGCGAAATCCGCGAAACCAGCGCGAAAGGTTACCGTACGCTGGTCACGGTGCTGACCAAGCGCATGGCCGAAGACCTCACCGAATACCTGCACGAGCAGGGCATTCGCGTGCGCTACATGCACTCGGACATCGACACGTTGGAGCGCATCGAGATCATCCGCGATCTGCGCCTTGGCGCGTTCGACGTGCTGGTCGGCATCAACCTGCTGCGCGAAGGTCTGGACATTCCCGAATGCGGCTTTGTCGCCATTCTTGATGCCGACAAGGAAGGCTTCCTGCGCTCTGAAACCTCGCTCATCCAGACAATCGGGCGCGCCGCGCGCAACGTCGATGGCAAGGTCATCCTTTACGCCGACAACATCACCGGCTCGATGGACCGCGCAATGGCGGAAACCAACCGTCGCCGCGACAAGCAGCTCGCCTACAACACCGAGCACGGGATCACGCCGGAAAGCGTGAAATCGCGCATCGCCGACATTTTGGACTCCGTCTACGAAAAGGATCACGTCCGCGCCGATATTGGTGCTCTCGCCGGCAGCGAGGGCGCGCTCATGGGCAACAATCTCAAGGCTCATCTCGAAGCGCTTACCAAGCAGATGCGCGATGCCGCCGCCGATCTCGACTTCGAGCGCGCCGCCCGCCTGCGCGACGAGGTCAAGCGCCTGCGCGAGATGGAGCTTGCCATTTCCGACGATCCAATGGCCCGCGATGTCGAAGCTCAAAGCCCGGTCAGCGGTCGGGAAAAGGGAAAGCACAACAAGGGCGTAGCTCGTCACCGCGCGGTTGATGAATCGCCGCGCAAGTCGCTGTTCGCCAAACCGGACCTAGATGCGATGGGCACATCCGGCGACCACGCCACACCGGCTGGCAACTCACTGTTCAGGAAGCAATCGGCGCGCGAGGCTCACGGCTCCGATTACGGCACGCCGGATGACGGCAAGTCGCTGTTCCGCAAGAACACGCTGGACGAAATGACCGTCCGCCGCACGGAAAAGCCGGTTGAAGGCGCAAAGCCCGTCAAACGGGAAAAGATCGGCGCTGGCTCATATGAAGACCCCGCCGACGAGCGCGCTCAAGGGCGCAGGTCGCGCAAAACCGGCCGCCCGGGGCACTAGGGCTTTTCGTCCGGAACACCTGCGTTGGCGGGGCCACTGCCCCTGCTTGCCCCTCTGACGATGGGCGCAATAGGCAGTATGACGCAAATACCGAAGGACGGGCATTGATCGAAACGCGCTAAAAAAGCCGACCTTAACGGTGCCGCCCATAGTCTGCTGTCGCCGCCTGATTTGCGTTTCTTGCCAAACGCTTTGCGTCGTTATGGGATTTTTCCGGAATATCGAACCTGTCGAGCAAACGACCATCCACAAAAACCAGAACCTCCTCACCTTTTCGATTTTGATCGGTGTGCCCAGTATCTGACGGGTCCGGGCTGATCTTGGATATCGACCTTCCTCCTGCCGTCCAACTCGGCGATTTCGATACGATACGCGCGATGGCTGCGGCAAATATGGTTGGAGCGATGAGCCACAAAGCTTTGATTGCGTCAGGCGACGAACGAAACGTCGCGAAGAAATCCTGCCAGAAATTATACGGCTCCATCACGTCTCCCCATTGAAAAACGATGGTCACCGAGGGGGCTATATTTGCCCCAAGCGCCCCTCTGGTGACCGGGGAGCTACAAGACCGCGCAAAGACGGCCGCTGCGGCTTTTAAGCCGAAGCTCTGGACATGGCCGCAGCCTCCCCGGCCATAAGGCGCGTGGATTGCCGTTTTCGGTCGGCGCCGACCGCTTTGCAAGAGGCTTGTAGGCCCCCGGGAATCAGCAAAATGCCAATTCCCATGATGATCAGTATTTCACGAAATACTAAAATGAAAGGCGTCACGAGCGAATTTAACTGCTCAACGACGCAAATACCAAGCGCTCTCAACCTTAAAGGTGCCGCCCATAGTCTGCTGTCGCCGCCTGATTTGCGTTTCTTGCCAAACGCTTTGCGTCGTTATGGGATTTTTCCGGAATATCGAACCTGTCGAGCAAACGACCATCCACAAAAACCAGCACCTCCTGCCGTCCAACTCGGCGATTTCGATACGATACGCGCGATGACTGCGGCAAATATGGTTGGAGCGATGAACCACAAAGCTTTGATTACGTCAGGCGACGAACGAAACGTCGCGAAGAAATCCTGCCAGAAATTATACGGCTCCATCACGTCTCCCCATTGAAAAACGATGGTCACCGAGGGGGCTATATTTGCCCCAAGCGCCCCTCTGGTGACCGGGGAGGTACAAAACCGCGCAAAGACGGCTGCTGCGGCTTTTAAGCCGAAGCTCTGGACATGGCCTCAGCCTCCCCGGCCATAAGGCGCGTGGATTGCCGTTTTCGGTCGGCGCCGACCGCTTTGCAAGGGGTTTGTACACCCCGGGAATCAGCCAAATCGCCAATTCCCTTCATGATCAGTATTTCATGAAATACTAAAATGAAAGACGTTACGAGCGAATTTAACTGCTCAACGACGCCAACGCCGAGCGCTCGCCCCGCTGCCTCCTCAGCACGGTCCGGCTTGCAGCACCCGGAATCCTTGCGCCCGCGCCTGGCATTCATTGCCGAACGTCCGGGCCATTCCGCCACGACCGGCGCAGACCGGCGCATAGATCATGGGGCACATTGCCGGCGCGGGTTCTGGGCGTGGGCGCGGCGGCCTCATCGGCGGCGGGGCGGTGCGGCAAGGGCCGCGATCCACAACGCGATAGCCATCGGCGCGCGCCATGCAGCTATTGCCAAACGTGCGGAAATCGCCGCCACGGCGACCGCAAACCGGCGCATATTCCCTCGTGCACATCACAGGCCCGGCAGGCGGCATAGGTCGTGGCGGCCCCGGCCGCGGCACTGTCTCAACCACGCATGATGCCAGCATCAGGCCGCTCAAAATCAGCACAGCCCAGCGCCCCACATTCGTCTTGAATGGATTGGTCATCGTCTCCTCCCAAAAGGCTCAGAGCCTGACTGCGCACACATGCATGGGAGCGCGATTTGAGCGTCATTGCAACGTCGAAATCCGCCTTCCTGCAACCCCATCAGGCGTGAAGTATTGAAAGTATCATATATTATAGTATTCTAAATTAATACTTTGCGTTATTTGCCTCGTAAAAAACCTTCATCTCTTTGGCTTGCAACGATAATATTTCCATGCGATAGATTTTGTGTTCGGGCATTTGCAACCCGGAGACTGGAACGTTTTGGACGACCCTTTCCCCGACATCGTAGATATCTGACAGACCCTGCTGGTGGGGGTCCGATCGTGCGCGATGCATGACCGCCAGGAATAAACGGATCGCGAGATCCATGATTGAAACGGGTGAAGGAGTTTTCCCCCAATGTCCCAGACCGGAACCGTAAAATTCTTCAACGCCACCAAAGGCTTCGGCTTCATCACGCCAGATGGCGGCGCAAAGGACGTATTCGTCCACATCTCTGCAATCGAGAAGTCGGGCCTTCGCACGCTGGTTGACGGCCAGAAGGTCTCGTTCGACGTAGAGCCGGACCGTATGGGCAAAGGCCCGAAGGCGGTCAACCTGCGCGCTGAATAGGCCCCTTCCGGGTAATTCGCCCGGCTTCACTCGTTTCGGAAGGCGCGGCACAAAGCGGTCGCGCTTTCTTTATTCACGCATTTTCTTTCTTCGCGCACGTGATAGGCAAGCAAAAGATTCGCTTGCCGAACTCCTCAAAATATTGGACAAATTTGCTCTTCGGGAAGTTGCGGGCCCGGAGATGGGATTGGTGCGTCCCTCTTGCCGCTTTTAGGCACAGGGAGACGGTCGCAAAAAGAGGTCCAAGGCAAAGGGCCCAATGCGATGCAGTGCTATTGCTTCTCCTCCAGTATACTGCCTGATCGTGCGGAGAATGGGCCGCGCGACATTCAGACTTGGGACTAGAGGAGTCTACGATGCCGCAATCCGGCACTGTTAAATTTTTCAATCATGCCAAAGGTTTTGGCTTTATTACGCCTGACGATGGCGGCAAGGACGTATTCGTCCACATTTCTGCCGTACAGGCATCAGGTTTGCCGGGGCTCGAAGACGGGCAGAAAGTGACGTTCGAAACCGAGCCGGACAAGCGCGGTAAGGGACCGAAAGCGGTCAACCTCACCGTCGGCTGATTTTTTTGCTGCGAGGCGCGGCGGATACACGTAATCCGCCGCCCGACACTACGAACGCGTTTGCTTCATACATACAATGTGCTGCGTCAATCAGACCGCCGCACACGGGCCTTGTATTCGGAAGCGTCGGCCACTAATTGCCTTACAAGTGGTGAGGATAAGTTTATGTCAACCGGCCCAAATCGACTGCTCGACGATCTCGCAAAGCTGATGACAGACGCCGCTGGCGCTGCGCAGGGTGTACGCCGCGAGGTTGAAACTGCGTTTCGAGCTCAGGCCGAGCGCCTGCTCAACAATATGGATGTCGTGCAGCGCGAAGAGTTCGATGCGGTCAGCGACATGGCTCGCAAAGCCCGCGAAGAAAACCTCAAACTCGCCGCCCGTATCAAAGCACTTGAGGCAAAATTGGGTGTCGCAGATGCGCCGTCCGCCGCCGACAAGCCCGCGAAGCCGGCTTCAGGCCGCACTGCAAAAAAATAATTTAAAATTTTGTCCACAGCGCCCGGCTGCAAAAAAGCCTATTGGCTGAATCGCTTAGCCCTTAAGTCTGAATCAATTTCGCAGCGGCTTTCCACATCCGATAGCTAATTGGGGCTGGCGCTGAGTCAGCGCATCAATACACTGAATTTATTCAATGATTCGTGGCAGCCAATTGTCGCGGGTTGGAGTACGGCCCAGTGTATCGCGTTGGGGCCGGTTGGGGGTTTCACTTGTAGGTTAGGTACTGGGGTTGGCCGGAACGCCGTCGCGCGTTCTCGACAGCGGAATGGGCATATGGAACTGATTGAAATTGAAATCGCACGCGACGCACATCCGGTCGATGTGATCGAACAGGTCGCGCATAATAACGACTGGGCGTTCGAGCGCGCTGGCGATGATGAAATCTCGATCTCCGTCGCCGGGAACTGGTCGGATTACCATGCATCCTTTTCGTGGATGGAAGATTTTGAGGCGCTGCATCTGGCCTGCGCGTTCGATCTGAAAGTCCCGGAAAACCGCGTCACAGAAATCATGCGGCTCCTTTCGCTCATCAACGAGCAGTTGTTGTTCGGCCATTTCGATCTGTGGGAGCAGGAAGGCGCGATCATGTTCCGCCAGTCGCTGCTGCTGTGCGGCGGCGCGGAACCGACCAGCCGCCAGGTCGAGGTGCTGCTGTCCAGTGCGCTGGAGGCCTGCGAATGCTATTTTCAGGCGTTCCAGTTTGTCGTCTGGTCCGGCACTAATGCGCGCGATGCGCTCTCGCATGTGCTGTTCGAGACTGCCGGCACGGCCTGAGCCGCATCATGGCGTCATCATCCGAACAGAAGCCGCAGATCGTCTTTGACGATTTTGAAAAGGTCGACATCCGCGCGGGCACGATCGTCGAGGTCGAGCCCTACCCGGAAGCGCGCAAGCCGGCGTTCAAGTTGAAAATCGACTTCGGACCCGTCATCGGCGTGAAGCGCTCTTCGGCGCAGATCACCAAGCACTACACGCCTGAAACGCTTGTCGGTCGGCAGGTGTTTGCGGTGGTGAATTTCCCCCCGCGCCAGATCGGCAAATTCATGTCGGAAGTGCTCACCCTTGGCTTCCCGGATGAGGACGGCGAAGTCGTTCTTGGCGCCATCTCGCACAAAGTCCCCGACGGCGGACGGCTGTTTTAAGCAACGCCTGCAAAGGCGTCCAGCATCTTCCTGTTTGTCGCGCAATTACCGCTCATCCGCGTGCCGATGAGGGCTAAGCAGATGCTAAGCGGGAACGCGGATGATTGCCCGCAATCCGCCGAGTGGGCTATCGGAAAGCATAATATCGCCTCCGTGGCTGCGCGCGATGTCGCGCGCAATCGCCAGCCCCAGCCCTGTGCCGCTTGAATCGAGATTGCGCCCGCCTTCCAGCCGCACGAAGGCCTTGAATACTTCTTCACGCTGATCTGCTGGAATGCCCGGGCCGTTGTCATCAACCACCACCACCAGCATACCGGGGCGATGCTCCATTTCGACACGCACAGTCTTTGCGTATCGGAACGCATTGCCCACAATATTGTCCAGCAGCCGATTGAATGCCTGGGGGCGCACGAATACTTTCGGATCGCCCTTTAAACTGAAACCAAGCGACCGCTCCAGGAGTTCGGCTTCCTCATCGATCCTCGAAAGATAATCCTCCAGATCGAAAACGCCGGTTTCTTCTTCCTCGGCCTCGCCGCGTGCGAATTGCAGATAGCCCTCAAGCATCGACTGCATGGCGTCGATGTCCTGATTCAGCGCCTCGCGATCTGACTTGGAGCCCACCAGCGCAAGTTGCAGCCTGAAGCGCGTCAGGATGGTGCGTAGATCGTGGCTGACGCCGCTCAACATCGCCGTTCGCTGTTCGAGCTGACGTTCGATGCGTTCGCGCATTTGTATGAACGCAAGGCCGGCGCGCCGCACTTCTTCTGCGCCGCGCGGACGAAAATCACGCGGCGCTGGCCTGCCCTTACCAAAGCTCTCCGCCGCTTCGGTGAGCGCAATGATAGGCCGGATCTGGTTGCGCAGGAACGTAATCGCAATCACCAGCAGCACCAGCGACGTGCCCACCATCCACACCAGGAAAATATGTGTATTGGAGGGCGCCGCCTGCTTTCGGGGTGCAAACACCTGCAGCACCTTATCGGGAAAAGCCACGCGCATCTCGACGGTGCGTGAATTGCCAACCGTATCGATCCAGAACGGCAATTTCACGCGCTGCGCAATTTCCTCGTTCAGCGCATCGTTCAGCACATCGAAGAACGGCGCGCCAGCTGGTGCAGGCAGCGGTTCGGGCGGCAGCACATACACATTGAACTCAAGGTGGCTGTTGGCGATCTGTATGATGTCGCGATAGTCGCTGCCGGGCGGCGCGTTCTGCACGAGATCCACAACCACGGCCAGCTCTCTGGCGGTTGCCGCTGAAAGCCGTTGCGTCACGGCGCTCCAATAGCGGTCCATATAAATATAGGCCACCACCGATTGCAGCAGGATCATTGGCATGACGACGATGAGCAGCGAGCGCGCATAGAGACGCTTCGGCAGATAAAACGACATGCGCCTCCAGAACCGCGTCCACGACTCGTTGAGCCCTGCAAGCGCTACTCGAAAGCCGCCAGATGGCGCGCTATCGAAATCCGACGATGCCATCTTGCCTGTCCAATTGCCTTACTCCACGCTCAACCGGTAGCCGATACCGCGCACGGTTTGCAACCAGACCGGATTGGCCGGGTCGCGTTCGATTTTCCGCCTCAGCCGGTTGATCTGCACGTCTATCGTACGCTCGCCCACCTCGGAGTCATTCGCAACCAGTTCGTGTCGCGGGATCGTCTCTCCGGCGCGCTCGGCGAATATCGCCATGATTTCCTGCTCGCGATCGGTCAGCTTGAGCGGCTCCCCGCCGCGCTTGAGTTCCCGCCGCGCGATCTGGAACGTGTACGGCCCGAACACAACCTGCTCGACCTTTGGCTGCGGTTGTGGCCCCCCGCGGCGCAAAATATTGTTGATCCGCAGAATCAATTCGCGTGGATCGAACGGCTTCGGCAAATAATCATCGGCCCCTGCTTCCAGCCCCGCGATCCGGCTCTCCGTCTCGGAAAGCGCCGTCAGCATCAGGATCGGAACCGGTCCGCGCTCCCGTAGCGAAGCCGTAAGTTCCACGCCGGATTCGCCCGGCATCATCACGTCCACGATCAACAGGTCGAAATCCAAACCTTCCAGCTTGCGTCGCGCATCGGCGGCGTTACCCGAAACGGTCACGCGGAACCCGTTTTCAGAAAGATATTGCTTCAGCAGGTTGCGGATGCGGGTATCGTCATCAATCACGAGCAGGTGTGGAGCGTCATCGCTCGGGGGGTTGCCCCCCGGACCCGTGCGATCAATCGTTTCCATCGGTCCTCCCGGTCATTTTACCGGGCAGTTTGTCGATCTGCCCGCGCAGTTCAGGATTCATCATAGCCTTCAGGAAGCGCTCGACTACATCGCGCTGCCTCAAGCCCGAAATCTCCAGCGCAGACTTGATACGGCTCGATTGCGGATTTGCCAGCGCAAGTGCCAGCTTGCGGCCCTTGGCTGTAGGGTAGAGTTCCCGTTGACGCCCATCTTTGGGCCCTCGTTCCTGCACGATATGGCCACCGTCGATAAGCTGCTTCAGCACGCGTCCCAGGCTTTGCTTGGTGATCTTGAGCACGTCGAGCAGTTCGGCAACTGTCAAACCTGGCATTCTGTTCACAAAGTGCAGCACTCGATGGTGAGCGCGACCATATCCAAACTCTGAAAGTATCTTGTCCGGATCGGAAGTAAAATCCCGGTAGGCGAAGAAAAGCAGCTCAATCAGCGCAAAGTCGATTCCGTCTTCGTCGGTTATGGCCGTCTTGAGTGGTACCACCGCCGCCCCATTCTGCTTTGACATTACGTCTCCCATGATACGTTTTACGTCAGCGTTATTACTAAAAATGGGGCATGCCAATGATTCTGCCATTCTTTTGCGTCGAATGCGAATGAAAAGCAGCTTTGCCTATTACGTTCCCCCCAAAATTATGACGGAATCGCATCCCCATATTCTTCTACTTTAACGAAAGTCGGACGCATCCTTTCGGTCCAGCGGCGCATGATCGTTTGACAATCATCAGAATCAGGGTCTGATATCCACGCCGGCGCCTGGCCGGTTCTGAGTGGAGGGAATAAACGATGGAAGCTTTGATGCCGATCATCGTACAGGTCATCACGGGGATCCTCGGCGGACAGGCTGTGGGTGCTGCAGTCTCGTCGGCGGTAATGGGACAATTGCCGAAAATTCTCAGCGGCGCGATCGGTGGCATCGGCGGCGCAACGATTCTTGGCAGCCTTCTTGGCGGCGCGGATCCTGCTGCTGTTTCTGACGGTGCGCTGAATTTGAACAATATTCTCGGCGGCGCTGGTGGCGGCGCGATCCTGACCGCAATCGTCGGCCAGATCATGAAAGCCATGAACAAATAACGCGCGTTCGCGCAAAGCCAATGCGGGCGGCTCAATGGCCGCCCGTTTCCTTTTGAAGGGCTACGAATAATGGGTCGATTGAGCGCGGGCATAGTGCCGGTCACGCTATTTGAGCAAAATTGCACCATTCTGTTCGACGACGAGACCAAGATCGGCGTCGTTGTAGATCCCGGCGGCGATGTTGACCGCATCGTCGATGCCATTGAGCAGAACGGTCTCAAAATTGAGCAAATCTGGCTAACCCACGGCCATCTGGATCATGCGGGCGGCGCGAATGAACTCAAGGAGCGCCTCGGCGGCATCGAAATCATCGGTCCCCACAAGGACGACCAGCCTTTGCTGGAAAATATCGAAAAGCAGGCGCTTCGTTATGGAATCAATAGTGGCATGCACAATTGCTCGCCTGACCGGTTCCTTGAGGAAGGCGACAAAGTGTCGTTCGGCAATCACAGCTTCAAGGTGTTTCACTGCCCCGGACACGCGCCCGGCCATGTCGTGTTTTACAACGACGCCGCGCGCTTCGCCCATGTCGGCGACGTGCTCTTTCGCGGCTCCGTTGGCCGCACGGACCTGCCCGGTGGCGACCATGAAACTCTGATCCGCATGATCAAGGAAAAGCTCCTGCCTCTGGGCGACGATGTTGGCTTCATCTGCGGCCACGGCCCCGGCAGCCGCTTTGGCGACGAGCGCCGCGGCAATCCGTTTCTGGTTTAAGGGTATTTGCTGCCTCGCCCCACCCCATTGGGTCGCCCGAAAAGGCAAATCTAGAAACCAAACATATCCCCGCCGTATCACTGTCCAATTATTGAGCCACAAGCGCGGAATCATCTAGAAAGTTGACATGCCTTTTATTGCCGAGCTTCCTTTCCCCAACATTGACCCGGTGATTGTCCACCTTGGTCCGCTGGCGGTTCACTGGTACGGGCTGGGCTATGTGGTCGGCATTCTGTTCGGCTGGTGGTATGCGAAGCGCCTCGTTTCTACGCCTAGACTATGGCCGAACGGACAGGCGCCCATAACGCCAAACGACATTGACGACCTGCTTGTCTGGGCAGCGATTGGCATCGTGCTTGGCGGCCGCATCGGATACATCCTGTTCTACGACCTCGCGCGCTATCTGGCGCATCCGACGGATATTTTTGCCATTTGGCAAGGCGGCATGTCCTTCCACGGTGGTTTTCTCGGTGTCCTGACGGCGCTAATCGTCTTTTCCATCAAGCGCGGCCTGCCGATGCGCAGCCTGTTTGACGTCATCGCGCCGTCTGCCACGGTCGGCATCGGCGTTGTTCGCTGTGCAAACTTCATAAACTCCGAGCTTTGGGGGCGGCCAACCGATGTGCCATGGGCAATCGTCTTTCCCAATGGCGGGCCATTTGCGCGCCATCCCAGCCAGCTTTATGAAGCGCTGCTGGAAGGCTTCCTGCTGTTCGTCGTCCTGCGCTTCCTCACCCACAGCCGCCTGAAGCTGAAAACACCGGGTTTTGTCGCGGGCGCCTTCGTCACCGGCTATGGCTGCGCGCGTATTTTCGTTGAGTTTTTCCGCGAGCCTGACGTGCAGCTTGGCTATCTGGCAGGCGATTGGCTCACAATGGGCATGGTCCTCTCCATCCCGCTCGTCCTGACTGGCATTGCCATGATGGCGACGGCTCGTCCGGTTGCCAGCCAAACCCCGGCATGAACGCGCTGGCATCAAAAATCGCGGGGCTGATCCGCGCCACCGGCCCCCTGCCCGTCAGCGACTACATGGCGCTGTGCCTGTTCGACCCCGAGCACGGCTATTACACGACGCGCCAACCCTTTGGCCGTGACGGCGATTTCATCACCGCGCCGGAAATCAGCCAGATGTTCGGCGAGTTGATCGGTGCATGGCTTGCCGCTGCATGGCGCGATTTGGGAGAGCCGCGCGGCACGATCCTAGCCGAAATCGGTCCGGGGCGCGGAACGCTGATGAAGGACATTTTGCGCACCGTCGCGCAGATTGCGCCCGATCTGTTCGCCAATTCCACGGTGCACCTCATCGAGGCCAGCCCGCGCCTTACCAAAATCCAGCAGCAAACGCTGGAATCGGCTGGCGTCACGCCCACATGGCATAAGGCCATGTCTGAGTTGCCCGCTGGCCCTTTGCTCATCGTCGGCAATGAGTTGTTCGACGCGCTCCCCACTCGTCAATATATTCTCACAGAGCAAGACTGGCGCGAGCGCTGCGTTGGCCTCAACGATCAAGATGAGCTCGTTTTCGTTGCTGGCTCCGGCAGCATTGATACGGACCTCCTGCCGCCTGAAGCTGCCAGCGCGCCACCCGGCACAGTCTTCGAGGCATCTCCCGCCCGCTCATCCCTGATGCAGCACATCGCGCAGGATATCGCCGAGCAAAGCGGCGCGGCGCTGTTCATCGACTACGGCCATCTTGAACCCGGTCTTGGCGACACGCTGCAAGCCGTTCTGGATCATAAATATGATGATCCGCTGGCTAATCCCGGTCGTGCCGACCTCACCACCCATGTCGATTTCGCCGCCCTCGCCTCTGCAGTTCGCGCCGTCGGGCTCATCCCACATATGACGACACAGGGCGATTTTCTGGTGCGCACAGGCTTGCTGGAACGCGCCGGACGCCTTGGATCGAACGTTGGCCCTGCAATTCGTGCACAACTGAGCGAAGCGGTCGAGCGTCTCGCTGGTCCTGACAAAATGGGCAATCTTTTCAAGGTTTTGGCATTCAGTTCGTCCAGCAAGGCACCTGCGCCTTTTGCTTGAAATGTCCACAGTGCGGCCTTCACATTTCATTTCCGCAGCGCAATCGAGCCTTGACGTGCGGCGCACCGGCAGACCACAACACGCGCCATGAATGCCCCATTCTGGTTTCGACCCAACCGTCAAACAACTCCGGCCAGCGGAGCTGTTTGCATTTCGCCGCTCACCCCTCATCCGCCTGCCGCCATACATAAAATCACCGACAAAACAGAGGCTGTATTCCTGCCATGACGGCCACTGCAATACCCGAACCCATCGTCTCGCCGTTGCTGGAAGGGCTGGCTACATCCGGCATCCGGCACGGCTATTTCACGCGAACCGGCGGCGTGTCCGATGGCATTTATCGCGGTTTGAACACGGGCACCGGCTCAAATGACGACCCGGACAAGGTTCGCGAAAATCGCAGCCGCGTCGCAAAATGGATGGGCGTCGACACCGATTCCCTGCTCAGCGCACACCAGGTGCACTCGCCCGATGTCGTGGTGGTTCGCGAACCTTTCACCGGCCCGCGCCCGAAGGTTGATGCGCTGGTGACTGATCGTCCCGGCATTGCCGTTGGCGCGTCCAGCGCCGATTGCGGCCCGATTCTCTTTGCAGATCCTGAAGCGCGTGTCGTGGGCGCCGCCCATGCAGGCTGGAAAGGCGCGCTCACCGGCGTTCTGGAAAACACGATTGAAGCGATGATTTCGCTTGGCGCTCGCCGCGAATCCATCCGCGCGTCGCTCGGCCCCTCGATCAGCAGCGCGAATTATGAGGTTGGCCCGGAATTTGTGGAGCGCTTCATCGATCAGGACCGTGACAACGCCGCATATTTCACCATGGCGGCAAATGCCGGGCATTCCATGTTCGACCTGAACACCTATACCGTTGACCGGCTGCGCAAGGCTGGCGTGCAAGCGGATGCGCTTTTCCTTTGCACATATGCTGACGACGCGCTCTTCTATTCCTACCGCCGGTCTACCCATCGGCAGGAACCAGATTACGGTCGGCACATTTCGGCAATCGTGTTGGAGGAAAATTGATGGCTCTACACTTTGAGCGCGCCGAATTTGACGCCCGCCGCGACCGGCTCGTTCTGGAAATGGCGGACAAGAAGCTGGATGCCATCCTGCTGTTCGCGCAGGAGAGCATGTACTGGCTCACCGGCTATGACACGTTTGGCTTCTGTTTTTTTCAAAGCCTCGTCGTCAAGGCCGATGGATCGATGTTTCTGCTGACCCGCTCTGCGGATTTGCGACAAGCGAGGAACACCTCCATCATTGAAAGTATAACGGTTTGGACTGATCGCGCCGATGCCAATCCGGCAATGGATCTGCGCAACCTGCTCAATGATCTTGGCTTGCTCGGTATGCGCATCGGTGTCGAATACGACACGCATGGCCTGACGGCACGCAACGGCCAGCTTCTGGACGAACAACTGAAAACATTCGGCCAGATCGTCGATGCATCCGGCATCGTGTCCCGTTTGCGGCTTTTCAAAAGCCCTGCCGAAATCAAAAAGGCCGAAAAGGCCGCTGAACTGGCCGATAATGCGCTGGAGGCTGCTCTCAAGATCATCAAGCAGGGTGCGGACGAGGGGAAAATCCTCGCCGTCATGCAGGGGGCGGTTTTCGAGGGCGGCGGCGATTATCCAGCCAATGAATTCATCATCGGGTCGGGCATCGACGCCCTGCTCTGCCGCTACAAGGCCGGACGCCGCAAGCTGACCAAGAACGATCAGCTCACGCTCGAATGGGCTGGCGTGTTCCACCATTATCACGCCGCCATGATGCGAACTGTGCTCATTGGCAAGGTCAGCAAGCGCCATCAGGAATTGTTCGACGCCTCGCGCGATGCGCTGTTGGCCGTCGAAAAGGCGATGGTGCCCGGCAACACGTTTGGCGATGTGTTCGACGCACATGCCCGCACGCTCGAAGCGCATGGCCTCACCCGACACCGGCTGAACGCCTGTGGCTATTCGCTCGGCGCGCGGTTCACTCCGTCATGGATGGATATGCCGATGTTCTATCAGGGCAATCCCGAGCCCATCACGCCCGACATGACACTTTTTGCGCATATGATTATCATGGATTCGGAAACCGAAACTGCAATGACGCTCGGACGCACCTATTTGACGACCGAAGGCGCTCCAAAACCCCTGTCACGCTACGACCTCGAACTGATCGTAAAATAAGATCTCATCAATTATATTAGTACTTACTGATGTAATTCAGGTGAGATTCCCAACTACGGTGCTTGCATTGCAGCGCAACAGCGCTAAAAGCCGCCCATTATCCGAGCGGACCACGCCAGGGAACTTGCATGAAACTTTTCGCGGGCAATTCGAACCGGGTGCTGGCCGAGGCGGTCGCCCGATATCTCAACATTCCGCTCGGCAAAGCGACGGTCAAACGCTTCGCGGATCAGGAAATATTCGTTGAGATTCAGGAGAACGTGCGCGGCGAGGATGTTTTCATCCTCCAGTCCACTTCGTTCCCGACCAACGATCACCTGATGGAACTGCTCATCATGGCCGATGCGTTCATGCGCTCATCTGCGCGGCGCATCACGGCGGTCATCCCCTATTTCGGCTATGCGCGGCAGGATCGCCGCTCGGCAGGCCGCACGCCCATCTCCGCGAAGCTGGTCGCGAATATGATCACCCGCGCGGGCTGCTACCGCGTGCTCACGCTGGACCTGCATGCCGGTCAGATTCAAGGCTTCTTTGATACGCCGGTGGACAATCTCTTCTCCGTTCCCGTCATGGCGCGCGACGTGAAGGCCAAATACAAGCAGATCAACAACGTCATGGTCGTTTCGCCGGATGTCGGCGGCGTGGTGCGTGCCCGCGCGCTCGCAAAGCGTTTGGACGCTCCGCTCGCCATCGTAGACAAGCGCCGCGACCAGCCCGGCCAATCCGAAGTCATGAACATTATCGGTGAAGTCCACGGCAAGGATTGCTTGTTGTTTGACGATATCGTCGATTCCGGCGGCACGCTCTGCAACGCCGCTGACGCTCTGCTCGAAGCAGGTGCGGCCAGCGTCACCGCCTATATCACCCACGGCGTTCTGTCGGGCGGCGCGGTTGCACGCATCACCGGCTCGAAGCTGCAGGAACTTGTCATCACCGACTCGATCCAGCCCACGCAGGCTGTCATGGACGCCCACAACATCCGCGTCGTTTCCATCGCGGAGTTGATCGGCGAGGCAATTTCGCGCACGGCACTGGAAGAATCCGTCTCCAGCCTGTTCGACTGATCGCGAGAACTTGCGCTTTCGCGCCACTTCCTATATGCAGCCGCCACCCGCGTAGACACCCTTGGAGGCAACGCGGATGAGAGCCGCCCTATCCGGCGGCTTTCGACGTTTACGGAACGGCCAGCGCCAAACCGCAAACGCTCCATACAACGCGAAAAGGAAAAACCATGAGCCACGACACTTACGAGCTCAAGGCCGAAGCGCGCGAACAGGTCGGTAAGGGGTCCGCCCGTGCAGTTCGTCGCGATGGTAAAGTGCCAGCCGTTATTTACGGCGACAAGCAAGCACCCCTTGCAATTGCGCTGTCCTATAAGGACATCTTCTACAAGATTCACGGCGGCGGCTTCCTGACGACGGTTGCCACGATCGACGTTGACGGCAAGAAGATCCGTGTCCTCCCCAAGGACTATCAGCTTGACCCGGTCAAGGATTTCCCGCTCCACGTGGATTTCCTGCGCGTCGGCAAGAATACCGAAGTCAACGTTCAGGTCCCGGTTCACTTCATCAATGAAGAGAAGTCCCCCGGCATCAAGCGTGGCGGCACGCTCAACATCGTTCGTCACGAAGTTGAATTCCACTGCCCGGCTGATTCCATTCCGGAATTCATCACGGTCGATCTGGACGGCGCCGACATCGGCGATTCGATCCACATTTCGGCTGTGAAGCTGCCTAAGGGCGTGAAGCCGGTCATTTCCGACCGCGATTTCACCATTGCCACCATTGCTGGCACCTCGGCCCAGGCATCGGAAGACAACGCCTCTCCTGAAGCTGGAGCCAAGGAGGAATAATCCTCCTCCACGCCGGAGGTTTCTGCGATGCTCATCTTTGCGGGTCTCGGTAATCCCGGTGCGAAATATGCGAACAACCGGCACAATGTCGGGTTCATGGCGGCGGACGCAATTGCCCGCCGCCATTCCTTTTCCCCCTGGACCAAAAAGTTTCAGGGCGAAATCGCCGAAGGCAGGCTCGGCGGCGAGAAAATTCTCCTGCTCAAGCCCTCGACCTTCATGAACCTTTCCGGCCAGTCGGTCGGTGAAGCCATGCGCTTCTATAAGTTGGAACCCTCCGCCGTCACCGTCCTGTATGACGAAATCGATCTGGCGGCGGGCAAGGTCCGCATCAAGATCGGCGGAAGCGCAGGCGGTCACAATGGCATCCGCTCAATCGACCAGCACATCGCAAACGACTATCGCCGTGTGCGCATAGGCGTCGGTCATCCCGGCGCCAAAGAGCTTGTCCACGGTTACGTGCTGGGTGACTTCTCCAAAGCCGATCAGAACTGGCTCGACCCGCTTCTGCAATCCATCGCCGACAGTGCCGATATGCTCGCCAAGGGCGAAGACAACGGCTTCATGAACAAGATTTCGCTAGCTGTCGGCAGCAATGTCGGCGCACCAAAGCCCGAAAAGGCGGCCCAAAGCCACATCCGCCAGGCGCGTCCCCAAAAGCCGCAGGTCAAGCTCCCGGAAACCGGGCCTATGGCCGCGATGCTCAAAAAGCTGCTCGGCAAAGATTAGCGCGCACTTGTATTACGGGCGCGCAGCCTATAAATAAGATAACACGAACTCCGTGTTTTCGTGAGATAATATCATGCGCAACATTACCATTTCGATGGACGACGAACTGGCCAGCCAGACCCGCATTGCTGCAGCCAAGGCCGGCAAGAGTGTATCCAAATATCTGGCCGAAGCCGCCCGCGAGAAGATTGAGGCAGATGCGGTTCATTCCGCGACCCAAAAGCGCAACGAGCAATTGGAAGCACTGGAAAAATTATGGTCGCTGCCCCTTTGGGACGTAAGCGACAACGGAAAAATGCCGACTGCGGAAGAGCGCAATGCCCGCCGTTAAAGTATTTGTCGATACCAATGTCATTCTCTATTCGCACGACCGCAAAGATCCCGAAAAGATGCTGCGCTCGCGCGAATGGCTGCGCCAACTCGCGATTTTCCAGCAAGCTGTCCTGAATCTTCAGGTACTTAACGAAGTCACCAACGTTCTGTTGTCGAAGAAGTGGCTGGCCACGGTCGAGCAGGTCTTTTCTGTCGTCGGCCAATTCTCATCAATGGGCAACTACCCGCTTTCGATCTGGGAAATGGAGGAGGCTCGTACCCTTCACCTCAAATACCACTATTCCTGGTGGGACTGTCTGCTTCTCGCTTCGGCCTTGAATCTTGGCTGCACGCACTTTCTGTCGGAAGACCTTCAGGACGAACAGAAGATTGAAGGCTTGACGATCGTTAGTCCCTTCGCCCATACGCCAGAGCAAATTCTGGTTTCCCGATAGGATCACCATCATGGGTTTCAAATGCGGCATCGTTGGCTTGCCCAACGTTGGCAAATCGACGCTTTTCAACGCACTGACGCGCACGGCGGCTGCGCAGGCGGCAAACTATCCGTTCTGCACCATCGAGCCGAACACAGGCGAGGTAGCCGTGCCGGACCCGCGCCAGGCCAAGATCGCCAAGATCGCCGGTTCGAAGGAAATTATCCCGACCCGCATTTCCTTCGTGGACATCGCCGGGCTCGTGCGCGGTGCGTCCAAGGGCGAAGGGCTTGGCAACCAGTTCCTCGCCAACATCCGCGAGGTAGACGCCATCGTGCATGTGTTGCGCTGCTTCGAAAATGACGACATCACCCATGTCGAGGGTCGCATCGATCCCGTTGCGGATGCCGATACTGTCGAAACCGAACTCATGCTGGCAGACCTCGACAGCCTTGAGCGCCGCATTACCAACACCCGCAAGCGCGCGCAGGGCAAGGACAAGGAGAGCATGGAGCAATTGCCGATCATGGAGCGCGCGCTCGCGCTGCTTCAGGAGGGCAAGCCGGTTCGCGTGCTGCGCAAAGACCTCGATCCCGCTGAGGTCCGCCTTCTGGAAGGGCTGAACCTGCTCACCTCGCATCCGGTTCTCTATGTCTGCAACGTTGCTGAAGCCGATGCCGCCACGGGCAACAGCTACACCAAAGCCGTTGAAGAGATGGCCGCGAAGCAGGGCGCATCGGTGGTCATCATTTCTGCCGAGATCGAAGCTCAGGTCGCGCAGCTTGCGGACGATGAAGCGAGGGAATTCCTTGAGGCAATGGGTCTTGAGGAACCGGGCCTCGACCGCCTCATCCGCGCCGGTTACGACCTGCTGCACCTCATTACCTATTTCACAGCAGGCCCGAAGGAAACGCGCGCTTGGACCATCGTGAAGGGCACGAAGGCACCGCAGGCGGCTGGCGTAATCCATACGGATTTCGAGCGCGGCTTCATCCGCGCCCAAACCATCGCCTATGAGGATTTCGTCACGCTTGGCGGCGAAGTCCCGGCGAAGGAAGCAGGCAAGGCCCGCGACGAAGGCAAGGAATATGTCGTGCAGGACGGCGACGTCATGCTCTTCAAGTTTAATACCTGATGGATTCGAGCTTCCTTTTGCGCAATTTGCGACATCCAAACTAATCTTCTATATTATGCCTATGGGTATGCCCGAAATCAGGTTTAGGTTCTCTCCCGAGAAAGCTCGCACTGCGCTCCATTGGATGCTTACGCAGCAGTCTCCGCTTGATCTGCATACGCTTCTGAAAGCCTGCTATTTCGCTGACAAGTATCACCTCAATAGGCATCTGCGCCCGATTTTTGGTGCGCGGTATAAAGCAATGAATTACGGTCCGGTACCCTTGGAAATCTATGAGCTTGCTAAAAGTGAGCCGCTAATCATCGCGGAATTGCAAGATCGTATAGTTCCTTGGGAACTGGAAGGCTATCGCCTTAAACTCAAGGGAAACGCCGCTCCAAACATGGACATCCTTTCTCGGAGCGACATTCTAGCCTTGGAGGAAGGCTTTAGTCTCTCCCGCTCAATGAACTTTACGGACCGCACTGCCGCGACGCATGGCCGAGATTGGGAACGCGCTAATTTTGGAATGATGGACTACGCTGATATGCTCGATAACGGCCCTGATCAGAGCGCAAAAGTGAGAGAATTGCGCGAAACTGCCCGGTACGCTGTCTTATGAAGCTACGTCCGTTGGACGTGCTCAATCATCGAGATTCTGAAAGCGTCGTAAATAAGAACAAACCGCGCCCTAAAATGGTTGCGTGCATAGAACCACAGCGCGGCTGGTTTCTTCGCATCAATAGCAGATCTCATTTTGCGCCATGCTTTCCAATTAATCAGACAGATCACCCATGGTTACATGCTGGCGACTCGTTCCTTGGTTGCCGCATACTACAACTCACGGAACTCCAAATTGAAGATGCACTTGCACGGAATGCAGGAAGCGCAATCGGGAAAATCGCCGCTAAGCACATCCCAGAAATTCTAAAACATCTCGGAGAATGGGAAGCGATAACTAATGAGCAGTTGCGATTGGTTTCGGCAGCCCTTCGATTTCTTGAGCCGAACACATAACCCTACTTCGCGCCAAGCCTCACCAGCACTTCGCGCGGAATGCCATATTCGCGGATGGCATCGTCGTGGCGACGCAGGCCGCATAGCTCGCGCTGTATGAAATAGGCCCAAACTGCATCAGCCGCCTGCTTCAGCAAAAGCCTGCGCTCCGCAGCTTCGCCATCATATGCGCGCAACAGCGCCATCGATTTCGCGACAGCATCCCCTGCCCGGCCTAGCGAACTCGCCTTCTCGGATGCGATTTCATAGTCCAGCGCACTCTGCATGGACTCCGCGAGTGTCGCGGCGGAAAATCGGGCGGGTGCGCGCAGGCTCATGATCACTCCGCCGCTTCTGCGAGAAATCCGCCAGATTGCCGCTTCCAGAGCCGCGCATACAAGCCATCGCGCGCGATGAGCTGCTCATGCGTGCCCTCCTCAACGATCTGCCCCTCATCGATCACGATCAGGCGATCCAGCGCCGCGATGGTCGAAAGCCGGTGAGCCACAGCAATCACCGTTTTGCCTTCCATCAGCTTGCCGAGGTTTTCCTGAATCGCCGCTTCCACCTCAGAATCCAGCGCAGATGTCGCCTCGTCCAATATCAGGATCGGTGCGTCTTTCAGCATCATGCGCGCAATCGCAATGCGCTGCCGCTGCCCGCCGGAAAGCTTCACGCCCCGCTCGCCCACATGCGCGTCATAGCCGGTGCGCCCGCGCGGATCGGCAACCGTCGCGATGAAGTCATCTGCCGCCGCGCGCCGTGCCGCGCTTTCAACTTCGGCGTCAGTCGAGCCCGCCCGGCCATAGGCAATATTGTCGCGAATGGAGCGGTGCATCAGCATCGCTTCCTGGCTCACCACGCCGAACTGCTCGCGCAGTGAACCCTGCGTCACATCGCGAACATCATGCCCGTCGATCAGGATTCGCCCGCTCTCGACATCGAACAGCCGCAGCATCAGATTGACGATCGTCGTCTTGCCCGCACCTGAAGGCCCCACAAGTGCAACGCGCTCACCGGGGCGGATATGCAGCGAGAGGTTTTCGATAATCCCCTCGCCCTTGTCATAGTGGAACGAAACATTGTCGAACCGAATATCGCCCTTGGCGCGCGGTAACTCTACCGCGCCGAGCGCATCGGAAATCTCCGGCCTCACCGAAATCGTGCGCGTCGCGTCCTGCACGGTGGCATAGTTGCGGATCAGGCCATTGATGTTGAACATCATCCAGCCGGACATCTGGTTAAGACGAAACACGAGGCCCAGCGCGGCAGCGATCGCACCGCTGCTGATCTGGCCATTCGCCCAGGACATCACCGCCAGCACGCCCACGGCGCTCATCATCAGGCCGTTGAGAAAGGCCACCGCAGCGCGCACTGTGGTGATGGTCCGTGTCAGTCGGATCACTGCTTCCAGCAATCCCTCCATCCCATCGCGAATATAGCTGTGTTCGCGCCGTCCGCTGTCGAACAACTTCACCGCCATGATGTTGGTGAATGCATCCACCATGCGCCCGTTGAAAACCGAGCGTTGGTCCGCCGCCTCGCGTCCCGCGCGGCGCATTTCCGGCAGCAGAAACCGCACGATTGCCAGATAGCCGAGAAACCAGACGCCAACCACCACGCCCATCAGCGGGTCCAGCGACATCAGAATGGTCACCGCCAGCACGACAAATGTCAGGAACGACCACATAGTTTGCAGCACGTTGACGATAAAGTCGCCCACGGCCTCGCCGCCTTGCATGATTTTGGTTGCGATGCGCCCCGCGAAATCATTCTGGTAAAAGCTGTATGGCTGCTCGATCACGCGGCGAAACGACTGCCACCGCACCATCGAAAAGAACCCCGGCACGATAATCTGCTGCTCAACGACAGCCGACGCAATCATCACCACCGTTCGGCCAACGAGTATCAGCAGCAGCAGCGCCAGCAGCTCCGACCAGTGATTGGCGAACAGGTTCGCGGGCGTGGATTTGTCCAGAAGGTCGATCAGCCAGCCGACAGACCAGTACATCGCCGCATCGATTGCGCCTGCCAGCCCGCCGACGATCAGCAGCATCGCAAACGGCACCTTCGCTTGCCGGGCGAAATAAAGAATGAACTGCCACGCCGAGTCGGGCAGCACTTCGCGCTCAGTGTCCTGAAAGGGATCGACTGCTCCCTCGAAGCGACGGAAAAATGCGTCAAACATCATGCACCCTTTCCGTCACTTGAGGCAGTTTTGCGGCATCGACCGCCCCTACTCCGCCGCCGCCTGCTCGGCTTCATCCGCTGGCGCTTCATCGTGTGGCAGGAACCCGCCGGATTGCCGCTGCCAGAGTTGGCTATACAGCCCACCATGCGCAATCAGTTCGTCATGCGTGCCCTGTTCGATGACGCGGCCCTTATCCATAACCACCAGCCGATCCATCGCCGCGATGGTCGAAAGCCGGTGCGCGATGGCGATCACGGTCTTGCCTTCCATCAAGCGATAGAGATTCTCCTGAATCGCTGCCTCGACCTCGGAGTCCAGCGCTGATGTCGCTTCATCGAGTATCAGGATCGGCGCGTCTTTCAGCATCACGCGCGCAATCGCGATGCGCTGCCGTTGGCCGCCGGAAAGCTTGACGCCCCGTTCGCCGACATGTGCATCGAACCCCTTGCGCCCTTTCGGGTCGGTCAGTATCGCGATGAAGTCTGTCGCCTCGGCGCGCCGCGCAGCTTCGATCATCTCGGCTTCGGTCGCATCGGGCCGCCCATACATGATGTTGTCTCGCACAGAGCGATGCAGCAGGCTCGTGTCCTGCGTCACCATGCCGATCTGCGCGCGCAGCGAATCCTGCGTCACGGCAGCAATGTCGTGCCCATCGATAAGCACGCGCCCGCCTTCGATGTCGTAAAACCGCAGCAGCAGGTTCACGAGCGTGGATTTACCCGCGCCGGAGCGGCCTACAACGCCCACCTTCTCACCCGGCTTCACCACCAGCGACAGGTCTTCGAGCACACCCTTGGCGCGGCCATAGTGGAAACGCACATGGTCGAACTCGATCCGCCCTTCGGTGACGACGAGATCCTTCGCGCCTTGCCTGTCCTGCACCAGTCGCGGCAGCGAGATTGAATTGATACCGTCGCGCACAGTGCCGATGTTTTCGAACAGCGCAGACATTTCCCACATGATCCAGTGCGACATACCCCAGAGCCGCAGCACGAGGCTGATCACCACCGCAACCGAGCCAATCGTCACCGCATTGTTCAGCCACAGCGAGATGGACAGCCCACCCACCGCCACAAGCAGCGCCGCATTCAAAATGCCAAGCGCAGCAAACAGCACCGTGCCGAGCCGCATGGAGCGGTACACCGTGTCCATGAACTCGCCCATCGCTTCTTGCGCATAATCGGCTTCACGCTTCGCGTGGGAAAACAGCTTCACGGTCTGGATGTTCGCATAGGAGTCTACGATGCGGCCAGTCATCAGCGAGCGCGTATCGGCCTGCTCTTCCGCAACCTTCTGGATTCGCGGTATAAAAAGCCGCAGCAACCCGATGTAAAACGCCAGCCATATCAGCAGCGGTATGAGCAAATACAGGTCCGCCGAGGCAGCAATAATCAGCACGCCGGTGAAATACACGACGACGTAATTTAGCACCTCGAACAGTTTCAGAATGCATTCGCGCACGGCAAGCGCTGTCTGCATCAGCTTGGTCGCGACGCGCCCCGCAAACTCATCCTGATAAAAAGTCATGGACTGCTTGAGCAGATAGCGGTGCACATTCCAGCGAATGCGCATCGGGTAATTGCCCATCAGCGTCTGCTGGCTCAGCAGCGAGCGGAACCAGTCCAGTATCGGCATGGCGACCAGCACCAGCCCCGCCATCGCGGCCAGCTTCCAGCCTTCGGTTTGCAGGAACGTCTCGCGATTGGCGTTACTCAGCCAATCAACGATGTTTCCCATAAAGGAAAACAGCCACACCTCGGCAAACGCCAGCACCGACATCAAAATCGTCGAAACGATGATGTAGGGCCACGCGCCGCGCGTGTAGTGAATGCAGAAGGCGACGAGCGTCTTCGGTGGCTCCACCGGTTCTTCCGGCGGAAATGGATTCAGAAGCGATTCGAATTTGCGAAACATGATCTTCACTTAGGTAGTCTGCCTGCTCCCGCGCCGCAATCACACGGCGCTGGAGGAAGGCTTATGATGTTGCTTGACAGCGCGCGGCGCGCCGAACAGGCGCTCCAGCCACGAGCGTCGTGGTTGCTGCACAATCTGCGACATGTCCACGTCCGGCAGCCCGCCGCGATGCGGCTTGCGGTCGGGCGGGCCATGTCCCGTCTCGCCCAGCGAAAACGCAATCGCCGCGCGTCGGGCCTCCGCGATGCTGGAAACATCCGGATTGAATTCAGCAGATGACAGATAAGGAACCTTCCGGCTCCGGTTCGTATCGTATGACATAATGAGATTCCTCGAAAACCAGACTTGGCTCAGGCGGAATCAGGTCGAATGAATTTTTCTGAGGTTTCGAACCGGTTCCGCGATCAGGCGGAGCGCACGTGAAGACGGCGCATAAAGTGCGGGATGAACAAAGCTGTCATCTGTGCGCCTCCTTGGTTCGGGTTGACAGGGAGCGCTCTATAGCCTCATTCGCGGCAAAAGGCCACCCACCCGGCTAGCATCACCAACCCTGTCGAGCGAGTGTTGCCATTGGAACACAGCCTGCGCATCGCGCTGTACCAGCCGGACATCGCCGGAAATACCGGCACGATCTTGCGCACCGCCGCCTGTCTCGGCCTTGCGGTGGACATCATCGAGCCCGCGGGATTTGACCTGTCCGACCGCAATTTGCGACGTGCGGGCATGGACTATCTGGAGTTGGCCGCACTCGCTCGTCACGTCGATTTCGCCACCTTCAACGCATGGCGCGAAGCGCAAAATCGCCGCCTCATATTGCTCACGACCCGCGCCGCCGAACCTTACACGCAGTTCGAGTTCCGGCCTGATGACGTGATTCTTTTCGGTCGCGAATCCGCTGGCGTGCCGGATGCATTGCATGACCGCGCCGACGCTCGGCTCATCATTCCGATGGTTGCGGGGCGCAGCCTCAACCTCGCCGTCAGTGCAGCGATGGTCGCCGGCGAAGCGCTGCGTCAGATGGGATAGTCATTTCCCCTAATCCGCCTTCACGATCACGGAGCTTTCGAACTCCAGCACTTTGTCGCCGGTTGAGTCGTGTCCTTCGCCGAAGACGGTCAGCAGCCTGTATCCGGGCTTTGATGAGAGTGCGCGCTGGCTCAGCACCTTGCGCGTGTAGGTCACGGTTTCCCCTGCATAGACCGGCTTAAGCCATTTGAGGTTCCGAAAGCCCGGCGAAGCGCCCACTGTCGGCGCAGGCCCGTCTCCATCCCATGCTTGCGCGCCCTTCAGGATTCCGGTGCGCACATTGCACTTCATCCATGCAGCCGCAGTGTGCCAGCCGGATGCGCAGAGCTTCCCGAAAACCGTGCCATGCGCTGTTTCTTCCGAAAGGTGGAAGGGCTGCGGATCATATTTGCGCGCGAACGCAACAATCGATTCGGCGTCGAAATGATGCGAGCCAAGATCGACGGTTTCCCCGACCTGAAAAAATTCGTCGAGGCTCATGCGCTTGCCCTCGTCAAAAACATGCCGGTGTTTTGCAGTTCGAAAACCTGCTCGTCGTTCTGATTCGTCATTTCGGCACGCATCATTACGAGGCCGAGATTCGGTCGCTTGGAGGACATCCGCTTCGAAAGCACAGTCACGCGCGCGGTCAGCGTATCGCCCGCCAGCACGGGCCTTTTCCATTTCACATACTCGATGCCCGGCGCGCCTTGCGACGTCGAATGCAGCAATATGCCATCGCAAAGCAGGCGCATGAACATCGAGCATGTATGCCAGCCCGAAGCTGCCAGCCCGCCCAGAATGCTGGCTTTGCCTGCTTCCTCGTTCAAATGCATGGGTTGTGGATCGAACTCGGATGCGAACTCCACGATTTCCGCTGCGGTCACTACTTTCGTTCCAAGCACGAGCGTTCCGCCTTCTGTGAAATCTTCGAACGCCCATTTTTTGTCGGTCATTCCGCCGCCCCAATATTTCTTTCGGCGCCAAAATGGCCGCTCAATCGTCGCTCTGCAACAGTATCAGGCAGCTATCGATTGGGTCAGTTCTCTCAAACCTGCGAAGATTCGGGCCTAGCTTTTGAGAATCAAGCGCCCTGGCCTGATGAGATTCCGGCCAGCGTGGAGCGAAAATGATGTGTTTCGAGAACCGAAGCGGAGTGTACTTTTGGGTACATGAGCACCGGAAGCGCAGAAATGCGTCATTTGCAGCCCATGCTCACTGAAATCCCACGGGCCTACCCGCGACAATCTGCCATCTGTGGACTAGCCGTCTGGACAAGCGTGATTGTCACGCATAAACCGAAATCCGAATGCCGGAGGAACGCGCCCAGCCTGCAGCCATGCGCCGTCGGGAAGGGTATGGAGCGGGGACAAAGCTCTGCCGACGGCGAGGAAGAGGCAGAAGGACAGACCCCTTGAGCGCCACCGATCATTCGGACGTCACAAGACGCGACTTTTTATACGTAGCAACAGGCACCGCCGCAGTAGTCGGTACGGCAGCCGCCGCATGGCCGTTTATCGACCAGATGCGGCCGGATGCTTCCACTTTGGCGCAATCATCGATCGAAGTTGAGGTTGGTTCGCTCCAGGCTGGCTCTTCGCTGGTTGTGAAATGGCGCGGCAAACCGGTTTTCGTCCGCAATCGTACGCCGGAAGAGATCAAGGCCGCACAGGACACGCCGATGGCGGACCTCAAGGACCCGATTGCACGCAACGGCAATCTGCCTTCGGACGCGCCGGCAACGGATGTGGATCGCTCCGCCGGCAAGGATAAAGAAAACTGGATTGTCATGGTTGGCGTCTGCACCCATCTGGGTTGCGTGCCGCTCGGTCAGCAAGGCGATTTCGGTGGCTGGTTCTGCCCGTGCCACGGTTCGCACTACGACACCGCGGGACGCATTCGCAAAGGCCCCGCTCCGATGAACCTCGAAGTGCCGGTTTATTCTTTCATCTCCGACACCAAAATCAGAATCGGCTAAGGTCCGGGGGATAATTTTATGAGCGGTGGACACTCGACCTATACGCCCAAGACTGGGATTGAGCGCTGGATAGACGCGCGCATGCCATTGCCGCGCCTGGTATACGATTCATTCGTTGCCTTTCCGGTGCCGCGTAACCTCAACTATGCCTACACGTTCGGCGGCATTCTTGCGATCATGCTGGTCGTACAGATCATAACCGGCGTCGTGCTGGTAATGCATTATGCATCCGACACCAGCCTCGCCTTCGTGTCGGTCGAAAAGATCATGCGCGATGTGAATTGGGGCTGGCTGCTGCGCTATATGCACGCAAACGGCGCATCCTTCTTCTTCATTGCCGTCTATCTCCATATTTTCCGCGGTCTCTATTACGGCTCCTACAAGGCGCCGCGTGAGTTGCTGTGGATTCTCGGCTGCATCATCTACCTGTTGATGATGGCGACGGGCTTCATGGGCTACGTTCTGCCTTGGGGTCAGATGTCCGGCTGGGGTGCAACCGTTATCACCGGCTTCTTCACCGCCATTCCGCTCGTCGGCACGTGGCTCCAGCAGCTGCTGCTCGGCGGCTTTTCGGTGGACAACCCGACGCTGACGCACTTCTTCTCGCTGCACTACCTCCTGCCATTCGTAATCGCGGGCGTTGTCGTGCTGCACGTCTGGGCGCTGCATGTTGTCGGCCAGACCAACCCGACCGGCATCGAAATCAAGTCGAAGACCGACACCCTGCCCTTCACGCCCTATGCGACCGTCAAGGACGCGTTTGGCATGATCGTGTTCCTGGCCGTGTTTGCCTACTTCATCTTCTACATTCCGAACTATCTCGGTCACCCGGATAACTACACGCAGTTCAACTCGCTGAAGACGCCGGCGCACATCGTTCCTGAATGGTACTTCCTGCCGTTCTACGCCATCCTGCGCGCCATCACGTTCAACATCGGGCCAATCGACTCGAAGCTCGGCGGTGTGCTTGCAATGTTCGGCGCCATCGCGGTGCTGTTCTTCGTGCCGTGGCTCGACACTTCGAAGGTTCGCTCGGCGGTGTATCGTCCGTGGTACAAGCTCTTCTTCTGGATCTTCGGGATAAACGCGGTGTTCCTCGGCTGGCTTGGTTCCAAGCCCGCGGAAGGCTGGTATATCCCGGCGATGCAGGCTTCAACGCTGTATTATTTCGCATTCTTCCTCGTCATCATGCCGCTGCTCGGCCTGTTCGAGACGCCGAAGCAATTGCCGAATTCCATCACCGAGGCAGTGCTTGCCAAGAATAAGGGCGCTCACGCCCACCCGGCAGGCGCAACCGCCGCGCCGGAAACCAAAGGCTGACCGCTCAGGACTTGCAGAGGGATATCATGAAGAAAGTTCTCCACGGTCTGGCAGCACTGAGCTTCCTTTTCGCAGGCTCCACCGCCTTTGCTCAGGAAGCAACCCATGCGGCCAATCACGAAGCCGAGCCGACCCACTTTCCGATCAAGGCTCCGCGCGAGCAGTCATGGTCGTTCGCGGGTCCGTTCGGTACGTACGACAAGGCGCAGCTTCAGCGCGGCCTGAAAGTGTACAAGGAAGTCTGCTCGGCCTGCCACTCGATGCATCTGGTGCCATTCCGCATGCTCGAAGAACTTGGCTACAACGAAGCTCAGGTAAAGGCTTTTGCGGCTGAGTACACCGTTCAGGATGGCCCGAACGATGATGGCGAAATGTTCGATCGTCCGGGCAAGCCGTCGGACTATTTCCCGTCGCCATTCCCCAACGATCAGGCAGCCGCTGCTGCCAATGGCGGTGCGGCTCCTCCTGACATGTCGCTGCTGGCAAAAGCCCGTGGCGTGACGCGCGGCTTCCCGCAATTCGTGGTCGACATCTTCACACAGTACGCTGAAGGCGGGCCGGATTACATCTACTCGCTGCTGACCGGCTACGATCAGACCCCGCCGGAAGGCATGGAGATCGCCGAGGGTACGCATTACAATCCATATTTCATCAATGGCAAATCGCTGGCGATGGCTCCGCCGCTGAGCGACGGTCAGGTGACGTATGATGACGGCTCACCGCAGACCGTCGATCAGTACGCCCATGACATCGCTGCGTTCCTGATGTGGGCGGCTGAGCCGCACATGGAAGAGCGCAAACAGACCGGCTTCAGCGTCATGACGTTCCTGCTGTTGTTCGGCGTGCTGGTGTATCTCACCAAGCGCAAGGTTTGGTCGAACGTCGAGCACTGAGCTCATCGCTTCCTGAATGCAAAAGGCCCGCCAATGGCGGGCCTTTTGCTATTCTGCCACCTGCGCACTTCACGCGGCGGCTCGCCCTCATCCGGCTGGCGGCAGCTTCTACGCCTCAAGCACTTTACAACGTTTGGAATTGAAACCAACGATGGCGTTCACTTACTTTTCCCCGTTCACGGGGAGAAGGTGGCCCGAAGGGTCGGATGAGGGGCGGAACCCACCTTGCAGCAATTGCGCTGCCCCTCACTTGCCCGCCGATATCTTCTTTCCGTAAACGGGCAGAGGCGAACGCCCGGAGCTATTCCGTCGGCGCTGGCTGGAACACGCGGATTCGATGGCCGTCCGGGTCCAGCGCAACAAACGTATGCCCGAAATCCATATCGGTTGGCTCCTGAGCAATGGAAACACCTTTTGCGTTCCAGTCGCGCGCAATCTTGCCAACCTCTTCGGCCGAACCAACTGCGATGGCCAGCTCGCCGCCGCCGCCGGTGACGGTCGCGGCCGGTTCGACGGCTGGCCGCAGCCATAGCCCGAGCCGCAAGTTGCCGAGCACAAACATTGCGAAGCCGTGCGTCGCGTCGACTGGCTTGGTCCCAAACAGATCACTATAAAATTCCGCGCTTTTCTCGACGTTTTCGACATAGAGCAGCAGCATGTTAGGTGCGATGGTCATGGGTATCTCCGTGATTTCCAATGCCACGACCATACGTCGCCCTACTGCCAGTTTATGGCAGTATCATCACGCATCGATGTTGATCCCTTCGCGCGCCCTCCACTCCCTCAGCATATCCAAACGACGGCGGGGTGAGCGCTCGTCGCTTTCCTGCAGCCGTTCGATGCGATCCACGCGAAAATGCCGATAATCGCCCCTCAGCTCGCACCAACCGGCCACCACGCGAACCTGGTCGAAAAACGCCAGCGCATATGGCCAGATCACCCGCTCGGTCACCTTCCCGCCTTCGGTACGGTAGGCAATTTTCAGCTTGCGCTCCTTGCGGATTGCGCCGCGAATAATGCTCAGGTCCGCCGTTCCTTCTTGCAGCCTTGCTCCTGGCCCTACCAACAGCGCTGAATTTTCCATGTCGCGCCTTAAATCGTCTGGCAATACGGCTCCGATCTTGGCAACGGCGTTGCGCGCAGCACTTCCCAATCGTTGATCTGCCCGCTTGCCGACCCAGCGCAGCCCAAGCGCTATCGCCTCGATTTCATCTTCCGTAAACATCAGCGGCGGCAGCATGAACCCAGGTCGCAGCACATAGCCGACGCCCGGCTCGCCTTCGATACCGGCCCCCTGCCCTTGAAGCGTAGCAATGTCGCGATAAAGCGTGCGGATGCTGACGCCGATCTCCGCAGCAAGCGCCTGCCCGGATACTGGTCGCCTGTGTCGGCGCAAAATCTGGATCAGGTCGAGCAGTCGTTCTGAGCGGGACATGACACTGTTTTCGTTTCCAACGTTGAAAATTCCATTCCCGGCGCTTGGCGTACAGCCCTGATTGCATCTAAGGTCAGCCCATGAAGCAATCCGTTGAAGATACCCTGCTCACCACAATCCGCACCATTCCGGATTATCCGAAGCCCGGAATATTGTTCAGGGACATCACCACTCTGCTCGGAAACGCCCGTGCGTTCCGCCGTGCTGTGGATGAGTTGGTTCACCCTTACGCGGGGTCCAAAATCGACAAGATCGCCGGAATCGAGGCCCGTGGCTTTATCCTTGGCGGTGCGATTGCGCATCAACTATCTGCCGGGTTCGTGCCCATCCGCAAGAAGGGCAAACTGCCCCATGACACCGTCCGCGTGGCCTACAGCCTCGAATATGGCGTGGATGAAATGGAAATGCACCGGGATGCTGTTAGTCCCGGTGAAAAAGTAATTCTCGTTGATGATTTGATTGCAACTGGCGGTACAGCCGAGGGTGCTGTGAAGCTGCTTCGGCAGATGGGTGCCGATATCGTCGCCGCGTGCTTCGTGATCGATCTGCCAGACCTTGGCGGACGTAAAAAGCTGGAAGCGCTTGACGTGGACGTGCGCACGCTCGTGGCGTTTGAGGGCCACTAAAAACCAGAATACGGCCGTATAATTCAGATTATACGGGCGTATTCCGTCTCAAAACGCGCATTTTGCAAAAATTTCGGCAGTTTTACGGGCGTATTTTTCCGCTAATCGGCAACCGGAAGCCGACGGATCGTAAATTCTATCACATCATCTGGCCGCTCAAGCCAGCTTTCGATTTCGGTCCAATAGGCTTGCTTCGGCCAGCGATCGAACCACTCTCTGGCCTTCATTCGGGCAGCCGTTCTCGGCAGCACAAAGGTCTCGCGCACGAAACCGTCGTTGCGTCTGCCGCCGGTCTTTTCCCGGCTTTCCGCCAGACGTCGTTTGAGACCGTCCAGCGGTGGCCTTACTGGCGTTCGCAAAAAAGAACTCCTTGACCCACACGTCTATCAGATTAGGGATCGTCGGCAGCGATTGCGAGTCTTTTCGCAAATGCCGACACAAGGAGCCAAATCATTGGATCGTAAGGATATTCTGGCTGGTATTCCCTCCGATATGGAAGCCAAGAAGGAAACCGCCGCGCTTTGGTTCGCCGCCTTGCGTGATCGAATCTGCGCAGAATTGGAATCGCTGGAAGATCAGTATGGCGATGCTGCCCAACCCGCCGGAAGGTTCGAGCGTACCTCATGGCAGCGCGATGAGGGCAAAGGCGGCGGTGGCGTCATGTCCCTTCTTCATGGTCGCGTTTTTGAGAAGGCGGGCGTCCATGTTTCGACTGTTCATGGCGAATTCTCACCGGAATTCCGCAACCAGATTCCGGGCGCAAACGAAGATCCACGTTTTTGGGCGAGCGGAATTTCCCTTATTATTCATCCAGTTAGTCCAGAGGTGCCGACCGTCCATATGAACACGCGAATGGTCGTGACCTCGCACTGGTGGTTTGGTGGCGGGGCTGACCTGACGCCTATGCTGAACCGTCGCCGAACGCAGGATGATGCGGATTCATTGGCGTTTCATGCTGCAATGGAACAGCCCTGCAACGCACATGCTGTTGCCGATTACCCGCATTTCAAGGATTGGTGCGACCGCTATTTCTTTCTGCCCCACCGCAATGAGCCCCGTGGAATCGGTGGCATTTTCTTCGACTACCAGCACTCCGACGATTCAAAAGGCGGCTGGGATGCGGATTTCGCATTCGTCAAAGAGGTCGGCGAATCATTTTTGTCGATCTATCCGCGAATTGTCCATGCCAACGCCCGGAAGCCCTGGACGGAAGCAGATCGCGAAGAACAGCTTGTTCGCCGTGGGCGCTATGTCGAGTTCAACCTTCTCTATGACCGGGGTACGATTTTCGGCCTGAAAACCGGCGGAAACGTTGCGTCTATACTTTCCAGCCTGCCGCCGCTGGTGCGCTGGCCCTGAGCAACATGAAATTTATGTCATGTTCGGCGCTGCCCAAATTGGGGCCAAACGGCCTCATTGTGGCGAAGATTGTGGCTCGCAAATCGCCGGGAGATTTCTTTTTAGTCTAATATGCATTTGAAATGAAAGGGTTATTTCTGTTAGCGAACCGGGAAACGCCGGCGGCTTGATGAGCCGCGACGCGACGTGACCAGACGGTTCAATTCGGCGGCGCAATCCTTCCCGGTGCCGCCTGAAGCAAGGAATTCTTCCCATGCGCAAAATAATCCTTACGGCCGCCGCATCGTGCTTTCTGGCTGGTTCGGCATTTGCAGGTGCCTCTCATCATTCAACCGGCACCATCAAGGAGATTGATGCCAAGGCAATGACGCTGACACTCAGCAACGGGTCAGTCTATTCGCTACCGCACAAGTTCAAGACCTCAAGCCTGAAAGCCGGTGAAAAAGTCAGAGTCGCATGGGACAAGACCGGCCAGAAAAAAATGGTAGAATCCGTTACCCGCGTGAAATAGGAACGGAAGCGCCATTGCACCGGGATTTTTGGGGCGGGTGCTGATGGCTTTGGGTCTGAAGGACCCCCGGTTAACTCCGGGGGTCTTATATTTTTGGGGGGCCTGAGCAAATAAACGATAACCCGTCATATTATGGCAACCAAAAGTGCCCATCTGTGTTATTCTTGCCCACCGCGAAACCATAAGGAGGAAAAAATGAAGGAATTTCATTGTGGTTCGCTCGTCCCAGGCTGCGAATGGCATACGCGGCACCAAGATGAGGCGGAGGTGATCCGCCGCGCTGTCGATCACATGCGTGAAACGCATGGCGAAACGACGATCCGCGAAACCATGGTCGAGGCAATCCGTTCGCGCGTTGATCGCGTACGCGACGCCGCTTAATTCGCCTTTTTACGGGCGCTCCTGAATCGCCGGGAGCGCCTTGGCTTTTTCAAGCAGAGCCTGACGGTTCAGCACAAATCCTGAATCGGCCCAGACTTCTTCCAGACTGCGCAATGCCTTGCCCAACTGAGGTCCGGTTTCCAGCCCAAGCGCAATCAGATCATTGCCTTTGACCGGCAATTCGGGCTTTTTCCACGCTTCAGCTATTTTCAACTGCCGCGAAAAACCGGCAGCATCTTTGAGCGCTGCATCATCAGAAACCGCTTTCGCGTGGGCTGACGCAAGGCTCAGCCGCAGCCGGTCCGCAACACCTTCCGGTTCGCCGAAATAGAGCCGCTTGCGCAAGGCGAGATCGCTCGTATCGGCGGCGGTCTGCGCTTCTGCAGCCCAATTGACCAGCCGGTCAGACTCGCGTGTGGACAACCGCAACCGTTCGGCCAGCGACTTCATACGCGGGGCATCCGGCGGCACGATTGCTTCCAGCCGCAACAACGGGTCGGCGGTCCAGCCAAGCTCTTTCTCGGTGGAAACAAGGGGATGGATGGCATCAATGCCCCATTTCTCGCTTTCCGGCAGGATTTTGCTGAGCACGCCAGACTGGCGCATCCAGAGCAATGCGCGCGATGGGTCCGGCGCGCCAAGAAGCTTTTTCAACTCGCTCCAGACACGCTCCGCAGAAAGCCGCTCCAAGCCGTCTTTCAGGCGGGCGCAGGCTTTCAGGCCATCGGCGTCGGGTCGCCCGCTGCCATACCACGCGAAAAAGCGGAAAAAGCGCAATATGCGCAGATAGTCCTCGCGAATGCGCTTTTCCGCATCGCCAATGAACCGCAGGCGGCGCGCTTCGATGTCGGCCAGTCCGCCCACCAGATCAATGACCGTGCCGTCTGCTTCCACATAGAGCGCGTTGATCGTGAAATCGCGGCGCTCGGCGTCACGTTTCCAGTCGCGTCCGAAATGCACGACGGCGTGCCGCCCATCCGTTTCCACATCGTCGCGCAAGGTGGTTACTTCATAGGCCGAGCCCTCGACAATGACGGTAATCGTGCCATGCTCGATGCCGGTTGGAACGGTTTTGAACCCCGCGGCAGAAGCGCAGCGGATCGTTTCATCCGGCAAATTCGTGGTGGCGATGTCAACATCTGCAACGGGATCGCCCAGCAGCGCATTGCGCACGGCACCGCCTGCAATGCGCGCTTCCTCGCCATTTTGCGAGAGCACGGCCAGGAGTTTCTGCAAGGCCGGATTTGCCAGCCACGGCGCGCGCTCTGCTATGGAGGCCGTCCCGCTCATGCGTAATATCTTTCGTAAATGCTGCGAATAATGCCTGCGGTTACGCCCCAAATGCGCTGACCACCATAGGGCATATCGAAAAACGCCCATTCCAGACCGTTCCATTCGCGGCTGTTCTGCGTATGGTTGGTCGGGTCCATCAGAAAGCCGAGCGGCACCTCGAAAACCGTTTCGACCTCATCATGATTGATGGTGAGCACGAAGCCGGGCCGCACAATGCCAATGACCGGCGCAATGCGATAACCGCTGCCCGAAACATAATCCGGCATTCGAGCGATTATCTCGACCTCATGCGGCTGTAGGCCGATTTCCTCGTCGGCTTCGCGCATGGCGGCGTCTTCAGCGCTAGCGTCCGTGGAGTCTATGCGCCCGCCCGGAAACGCCACCTGACCGGAGTGATTGCGCAGCGCTTCATTGCGCTTTGTGAGAATGACCGTCGCCTCGCCGGGTCGGTCAACCACAGGCACGAGCACCGCCGCATCCCGCAACTTTGCGCCGTGCATTTCATGCAGTCGCGGATGGCCGGGGTTCCAGCGATGATCGCCATATCCCAGATGATCCACATCGCACGAATTGCCCGCCACACGGCGGCGAAAATCCTCGATGGAATAAAGCTGTTTTGTTGCAGGCTGCATCATGCACTCAGGCGGTGGAGCTGGTCGGCGGGCATTATAGGAAAAACCTCGCCATGTGAGCGCACCGCGAACATCGCCGTGCCATCGATCTCGATTTCTTCTCCGTACGACACGAGTTCATACATGACCGGACGCGAAACAAGCGCCTCAAGCGCGCCGCGAATAAGGACATAGGGCTTCAGCCCGCCCGTTTCCGGCTCATCGACAAAGCGGATGGGATGTTCCGCACCGGCTTCCACGACATCGCCGACATTGGTGCGAAAGGTTATGACCTGCGCTTCGCCTTCGCCATCCGCATTCATCTCGACAGCGACAAACGGCGCATCGACCACGCGAATGCGCACTTTTTCGACGGGCGTGACGAGATAAGTATCGCCATCGGCGTCCTTTCGCAGCACGGTCGAGAAAAGTTGAACGAGCGGCTGGCGACCGATTGGCGTACCCAGATAAAACCATGTTCCGTCAGCACGGATTTCCATGTCCAGATCGCCGCAAAACGGCGGATTCCAACGATCTACGGGGGGCAAGCCCTTGCCGGCACGGGCCGCGCGCGAAATCAGCGCCTCCAGCCCTTTGCTGTCTGATGCGGCGGCAAGCTCGCCTTGCGGGGATGGGTTCTTCCTGTTCATCGTCACGAAATAGTCACTCTTGTTCCGATTGTCAGTCAGACTTGTTGAAATATTCTCCGACAAGCGTCACCGACATGCGCTACTCTGGAACTATATAACACCGCAGGCATCAAGGGGTTCAAATGAGCGTCTACGTGAAAGAAACGCCGATCAGCGATGCCGAAATGGTTGCCGAGGCCGATAAGGCTCTTGCTGCGATCGCCCGCATCCGCGATGGCGTCGGCAAGGTGATTTTCGGGCAGGAAAGCGTTGTGGAGCGCACGCTGGTCGCGATTCTTGCTGGCGGCCACACGCTGCTGGTCGGTGTGCCCGGTCTTGCCAAGACAAAGCTGGTAGAAACGCTGGGCACGGTGCTGGGCATGGATTCGCGGCGCGTTCAGTTCACGCCCGACCTGATGCCGTCCGATATTCTTGGCTCCGAAGTGATGGATCAGGACGAATCGGGCCGTCGCTCGTTCCGCTTCGTGCCGGGGCCAATCTTCGCGCAATTGCTGATGGCAGACGAAATCAACCGCGCCAGCCCGCGCACGCAATCCGCTCTTTTGCAGGCCATGCAGGAATATCATGTGACGGTTGCAGGCGCGCGGCATGATCTGCCGCGACCGTTTCACGTGCTGGCAACACAGAACCCGCTGGAGCAGGAAGGCACCTACCCGCTGCCGGAAGCACAGCTCGACCGCTTCCTGATGCAGGTGGACGTGCCCTATCCCGAACTCGATGCGGAGCGTCGCATTTTGCTTGAGACAACGGGCGTAAGTGATTCTGTTGCAAGCAATGTCACCACGCCGGAGCGGCTGAAAGAGATTCAGCATCTCATTCGGCGGATGCCTGTGCCCGAGAGCGTCGTGGAGGCAATCCTTGCGCTGGTGCGTTCGGCGCGTCCGGGTCAGGGCGGCGCGGAAGCTGACAAGAATATCGCCTGGGGTCCGGGGCCGCGCGCCAGTCAGGCGCTGACGCTCTGCGCCCGCGCCCGCGCGCTCTATGACGGGCGGCTGGCGCCTTCCGTCGACGATGTGCGCGCCTTGGCAGAGCCGGTGCTGCAACATCGCATGGCGTTGACCTTCGCGGCCCGCGCTGAAGGCATGTCCGTCCGCGACGAAATCGCAAGGCTGGTGAAAGCGCTCTGATGCCAATCGGACAAGTCCAGACCCCGGTTGCGACGCGCGACGCGCTGGCACGGGGGCGGCTTCGCGCCTCACTCGTGCCGGACCTGCTGATGGAGGCGCAACGCCTCGTCAACACGGTGATTGCGGGCTGGCATGGCCGCAAAAAGCGCGGCATTGGCGAGAATTTCTGGCAGTTCCGGCACTATGTGGAAGGCGAGGCGCAATCGCGTATCGACTGGCGGCGCTCGGCGCGCGACGAACATATCTATGTTCGCGACAAGGAGTGGGAGGCCGCGCATACGGTGTGGATCTGGGCCGATCCATCGCCCTCCATGCTCTACAAATCGGGCACGGCGACCGTCTCCAAGGAATCGCGTGCGCTGGTGTTGGCGATGGCGATGGCTGAATTGCTCTCGCGCAGCGGCGAGCGCATTGCGTGGCCGGGCCTGACCGACCCGTTCATTGCGCGCAACGGAGCCGAAAGGCTCGCATCGCACCTGATCCATGCAGGAGAATTGCCGCTGCGGCCTGATTTGACCGTTGTGCGGCGCTTCTCGGAAATGGTGCTGGTGAGCGATTTTCTCGACCCAGTGGAAGAAACGCTGGCGTGGTTGGAACCTGTGGCGCTGCGCGGCGTGCGTGCGCATCTGATCGAAGTCGCGGACCCGGCGGAGGAGAATTTTCCCTATACGGGGCGAACCGAGTTTCAAGATCCTGAAACGGGCCAGAAATTGACGTTCGGTCGGGCAGAGCAGCTGAAAGACGACTATCGCGCGCTTTATCTTGCACGACGCGAAGCGCTCGCAACTTGGGCGCGGCGCAGGGGCTGGAGCTATACGGTGAACCACACCGACCGGCTGGCATCCGAAGCGCTGGTGCGCGTGCATATGGCGATGTCGGTTGAAAACGCAGCAGGCGGCACGCGATGAGTTGGTTGCCGCTTTCATTCGGCGTACCGGCGGTCTTATGGGGGTTGCTTGCGCTGCCCGTTATCTGGTGGCTGCTGCGGCTGACGCCGCCCAAGCCGTTGGTGGAAATATTCCCGCCGCTCAAGATTTTGGCGCGCGTTGCGAAACGTGAGGAAACGCCGAGCAAAAGCCCGTGGTGGCTGACGCTGCTGCGCCTCGCAATGGCGGCGCTGATCGTGTTTGCGATTGCCGACCCGGTGCTGAACCCGCGCGAGCGCCTGCCCGCCAATGGCAACCTGCTGGCGATTGTGATGGACAATGGCTGGTCGAGCGCAAGTGACTGGCAGATGCGCGTCGCGACTGCGCAGCGGCTTATCAATGATGCTGAGGCGAACGAAACGCCGATCATGCTGGCGTTTACTGCGGAAAAACCGAACCAGGAGATTGGTCCGTTTACGGCTGGCGAAGCGCGCGACCGGCTCGCCGCGATGAAGCCGCGGCCGCTGCCAACGAACCGGCCTGACACAATGGCGCGCGTGGGTGACGAACTTGCCAAGCATCCGGGCGCGAGTATTGCCATGCTTACCGATGGGCTGGCGGGCGAAAACGATCCTGACTCTTTCGCGAAACTGCTGGAGCAAAAGCCTGCCAATCTCGTTTGGGTGCAGCCGGACAGCCTGCCAATGCTGGCCATGACGGCCGCGAACAATGAGATCGACCGCTTTTCGATCACGGTTGCGCGCGCTGTCGGAACCATCGCGCCGCGCATTGTGACGGCGGGCGCGCTGGACAATAAGGGCCGGCGGATCGGTGATGCGACGATCACCTTCGGCCCCGGCGAGACGAGCGGGACCGGCGAAATCGTGGTGCCGTTCGAGTTGCGCAATGATTTTGCGTCCATCGTGCTGGATGGCGAGCGCCATGCCGCAGGCATACGTGTGCTGGACAACACGGACAAGCGCCGCCGCGTCGGTCTGCTGTCCCAATCGCCGCTGGACGATTCGCGCCTGCTGCTTTCGCCGACCTATTATCTGCGGCGCGCGCTGGAGCCGTTCGCCGATATTGTGGAGCCGCAAAATCCTGAAATCGGTCAGGCCATGACCGAGGTTTTGAACCAGAAGCCCGCAATTATCGTGATGGCTGATGTCGGCGTGGTGCCGGAGGCCGTGCGCCCTGCCCTGCTGAAATGGCTTCGCGATGGCGGCACTCTGGTGCGGTTTGCAAGCTCGACCTTGCTGCAAGCTGGCAACGACGCCGATCTGCTGCCGGTGACGCTGCGCGCTGGTGAACGGCAATTGGGCGGCGCACTTTCATGGACCGAGCCGCAGCCCGTAACCGAATTTCCGCCGACCGGACCGTTCGCAGATCTGACGCCGCCATCGGAAGTGACCGTCTCGCGGCAGATTCTGGCCGAGCCGACGCCAGACCTGATCGACCACACCTGGGCAACGCTGGCCGACGGCACGCCGCTTGTGACCGGCGACCGCCGCGGCAAAGGCATCGTCGTTCTGTTCCACGTGACGCCACAGGCAACATGGTCAAACCTGCCGATTTCTGGCACTTTCGTGGAAATGATGCGTCGAATCGTGCAGCTCTCGCGCAACCAGGGTGCGGTCGCAACCGGCGAAAGCTCTGCTGAAAGTGCGCGGCTTGCGCCGTTCCGCCTGATTTCCGCCGATGGGCAGCTTGTGCCGCCAGACGGCGAGGCGCGCCCGCTCGAAACGGGCAAGAAAATCGCGCCGGTCTCCATCGACAATCCGCCCGGCCTCTATGGTACGGAAGAAGGGCTCGTCGCGCACAATCTGCTTGACGCCGATGCGAAGCTGACGCCAATCGTGCGCCCGCAAGTTTCGGTGCCAATGCTGACCGAACGCTATGCGGAAGACCAATCAACCGATCTCAAAGGGCCGTTACTGCTGGCAGCGCTGCTGTTTTTCCTGATCGACGGGCTGATTGTGCTGTGGATGGCGGGTCGGCTGCGCTGGCAAAATGCGCGCCCTGCAGCGAACGCGGCGGCGATGATTTTGGCCTGCGTGGTCGCCTTCGCGCCGGATGTTTCCCACGCGCAGGACAGCAAGCCGGACGATGCGACGGCGATAGACGCGGTGTCAGTAACGCACCTTGCCTATGTGATTACCGGCGACAATTCGGTGGACAATATCAGCAAGGCAGGGCTGACGGGGCTCTCGCAATTCCTGATCGAAAAGACGGCGCTGGAGCCGGGTGAGCCGCGCGGCGTGGACCTGAACCGCGACGAACTTGCTTTTTATCCGCTGATTTATTGGCCGATTGACGCCAATGCACAGATGCCCTCGCAGGAGGCGATCGCCCGCATCGACGCGTATATGAAGGAAGGCGGCACGGTGCTGTTCGACACGCGGGACCAGTTTTCCTCGCCGATGGATGGCTCAACCAGTCCGGCCACCCAGCGGCTGCGCGACATTCTGGTAAATCTCAATGTACCGCCGCTGGAGCCTGTACCGGAAGACCATGTGCTTTCAAAAGCGTTCTTCATCTTGAAGTCGTTTCCGGGCCGCTATGACGGAAGCCCACTCTGGGTGGAGGCGTCACTTGACGCCAGCAATCCGGACAATGCGCCTGTGCGCACCGGCGACGGGGTTTCGCCCATTCTCATTACCGGCAATGATTTCGCGGGCGCTTGGGCAGTCGATGACAGCGGCGCGTCGATGCTGCCGACCATTCCCGGCGACCCGATGCAGCGCATTTATGCCTATCGGGCGGGCGTGAACATCGTGATGTACATGCTGACCGGCAATTACAAATCCGATCAGGTGCATGTGCCCGCCCTGCTCGAACGGCTGGGACAGTGACATGAACTGGACCATCTCCCTGGAACCCCTGCTTGCATGGCCCATGCTTGGGCTGATCCTGGTTCCGCTTCTGCTGCTGGCACTGGTGGGCATCTGGCTGAGGCAACGCGGTGGCTGGCTGCGGCTGGCAGCGCTTGCGGCCCTGGCGGCGGCGCTGGCAAACCCGGTGCTGCTCGATGAACAGCGCGACCCGCTCAAAAGCGTCGTGGCGCTGATCGTAGACCGCAGCCAAAGTCAGGATATCGGCCAGCGCAAGGCGCAGACCGACGAGGCGGTGAAGGAATTGCAGGACCGTCTGGCGCGGTTCAATCAGTTTGAAGTGCGAACGGTAGATGCAGCGCAGGCCGGCGCCGTGGACGAGCGCTCCGAGACGCATTTGTTCAGCGCGCTGGACAATGCGTTTCAGGACGTGCCGCCCTCGCGGGTAGCGGGCGCGATCATGATCACCGACGGGCAGGTCCACGATATTCCCCCTGCGACAACCGCGCTTGATATGCCCGTCCATGCGCTGATTACCGGGCAGGCCAACGAGTTCGACCGCCGCATCCGGTTGGAGCGCTCGCCGCGCTTCGGCATTGTCGGCAAGCCGCTCGATCTGTCTTACCGCGTGATAGCGACGAACAGTACCAGTGGGCCTGTGGATGTGCGTGTGTCGATCAATGGCGAGCGCGTGAATACGGAGCGAGCAATCATCGGGCAGGAAACGCCTCTGCAAATCACGCTGCCGACCGCCGGTCGCAACATTGTGGAACTGGCGATTGATCCGGTCGAGGGTGAATTGACGACCACCAACAACCGCACGGTCGCGCTGATTGACGGCATCCGCGAAAACCTGCGCGTGCTGCTGGTGTCAGGCGAACCACATGCGGGCGAGCGCACATGGCGCAATCTGCTGAAATCCGACGCGTCGGTCGATCTTGTACACTTCACGATCTTGCGCCCGCCGGAAAAGCAGGACGGCACGCCGATCAATGAACTGTCGCTGATCGCCTTCCCGACGCGTGAATTGTTCGTGGAGCGGATCAACGATTTCGACCTGATTATCTTCGACCGCTACCAGCACCGCGACGTGCTGCCGATCCTCTATTACGATTACATCGCGGAATATGTGGAGAAGGGCGGCGCACTGCTGATCGCCGCGGGGCCGGAATATGCGGGTGAGGCGTCAATCGCCAACACGCCTCTAATGTCTGCCCTGCCCGCCTTGCCGACCGGCGATGTGATCGAGCAAGGTTTCTATCCGCGTCTGACCGACCTTGGCAAACGTCACCCCGTTACGCGCGGGCTGGAAGGCTCCGATCAGGAGCCGCCGAAATGGAGCCGCTGGTTCCGCCTTATCGGCATCGACAAACCGGAAGGCGAAGTGGTGATGAAGGGGCCGAATGAGCAACCGCTGCTGGTGCTTTCGCGCAAGGGCGAAGGGCGCGTCGGCATGTTCCTTTCCGATCAAGGCTGGCTGTGGGCGCGCGGCTTCGAGGGCGGCGGCCCACACGTTTCGCTCTATCGCCGACTGGCGCACTGGCTGATGAAAGAACCGGAGCTTGAAGAGGAACGCTTGACCGCGGACTCACGCGGCATGACGCTGAGCGTGAACCGCCAGACCATGAGCGATAACCCCGGACCGGCTGCGATCATCACGCCATCCGGCAAGCGGCTTTCGATCCCGATGTCGAGTTCCGAGCCAGGTGTGTTCACCGGCAGCGCTACGGTGGACGAGATCGGGCTGTATCAGGTTGCCAATGGCGAACTGACTGCGCTAGCCCATGTCGGCCCGGTGAATGCGCCTGAGTTTGCAGATGTCGTCTCGACCGAGGAAACATTGCGGCCTGTGGCGCTGCGTAGCGGCGGCAGCGTGCAACGGCTTGCGGCGAGCGGAATTACCTCGCTGGGTTCCGCAATAGAATTGCCCAACATCGTGCCGGTGCGCGCCGGCGCGACGACCTCCGGCAATGATTGGATCGGCCTGCGCGCGACCAATGACAGCGTGCTGCGCTCTGTCTCGCGCGTGCCACTGTTTGCGGGCTTCCTCGGTCTGGGTCTGCTGCTCTTCGCCATCGGCGCGATGTGGTATCGCGAAGGTCGGTAGCGCCTATTCTTCCGGCTCGGTAGTGAACATCAACGGATAGCCTGCAGCCTTGCCCGCGTCGGTTGCTCTGGTCGCCTTGGTTTCCGCAATGTCTCGCGCATAGACCGCCACGACGCATACGCCGCGACGGTGTGCGGTTATCATGACGCGATGCGCCTGATCCTCATTGATACGGAATTCAGCCTTGAGCACCTGCACGACAAATTCGCGCGGCGTGTAGTCATCGTTAAGGAGAATGACCTTATAAAGCTTCGGCCTTTCGAGCTTGGGCCGAACCTTTGTTTTTGGTTTGGAAACGGAATCCGTCATAAGCGTATTCCCGCGCGTGACAACGCAACATGTTCAGAATACGTGGCAAAAGCATGACTCACGCCTTGCCGACCACTGCAGCGATCATCAACGCAATCAATGACTTGGACAACAGGCCTGAATCGACTCAGCAGCTAGCTGAATCAAAACAATAAGATGTTGAATCAAGACTTGAACTGTAAGCGGAGGAACGATCCTGCCCTCCGCTACACGGATGGCACCAAGGCTGAGCACCTCAGGCGCATCCCATTGGGTCAGGCAGGCACCATATTTTCCTGATCCACCAGGGGAGCAAAAATATTCAGCACGAAGGGCATTTCAAACATTTGCATTGGGCAGAATGAACTGTCGGTCACGGTTTCGGGCGCTGCTTGAACCACGTCTGGGTCATTGCACTTCGCCCAGATCCAGGATGTCAGCGAATGGCCGACAGCACTTGCAAAACCGACAAGGCCAGAAAGCGACCCCACATCTGCACCGGCGTTGTCGTTGGCAGCGTCTTTCACTGCTTCTGACTTCCCGGTGGGATAAAAATTGTGGGGCGCGGTGGTAAGGGCAGGTTGAAAGGAAGTGGTCTCGCAACTGGCGAGAACGGATGCAGCAAACATAGATCCTCCAGATTTCTGCGTCCTATGGGGCAAATATAGGGCAGTGTCATACTGCGACAGTTTTTCTCGAATTAAAACAGGAATTTCTAATTAAGGGACATAATATACAATTTATTTTCTGGATTCCGGGTGGGCGGCCTTCGATGCCACCGCCCACAAAGCGAATCGAACCACAGTATACAATCTCAAATAGTGTATTACCGCCGCAGCACGGCCTGCAGCACGTCGCGAACGCCAATCGCGCCCACGAAACGCGAAGACTCGTCGAACAGCGCAACCGGAGCCGTATTGGACCGATGGATGGCGAGCATGACCGTTTTCAGCGATGTTCCCGGCGTAGCCCAGAACACCTGACTGCCATCGTCCGGCGTCGTCTCAACATCAGCAACCGAAACCCATGATGCGGGCTTGCCGTCGCGTTCGGCTGCAGTGACGAGACCATCCTTGTCGATCTTGAAGCGTGTGGTCTTGCGACGGTCGAGCCAAATCCAGCCGTCCTTGCCCGCCGGTTCAAGCTCATGCATCGAACGCATGACGTTCCATGCTGTCAGCACGGATAACGGGTTAACGTTCGCGATGAAGTCGCGCACATAATCGTTGGCAGGCTTGAGAACGATATCTTCCGGCGCGCCGGTCTGGACGATGCGCCCACCCTCCATGATGGTGATGTGGCTGCCGATCTTGAGCGCTTCCTCAAGATCGTGGCTGACGAAGATGATCGTCTTTTTCAGCCGGGCCTGAAGCTCCAGAAGTTCGTCCTGCAATTTGGTGCGGATCAGCGGATCGAGCGCGGAGAATGGCTCGTCCATGAGAAGGATCGGCGCTTCGGTCGCGAAGGCGCGCGCAAGGCCGACGCGCTGCTGCATACCGCCTGAAAGCTCATGCCCATATTTGCGACCCCATTGCTCGAGACCGACAAGCTGCAGCTGCTTTTGAACGCGGGCCTTGCGCTCGGCTTCCGGCACGCCCGCAAGCTCCAAACCCAGCCCGACATTTTCTTCCACCGTGCGCCACGGCAGCAGGCCGAACTGCTGGAACACCATCGCGACCTGCTTCTGCCGGATTTCGCGAAGAGTAGCCTCGTCGCAATTGGCAACATCGACGGTGCGATTGCCTTCCTTGACGAAGATATTCCCGCGCGTAACCGTGTTGAGCCGGTTCACCGCGCGCAGAAGCGTGGACTTGCCGGAACCGGACAGACCCATGAGGACAGAGATTTCACCCTCATGCACCGTAAGGTTTGCGCCAGCACAGCCAAGCACATTGCCGGTCTGCTCCAGAATTTCAGCGCGGGTTGCACCCTTTTCCGCAAGCGCAAGCGCGCGCGCCGGTTCGGCACCGAAGATGATGTCAACATTTTTGAAATCGACAGCGACGGTCATTTCTTGCCTCCAACGCCAATACGGGTCATGCGATCGAGCACGATGGCCAGAACAACGATCGCCAGACCGGCCTCAAGTCCAAGGTCGATGCGGCGCGACCCGAGCGCGCGGTTGATTTCAGTGCCAAGCCCGCCAGCGCCGATGAGCGCGGCGAACACGACCATCGACAGCGAAAGCATGATGCACTGCGTGAGCCCCGCCATGATGGTGGGCAAGGCGGCGGGCAATTCCACCTTCCACAGCAATTGGCGCTTGGTTGCGCCAAACGCCTGACCGGCCTCGATGATGGCCGTGGGAACGCTGGTCATGCCCAGATGCGTCAGGCGCACCGCCGTTGGAATGACAAAGATGATCGTCACAATCAAACCCGGTGCGTTGCCGAGGCCGAACAGCGTCAAAACCGGGATCAGATACACGAAGGTTGGCAGCGTCTGCATCAGGTCGAGCACCGGCAGCATGAACTTGTAGACCTTCGGCTTGTGCGCAGCCCAGATACCCAGCGGCACACCGACCGCCATGGAAGCGGCAGAAGCAGCGACGACCAGAACCAGAGTTTGAACGGTCTGCTTCCAGAGGCCCTGATTGATGATGAACAGCAGACCGAGCGCCACGCCGATGGCAAGCGCTTTTGACTTCTGCAAATACCATGCGAGCAGCGCGATGAGCGCCACCACCACGATTGGCGGGAGCAAGAGCAGCATGTCCACCGCCCCGCCGAGAAGGAAATTCAGACCATTGGAAAAGCCGCGAAGGACGGCGTCAAAATTATCCGTAAGAAATTCAAAAAACGCCTTGCCCCAAGCGCCTACCGGAATCTTGTAGGCCTTGTCCGCAATAAAATCAGAAATCGGATCCATAGGTTCCCTCTCGTAAGGCCAGCTATCGAGCCTCGTCTCGCCGGATATCGGAACAAAAAAGGCAGCCTCCGGGGAGGCCGCCCTTTTTTAATTATTCAGCGCATAGCGCTTGCATCAGCCTTCCAGCGCCGCTTTGACAGCAGCGGCGGCGTCACCGCCGTCGAAGGTGGTTACACCCTGAAGCCAAGGCGTAACGACATCCGGATGGCCCTTGAGCCATTCCTTCGCAACGTCGTTGGCATTTCCACCCTTCAGGATACTATCCATCATGGTGTTTTCCATCGACAGGTCGAATTTCAAATTCTTGATGAAGCCGCCGACATTCGGGCATTCCGTGAGATAGCCTTTGCGGACATTGGTGTGCACCGTGGCCGCACCGAAACCGGAATCGCCCATGCCGTCGAGATAGCTGATCTTCATCTCACCCATGACCGGGTGCGGCGTCCAGCCGAGGAAGACGATCCACTGATTGTCCTTCATCGAAGCTTCGGCCTGCGTGAGCATGCCTGCTTCCGACGACTCCACCAGCTCGTAGCCATGCAGGCCGCTGTCGGGCTTGGAGATCATATCGAGAATGATGCGGTTACCATCATTGCCGGCTTCGATGCCGTAAACCTTGCCGCCGAGCTTTTCCTTGACCTCTGGCTTGGCGAGATCTGAAAGCGTCTTGACGCCAGCGTCGGCCATATAGGTCGGCACCACGAGGCCGTAGCCCGCACCTTCCAGATTCTGGCTGATCGTTTCGACCGAACCTTCAGCCGTGTAATCCTTGATGTCGTTAGTCATCGACGGCATCCAGTTGCCAAGGAAAACGTCGAGGTCATTGTTCTTGAGCGAGGCCAGCGTGACCGGAACCGAAAGCTGGATTACTTCCGGCTCATAACCGAGCGCGGAAAGAAGCGTGTAGGCTACACCGGTGGTGGCCTGAATGTCGGTCCAGCCTACATCGGAAAGACGAACTTTTTTACAAGACTCCGCATCGCCCGCGTAAGCGGTTCCCGAAAGCGCGAAGCTCGCAAGGCTCAACGCCAATGCAAACGATTTAAAAGCTGACATACGTATTCTCCCATTGATGCCCCAGCTGCGCGCCGGATCTTTTTTACTGTCCCTTAGACGCGAGCCAAACACCATTTTGGCGCGCTTGCAAGCAACAACATGCGTGGACGCGCCGCTGATTTCTCTATTCACGACATTGGCGCGCGGATGCGCTTTCCGGTGGACGATCGAGGCAGCGACTCCCCATCGGCGAACAGCACGGCTACAAGCACGCAATGGCGAAGCTATATTTTCATTATGCGGCGATGGATGCGGGCAAGACAACCATGCTCCTGCAAGCCGCATACAACTATCGCGAGCGCGGAATGAACGCGATGCTGTTCATCGCGGGACACTATAAGAAGGGCGAGCGCGGCTACATTTCCTCGCGCATCGGGCTTGAGGCCGAAGCGGAAATGTTTCGCGACGGCGACGATCTTTTCGCTCGCGTGGCCGAGCATCACGCACGCGAAACGGTACACGCGGTTTTTGTGGACGAGGCGCAGTTTCTGGAGGACGAGCAGGTCTGGCAACTCGGGCGTGTCGCGGACAGGTTGGGCATCCCGGTTTTGTGCTACGGGTTGCGGACCGATTTTCAGGGCAAGCTGTTCAGCGGGTCCAAGGCGCTGCTGGCAATCGCGGATGAACTGCGCGAGGTGCGAACCGTGTGCCGCTGCGGGCGAAAAGCGACGATGGTCGTGCGGCTGGGCCCCGATGGAAAAGTTGCCAAGCAGGGCGCGCAGGTTGCTATCGGCAAGGAAGCCTATGTCTCGCTCTGCCGCCGCCACTGGGAAGAAGAAATGGGCCGCACGGAGCCTGACGATTTCCTGGGTTTCGCCACGCGGTAAGCATGGCTGCGATTTCACGGCTTGCTTCTTCCAATCGCAACCAGCGCCCCTTATATTCGCGCAATAGACGACCATCTCCAGGAGGGTGCGCATGGCCGAGCTTCAGAACTTCGACAGTGAAATCGAAAAGACCAAGCGTGTTGTCGAGGATATGCGCACAAAGATCGACCAGTCTTCGACCATGCTGGACAAGCTGGCGCGCTCTGACGCCAAGATCGGCAATGCCGATTTCGATATCGAAAATGCGCGCATTGAAGATGTGCTGAAGCAACAGAAGGTGATGGAAAGCAACATCGCCGACCTGATTATCGGACTGGAAGACGCGACCAATGTTTTCGGCACCGAGTTCGAAAGCATGAAGAACTACACGACGTGGGAAAGCGTAGTCGGCGTATTCTCCGACTCTTCGAAGCAGCGGATGCGGACAGAGCGCGTGCGCAACATGTCGCTGGCCGGCAACCTGCAGGAACTGCTCGCCAAGTCGGACACGATTGTCGGCATTCTGAAAGGCCAGAAGCAGATTCTCGACCAGCGCTACAAGACCTCCGAGGCATCTCTGGCGCAGGTTATCGAGCGCCGCAAGGTGACGATGGCGGAACTGGAAGCCGTGCAGAAGCGGATCATGGAATTGAACCCGCTGCTGCTCGACATCGAGAACAAGATTGCCGCCTCCACCAACCAGAAGGAACGCACCCACCTTGAGGGCGAGCGCTCCAAGCTGGCAACGGAGTATAATGAAAAGCAGGCCAAGGAGCAGGAATTGCTGGCCGCCAGCCAGACACTGGAGCGCTACACCTCCATGTTCCAGACCTTCGTGGACTCGCTGAACAACCAGATTGCAGCGCAGAACACGCTCATCAACAAGCTGACCATCGATACCGAGCAGCGCATCGTTCTCTATAAGGCACTGGAAGATTCGTTGAAGACGGCAGCGCAGCAGGACGTCGCGCACAAGATCAACACACTTGGCTCGCAGGTGGACAACACCGCGGAAGAGACGATGGCGGGCATTGGCGCGGCGGCGCAGAAGCACATTGGCGATCTGCTGGAACTGCACGAAAAGAACATGGTGACGACCGCCGACATTCAGCGGCGCAAAAAGCTGGCCGACGATGCGTTTGCAAGGCGCTTCGATGAGGTTCTGCGCAAGCACAACACTGCCGATTACGTTCGCGCCTGAACCTGACGCATGAAACCGGATAACGAACCCGCCGCGCAATATTTCGCGGCGATTTCGGCGGCACTCGCCGGGCTTGAGATATTCATGTCCGATGAGCGGTCTTCGCTCTACCGGCATGATCTCGTGACCAAGGTTGCCGCTGAATATATCGGCAAGCTGGAGCGCACATTCGATTGCTGGCGCAACCAGCTTGGCTTTCTCGAAAAGTTTCGCATTTCGCGCGCAGAGAGCGGCTTTCCCGTTTTCCAGCATGTGCTGGAACTGGAGAACGATCGGCGGCAGGCAGAGGAGCGGCTTTCAGCAATCCCACAGGCGGATGAGTTGCGCGCCGAAATGGCGGATTTCATTTTGCGCCATAAGGATTTTCCGGCAGCGCTTCAACGCACCATGGCCGAACGGCTCTATCTGGAAGACGTGCGCAACGGCCAGATTTTCGGGCCATTCATGCTGGCGCAGACGGCCAAAGTTTCAGTCAACCCAAACAATGGTCGTCCCTATTATCTGGTCCATTGGGCAAGCTTTGACGGCACCGCCAATCTGCCGCTGATCTACATGGCGACAATCGAGGACTCCTCCCCTGCACTGGTTCGGCAGCTTGTGACGAGCGACAACAAGCTCAATGAGGATGTGAAAATTCCGCTGCCGGTGGAGGGCCTACTGAACCCCGAACTCGCGCACCAGTTTGACGCGTTCACCGAAAAAAACTCGGCCTATACGCTCTCGCCAGCGACGATTGCGAACAATCTGGACAAGGATTTTCCGACACTGCACCCGAAGCAGCTTCGCCGGCTCGTGCTGGGACCGTTTTACTCGGCGGGCATCACCGAGAACAATTCGACCGTCTCCGAAGTGCTGTCGAAGGTGCGCAAGCCGGAGAACGCCTGGCTGCTGACCTGGACCGTGCAGGAGGTCTATTCAAAGGCTGAACGCCCCGGCAAGCGCGGGCTGTGGTCGAGCGAGAAAGCGACGCAGGAATTCTACGTCAACACCGACGATCTGGAAGCTGCACGGCAGGGCGTGTCTGCGTATGAAAAGCACGCGCTCGTTCCGCATGAGGCGTATCAGGCGCTTTATGCAGCAGGCGAAGCGCAGAAGATTTTCGCCGAATACAAGGTGCATGTTCTGTCCAAGGGACAGGTGATTAGCGATGTGTAGGAAAAGGACCCGCGCTCAGCACTGCCCCTCACCCTTACCCTCTCCCCGTGAAGGACAGGAAGAGGGGGACAATATCGTTGGGGCAGAAACACTTCGGCGTGGGCTCCAGCTTTGCTGGATCATGGGCACGCCTTCTCAATTTCCCCCACTCCCTGCTTGCGGGGAGAGGGTAAGGGTGAGGGGGCATGCATAAAGCGAGGACCGCATGGACACCGGCCTGACGACAATTCCCGAAGCGGATATTGAAAAGCATGTGCCGACAGCGCAGAGCTTCATCACCCGCATCGTGGTGCTGGAACAATCTGACGGGCGGTCGGGAACGGCTCTGGCTGGAACCAACCGGCGCTTTGTCTCGACGGTTTCGACCGGATCGGTCGGGCGGTCGCGCGAAGTGGAGCTGACCAAGACGGTCGCGGCGGTGCGGCCCGGCGACCAGCTTCTGGACATCGCCCAGCACACCCTGCTCTTTCGCGCGCGGCGCGGCATCGCGATTGCGCTGGCGGTCGCCGATGTCTATGCCCGCGCCAGCGATCTGGAATCATTGCAGGCGAAGAACGCCCGCACGCCGCTCGAAGGTGAAGACGCAAGCCGCTTTCATAAGCTGCTATCCGCATCGGCCTATGTCGCAGCGTTCACTTTCGGGTCCTATCTGTTGCAGCTTATCGATAGTGACGGCGAGTCGCCCAACGACATAGCCGAGCCACAATTTAATTTCGACACGCCGCAAGATGCGGTGAAATCGCTCATTGCCGGGCTGGATAGCGCAATTTCGGGTTCGCAGGACGACGCGACGCTGACCACGCGCGCCCGCGCTTTCGCCCGCGTCGCGATGGAAGGCCTGTTGGCGCGCAAGAGCCGGTTCGACGGGCTTGGCACATTTGAAGACGCGCATATCCGCATCGAAAAAGACGACTTCAACATTGACGGTTTCGACGTTGCGCCAGGCAAGAAGTCCAAGCCGCTCGAAATGACGTTCAAGAAGCCGGAAGAGGTCGTCGGCAATCACATCGCGAAATACCAGTCGCTGAAGCTGGCCAAGATGCTGATGGCCTATGATTTCGACCGGCAGATGAACCCGTTCGTGGAGCTTGGCGGCTTCCTGTTCACCTTCATTGGCGACGGCGCGCCCGGCACCGGCAAGACAACGCTGATCCAGATGATCGCGGGCATGGTCAACGGCTACTGTCAGATGGCGGGCTATGCCTTCCATTATGAGAATTTCGGCGTCGACCAAATCTCGTCTTATCAAGGCAAGTCCGGCCAGAATTGTAAGGCGTTTATCGACAATGTGCTGAACCCGCGCGCAATCGGTTTCGGCACGATTGACGATCTGGATCAGGTGGCGGCGAAGCGCTCCGACGACCGCGCCTCTGCCGGTCAGCACGAAATAACCGGCGTGCTGATGGCGGCGTTTTCCGGCACGAACACGGTTATTCGCGGCAATTGCTCGTTCGGCATGTTTTCCAACTATCCGGAAAATGTGGACGACGCTCTGCGACAACGCGCGGGCGCGCGGTGGCTGGTGGATGGTCCGCAGAGCGAAGCCGATTATATCGACATTTTCGTGCTGCTGGCGGGCAAGAACCACAAAATTCCACTCGGCAAGCATGAGCTTTATGCCGCGCAGGAGATCAAGCGCGCGGTGGACACCGCCTATGAAAGCCACGCCAAGCCGCATGAGGATGGGTTGCTGAACGTCTATGACCGCTTCATCAAGGACCACGGCCAGCCAAAGACGATGGCCGATGTGGGCGCCTATCTGCACATGATAAAGGAAGCCGAGCCGCGCTTTACCGGACGCGCGATCAAGAACGTCACCGACGCCATCAAGATGCGCGCGATGGACATCGACCTGCCCGACGAATGGTTCGAGAAGCCCGAAGCATTCATGCACAAATCCTACGATGAAAAGAAAGCCATGATCGAGGAACTGCGCGGGCCGTTCGACATGGACATGATCATGCAGGAGATAAACCGCTATGCCGACAGCGAGTTCCGGTATTCCGACCGGGCGGATGATTCCGCTGTCGAAAAAATGCTTCGCGACGCAAGACTAAGGGAACGCGCGGCGCGCGAGATGGAAGAATTGAAGAAAAAGGGTTTGTGGAGTGCTTGAAGCAGAAGAAGCGCGGTCTTTTATGCGTTCAACGCCGGGCATGGAATAAAATGGACCTGCTGCGCCGGAACGAACTCATTTATGGGCGGCTGATGCCGGTCGACGAACCGCATTTGATCGAGCGCTATAACAAGGCGCTGAAAGCGTTCGGCCTCAAACCAACCAAGCTGAAGAAATTCGAGATCGACCGCACCGGCTTTTCGCCACAAATCGCCAAGGAGCTCGACAATCAGCTCTATCTCGACCCCAATGAGGTCAATCGACGTTTCATCATTTTGACGCCGGACCAGATCGACCTGCCGGTGGTGCACACGGCCTTTTCCAATACCGGCCAGCTTGTCTATGAATTCATGTCCAAGAACAGCCGGGCAATCGACGCGCTGACCATCAAGGACGTGATCTACGGCGAGATTGAAGACACGGTCGCGAAGGTTGAATCCATCGAGGATTTGCTATCCATCAATCAGGTGGAGTTTCGAGTTCTTTCGGCGGAGGACGTGCTGGGCAAAGCCGCAGAACTCGGCAAGCTGGTGGACCGGCTGAAACTCGAACCGAACGCCTGGCGCGACGACGACATGCTGAAGCGCATGGTGGAACTCGCCAAGGTGACCGGCGACATACGCGAAAATGCGCTGGTGCCCGATCAGGTGATATTCCGTCACAACGCGTTTTGGACGAGCCATTTCGGCGGCATCTATATCTTTATCGATAAGGATATGACGACCGTTATCGGCGATCCGACTTCGCCCGGCTTCAAGCGTTCGCGCCCGTGGCAGGTGAGCTATCTATCCATCACCGACGCCGACCGCGTTTTTCGCTTTCTGGCAAGCACCGGGCGGCTGGAACTGCCGCGCGCTTCATGGATCGAGCAATCCGGCTATCTCGAACATCGCGCAGAAATGGCGATCCGGGGAATTATCCGCGAGGTTGAACCCGACCGTGATCTGACCGAGGCGAGTCTGGTGTGGTATCAGACGTGGATTCAATCTCATGCCGACATAATCAATCGCGAAGGCACGTTTCCATTTCTGAACGCCGCCAAGCGCGAAATCGCACAATATGGGCAAATCCGGCTCGAGGATGTACCGCCGCCCCTGCGGTTTCTTGTCGTACGGGCGAAGCCGGACCACCCCGACGCCTGGCTGACAAACCGGCTGATTTCGGACTTCGTTCGCTTCGATTTCGTGTCGCGCTACGTGTTCAACAAGCAGGGTTTTTACAAGGATTATGATTCATTCACGCCGCAATGGCGCGAGAATGTTGTCGTGACCCTGAAAAACTCATATCTGAAAGATAAGGCCGCGTTTCGCGAACACCTCTATGGTCTGACGGACTGAAGGAAGGGACCTTATGCTCGACCCGATTGTTGCTTTCTTTGTTCGTGTGTTTGGCCTGATTGGGCGAGGAATTGGCTTCGTGGTCGGCATACTGCTGTGGCCGCTCCTGTGGTTGACTGGTTGGTACACCCAGCGCAACTGGGCGATCAAAGGCGTTGTCGCGCTGGTTCTGGTCGGGCTGGCGGCATTTTATGGCTATTTCATATGGCAGACGCAGATCTGGACGAACTTCAATCCGGATTACCCGAACGCGCGCGTCAAGGAAGACTCAAGCAAGACACTTGCGGGCGCAGCCGCCAACGCAGACGCATCGGCTGCATTGTCGGCGGTGCAAGGTGGCTCGGCGGTGCAGCAGACCGCGCAGGGCAACGCACAATCTTGCCAACGATCCGCTATTGTAGACATCACCACCGATCTGATCGACTTCAACGTGAACCAGAATGCGTGGATACCTTCCATGCTGGCCTCGAAGTTGGGATTTTTCGGCATTCCATGGAAAAACACTCCTTTTCTCGACAATAAGGCAGCATTCCAAACAGGTATCAATCAAGCGATCCGCCGCACGACTATCGAACTCGTGGACACGCTGGGGCGCGTGCGCGGAACGTCACAGATCGATCAGGGCCTCCAGAGCGCACGTGAAAACATGAACTGGGGCGAGACGGTTTGGTATGTCGGTAGCAACGGTCTTACGCGCCCCACGCCAGGCGCTTATCGCGCCGCGCTTAAAACTTTGCAGGAATTCAACGACCGCCTCGGTCAGTGCAATGCGACATTTGATGCGCGCGCCGACAACCTGATGGTATTTCTCGATAGGATATCCGGCGATATTGGTTCGACATCTGACATTCTCCGCGCACAGATTCAGGCTTCCGACGCCGGGTGGCTCGATCCACGGGCGGATGATCGTTTCTGGTTCGCGTACGGACAACTTTACGCTTACTATGGCCTGTTGAAAGCAACCCATGTTGATTTCAACGCGGTCATTAATGATCGCAATCTTCGTCAGATCTGGGACAATATGGAAAGCCAATTGCGCTTCGCATTGGATATGCAGCCGTGGATCATTTCGAATGGAAGTGAATCTTCTTTCATATTCCCGTCTCATCTTGCCACACTAGGCTTCAATCTGCTTCGCGTACGTTCGCAACTTGTGGAGATAAGGGGCATTCTCGACAGGTAGGTTGCGAGGTCGCAATTCAGCCAATTCACGACTGTTTTTCGACAGCCCGCGAAATTGGGCTGTTGCGTCTATGCGGGATAAAAAATCGGAGGCGCAATGCGCCCCACGGGAGGAATTGAATGGCCGAATACAAATCCGACATCGAGATTGCGCGCGCGGCGAAAAAGAAGCCGATTCAGGAAATCGGGGCGAAGCTCGGCATTCCAAGCGAGCATCTGCTGCCCTACGGCCATGACAAGGCGAAGGTTTCAGCTGAGTTCATCGCATCGAAACAGGGCGGCAAGGATGGCAAGCTGATCCTCGTGACGGCGATCAACCCAACGCCTGCGGGCGAAGGCAAAACCACGACGACGGTTGGCCTTGGCGACGGGCTTAACCGGATCGGCAAGAAGGCCGTGATCTGCATTCGCGAGGCTTCGCTTGGGCCGAATTTCGGCGTGAAGGGCGGCGCGGCAGGCGGCGGCTACGCGCAGATCGTACCCATGGAGGATATGAACCTCCACTTTACCGGCGATTTTCACGCGATAACCACGGCGCATAATCTGCTCTCGGCGCTGATCGACAATCACATTTATTGGGGCAATGAACTCGGCATCGACACGCGGCGCGTGGTGTGGCGGCGCGTGATGGACATGAACGATCGCGCACTGCGCGAGATCATCTGCTCGCTCGGCGGGGTGGCGAATGGCTATCCGCGCGAGGCTGGCTTCGACATCACGGTGGCCTCCGAGGTGATGGCGATCCTATGTCTTTCGCGTGACCTCAAGGACCTGCAAAAGCGCCTCGGCGATATCATCGTTGCGTATCGGCGCGACAAGTCGCCCATCTATGCGCGCGACCTGAAAGCGGATGGCGCGATGGCGGTTCTGCTAAAAGACGCGATGCAGCCAAACCTGGTGCAGACGCTGGAGAACAACCCGGCCTTTGTGCATGGCGGACCGTTTGCCAATATCGCGCATGGCTGCAACTCGGTGGTTGCGACAACCACCGCGTTGAAGCTGGGCGACTATGTGGTGACAGAAGCGGGCTTCGGCGCGGATCTGGGCGCGGAAAAGTTTTTCGACATCAAGTGTCGCAAGGCCGAGCTGAAGCCGGCAGCGGCGGTGATTGTCGCGACCGTTCGGGCCATGAAAATGAACGGCGGGGTCAAGAAGGAAGACCTGGGCGCGGAGAATGTCGAGGCCGTGAAAAAGGGTTGTGCGAATCTCGGCCGGCACATCGAAAATGTGAAACAGTTCGGCGTTCCGGCGGTCGTTGCCGTCAACCATTTCGTTTCCGACACGGATGCCGAAATTCAGGCGATGAGAGATTACGTCGCCTCACTCGGCGCCGAAGCGATTGTTTGCAAGCATTGGGCACAGGGTTCGGCAGGCATTGAAGACCTCGCGCGCAAAGTGGTCGAGCTTGCAGAAAGCGGGGCCTCGCAGTTCTCCCCGCTTTACCCCGACGACATGCGATTGTTCGAAAAGATCAACACGGTTGTGAAGCGCATTTATCGCGGCTCCGAGGCGATTGCGGACAAAGCGGTGCGCGATCAACTGACAGCGTGGGAAGCTGCAGGCTACGGCAATTTGCCGGTCTGCATGGCGAAGACGCAATATTCCTTCTCGACTGACCCGAACCTGCGTGGCGCACCGACTGGCCATGTCGTGCCCGTGCGCGAGGTGCGGCTGTCAGCAGGCGCGGGCTTCGTGGTCGCCATCTGCGGTGAGATCATGACTATGCCCGGCCTGCCGAAATCGCCCTCCAGCGAACGCATATTCCTAAACGAGCAGGGTTATATCGAGGGGTTGTTTTAAGGCCGCTGTGTCCGCCATCACCACCTGCTGAATGATAGCGCGGTTCCTGTCACTCCAATGCCAAATCTGGATCGACTGAAAGGCGGCGAGTGGCGCTGCCAAACAGCGCTGGCACAAAGCAATGGTGCAGCCCGAAAAGGAGTGCATCATGCAGGGAACCGCCGCCGACATTGACGGACAATATGCGTGGTACCGGCTAGGCATCTCCATACTGTTGGCGACAATTGGTTGCGCGGGTATGTGGATCGTCGTGGTCGTCATGCCCGAAGTGCAGGCCGAGTTCGGCATCGACCGCGCGCAAGCCTCCCTGCCCTTCACCGCTACGATGATCGGCTTCGCCGCAGGCAATGTGATTGTCGGGCGCGCGATTGACCGAATGGGCTATTTTCTGCCGGCGCTGGTGGCATCGCTGACCCTGAGCGCCGGACTGATCCTTGCATCGCTTTCTACAACGTCATCGCAGTTCTCGCTCGCGCATGGTGCGCTGATCGGGCTCGGATCGTCGGCAATGTTCGGGCCGCTGATCGCCGACATATCGCATTGGTTCCGAAAGCGGCGCGGCGTAGCTGTGACCGCCGCGGCTTCGGGGAATTACCTCTCAGGCGCGATCTGGCCGATCATCATGCCGCATTTGATGGATGCCTATGGCTGGCGCGGAGCCTATGCGGCGATCGGCGTTTTCTGCGCCGTGACAATGATTCCACTGCTGATGCTGCTAAGACGCAGGATCGACCATAACATCGCAATGACCGCAGCCGCGCAAAAGCAGACGCAATCGATCGCAGCTATTTCGCCGCGCGCACTGCAAGCGCTGCTGGTGGTGGCGGGGTTCGGCTGCTGCATGGCGATGTCCATGCCACAGGTGCACATCGTGGCCTATTGCATGGACCTTGGCTACGGTATCGCGCGCGGCTCGGAAATGCTGTCGCTGATGCTGGTGGGCGGCGTGGTTTCGCGCCTCGTTTCGGGCGTGGTGGCAGACCGCATCGGAGGGATTCGAACGCTGCTGATCGGGTCTGTAGCGCAGTGCCTGGCGCTTTTTGCCTATATTCCGTTTGACGGGTTGGCGTCGCTCTATATCGTGTCGCTGATTTTTGGGCTCAGCCAGGGCGGGATTGTGCCGTGTTATGCAATTATCGTGCGGGAGTATATGCCGCCGGCAGAAGCAGGTCGGCGCATCGGACTGGTTATGATGTCGACCATCATCGGCATGTCCGTTGGCGGCTGGATGACCGGCTGGATTTATGTGCAGACCGGGTCTTACACAGTCGCATTCCTGAATGGCATTGCGTGGAATCTGGTGAATATTACCGCAATGCTGTGGATGCTGAGCAAATCCCGGCCAAGGCAAACGCCAGCGTTGGCGTAGATCGCCGAAAGCTCGCGCTTCCCCTCACCCGGCCCTTCGGGCCACCGCCCTCGGCTATGGCTCCGGGCGTTCCTCGTTCGAAAAGCCCATTCCTGGGCTTTTCGTTTGCTTCGCAAACCACTCTTCACCCCGGTAAACGGGGAGAAGGACGTGCCTACTCCGCGAAGAAGGCGAAGCGGATGACGAACAAAACCGCCACGAGCAATGTTGCAAGGTGGATCTGGCCGATGCGGCCAGTTGCAGCCTTGATGACAACATAGCTGATGAAACCGAAAGCAAGGCCGTTCGCGATGGAATAGGTGAAAGGCATAGCCAGTGCGGTAAGCGCGGCGGGCGTTGCTTCGGTCACGTCTTCCCAATCGATGTCGACCAGTTCGCGCATCATCAAGCCCGCCACGTAAAGCAGCGCCGGAGCGGTGGCATAGGCGGGAACGGCTGCCGCCAGCGGCGAGACGAACAGCGCAGCCAGGAACAGCAGCGAAATGGTGAGCGCGGTGAGGCCCGTGCGCCCACCAGCCTGCACACCCGACGCGCTTTCGACATATGCCGTGGTGCTGGAGGTGCCAAGAAGCGAGCCCGCGACAATCGCGGTGGAGTCGGCGAACAGCGCTCGCCCAAGATTGTTCGGCTTGCCTTCCTCAATAAGCTTCGCGCGCTTGGCAACGCCGATCAGCGTGCCGGTGGCGTCGAACACTTCAACCAGCACGAACACCAGAATGACCTGGATGATGCCCGCATGGAGAATGCCGGCAATGTCGAGCTGCAGGAAGGTCGGCGCAATGCTTGGCGGCATGGAAACGACACCCTGAAACTGGCTGATGCCCAAGGCCATCGACAGAAGCGTGACCACGAGAATGCCGATCAGGATCGCTCCGCGCACCTTCATTGCATCCAGCGCGGCGATGACGAAAAAGCCGAAGATCGCGAGCAGCGTTCCCGCATTGTGCAGGCTGCCAAGGCCAATCAGCGTGGCAGGATTATCGACCACGATGCCGGAGCTTTTCAGCGCGATGATGGCAAGGAAAAGCCCGATACCGGCGGCGATGGCACTTCGCAAGGAATGCGGGATGCCTGCCACGAGCCAGCTTCGAATGCCGGTGACGGTGAGAATGAAGAAGATGACGCCGGAGATGAACACGGCACCAAGCGCCTGCTGCCATGTGAAGCCCAACGCGGCTACAACGGTGAACGCGAAGAATGCGTTGAGGCCCATGCCCGGCGCCATGCCGATGGGCCAATTGGCCATCAGCGCCATAACAGCGGAGCCCAGCGCGGCGGCGAGACAGGTCGCCACGAAAATGGCGTTGCGGTCCATGCCAGTGGACGAAAGAATCTCCGGATTGACGAAGATGATGTACGACATTGTGAGGAATGTCGTGATGCCCGCGAGCACTTCTGTGCGCACGGAAGTTCCATGCTCCGAAAGCTTGAACAGTTTTTCCAGCAATTTGTCCTCCCTCTACCGCCTCCTCGCGGCAAACACTTCTGGATAGCAGAAAGATACATCCGCGATTTTCAAATTATATAATAAACTGCTTATACATGAGCAAAAGATTGTGGAACACCATCGCGCTCGAAGCGTTCTTCATTGCCATTATGAGCGGAGGCTCAACATGACACGGCTCAATGAAATGAAGGTACAGCATATCCTTGACGACAAATCGCTCGCCACGGATGAAAAGATCGAAGCTTTGCTGGAAATCGAATCCGAAGCGCGGGCCTTGCAACGTGCTGCATCCGAAAGCCCAATGGTGGACGACGACGGCTGGGACGGTGCGTTGCGCGACGTTCGCAAGGCGCTGGACAAGCTTGGCTGGGAAGAACCAGCAAAGGGTGCCAATAGCCTGTAAAAAGTTTGTCCATATTTGAATATCGCTCAAAAAATATCGTGACGGCGGGGCAAAATGCGCTACACCGTCAGCACAGTTCTGCTGACGGATCTCACTATGCCTCGCCCCATTACCTCTGTTGCCGACCTACAAGCACTCGCCCGCAGGCGCGTGCCCAGGATGTTTTACGATTATGCGGATTCCGGTTCTTGGACGGAAAGCACCTATCGGGCGAATGAGGAAGATTTTCAGAAGATAAAGCTGCGCCAGCGCGTTGCCGTGGATATGCGCAATCGCTCGCTGGCAAGCACCATGATCGGCATTCCGGTGTCGATGCCAGTCGCGCTCGCACCTACCGGTTTGACGGGAATGCAGCATGCAGACGGCGAGATTCTTGCCGCGCGCGCCGCTGCGAAGGCTGGCGTGCCGTTTACGCTTTCGACCATGAGCATCTGCTCGATCGAAGACGTTGCGGAAAATACGGACGCGCCCTTCTGGTTCCAGCTCTACGTGATGCGCGACCAAGAGTTTTCCAACGGCCTGATTGACCGCGCCAAGGCCGCTGGCTGCACCGCACTGGTGCTGACGCTCGACCTGCAAATTCTCGGACAGCGCCACAAGGACATCAAGAACGGGCTGACCACGCCGCCCGCGCCGACCATCGCCAACATGATCAACCTCGCGACCAAGCCACGCTGGGTGTATCACATGGCCCAAACCAAGCGGCGCACCTTCCGAAATATTGTCGGGCACGCAAAAGGTGCGGACAATTTGCGCTCGCTCGGCAAGTGGACAGCGGAGCAATTCGACCCGGCGCTGGATTGGGATGCTGTGAAACGCATCAAGGATCGGTGGGGCGGCAAGCTCATCATCAAGGGCATTCTGGACCCGGAAGATGCCGCACTTGCCGCGAAGAGCGGTGCAGATGCGCTGATCGTTTCCAATCATGGCGGCCGCCAGCTGGATGGCGCAATCTCGTCAATCGCCGCCCTGCCCCCGATCGTGCGCGAGGTGGGCAACAAGATCGAAGTGCATATGGACGGCGGTGTTCGATCCGGTCAGGACGTTATCAAGGCGCGCGCGCTCGGTGCGCGGGCGGTCTATATCGGGCGCGCGTTTCTTTATGGGCTGGGCGCGATGGGTGAGTTTGGCGTGAGCGAAGCACTGCGCTGCATCCGCAACGAACTGGACATTACAATGGCCTTCTGCGGCCTGCGCGACATCGAAAAAGTGGACGCGAATATCCTCGCGGAAAATCCCTTTGCCGTGGGGCCGAAAAAGAAGCGGTAAGGGATTCATTACCCCTCATCCGCCTGCGGCACCTTCTCAACGGGAGAACGGGGATAACGGATATGCATTTGCTCGTTTGCAACGCTTTCGATTGAAATCGGCGTTGCTATCGCCCCCTTCTCCCCTTGAGGGAGAAGGTCGCGGCAGCGGGATTAGGGGTGAGACACGCGGCATAACAGCCGGGCGAAGCTTATAACGTTGACGTAAAAGTCAACACTACCTAGATTGCCGCCAAACGGGCTTTGCCCCAACCAATTTACTGGAGTCAGACATGAGCATTCAGACAATCGCCGACCAGATAAAACCGCGTGTGGAAGAGTCGGGTTTCGACCGTTCCGTGAAGTTCGACACCGGTTCAGACGGCGTTATCGTGATCGACGGCGCAACCATTTCCACCACCGACGCACCTGCCGATTGCACCATCAAGCTTTCGCTGGACGATCTTGAGTCGCTGGTAGCCGGCGAGTTGAACCCCACGATGGCGTTCATGCAGGGCAAGCTCAAAATCGAAGGCGACATGTCGGTCGCAATGGCATTGAGCCAGATACTCTAAGAGCGATCACAATCGGATGAATATGCGACACCGGCCCAAGCGCCGGTGTTGTAGTTTTGGGCGAGCCGAACCAAACTGACGGCGGCACGTGGGGGAGCAGGATGAAGTTGATTGTCAGAATCGCGGCGGTCTTGCTGAGCCTGTTGCTTGCCTTTGCGGCATTCCTTGTGGTTCGCACGCTGACTTATCAATCGCCTGCTGCTGACCATACCGAGATCAATCTGGCTCCCGCCCCGGCCGTGGATATCGAGCAAGCCGCGACGCATCTTTCCGAGGCAATCCGCTTTCGGACGATCACCGAACAGGACGACGGTGCGGAGGACCTGTCGCAATGGGACGCGATGCATGAATGGCTCGCCCGCACATATACGCTGGTGCACGCCAATTTGCGTCTCGAAAAGGTGGCAGGCTACACGCTGATTTTTACACTCGACGGCAGCGACAAATCGCTGGAGCCGTTCGTGCTGATGGCGCATCAGGATGTCGTGCCGGTGGTGGACTCGACCGAGAGCCAATGGAAGCATCCGCCCTTTGACGGTTTGATTGCGGATGGCGCAGTGTGGGGACGCGGCTCGGTTGACGATAAGGGCTCGATGATCGCCATCCTCGAAAGCGTCGAGGCGCTGCTGAAATCCGGCTTCAAGCCGAAGCGCACGCTGATCATCGTCAACGGCCATGACGAGGAAGGCCCGCATAAGGGCGCAACAGCTGCCGCAGCCTGGTTTCGCGACAAGGGCATAAAGGCCGAGTTCGTGTTGGACGAGGGGCTGGTGACGATCACCGACTTCCCGCTACTGAAGGACAGGGTGGCGCTGGTCGGCATTGCCGAGAAGGGATATGCAACGCTGCAACTGACCGCGAGTGGGCCGGGCGGGCATTCTTCAATGCCGCCGGACGATACGGCGGTGGCAACGCTGGCGCAGGCGATATTGGCTGTGACCAACAATCCGGGACCGATGGATATTAAAGGACCGGGCGCAGAAACACTGCGCGTGATCGCGCCTTACGCGCCGTTCCTGACACGCATGGCAATTGCGAATGAGTGGCTTTTCAAGCCGCTGTTGATCGACCAGGTGGCGGCCACACCGGCAGGTGCCGCGCTGCTGCATACGACTATGGCGCCAACCATGCTGCGCGCCAGCCCGAAGGAAAATGTGCTGCCGAACACCGCCAGCGCGATCATCAACTACCGGATCATTCCCGGTGAAACGACGGCCAATGTGATCGAGCGCGCTCAGACCGGAATTGGCGATCTACCCGTTACGATCAAGCTCGGAAAAGAGGCGCAAGACCCCTCTCCCATATCTTCCACCACCTCCGAGCCGTGGAAGATCGTGGCGGCGCTGGCCTCGCAGAAAAACGCGATTCCAGTTGCGCCGGGGCTCGTATTGGCCGCGACCGACAGCTATCAGCTCACGCCGGTTGCAACCGATGTCTACCGTTTCCAGCCCATCGAACTGAGCCTTTCGGAAACGTCGATGATCCATGGCATCAACGAGCACATGACACTCGACAACCTCAAGCGCATGACGGATTTTTACGGAAGCCTGATTGCGACTGCCGGTTCGCGCTGAACTTCAAGACGCGGAATCAGATTTGCAGCAATCCCCGGTAACCACCGGGGACGATTCACCTTTCTTGTCGCATCTGGAATGCGCCGCCACCCCGGAAACGCATTCACGACAAACACCGCGCCCTTGCGCAGCGGGCAAAATCGTCCCCGGCCCTCCGCCAAACTATCAGGCGGCAGCACGAAGCCGGCGCTGCTTGAGGCGGCGGCCCGCAGGCGCGATAATGCCGTTTGCGCCGTCGAGTGCGCCCTCGCTGAGTTCAAGCGCAAGAAGGCGATGGCGCTCATAAGGACCGGGCATTGCGAGCATGCCGGTCTTGTCCGCCGAGAAGCCAAAGCGCGCGTAATAAGGCGCATCGCCAACCAGCAGAATTATCCGATGGCCAAGGCGCGCAGCCTCTGCGATTGCGTGACGCATGAGCGCCGAACCGATGCCGCCGCTCTTCAATCCCGGATCGACCGCGAGCGGTCCAAGCAGAAGCGCGCGCACGCCGCCAGCATCGACATCCCACAGGCGAACCGTGCCGAGCAGAGTGCCGTCATGATCGCGCGCGGAAAAGGCTAGACCTTCCGAGGGCTTGCGGCCACGCCGCAGCTTTTCGGATGATTTGCGCTTGCGGTTCGTCCCCATGGCGCGGTCGAGCAACGCTTCACGCGCATGGATTTCGTCGTCACGCTCGACGCCGATGGAAGTGGTAATGGTTTTAAGTTCAGCCTGCATCGTCATTTTGAGAATCCCTCACCCGCAGAGTTTGTTCCACAAGCGAATGCGTCGCCGGAGAAACCCCGGCGGCGCATGGATCTGACAATCCGTAGATTGTCAGATCACGTAGGATCGGAGCGGCTCGAAACCGTTGAAGGCAACCGCAGAATAGGTGGTGGTGTAGGCACCCGTACCCTCGATCAGCACCTCGTCGCCGATGGTCAGCGAAAGCGGCAGCGGATACGGCGTCTTTTCATACAGCACGTCCGCGGAGTCACAGGTCGGGCCTGCCAGCACGCAAGGCGCCTTCTCATCGCCATCACGCGGCGTCAGGATCGGGTAGCGGATCGCCTCATCCATCGTTTCGGCAAGACCGCCGAACTTGCCGATATCCAGATAGACCCAACGCACATTGTCGTTGTCAGCCTTCTTGGAAATCAGCACGACTTCAGACTTGATGACGCCCGCATTGCCAACCATGCCACGGCCCGGCTCAATGATGGTTTCCGGGATCGCATTGCCGAAATGCTTGCGCAGTGCTTCGAAAATCGACTCACCATAGGCACGCGCAACAGGCACGTCCTTCAGGTAACGGGTTGGGAAGCCACCGCCCATATTGACCATCTTGAGCGTGATGCCCTCTTCGGCCAGCGTCGCGAAAACCTTCTTCGCATCGCCCAGAGCGCGGTCCCATGCAGACAGATCGCACTGCTGCGAACCGACATGGAAGGACACGCCGTAAGCATCGAGGCCGAGCTTGCGCGCATGACGCAGCACCTCCACCGCCATGGCAGGAACGCAGCCGAACTTGCGCGACAGCGGCCATTCGGCACCTTCGCCATCGGTCAGCACGCGACAGAACACGCGCGCCTGCGGTGCAACGCGAGCAATCTTCTCCACCTCTTCGACGCAATCCACCGCGAACAATCGAATGCCCAGCTCGTAGGCGCGCGCAATATCGCGCTCCTTCTTGATGGTGTTGCCATAGGAAATGCGATGCGGCGCGGCACCCGCGTCCAGCGCCATTTCGACTTCCGCTACAGAAGCGGTGTCGAAGCAGGAGCCGAGCGAAGCGAGCAGGCGCAGGATTTCCGGCGCAGGGTTTGCCTTGACCGCATAGAAAATGCGGCTGTCCGGCAGCGCCTTTTCAAACGCCTTATAATTCTCGCGAACGACCTCAAGGTCTACGATGAGGCAAGGCCCGTCCGGACGTCGGGTGGCGAGGAAGTCGAGGATGCGCTGGGTAGCGGCCATTTTATCTCTCCCGTCACGCGGATTTCCGCGCACGAATGCAAGGTGCGGACCGCCCTGTTGGGCGTTCATCCGCGGTGGACAAAGGGGCGAGAGTTGCACCCATGACGCCAGCCGGTGGAAAGGCCAGTGCCATGAATACGCGTCACGCGCGTCGGCTTGCTAGGGCCTTGCGGCCTGCGCTCGCTTTGTCTGCCTTGGCTTGGATTGGGAGACCCGTTCCGCACTGCCGGCAATGAAGGTGTGCCTCTTCAGTAACCCCGGTTTATGGACAACCGGCAGACACCAGAAAGGCCCGCACCGTCGTTGCTTCAAGACGTCCTCGGATCGGCGGTTGGCCGCTGAACCGACCGGGCTTGTTAGCTCCCGGGTACCGTCCCGATCACCTCACCATTCGAGGGTCGGGGGACGCCCACAGGCACGTGCGACTTTGGGCAAGCGCGCATATAAGGAACGTGCCCGTCACAATCAATTAAAAAATCGACAGCCACATTGAATTTTTTCCGATACTGAACAATTCTGCGTCTTATGTTTCACCGGAGTGAACAATGGACACGCTGACCCGAATGCGCGCATTCATCGATGTTGTTGAAGCAGAAGGGTTTTCTGCCGCTTCGCGCAAGATTGGCCGCTCCAAGGCGCTGCTGTCAAAATATGTCAAGGAACTGGAGGACGACCTCGGCGCACTGCTGCTGAACCGCACGACTCGGCAATTTTCGCTGACCGAAGCCGGACACACCTATTATCGGCGCGCATCGGAGATATTGCGTGAAATCGACACGCTGGCCGATTCGGTTCGCGACACGTCCGGCGACGTGCGTGGCCGCATAAAAATTTCAGCGCCACGAACCTTTGCGGATGCCGCGATGGGGCAGTGCCTGATCGATTTTGCGCTCGCGCACCCGGACATCGTGCTCGACATTAATCTGGACGACCGCTTCGTGGATCTGGTCGAGGAAGGCTACGACGTCGCGATCCGCATATCGCGACTTGAAAGTTCGTCGTTGATTGCGAAAAGACTTGCGCCTTTCGGGATGCGCCTGTGCGCATCCCCTGCCCTGATTGCCAAACGAGGCAAGCCGGAGCAACCTCAAGACCTCGCAAAGCTGCCCTGTATCGTGGACTCGAACTCGCGCTGGCTTTCAAGCTGGCAGTTCCGCAACGAACTGGGTGAAATATTTACGGTGCCGGTTTCCGGCCCCATCGAAGTCAACAGCCCGATGGCCGTGCGCGCCGCCGCTTTGGCGGGGCTGGGCTTTGCAATCATTCCCGATTTTATCGTGACGGAAGATATCGCCGCCGGGCGACTGTTCCGCATGCTGGACGATTATTTGCTGGAAGGCGGCGGCATCTATGCGGTCTACCCACACCGGCGCTATCTGCCGGCCAAAATCAGGGTGTTCGTGGACTTCATCGCCAAATGGTTCAAGCAGCGCGAGAAATCGTGAACGTTGCGCGTCCCACTTTCGCCGATTTTCTGATAGGTAACAGTCGCTTCACCGGGACGCCACAGGCTGCATGAAATCGATTCGGCTGATCTGCGCATTTGGCGCTCTGGCGCTGGGCACGGCTTCCGCCGCGGCGCACCCGCATGTCTTTGCCGAAGCGCGGCTGGACGTGATGCTGGCTCCTGACGGCCGCTCCGTGCAATCGCTGCGGCATCTGTGGCGCTTCGACGACGTGTTTTCCAGCACCGTGCTGGTGGAGTTCGACAAGAACGGCGACAACAAGCTGGACGACACCGAACTCGCAGCCGTGCGCGATACGGTCTACAAATCGCTCGGCGACTATAATTATTTCCAGCTTGTGACCGCCAATGGCAAAGACGTTGCCATGCAAAAGCCCGACGAGTTTGCGGCAATCTTCGACAATAATCAGCTCATCATCATGTTCGAGACCAAGCCGAAAGATCCGCTGAAGCTATCGGGAACAATCGATTTCGGCGTGTATGACTCGACCTTCTACACGGCAATCGATTTCACCGAAGACGACCAGATGGCGGTGGCAGCGCTGCCCGCTGATTGCACGCGCAAGGTTGTGCGGCCCGACCCCGACCAGATCATCGCTCAAAACCAGAAAACCTTGACGGATGCCTTTATGAGCGATCCGGCTGGCACCGACATGAGCAAGATATTCGCCACGCGGCTGGAGCTTACATGTCCCGCCCAAGGTTGATCGTAGCCACACAGGTGGTGCTGCTGACGCTTGCGTTTTGCGGCATTGCGCATGCGCAGAGTTCACTGGGCATCGGCACAAACGACGCGATTACGCCCTCAACCGGCCTGTTTGCCGGGTGGATGCAGTGGATCAACACCTATCAGCAGCAATTCTATCGCTCGCTGACGGGCGCGCTGAAGGCCATGCGCGACGATGGCGGAAAGATGTGGCTGCTCGTGGGGCTCTCATTTGCCTATGGCGTTTTCCACGCAGCCGGTCCGGGTCATGGCAAGGCGGTGATTTCGTCATACATGCTGGCCAATGAGGTCGCCCTGAGGCGCGGCATTCTGCTGTCGTTCGTGTCTGCTTTTCTGCAAGGCGCGACGGCGCTGGTAATGATGGGACTGGTGTTTCTGATCCTGCGCGAGACGTCCTTTTCCATGACCGACGCGACATGGTCGCTGGAGATTGCCAGCTACGCCATGATAACGCTGTTCGGTGCGTGGCTGCTTTGGAAGAAGGCCGCGCCGAGGGTGAAAGGGATGTTCGGCGGCAGGCCGGCGGTGAGCCTTTCATCTGCGCAAAATCATGTCCATTCGGCGGCTTGTGTGCATCCGGTCAGTTCAGGCTTTGTGTGCGAAAGTTGCGGCCACTCGCACGCGCCGGACCCCGCCATGATTTCCGGCGAGCGGTTCGACTGGCGCACCGCATGGGCCGCAGTGGCGGCAGTGGGCCTGCGGCCATGCACCGGCGCGATCATCGTGCTCTCATTTGCGTTTCTCAACGAGCTTTGGCTGGGCGGAATTTTGTCCGTGCTGGCAATGTCGATGGGGACCGCGATCACCGTTTCGATGCTGGCGATTCTTGCCGTGACTGCCAAGAATTGGGCCGTTTCAGCAGCAGGCGACGGACGCGTCGGCAATACCGTTCACGCGGCGATTGAAATCGGCGGCGCGGCGTTTGTCATGCTTCTGGGATTGTTGCTGCTTACAGCAAGCCTCAGCGCTTAAAGATTATCCTTCATCCGCCGCGGCTTTTGCCACGGAGCCAGAAGATGAGGAAAAAGGCGCAGACGAAAGCCACTGCGATAACACCAGCGGCGGCAGTCGAAACTGAGCCAACAGCCAACATGATGTTCGGCATAAAATAAGCCGTTAGGCCGAACCCAAACATGATGCAGGCAGCGGCAATTGCAGCGCTGCGCGTTTCCTTATCCATTTCCGGTCAGCTCTCTTCTAATGCAAATGGCGCGAGCCATTGTGCGTGTGGCCCGCATGCGCGTGCTTGTGATCGTCTTCATGACTGTGCTCGCCATCGTGGCAACCATGCGCCTTGCCGTAATCCGCGCATTCTTCGATTTCGGGCTCGACAGTCGCGTGAGTGATGCCATGCGCCGTCGCCAGCCGAGCTTTGACAGCTTTGATGGCTGCGAAAGGCTCTGCACTGCGCTCGAGGCAAGCGTGCAAGGTCGCGACATTGCGCGCACCATCCAGCGACCATATGTGGACATGATGGACCTCGCGCACACTCGACACATGCGCGACCAGATCAGCCGCAATTTTATCGCGGTCCAGCGCCGCTGGCGAACCTTCCAGCAGCAGCGTGCCCGACTCGTGGACCAGGAACCACGCGCTGCGGAACATCAGCAGCGAAACGATCACGGACAGGATCGGGTCAATCGGCGTCCAGCCCGTGAAGATAATCACCGCAGCAGCAATCATTGCCGCGACCGAGCCGAGCATATCGCCCAGCACATGCAGGATCGCGCCGCGCATGTTCAGGCTGTCGCGGTCCCCGCCATGCAAGGCATAAAACGCCGCGATGTTGACGCCGAGGCCGAGCATCGCGATGACGAGCATCGGCCCGCCAAGCACTGGCGCCGGCGTATTGAAACGCTCCCACGCTTCGTAAGTAATCCACAGACCGATGGCGAGCACGGCAAGGCCGTTCACGAAAGCGACCAAGGTTTTGACGCGATGGAAGCCATAGGTCATGCGGCTGGTGGCAGCGCGGCCCGCAAGGTGAAAAGCGTACCATGCAAAGGCGAGAGCGACGCCGTCCGTCAACATGTGGCCGGCATCTGCCAGCAGCGCGAGCGAACCGGTGAGCAAGCCGCCAATCGCCTCGGCAATCATGAAGCCGCCCGTTAACAGCGCGGCAATCAGAACCCGATTTTTGTCGGCATTCCCAAGATCATGGCTGTGACCGGCATGCGAGCCGTGGTCATGTTCATGGGAATGCGCCATCTGCCTACTCCGAACCGCTACGCGCCGAAATCCTTGCGGAACTCTTCCAGCCGCCGCTTCTGAATACCACCGCTATCAAAATTGGAGGGGTGGAGCCAGCCGTCATACGCTTTTTTGAGCGCAGGCCATTCCTTGTCTATGATCGAGAACCATGCCGTGTCGCGGTTTTCGCCCTTGATGATCATGTGCTGACGGAACAGGCCTTCAGACTTGAAACCGAAACGGAGCGCCGCACTTTTGGAGGGCTCGTTGCGATTGTTGCATTTCCACTCCCAGCGGCGATAGCCGAGTTCGTCGAAAATATAGCGCATGAACAGATACTGCGCCTCTGTGGCGGCGGGCCTGCGCTGCATCAGCGGTCCCCAGTGGATATTGCCGATCTCGATGACGCCGTTCGGCGCATCGATGCGCATGAGGGTCTGGCGTCCCACAACCTTGCCGGTTGGCTTGTCAATGACCACGAAATAGAGCGGGTCTTCGCTCGCCTCCACCTTTTCCAGCCACGGCTGGAATGCGGCTCGGCTCTCCGGCGTATACTCGCCAAGCCAGAGGAAGCGTTCATCGGCATTGCCAACGGTGGCGGCTTCATACAGGCCATCGCCATGCCTGGCCGCAGAAAGCGGCTCCAGCCGCACATATTGGCCTTCCAACACCTTGCGTTCAGGACGCGAGCGGGGCGTCCAGTTTTTCAGATCTTCGGTCACGCATGCTCCATAGAGGTTTGACAGCAGAGCCGGACCCTTTCAAAACCATACAATTCGAAGAAGCTCCAGCCTGGACCAATAGAATGATCCAAACCGTACCGGCTTTCGACCGATTGGGCGAAGAAAACGCTTTCGCCGTGCTAGCCCGCGCAACCGCGCTCGCCCAAGCGGGCAAGGACATCATTAATCTGGGAATCGGCCAGCCCGATTTCCGCACGCCACAGCACATCGTTGAGGCTGCAATCAAGGCGCTGCGCGACGGGCATCATGGCTACACCCCCGCCACCGGACTGCTCGCGACGCGCGAGGCCGTGGCACGGCGTACGCTGACGACGACGGGCGTGGAAGTCTCGCCGGAGAATGTAATGATCCTGCCCGGTGGCAAGCCGACAATGTATGCGGCCATCGTCATGTTTGGTGAGCCCGGCGTGGATATTCTTTATCCCGATCCGGGCTTTCCGATTTATCGATCCATGATCGAGTTTACCGGCGCGCGGCCCATACCCGTACCGATCCGCGAGGAAAACGGCTTTGCGTTTTCGGCGGAAGAAACGCTGGCGTTGATCACGCCGCAGACACGGCTGCTGATCCTCAACTCGCCAGCCAACCCGACCGGCGGTGTGACGCCGCGCGCGGAGATCGAAAAGCTGGTGAAGGGGTTGGAAAAGCACCCGGACGTCGCGATCCTCTCCGACGAGATTTACGACGTCATGACCTATGACGGCGAGCAGCACACGTCTTTGCTGCAGTTTCCCGAAGTGCGCGACCGGCTGATCGTGCTGAATGGCTGGTCGAAGACTTGGGCGATGACCGGCTGGCGCATGGGCTGGTCGATCTGGCCGAACGGCGACAAGGGCGGAAACCTTTATGACAAGGTGCGCAAGCTGGCGGTGAATTGCTGGTCATGCGTGAACGCGCCTTCGCAATATGCGGGTATCGCGGCGATTGACGGTCCGCAGGATGACGTCGCGAAAATGATGCGGGCATTCGACAATCGCCGCAAGATTGTGGTGGAGGGGCTGAACAGTCTGCCCGGCGTTTCCTGCATCACGCCCAAGGGTGCGTTTTATGCGTTTCCGAATATCAAGGGTACGGGCCGGAAGGCTAAGCCGCTTGCATCGGCCTTGCTGGACGATGCGGGCGTGGCGCTGATCGGCGGGCCGGATTTCGGCGTCCTCGGCGAGGGTTATATCCGGCTGTCTTACGCGAACTCCGAAGAGAACATTCTGCGCGCGATTGAGCGCATTGCTGAGTATTTGGCGCGGTAAGGCTCGGAGGCTATATACCCCCCCTCAAGGGAGGGGATGAAAGCGTCGAGTTCTGGCGCCCTACCCGCGACCGACAAACGGCATGTTGGTGGCCATGATCGTCTGGAACAGCACGTTGCTGTCCAGCGGCATGCCGGCCATGTAGACGACGCCCTCCGCGACGCGCTGCACATCCATGACAGGTTCGGGCGCTATGGTGCCGTTGGCCTGCGGAACGCCGAGCGGCATGGCTTTCGCCATCTCCGTGAGCGCATTGCCGATGTCGATCTGTCCACACGCGATGCTGAATGGCCGCCCGTCCAGCGCGAGGGTTTTTGTAAGACCGGTGATTGCGTGCTTGGTGGCCGTGTAAGGCACCGAGCCGGGACGCGGTGCGTAGGCCGAAATCGAGCCGTTATTGATGATGCGGCCACCCTGCGGCCGCTGCTTGCGCATGGCGCTGAACGCCGCGCGAGCGCACAAAAACGCGCCGGTGAGGTTTACGCCGACGACTTCGTGCCAAAGCTCAACCGGAATTTCATCGATGAGCATGGGCTTGGTGCCCATGCCCGCATTGTTGAACAGCAGATCAACACGACCGAAATGCTGGACGATTTGTGCGAATGCGGCGTCCACCTGATCCGGCTGGCTGACATCGCAGGCAATGGCCAACGCCTCGGCATTCTTTGAAGCCTGCGCAATCGCCGCATCAAGCTTTTCGCGATTGCGCCCGATAAAGACGGTGTTCCAACCGGCTTGAATCAGGGCCGTCGCAACGGCCTTGCCAATGCCAGACCCGGCCCCCGTAACGACGGCTACCTTCGCCATAAGATCACCTTACCACGGCGATTTGAGTGCATCGGCAGCATTTGCCGCGACCGGAACCGTAGCGCCCTGAATGGTTGCCTCGATATGATCGATCAGGCTGTCGGGCAAGTTCAGGCGACCCGCAAGAAGGTCGAGATAGCCACGCTCGGCACGCGTATCCGCGTTAATGGCGAGGCGTGAAGCGGTATAGAGTTCGACGCGCTGCGCTTCGGTTTTTGCCTGCGAGACAAGATCATCGAGATTGAGCGGGCTGGCGAGTTCCTTGTCCAGAAACGCGCTGGCATCATTATCCAGCCCGGCAAGACCGATACGGCCAAGAATTTTCTGGCGTTCCTCGGCATCGATGTGCCCATCAGCCTTCGCCGCAGAAATCATGGCACGGATAAGCGTGAGCGCAAATTCGGACTCGCCTTGCGGCGCCTGGGAAGGATGGAAAGGCGTTTCCGATGGCGGCGGAAGAAGCTCCGGCTCCTTCGCGACTGGCTCGACCGATGGCTGCTGTCCCGCCTTGTAGTTCTGGTAGGCCTTGTAAGCGAGGCCGCCAATTGCGGCCAGACCGCCAAGCTTGACCGCACTGCCCGTTACCTGACGTCCTGCCCCGGTGCCGAGCAAAACTGCAGCCAAAGCACCCGCAGCGAGCGGATTGTCCTTGGCCATCTGCACGGCCTTGCCCGCCTGATCGCGCACCGTTCCGGTGGTGCCCGGAATGTTCGAGCCAAGCAATTCATCAAGCAACTTCTTCGGATCGAACATAAACCAACCTCCGCATCGGGTTTGAATTCAGGATCGAACCTAGGAATAGCCTCGCTCTATTGCAATGAGTTGTCGGGATTTTTACCGCTCAGGAGCCGATATGCTTTCGCTCGCCGCGTTGCTCGGCGAGTTCAACCTGCTTCTGGCGTTCGGCATAGCGCGCGCGATCCGCATCACTGCGTTCTGATACGCAATGCGGGCAGGAAACGCCGATTACATAGTGCTGCGACTTTCGCTCTTCCGGGGTGAGCGGATGACGGCAAGCACGGCAAAGTTCGGCTTCACCGATTTCCAGACCGTGTTTTACCGAGACGCGCTCATCAAAAACAAAACATTCGCCGTCCCAAAGGCTTTCAGACGCAGGAACGTCTTCGAGATATTTCAGAATGCCACCGCGCAGGTGGTAGACGTCGGACAGACCGACCGATTTGAGATAGGCCGTGGCCTTCTCGCAGCGGATGCCACCGGTGCAGAACATCGCCACCTTGCGCCCCGCCAGCTCATTGTGATGGCGGTTCACCCACTCCGGAAATTCAGTAAAGCTGGTAGTGTTCGGATCGATGGCGTTGCGGAACGTGCCGAGCGCGAACTCATAATCATTGCGGGTGTCCACGATGATCGTTTCCGGATCGGAAATCAGTTCGTTCCAATCGGAAGGCGCGACATAAGTGCCAGTGTCTGCCGGATCGAGATCGGGCACGCCCATCGTGACGATTTCTTTTTTCAAACGAACCTTCATGCGATGGAACGGCATTTCAACCGCATGGCTGAACTTTGCCTCCAGCGAAGCAAATTCCGGCATGGCCGCAAGATGCGCCATCAATTCATCGATGGCGGCAGGCAAGCCGGCAACGGTTCCGTTGATGCCTTCATTCGCCAAAAGCAGCGTACCCTTGATGCCGCGCACGCAACAAAAAGCGGCCAGCGGCTGGCGCAACGCAGCCGGGTCTTTGAGCCGCGTGAAGTGGTACAGCGCGGCGACCTTTATCGTATTCGCATCCGATTTCATGCGCGCTGGCCTATCGCCTCATCGCCCACATCGCAAGTGGCGGGGGCGCGACAAAATCTGTCCACCCCTTCTGAAACTTGCCTCAAAAGACAGTCAGTATAAACGATGAGGCAAGCATGTTTTCCGATCAAGTAAAGAACGAAATCATTGCAACCGCACGAGCCGCCGGCGTGGAACCCGCAGCGCTGCTCACGGTCGCGGAGGTGGAAAGCGGAGGACAGGTTTTCGCCAAGGTGCGTGGCCGCAACGAACCGCTGATCCGCTTCGAGGGACATTATTTTCACCGCCTGCTGGCGGAGGAAAAACGCGCGGTTGCGGTGCGTGCGGGGCTGGCTTCACCATCGGCGGGCGACGTTCCGAACCCGCGCACACAGGAAGGGCGCTGGAAGCTGCTGAACCGCGCCGCGATGATCGACCGCGAGGCGGCGTGGCGCTCGACCTCGTGGGGGCTTGGGCAGGTGATGGGCGACCATTTTCACTGGCTCGGCTACAAATCAATCGAAGCGCTGGTGGAGGATGCGCGCGCCGGCGCGAGCGGACAGGTTCGGCTGATGCTGCGCTTTATTGAAAAAAGCGGAATGCGCGACCTGCTGAACAACCACCAGTGGGAGCGCTTCGCGCTGCGCTATAATGGGCCGGCGTACGAGCGGAACAATTATCATGAACGCATGGCAGCGGCCTATCGGCGCTATGGAAAGGACGCGACTTTGACGATTTCGGCCCCACTCAAGCGCGGGGTAAGCGGCGACGAAGTTGTGCGGCTGCAGCAAGCGCTGACCGCCGCCGGATATTCAATGAATGCGGATGGGCAATTCGGCTTCGCGACAGATGCGGCGGTGCGCGCGTTCCAGAAAAAGGCCGGGCTGGTGGCTGATGGCATTGTTGGCGCGGCAACCCTTGCCAAGCTTTCAGCAACGCCTAAGTTGGAACGCAAATCACGCTTTTCGTTTGCCGATCCGTTCATGTGGATGTCGAATGTTTATGGTCGAATGTAGCCGCAGATGGACAGGCAAGATCGGCTCTGCTAGGTAAATTAAATCGATTGAAAAGCTGATGGCAATCAAGGGGGCTCGGCCTGTGAACAAGAAGACAAAAGCGCTGCTGGCGTTGCTGGATGGGCAGCCTGTGATCCCTGTGCTGAAGATTTCGGACGTAGCACATGCCGTGCCGCTGGCGCGAGCGCTGGCGCGCGGCGGCCTTCCTGCAATCGAGATAACGCTGCGGACCGGTCACGCGCTTGAAGCGATCCGGCGCGCGGCGGCGGAAGTGCCGGAAGCGATTGTGGGCGCTGGCACGATACTGAACCCGAAGCAGTTTGAGGAAGCGGAAAAGGCGGGTGCAAAGTTCATCGTCAGCCCCGGCATAACCCCTGCCCTGCTGGCGGAATCGGCAGGCAGCGAAGTGCCGCTGCTTCCCGGCGCGATCACCCCCGGCGAGATCATGGCCGCGCGCGATGCTGGCCTCGACTTTCTCAAATTTTTCCCGGCGGAACAGGCTGGCGGCGCATCATTCCTGAAGGCGCTGGCGTCGCCGATTGCGGACGTGATTTTCTGCCCAACCGGCGGCGTTTCCGCGAAAAACGCGATGGACTATCTGCGCTTGCCCAATGTGGCTTGTGTTGGCGGCTCGTGGGTTGCGCCGGACAACATGGTCAATGAAGGGCGCTGGGGCGAAATCGAAGCGCTGGCGCGCGAGGCATCGACGCTCGGCAAACCGGCCTGATGTTCGCTGACCTGATCGGCGATCTGATTCCACAGTGCTTCAAGAAGAGACACAACCCGGCTTAGGTCGGGATCGGCGCTTGTGGCGGCAACACGGTCCTTCAGGTCCACAATTTCACCATGCCGAAGCATGACTGCAACACGAAAGCGCTCACGATGCGCCTGATTTAGCAGAGACGCAGAAAGCAACTTCGTGACAACAGAAGCCGTCTCGACAGCAACGCGCCCATTTTCCTGCAGTTGATCTATAAGATCACGCGACACAAACCATCAACCTGTTGGGGAATACTGTAAACGAGTTGACCTGCGCCACTGCTTTTTGTCAACGCATGTAGTGTTATGCTGTGGAAAGTGCCGCGTTCAGCTTGCTTTCAGCTGGCAATCTCCGGCGTCGCCGTTTCGCGAGCCAGCCATGACATGAGCCGTTCGCTATCACGCGCCGTCACCCTCGGCGGCACAAGGAAATAGCCGCGCTCTGGCGCGCTGAGCGGTGCGCCGACCGAAACAAGCACACCCGCCCGCACGAGACTGTCAGTCAAACCGACCCAGCCAAGCGCAGCGCCCTGATGCTCGACGGCGGCTTGAATCACGAGATTATAGGTATTGAACCGCAGACCGCCCTGCCCTGCGCGTGCGGGAATGGCGGAGCGCTCGAAATAGTCGCTCCAGTCAAACCACGGGCTTGGCTTTGCCGCGTCCAGATGGATCAGCCGCGCTTTGGCGAGGTCGCCGGTTTTAAGTTCCGGATTGCGGTCGAGGTAGTCTGGTGTGCAGACGGGAAACACTGTTTCGGGCAAAAGCAACGCGGCGCCGGGCTCGAAATCCTCTCGCGCACCGAATGCGATTGCGATGTCGCTCGGCTCCATTTCAGCGGGATCGAAACGCTGCGACGCGACGATCTGGATGTCGATGCCCGGATTGACCACACGAAATGCCGAGATGCGCGGCATTAGCCAAAGCGTCGAAAACGCGTAGTCCGTGCGCAATCTGAGCACGGGTGCGCGGCTCGACGATTGAAACTCGCGCATCAGAGCGTCGGTTTCGTCCACCGCGTTTCGTGCAATTTCGAAGAGCCGTCTGCCCTGCGTGGTAAGCTCCACGCCACGGCTGCGACGATGAAGCAGAGGCTGGCCGGTTTGCTCCTCGATGCGCCTTATCTGATAGCTCACCGCCGGTTGAGTGAGGCCGAGCGAGGTTGCCGCCGCCGAAAAACTGCCGCAGCGCACCGTTTCAACGAAGATGCGCATCCAGCCGAGGTCAACTTTGCGCTCAGACATAAAATTTTTCTATCGGTATCATTGAAAAATAACAGGTTTACGCGGGCTGCATCGCGTTTCTTAATGTTGACAGGAGTCTGGCAAGAAAACCAGCCATGCTGCAGCAAAAAGAGGTTCGATGACCCGGCCCAACATATTGATCATTATGGTGGACCAACTGAACGGAACGCTGTTTCCAGATGGACCGGCGCAATTTCTGCACACGCCGCACCTTTCGGCGCTCGCAGCGCGCTCGGTGAGGTTTGCGAATACCTATACAGCTAGCCCGCTTTGCGCACCGGCGCGCGCTTCTTTCATGGCGGGCCAATTGCCCAGCCGCACGCGCGTTTATGACAATGCCGCGGAATTCTGCTCCGACATTCCGACCTTCGCGCACCATTTGCGGGCCGCCGGGTATCAGACCTGCCTTTCGGGCAAGATGCACTTCGTCGGTCCCGACCAGATGCATGGTTTTGAAGAAAGGCTGACGACCGATATTTACCCGGCGGATTTCGGCTGGACGCCGGATTACCGCAAGCCGGGCGAGCGCATCGACTGGTGGTATCACAATCTCGGCTCCGTGACCGGCGCTGGCGTTGCCGAGATAAGCAACCAGATGGAGTATGACGACGAGGTTGCCTACAACGCCAATCGCAAGCTTTATGATCTCGCGCGCGGACATGATGCGCGGCCCTGGTGCCTGACGGTGAGCTTCACGCATCCGCACGATCCCTATGTCGCGCGGCGTCGGTATTGGGACCTTTATGCGAACTCGGATGCACTGGAACCACATGTCGCGCCGATTGCTTACGAGCAGCAGGACCCGCATTCGCGCAGGCTGATGGATGCCTGCGACCATCGGGCGTTCGACATAACAGCAGAGCACGTTCGGCAAGCGCGCCAAGGCTACTTCGCCAACATCTCGTACATTGACGACAAGGTGGGCGAGATACTGGACACGCTGCAAAGATGTCGCATGTCGGACAACACAGCGGTAGTATTCGTATCAGACCATGGCGACATGCTCGGCGAACACGGTTTGTGGTTCAAGATGAGCTTTTTCGAAGGATCAGTGCGTGTGCCGCTGATGATCGCCGCGCCCGGATGGACGCCACGGCGGATCGACGATCCTGTTTCGACACTCGATGTTTGCCCCACGCTTGCCGGTCTTGCTGGCATCGACATGGGCGAACTCGCGCCCTGGACCGATGGCGAAGACCTGGCGCCAGTTGCGGCAGGAAAGGTGCAGCGCGGCACGGTTCCGGCAGAATATGCGGCGGAAGGTTCCGTATCCCCGCTGGTTTGCCTTCGCGACGGCGCGCTGAAGCTGGTGCTCTGCGAACAAGACCCACCAATGCTGTTCGATCTGGCGCGCGACCCGGACGAGCTCGTCAACCGTGCCGACGACGCAACCTATGCGGACAGGCTGAAGGCAATGACCAACGAAGCCAATGCACGCTGGAACCTTGCGGCTTTCGACAGCGCCGTGCGTGAGAGTCAGGCCCGGCGACATGTCGTGTATCGCGCACTGCGGAACGGCGCCTATTACCCATGGGACTATCAACCGCTGCAAAAAGCATCGGAGCGCTACATGCGCAATCATCTTGATCTGAATGTGTTGGAGGAGAACCAGCGCTTTCCGAGAGGGGAATAGACTTAAAATAAACACTAAAAACAGGAGTGCTGACATGAACAGGTTTGCAATGCGTACTCTTCTGGCGGGAACCGCTCTGATGATCGGTCTGGCCACGGCTCAGGCCGGCGATCCCGAAAGCTGCAAGAAGGTTCGGCTGTCTGATGTGGGCTGGACCGACATTCAGGTGACGACGGGCGTGGCCTCCAACCTGCTGACTGCCTTGGGCTACGAGCCGGAAGTTACACAATTGTCTGTTGCGGTGACGCTGACCGCACTGAAGGAAAACGACATCGATGTGTTCCTCGGCAACTGGATGCCGACACAGACCGACGCGCTGAAACCTTACACCGATGAGGGCTCAATCGAAGTTGTTGGGCTGAACCTCGAAGGCGCTGGCTTCGGCCCGGTGGTGCCAAATTATGTCGCCGAAGCGGGCGTGAAATCGCTCGCCGATCTTGGCCCTAATGCCGAGAAGTTCGGCGGCAAAATCTACGGTATCGAAGCCGGGTCTTCCGGCAACAAGAACCTGCTGGCGCTGATTGAAGACCCGGCGAACAATCTGAAGGGCTTCGAACTGGTGGAATCTTCCGAAGCAGGAATGCTGACACAGGCCGAACAGACGATGAAGGATAAGGGCTGGGTCGTGTTCCTTGGCTGGACACCGCACCCGGTCATGGGCGAAATGCCGATCACCTATTTGACCGGTCTGGAAAAGGCAGGTTTCGGCGAAGCAAAAGTCTACACGATTTCGCGCAAGGGCTACACCAGCGAATGTCCGAACGCCGGCGCGTTCTTCAAGAACCTGAAGTTCAACCTGTCGATGGAAAACGGCATGATGGACAAGGTGCTGAAGGGTGAGAACCCCAACGATGTTGCCAAGGCCTGGCTGAAGGAAAATCCGGACGCGATCAAGCCCTGGATCGCAGGCGTAACGACCTTCGATGGTGGTGACGCACAAGCAGCGGTGACAGCAGCGCTGGCAAACTGACGCTCAAAGCCGGTGTGCGATGCGCACCGGCTTTTCCCACGCCTAGCGCGGCGTTTTCATCAAGCTCAGATAAGTCGGGTCGAACTCGCTGAACTGCGACAGCCGCGCAAAGTCTTTGATCGTGACCGTAGCGCCATCCCAATTTACAAAGCCCTTGGCCCGCAATTGCTGGATGGTGCGGTTCACATGGACCACGGAAAGGCCGAGCATATCGGCCATCTCCGCCTGCGTGACGGGAAACTCAAAAGTCATATCCTTGGCTGCGCCGACTGTTTCCAGCCTGAGATAAACCTCGCAGAACAGATGAGCGATATGCTGTTCCGGCGAGCGGCGGCCAATGCAGGTCAGCCACGAGCGATGGATGGCAGCGTCGATGACCGTCGACATCCAGAACAGGCGCGTGAGATGCGGTTGCTCTTCCGAGATGCGCAGAAGCTGCTCATGCGGCACGAAAGCCACGTCGCACTCGCCGAGCGCGATGACGCTATGATCCATGAACTTCAATAGAAAGGCGTGGAGATCAACGAAATCGCCCGGTACGTGCACAGCGGTTAGCTGACGCGCTCCGTTTTTCAGATAAACCGCACGCGCTGCGAGGCCCTTGAGAACGATGCAGCTTTCCTTGGGGCGCGTGTGCGTTTCGACCATCTCCTCATTGCGATGGAAGGAATGCCGACGATGCGGCAGACGTTCCAGCGTCTCGCGCTCACTGTCGGTCAACGAATCGCGCGCTTCGAAAAACGCGATCAATGTCTGCAAACTGTGTTCGCTCATTTCCACTCCCGAACGGCGCACAACCAGCACCGTACGCGGCCCTCAATCCGTGATTGATCCTTATCTCGCAGTGAACCCATCCCGCTTGCAAGCACAAATGAAAAACGACGCCCGAAGGCGTCGCTTTGAACTTGATAAATTCGCTTAGTTGAACTTGGCGACCGAGAGGAATTCGACGGCCTTACCCGTGAAGCGATTCGGATCGGTGGCAGAAGCGCTAGACTGGAAACCAGCCGTGTAGACTTCCATAGGAGCAGTGCGGACAATGTTCTGCGCGAAGGACGGCGCGGAAGACTTGCCCTTGCCATTCTTCACATAGTTTTCGTCCAGCGCCCAACGAGCTGACTGCGGAGCTGCAGCAACGACAACCGGCTTGGATTGCGGCTTCGTCGTGGAAGCGGTGGTTACGCGACCAGACTTGGCAGTGGTCTTGACGCCAGCCGTATCTGCCACAGGGACAGCAACCGGCTTCGCGCCCTTGGCTGCGACGCGCTGGCTTTTCTGGGCAGGCTCAGGAATGGACGCAACACGGATCTGCGTATCGCTGCTAATGGAACCGTCGGTGCCGGGACGGCGCTCAGGCAAGCTCTCGATCGCCGCGCCAGCATCCGCCACAGGAGCGGTTTCCATGATTGGCGTTGGCGTCGGGCGTTCTGACGGCAGCGGCGCGAAAGCGGCAGGCTGCGGCGTAGCGCTTGCCAAGGCCAGCAACGCTGCCGGATCATCATTTTCCGGCGCAGCCTTATAGTCTGGACGCCAAGCCGGGATCGGCACAGGGCCATCGGCCATCGCGGTTTGCTGGGCATCGCCAACCGGCAGGGCCGTTGCCTGATCTTCCATCAAAGCAGCAACCTGGGTGGCATCGGCCGCTGGGCCAACATTCGCATCTGGGCGCGGCGCGAAGGCAGGCATCGGCACCTTGCGCGCAGGCAAGGCGGCAAGAATCGTTTCCGGCGTCTCGACAACTTCCTGCGGCGCAGGCTGCATTTCTTCGGCCGGTTGCGGACGCGTGTTAGCCGGAGCTGCCAGTTCAGGCGGCAGGATAGTGATTTCAGGCTGACGGACAGCGGGCTTTGGCGCGACAATTGCAGGTGCATCATCGTCCGACGCTGTCGGCACGCTGGCCTTCGGCGTAACGTTTACCGGGCCTTCGGACTCGCCATTATCCTCCTCCTCATCCGCACCGCCACCGAACCAGGCAGCCAGAAGACCACCGGAGCGCTTCTTGGTAGAGGATTTGCCGCTGGCGAGGCTGGCAATGGCGAGATCGCCATTGGTCACGCGCTGCTTATATGCCGCCATCGCCTGCTCATAACCCGGCAATGGCTTGCCATCGCTCGGAACATGCAGCGTCTTGCCATTCGGGAAAACGGAGGCGAGTTCCGCACGGCTGATGCCCGGCCAGTGGCGAACGTTGCCAACATCGAAATGCACGAAAGGCGAACCGGAAGTCGGATAGTAGCCGACGCCGCCAGCCTGCATGCGCAGACCGATGTTGCGAAGGGTCTTGAGCTTCACATCGGGCAGATACCAGTCCATCGCCTTGCCGAGCATGTGCTGGCTCTTCTTGGCAACGCCACGGCTGCGGCTGCGCAGCATGGCGTTTGTCGCAGGCGAGCGGTAGGCGGAAACGACGTGAATATAAGCGCGGGAGCCGGACTGACGGTAGGCCTCCCAGACGACATCCAGCAGGCGCGGGTCAATCTTGGTGGGCTCATTCCGACGCCAGTCACGCAGGAACATGTTCACCTTGCGCAGGCCGGAGGAATCAAAACGGCCATTGCGCTTGAAAACAATCTCGGCCTTCTCGCCCGTGTGGACGAAATAGAGCTTAAGCGAGCGTGTCTCTGCGTTTGCCGCGGATGCTGCTCCAAAAACAGCACCGAAAAGGCAAAACGCGGCCGCAATCCATGTCGGCCAGACATAACCCGCAATCCGGCTGTCGTTCTTCAATACGGTCGTCAAATCGATAGGCCCTGTACGCTCAGCGTGCTGTCCCCCGGCTCAGTACCGGGTGCGAAAAGATCACACCCAGACTATCAATGCTAATGGTTAACCATCGCTTATAGAAGTATCGCGGTCGATTGCCCACCGCTTTTGTAAACCAATTGCGGTAACACAATGGCAAGAATCGGGCAAACTGCCCGAATCTAAATTCGAATCAAATGAAGTTAAATTACTGTAAATAAATAATTTAGCGGGCTTTTAGCCGACATTGCGGCTGCCTGTCGCAGCTTCCGGGTCGATTCCGTACTCCTTGAGCTTGCGATAGAGCGTTGAGCGTCCGATTCCGAGTCTGCGCGCGACTTCGCTCATTTGCCCGCCATAATGGGCGATAGCGAATTCAATTAACTCCTGCTCAACTTCGGTAAGCGGACGGATATTCCCCTTCTCGTCCAGCGCGCTGAGCAGGCCCGGTTGAAAATCGGCAATGTCCGGCACGAGCGTTGGTTGCGGCTCATGCACGGGCACAGGTTGCGATGGCGTCTCGCGCGGGGCGGATGGAACGAAAACGACGCCCTCCACCTGCGCCTTGATCTGCGGAAACTCTTCGACGGTGAGTGCATCGCCTTCGCTCAGCACGCTGGCACGGAAGACGGCGTTTTCGAGCTGACGGATATTGCCCGGCCAATCGTAAGCCTGAAGCATTGCGAGCGCCTGCGGCGTGACGGAGCGCACCTGACTGCCGGTTTCACGCCCGATGCGGCCGATAAAATGCCTGACGAGATGCGGAATATCCTCTCGGCGGTCGCGCAGCGGCGGCACCATGATCGGGAAAACATTGAGGCGGTAGAACAAATCCTCGCGAAAACGCCCGATCTTGACCTGTTCGATAAGATCACGGTGCGTTGCGGAAATGAGCCGGATATCGACTTTTATCGTTGCGCGCCCGCCCACTGGATCGACCTCACCCTGCTGAACGGCGCGCAGGAGCTTGACCTGCACGTCCAGCGGCAAATCGCCGATTTCATCCAGAAACAACGTGCCCGTATGCGCTTCAACAAACTTGCCGGCATGTTTTTCGCTTGCGCCGGTGAACGATCCTTTTTCGTGGCCGAACAGGATGCTTTCGACCAGATTGTCAGGGATGGCACCACAATTGACCGTGACGAAAGGCTTGGCGCGCCGCTCACTGGACCCCTGAATGACGCGGGCAATCATTTCCTTGCCGACGCCGGACTCGCCCTCGATCAGCACCGGAATGTTCGACCCCGCCGCCTTGCGCGCGAGGCTGACCACACGCTCCATCGCCGCACTTTCGGTAATCAGGTCTTTGATGGTGAGCGTAAGCGGACTTTTTGCACCTCGCTTGACGCCACCATAGGACTCGACCTTCAGCGCATCGGTGATGGCCTTGTTGAGGCGATCCGGCGATGCTGGCTTGACGACAAAATCAAACGCACCCTGTCGCATGGCGGACACGACGGTTTCGATGCCACCTTGCGCTGTCTGCACGATAACGGGCGTTTCGATGCCGCGCTCACGCATGGCCTGCAACACGGCAAGACCGTCCAGACCCGGCATGACGAGATCGAGAATCACAACTGCGATGTCGCCCGACCCCGGACCGTCCAGTGCCTTTAAACCCGACTCGCCGCTATCGGTCACGCGCGCCGTGTGGCCGAATTTCATGACAGCCGCTTCGAGCAGCCGCCTCTGGACAGGATCGTCATCTATAATAAGTACAGTTGAGGGCATGATTTACGGGGCTTTGTAAAGTCAGTCTGGATCAATGTGGCACAGGGTTCTAAACAAGGCTTCAACGCATTGCATCAATATGGCGTTGCACCGATGCTTAGAGGGCAGCAGCGGGAAGCGCCGCAAGGAAAAATCGAATGCATATAACGATCCACGAAACCGTTAGCCGTTCACCCGTTCTCGCCGCGGCTGGAGAAAATGCCCTTGGCGCGCTGCCCGAATGGAACCTGACAGATCTATACCCATCTATAGATTCGCCGCAACTGGCGGCAGATATTGCCCGGTCCGCCGAACTTTCCGTTGCATTCGAAAAGCGTTGGCGCGGCAATCTAGAGGCCGAAGCGCTGAAAGGCGCAAATGGCGGGTTGGGTGTTGCGATCAAGGAGTTTGAGGCAATCGAGGAGCTTATGGGCCGCATCGGCTCATTTGCAGGGCTGGTTTACGCGGGTGACACGTCCGATCCGCAGCGTGTGAAACTTTACGGCGACGTGCAGGAAAAACTGACCGACGCCGGAACACATCTGATTTTCTTCGGGCTGGAGCTGAACAACATTCCCGATGAAACGCTGGCTGCAGCGCTGGATGCAGACCCGGCCTTTGGACACTACCGGCCCTGGGTCGAAGATTTGCGCAAAGACAAGCCGCACCAGCTTGAGGACCGCGTGGAGCAACTTTTCCATGAAAAGTCGGTGACCGGTCGCGGCGCGTGGAACCGGCTGTTTGACGAAACAATCACCGATCTGCGTTTTGAAATCGACGGCGAGAAACTGCCGATCGAGCCGACGCTCAACAAGCTGCAAGATCAGAACCCGGAGGTGCGGCGCAAGGCGGCGGAAGCGCTGGCTGCAACATTCGGCCAGCATTTGCGCACGTTTACACTGGTGACGAACACGCTGGCGAAGGACCTGGATATCTCCAATCGCTGGCGGTCATTCAGCGACATTGCCGACTTCCGGCATCTGTCCAACCGTGTCGAGCGTGAAGTGGTGGATGCACTGGCTGCTGCCGTGCGCGACGCCTATCCGCGCATTTCGCATCGCTATTATCGCATGAAGGCGCGCTGGCTAGGCATGGACCAGATGAACCATTGGGATCGCAACGCGCCGCTGCCCCAGACACCGCAGGCGACGATTCCGTGGGACGACGCGCGCAACACCGTACTTTCAGCGTATCGCCAGTTTTCACCGGAAATGGCGGATATTGCTCGCAAATTCTTCGACCTGAACTGGATCGACGCACCGGTGCGCGCGGGTAAATCCCCCGGGGCCTTTGCGCACCCAACGGTTCCCTCCGCGCACCCCTATGTACTGCTGAACTACCTCGGAAAACCGCGAGATGTGATGACGCTGGCGCATGAATTGGGGCACGGCGTGCATCAAGTGCTTGCGGGTTCGCAAGGCGCGCTGATGGCATCAACCCCGCTGACGCTCGCGGAAACTGCATCTGTGTTTGGCGAAATGCTGACGTTCCGCTCGCTGCTGGAAAAGACCAGCAGCCAGGCGGAGCGCAAGGCGATGCTCGCACAGAAGGTGGAGGACATGATCAACACGGTCGTGCGCCAGATTGCTTTCTACGAGTTCGAGCGGCGCATTCACACCGAGCGGCGCAGTGGCGAACTGACCGCCGACCAGATTGGCGAAATCTGGCTTGCCGTGCAGAGCGAGAGTCTTGGCGACGCAATAGCGCTGCGGCCCGGCTATGAGACATTCTGGACCTACATTCCGCACTTCATCCATTCGCCATTCTACGTCTATGCCTATGCGTTCGGCGATTGCCTCGTGAATTCGCTGTATGCGGTTTACAGCAAGGCGGAGCACGGCTTTCAGGAGAAGTATTTCGCGATGCTGCGTGCGGGCGGCAGCAAGCATTATTCTGAATTGCTTGCGCCATTCGGTCTTGATGCCAGGGAGCCGGATTTCTGGCAGCGTGGGCTGGCCGTCATTGAGGGCCTGATCGACGAACTGGAAACACTCGACGCCTGACATCCATGACCCGCACGCCATCCGCCGACGCGACGGTTCTGTTCCGCAATGACGCGGAAGGAACCGAGCGCCTTTTTGCCAAGCCTTCGAGGATTATCGAGGCACGGGACGCGGGCGATTTGCGCCCTGCTCTAGCAGCGATGGAGGAAGCGAAAAACGCGGGCAAGTGGCTGGCGGGCTATATTTCATATGAGGCGGGCTATCTGCTGGAACCCAAGCTGCGGCCACTGCTGCCAGAGGGCAGACGCACGCCGTTGCTGTCGTTCGGCGTTTTCGAGGGGCCGCACGATGCGGCGGCAAGCACCGAGGCAATCGATACGAACGGGCCGATATACGACGCCCGCGCAACGTGGACGTTCGAGGACTACGAAAAGCGGTTCGACAAGCTGCATCGGCACTTGCGGCTTGGCGATTGCTATCAGGCCAATCTGACATTTCCGATTGAAGCGCATTGGAGCGGCACGGCACGGCAAGCCTTCGATGCGCTGACGGCGCGACAGCCAGTCAGCTATGGCGCGCTGGTTTGCCTTGGGGAGCCGATCATTCTTTCGCGCTCGCCCGAACTGTTCTTCGAGATTGACACGGATGGCTGGATCGAAACGCGCCCGATGAAGGGCACTGCACCAAGAGGCAAGACCAAGGCAGAAGATGCGCGGCTGAAGAAATTTCTCCAGAACGACGAGAAAAATCAGGCGGAAAACCGCATGATCGTCGACCTGCTGCGCAATGACGTTTCGCTCATCAGCGAGGTGGGTACGCTGGATGTGCCGGAGCTTTTCCGTATCGAGAGCTATCCGACAGTGCATCAGATGGTGAGCCGCGTGCGGGCTAAATTACTGCCCGATCTGACAATAGAGCGCATTTTCGCGGCGTTGTTTCCATGTGGCTCGATTACCGGCGCGCCAAAAATCCGGGCGATGGAAATTCTGCACGAGCTGGAAAGCACACCGCGCGACGCCTATTGCGGGGCTATCGGATGGATCGCGCCAAACGGGCAAATGCGTTTCAATGTGGCAATACGCACGATCACCCTCTTCAAGAACGGGCGCGCGGTCTACAATGTAGGCGGCGGCATCGTTTTCGATTCAACCGCCGAGAGCGAGTATCAGGAATGCCTGCTGAAAGCGCGCTTCGCGACCGGGACAGCGCCCACTACGAACTGATCGAAACGCTGCGTTGGGAATGCGGCGCGGGATTCCTGCGCGGCGAACGCCATGTAGCGCGGATGCGCGCCTCTGCCGATGCGCTGGAGTTTGCGTGGACTGACGGCGCGGCGGAAGCCGCACTTGCAAACGCTGTGGCCACCGCAGAAAGCGAGATGTTGCGCGTCAGGCTTACACTGGATGGAAGCGGCGCAGCGCAATGTACGACCGCACCGTTTCAACCCCTGCCTGCCGACAGGGTTTGGAACGCGAAAATCGCGCAGGCCCGACTTGCATCAAACGATCCTCTCCTGCGCCATAAAACCTCGCGGCGGGCTGCTTACGATGCGGCGCGCGCAGAATATCCGACCGGTGAAGCCGACGAGGTTCTGCTGCTCAACGAGCGCGGCGAAATGTGTGAAGGCACGATCACCAGCCTGTTTCTCGATATGGGTGACGGAGGCGCATTGCTGACGCCGGCGCTCGACTGCGGACTGCTCGCGGGCGTGCTGCGCGGCTGGTTGATCGAGACGGGCAAGGCGCGCGAAGAAATACTCACAACTGCGGAATTGACGCGCGCCAAGAGCATTTTTCTTGGCAATTCTCTGCGCGGGCTGATCCCGGCGCGTTTAGCTTGATTCTATTCGCCCCTTTATTGTGACGCGCCGATGTGGTTAGCACATATTGACGTCAACAACTCGGAGTGCCGCAAAAAATGGCGAATGAAAAATGGCCTGTATACGGTGAGATAACTGGGCCAATCGTGATGATCGGCTTTGGTTCAATCGGACGGGGAACGCTCCCGCTAATCGAACGCCATTTCAAATTCGACAAATCGCGGATGGTCGTCATCGACCCGAACGATGCAGATCGCAAGCTGCTGGACGAGCGTGGCATCAGGTTTATTCAAGACGCCGTTACCAAGAAGAACTACAAGAAGCTGCTCAAACCACTGCTGACTGAGGGCGGTGGTCAAGGATTCTGCGTCAACCTATCGGTGGACACCTCTTCGCTTGACCTGATGAAGCTGTGCCGCTCGCTCGGCGTGCTCTACATCGATACGGTCGTGGAGCCGTGGCTCGGCTTCTACTTCGACGACAAGGCAGACAATGCCTCACGCACCAATTATGCGCTGCGCGAAACCGTACGCGAAGAAGTTCGCAAAAATCCCGGCGGCACAACTGCCGTTTCATGCTGCGGCGCGAACCCCGGCATGGTTTCGTGGTTCGTGAAGCAGGCGCTGGTCAACCTCGCCAACGATCTTGATCTGAAATTCACCGAGCCGAAACCGAATGACCGCGAAGGTTGGGCAAAGCTGATGCAGAAAGCCGGCGTGAAGGGCATTCACATTGCGGAGCGCGACACGCAGCGCACCAAGAAGCCGAAGCCGCTCAATGTATTCTGGAATACATGGTCGGTCGAAGGCTTCATTTCAGAAGGCTTGCAGCCTGCCGAACTGGGCTGGGGCACGCATGAAAAATGGATGCCCAAGAACGCGCGTGGATTCAAGGAAGGCAGCAAGGCTGCAATATATCTCGAACAGCCGGGCGCGAATACGCGCGTTCGTACATGGTGCCCGACGCCGGGCGCGCAATATGGCTTCCTCGTTACGCATAATGAAGCGATTTCGATCGCGGATTTCTTCACGGTGCACAGCAAGAAGGGCAAGGTGAAGTACCGCCCGACCTGCCATTACGCGTATCACCCCTGCAACGACGCCGTGCTTTCGCTGCATGAAATGTTCGGCGCAGCGGGCAAGGCGCAGCCGGTGCATCACGTGCTGGACGAAAACGAACTCGTTGACGGCGTCGACGAGTTGGGCGTGCTGCTCTACGGCCACGACAAGAACGCCTATTGGTATGGTTCACGGCTATCGCTGGAGGAAGCGCGCACGCTTGCGCCTTACCAGAACGCGACGGGCATGCAGGTTAGTTCCGCTGTGCTCGCCGGCATGGTCTGGGCGCTTGAAAACCCGAAAGCGGGCATCGTTGAAACCGATGAAATCGACTACAAGCGCTGCCTCGAAGTGCAGTCGGCCTATCTCGGCCCGGTCACTGGTTATTATACCGATTGGACCCCGCTCGACGAACGCCCCGGCCTCTTCCCCGAAGACATCGACAAGAAGGATCCTTGGCAGTTCCGCAACATATTGGTGCGGTAACGCGCAAGACGAGCGCGGCGCAGCTACGCCGCGCTTGCTTTTTGCTTTGTCATAAAGCAACAGAGATTCGAGGGACGAAGAGAGGACATGACGATGACCTTTGCGTCAAAAATTGCATCGATGGGGATCGCAGCGGTAGCACTCGCTGCTTTGGCAGGTTGTTCCACCAGCGGCGGCAGCAGCCCGACGCGCGTTGCCGCGGCAAGCCCGGTTGACGGCGAATGGCTGAGCACAGACGGCGTGGCCGTTTCTCGCTTCCAGGGCGGCGTGTTCTCGACCAACGCTACGGATACGGGCAACAAGCTGGCGGAAGGCAGCTATCGGTTCACCGAGAACAAGATGATCTCGATTACCGGCACTTCGCTGATTCGCCAGACGCCGATTGCGTTCAACTGCCTGCTGGCAACGCCGCAGCAGCTGAACTGCACCAACGCCACCGGCCAGAACTTCTCGCTGAACCGCCGCGCACCAGCGGCTTGATACGGTGAAATACGGGTCATTGCTCTCGGGCTTGACCCGAGGGTCTATGGCGGTTTTCGCCTAGAGCTATTTACCCCTTCCGCACATCTGTCGGGTTGCATGGGGCAAGCGGCATTGAGATAGTGCCTCCGTCAATGCGGAGGAACTGAATGGGCGAGCATCTCGACAATCTGGAAACCCAGCCTCCGGCAGCGCGCGAAGAAGCGCATTTCGCAGCCTTGCCCGATTTTCTGCGAGAGGCAGCAGAGGGTGCGCCCGGGCTAGCAAAGTGGCTTTCAGGCTTCCATTTCGACGAAATCAATAACCGAAAGGCGCTTGCTCGCCTTCCTGTTCTTCGCAAGCCCGAACTGATGGAATTTCAAGCCGCGGAGCCACCATTCGGCGGTTTCGTGCATCCCAAGGCGCTCACGCATGGGCGAGTTTTCATGTCGCCCGGCCCGGTGTGGGAGCCGCAAGGTTTCGGTCCTGACCCTTGGGGCGCGACCCGCGCGCTCTATGCAGCTGGCGTTCGCGCAGGCGACATTCTGCACAACGCTTTTTCATATCACATGACGCCCGGCGGCTTCCTGCTGGACGAAGGCGGGCGCGCGCTCGGATGCCTGGTGTTTCCGGCTGGTGTCGGAAACACGGACACGCAGGTGGAGGCAGCAGCGGCGCTGCGGCCCAAGGTCTATTCGGGCACACCCGACTATCTGAAAGTCATGCTGGACCGCGCGAGCGAACTCGGCAAAGACCTGTCATCATTCAAGCTGGCGCTGGTTTCGGGCGGCGCGCTGTTTCCATCGCTGCGGCAGGAATATCTCGAGCGCGGCGTCAATGTTTTCCAATGCTATGCTACCGCCGATCTGGGCATTATTGCTTACGAAACGGCGGGCGCAGATGGACTGCCCAACCCCGGCATGGTGGTGAATGAAGGGCTGATCGTGGAAATCGTGCGGCCCGGAACCGGCGATCCGGTTGGCGCGGATGAAGTCGGCGAAGTGGTGGTGACGAGTTTCAGTACCGCCTATCCGCTTGTGCGCTTCGGCACGGGCGACCTTTCGGCATTCATTGACGAGCCGTCGCCCTGCGGGCGCACAAACAGGCGCCTGAAAGGCTGGATGGGACGCGCAGACCAGCGCACCAAGATCAAGGGCATGTTCGTGGACCCAAAACAGGTTGCGGAGATCGTCAAACGGCATCCCGGCATTGATCGGGCGCGGCTTGTTGTGCGCCGTGACGGCGAACAGGATACGATGAGCCTGCTGATAAGTGCAGGTGGCAACGTTGCGGCGAGGGATGTTGAGGCAAGCCTGCGCGACGTGACCAAGCTTGGCGGAACGGTGTCGATTGTCGAGGCTGAAGCGCTGCCGAATGACGGCAAGGTGATCGCCGACGAGCGCGACTATGCAAAGTGAACGCGATTTGGCTTGCAAGCCTTAAACGGCGGTGGAAACATAGGCCACCGCGTCACACGCACGACATATCTGCCCCGTCACATGCAGGGAACGCTCAGGAGAACTCCATGAAAAAATTCGCCGCCATTGCCGCATTGTCCGTTTCCACGCTCGGGCTTTCCACGGCTGCCTCCTTTGCCGACTACACATTGAACATTTTGCACATCAATGACTGGCACAGCCGCATTGAATCCAACAACAAGTATGAATCGACCTGCTCGGCCGAGGAAGAAACCAAAAATGAGTGTATTGGCGGCGCGGCGCGATTGATCACCGCAATCAATCAGGAGCGCGACAAGCTTAAAGGCCAGAACGTGCTGCTGCTGAATGGCGGCGATAATTTCCAGGGCTCGCTGTTCTACACGACCTACAAGGGCAAGACGGAAGCCGAGTTTCTCAACGAGATGAAATTCGATGCCATGACCGTCGGAAACCACGAATTCGATGATGGCGAAGATGCATTGGCACCATTTCTGGACGTGATCCAGTTCCCTGTGCTTTCCGCCAACGTCAAGGCTAGCGCAGCGTCAAAGGTGGGCGACCGCATCAAGCCTTCCGTCGTAATCGAAGTTGGCGGGCAGAAAATCGGCATTGTCGGTGCCGTGACGACGGACACGCCGGAAATTGCATCGCCGGGCCCGAACATCACAATCGAGGACGACATTGCGACGATTACGGCTGAGGTGAAGAAGCTCGAGGCCGAAGGCGTGAACAAGATCATCGCGCTGACCCATGTCGGCTATCCGCGCGACAAGGAAATGATTGCGAAAATCCCCGGTGTCGATGTGGTCGTGGGCGGCCACTCGCACTCTCTGCTTTCCAACACGGATGCGAAGGCCGAAGGTCCCTACCCAACCATGATCGACAATCCCGGCGGATATAAAGTGCCGGTCACGCAGGCGGCTTCCTATTCCAAATATCTCGGCGAATTTCAGGTGGTGTTTGACGACAATGGCGTCGTGAAGGAAGCCAAGGGCGACCCGATTTTCCTCGACAGCAACGTCAAGCCGGATGAGGCAGCGTTGAAGCGCATCGCCGAACTTGGCGCGCCGATCGAAGCGCTCAAGCGCACCGAAGTTTCGGAAACCACCGCGCCAATCGATGGCAGCCGCGATAATTGCCGCGCGCGTGAATGCGAGATGGGCGACATGGTATCGGATGCCATTCTCGACCGCGTGAAGGGTCAGGGCGTGAGCATCGTGTTCCAGAATGGCGGTGGATTGCGTGCATCAATCGATCAGGGCGTCGTTACGATGGGCGAAGTCTTGACGGTGCTGCCCTTCCAGAACACGCTCGCCACCTTCCAGCTTTCCGGCAAGGATATTGTAGCCTCCCTCGAAGCCGGTGTGAGCGAAATCGAAGAAAGCAAGGGCAAGTTCCCGCAGGTTGCGGGTTTGAAATACAGCTTCGACAAGTCGGTGAAACCCAATGAAGGCCGCATCAAATCCGTCGAAGTGATGGAGAACGGCAATTGGGCGCCGATCGACCCGAACAAGACCTATCTGGTCGCGACAAACAACTACGTCCGGCAGGGCGGCGACGGCTATAAGCTGTTCGCCGACAATGCCCAGAACGCATATGATTACGGCCCAAGCCTTGAACAGGTCGTAGCTGATTATCTGGGAAAGAACCGCCCTTATACGCCGAAACTCGATGGCCGCATCACCGAAATCGGTGCAACCGCTCAAGCCGAACCGGCAGCGACAGCGCCAGCGGAAACTGCGCCAGCGGCAACTGCTCCGGCGGCAACTGCTCCGGCTGAACCTGCAGTTCCGCAACCGCCGGCAGCCTCCAATGAAATTGCCAACACCCCGCCGACGATTGCGCCGGAACCCGCGCCAACTGCCCCTGCCCCGGCAGCAACCGAGACGCAGGCACAGGCACCCGCAACGGCTGCTCCGGCAGCCACCGGCGCGCAGGAGCATGTGATTGCGCGTGGTGACAATTTCTGGAAGCTGGCCGAGAAGTTCTATGGCAACGGCGAGAAGTGGCATGTGCTTCAGGACGCGAACCCCGACTACAAGCCGCGCTTCCTGCCCATCGGCTCGAACCTGAAAGTGCCTGCCGCAAACTGATTGCTGCGTCTCTTACCCCTCATCCGCCTGCGGGCAGGTGGATGAGGGATGACAAGCACGAGTTCAACAACATCAGGTGCGGCCAAGGGTACACTTGCAGGTAAAAGGCGAGCGGTGCACAAGCAGGCCATGACCCAAGCCAGAGCTAGCACTCACCTTCCAGCCGGCCATCCGGCGGTTCCTGAACGCAAAATCGGCATATTGCTTGTCAATCTCGGCACGCCCGACGGGACGGATTACTGGTCGATGCGGCGCTATTTGCGCGAGTTTCTTTCCGACCCGCGCGTGATCGAACTGCCCAAAATTCAGTGGTATCCGATCCTGTACGGGCCGGTGCTGCTGCGCAGGCCGAAAACATCCGGCGAGAACTACAAGAAAATCTGGAACTACGAGCTAAATGAATCGCCGCTGCGCACGATCACCCGCGCGCAAGGCGAAAAGCTCGCCGAAGCCTTCCGCGATGATCCGCGCGTGGTGGTGGATTGGGCGATGCGTTACGGCAACCCATCCACGGAAAGCGTTGCCAAGCGCATGGTTGAGCAAGGTGTCGACCGTATGCTGTGCGTGCCGCTTTATCCGCAATATGCCGCAAGCACGACCGCGACCGCGAATGACGCATTGTTCATGGCGCTGATGAAAATGCGCGTACAACCCGCGCTGCGCACACTGCCGCCCTACTATGATGAGCCGACTTACATCGACGCGCTGGCGAATTCTATGACGAAGTTTCTGGGAACGCTGGAGTTCGAGCCGGAAGTGGTGATCGCCTCCTATCACGGCCTGCCGAAGCGCTATTTCGAGGCGGGCGACCCCTATCACTGCCATTGCCAGAAGACATCCCGACTGCTGCGCGAAAAGCTTGGTTGGGACGAGAAAAAGCTGCTGACCTGCTTCCAGTCCCGCTTCGGCCGCGAAGAATGGTTGCAGCCTTACACGGACAAGACTGTGGAGCGGCTTGCCAAGGAAGGCGTGAAGGCCATCGCCATCATCAATCCGGGCTTTTCGGCAGATTGCATCGAAACACTGGAAGAGATCGCGGGCGAAGTCGGTGAAATTTTCCTGCACAATGGCGGAACCAATTTCGCGCATATCCCTTGCCTCAATGACAGCGAGGAAGGGATGACAGTGATTGAAACACTGGTGCGGCGCGAATTGATGGGATGGCTATAACTGCAACGAAAGCTTGATCTGAGGGGCGGTCAACCCGTCTGGAAATCCTACCGTGCGCCGAGCGTTCCGGCGCAAAAGCTCACGCAAGACGCAAAGACCGACGTGCTGATCGCCGGCATGGGTATCAGCGGCGCGATGATCGCGGATGCACTGGCAGCACAGGGTCACGATGTGCTGATGATCGACCGGCGCGGACCTTTGCTTGGCTCGACCTCTGCAACGACGGCGCTGGTACAATATGAAATCGACACACCGCTTTCCCATCTGATCGGAAAGATTGGCAAGCAAAATGCCGAGCGCGCTTGGCGGCGCTCGCGGCTCGCCGTTGCCAATCTGCAAAGCCATATCGAGCAGGCGGATTTGCGTTGCCGGATGACGTCGCGCCCCTCACTTTACCTTGCCGGCAATGTGCTGGGTGCCGGTGCGTTGCAGGAGGAAGCAGTGACGCGCCGCGCCGCAGGCTTGGGAGCGCACTATCTGGCGCCCGCAGATTTGCGCGAAAGCTTTGGGATAATTCGGCGTGGCGCAATCTTGAGCGGCAATAATCTGGCGCTCGATCCGCGTATGCTGACAAGCGGGCTACTGCTGCGCTCTATGCAGAAAAAGGCGCGGCTCTATTCACCAGTCGAAGCGATGAAGATCGAGCACAGCGCGGATGGCGTCAGTGTTTCAACCAAGAATGGGCCGATCATCCGCGCGAAGCATCTCGTGCTCGCGACCGGATACGAACTGATGGATGGGGTTCCAGCCAAGGGCCATTCGGTGATTTCGACCTGGGCAATCGCCACGCGTGCCCAGCCTCGCAATATCTGGCCGCAGGAAGCACTCATATGGGAGGCGTCGGACCCATATCTCTATGCGCGCGCGACCTATGATGGCCGTATCATTTGCGGTGGCGAGGATGAGCCTTTCACCGACGAGGAAACGCGGGACGCGTTGATAGAAAAGAAATCGGCGCGCATTGCGCAAAAGCTCGGAAAGCTTTTTCCAGACATCGATCCGACGCCCGAATTCAAATGGGCGGGAGCGTTTGGCACCACGGAAAGCGGGTTGCCCAAGATTGGGCAAATTCCGCGAAAGCCGCGCATTTTTGCGGTGATGGGATATGGCGGCAACGGCATTACGTTTTCGCGCATAGCCAGCGAATTGATTGCCTCCACGCTCGACGGGAAGACCGACATCGACGCCGATCTTTTTGCCCTTACGGCCTGATACAGAGATTTTTACTCGAAGATTGTAAGAGGATCGAAAGATACTTACGTGATTCGTAGCGGCATCATTTGAGGGAGGCCTGAATGTTCGGCGGCTTGGACATTATCGTAATCGTACTCGCGATACTTGTTATTTCAATACTTGTGGCTGGCATCAAGACAGTGCCGCAAGGGTATAATTATACGGTCGAGCGGTTTGGCAGATATACAAAGACGCTTACACCGGGCCTCAACCTGATTGTGCCGTTCGTAGACCGTGTTGGCGCCAAGCTGAACATGATGGAACAGGTGTTGGACGTTCCGACGCAGGAAGTCATCACCAAGGATAACGCCATCGTCGCAGTCGATGCGGTCGCCTTCTATCAGGTGCTGAATGCACCGCAGGCGGCGTATCAGGTGTCCAACCTGCAAAATGCTATTCTGAACCTGACCATGACCAACATCCGTACGGTTATGGGTTCGATGGATCTGGACGAACTGCTTTCAAATCGCGATGCGATCAATGAGCGCCTGCTGCGCGTTGTCGATGAAGCCGCGCATCCGTGGGGCATCAAGGTTACGCGCGTCGAAATCAAGGACATCAATCCGCCCGCAAATCTGGTGGAATCAATGGCGCGGCAGATGATGGCAGAGCGCAACAAGCGCGCGCAGATTCTCGAAGCCGAGGGCATGAAGCAAGCGCAGGTGCTGGAAGCAGAAGGCCGCCGCGAAGCAGCTTTCCGCGATGCAGAAGCACGCGAACGCGCCGCCGAAGCAGAAGCGCGTGCAACGCAGGTGGTTTCCGAGGCAATTGCAAAGGGCGATGTGCAGGCGATCAACTATTTCGTCGCGCAGAAATACACGGAAGCGCTCGCCAAGATCGGCTCTTCCAGCAACAACAAGATTGTGCTGATGCCGATGGAAGCTTCATCGCTGATAGGCTCGCTTGGCGGCATTGGCGCAATAGCCAGGGAAGTGTTCGGCGATCAGGCACTGCAAAGCGCGCCGCGCACGCCGCGCCCGCCACGCATAAACCCTGACCAGAATTAACGAGGCAAGGCCATGCTTTCCAGCATCGTGGAAGAACTCGGCCCCTGGAACTGGACGGTTTTCGGCGTCATTCTTCTGACGCTGGAAATCTTTGCGCCCGGCGTGTTTCTGCTGTGGATCGGCATTGCAGCGCTGATCGTCGGCGCAATTTCGCTCGCGCTTTGGGATGCGGCTTTCTGGACGTGGCATGTTCAGATGCTGCTGTTCCTCGCGCTTTCGCTGATATCGGCCTATGTCGGAAAGCGCATCATGGCTTCGCGCAGCGAGCAATCGGACCAGCCGCTGCTGAATCGCCGCGGCGATCAGTTGATCGGACGTGTTGCGACCTTGATCGAGCCCATCGAAAACGGGCGTGGACGCGTGAAACTGGGCGATACGATGTGGCGTGTTGCAGGGCCGGATTTGCCTGCGGGCGCGAGGGTACGCGTCGTCAAGGCGTCGGACATCGACCTCGAATTGATCGTTGAGGCGGCTTAGGCAGCGCCGATGCGTAACAAATCGTGGAAGTGTACGATGCCAACAGGCTTTTGCCCTTCCATGACCACCAGCGCGCCGATCTTGTTTTCATTGAGATAGGCGATCGCTGCACCGGCCGACATATCCGGGCTGGCGGTTTTGGGCTGGCGGGTCATAATTTCATCAACCGCAATATCTTTCAGATTGCGATGGAGATTGCGGGCGACATCGCCATCCGTGATGATGCCTTCAAGGCTGCCATCGGCACCCAGCACGCATACGCAACCAACCTTCTTATTCGACAACACCATGACGGCTTCCGGCATTTTTGTGCCGAGCGGAACGGCGGGCATATCCTCGCCGCTGCGCATGATCTCGGAAAGATGCGTGAGCGTGGCGCCAAGCTTGCCGCCCGGATGGAAGTCGCGGAAATTGTCTCGCGTAAAACCGCGGGCCTCCAGAAGCGCGATTGCCAGCGCATCGCCAAGCACGAGTTGCATCAGCGTCGAGGTTGTAGGAGCCAGGCCATGCGGGCAGGCTTCGTCGGCTTTGGGAAGCGTCAGCACCACGTCGGCCTCGCGCCCCAGCGATGACGAATCCGATGAGGTCATGGCGATGAGCGGAATGGAAAAACGCCGCGAATAGGCGACGATACCGCGAAGCTCGGTGCTTTCGCCAGACCATGACATCGCCAGCACAACATCGTCCCGCGCGATCATGCCAAGGTCGCCGTGATTGGCCTCTGCCGGGTGAACGAAAAACGCAGGCGTTCCAGTGGATGCCAATGTGGCGGCAATTTTCGCGCCGATGTGGCCGCTTTTGCCGACGCCGGTGACAATCACCCTGCCCTTTGCCCGAGACAGAAACTCGACGGCTTTGGCGAACGGCGATGCAAGGCCATTTTCCAGCGCATACGCAAGAGCATCGACACCCGCACGCTCGGTTCGCACCGTGCGAAGCGCAGATTCGATCGAAGCGGGAGCATCAAAGGGTTTGGCGTTCAGCATGGCGAATGCGCTTATCCTGTCGCGCGTTTGCTGTCCACCTGCTGTTATGAAACCCTAACGTAACATTAACCATACATGTTTACCGTTGAGTAAGCCTAGCGTGCGGCACGGCGTAGGTTCAATTGGTGATTGCATTGTGGTACAGCCTGAAAATTCAACTTCAAGACTAGCTTGGAGAAAGCCGCTGCCACTGGTCGCGCTGCTTTTCGCCATTGCCATCGCCGCCGCCGATGCACAAGAATTGCCCGTATTGCCTGACAATGGCGATGAGGCAGCCGAAGCTGTCAGGGTTCAGCCCGTGCAGCCATCCGCGACCGTCCAGCCCAATGTCCGCGTCGAGCCCGCCAAAAAGCAGGATCGACAGCCCAGACTTTCGAAAACGCAGCCTTTAAGCGCCGCTACGAGCCAGATGCGACGCAACGAGGAAGATGCGTTTGCCTCGCCGGGCATTCGTTCCGGCAGTTTCATTTTGCGTCCAAGCATCGAAACGGGCTTGCTGGCAACCTCGAACGCCACCTCCAGCCCCGGCGGCGGCGCCGCAATCGTTTCGCAAAGCACGATGAGAACCAATGTCGTGTCCGACTGGGAAAGAGACAGTTTCGAGCTGAACTCATTCAGCACGTTCGAAAAGTCCATTTCCGGCGAAGAGCTGAAGCAAACAGAAGCACAGATCGAAGCGACCTTCATTCATGAACTCGCCAATGATTACCGGCTTCGCGTTTTCTCCTCTTACGGCGTTGCGCCGGAATCATTCGATTCGCCTGTTGAAATTACTGGCGCGGCAGACCAGCCGACCCAACAAACGCTGACCGGGCGCGCCGAAATTCTGAAGGATACGGGAAAGCTGCGCCTCGCCATCGGCGGTGATGTGGATCGCGAATGGTATGGCGCCGCGAAACTGGAAGACGGCAGCGTGATTTCGCAAGCCGACCGCGACAACACGCTGGCCACGGCGAAACTGCGGACCGGCTACTCGTTTTCGCCAGCACTGACGCCATTCGTTGAGGTGCGCGCGGGGCGACGCAAATATGACGAGGAAATCGACAGCGCAGGTTATGACCGCTCCGCAGGTCATCAGGAGGCGCTGGCCGGTATCGCATTTGACCGCGGCGAGAAATTCTGGGGCGAACTCGCGCTCGGCTATGTTCGTGAAAAGCCGGATGATGACCGGCTGGATGCGATAGAGGGTTTGAACGCCAGCGCTGACATCAACTGGTCGCCGTTTCGCGGAACAAACGTGAATTTTCTCGGAACGACACTAGTGGAAGGCACCACAACGCCGGGGTGGAGCGGTTCCATTCTGTACTCCGGCCTGCTTACCGTCGAACGGCAAATGCGCTCGGATTTGACCGGCAGCATTGCGGGCGGAATCGGCTATCGCGACTATCAAGGCAGTGGCGACCACGACATGATTTACACAGCGGAAGCTTCCGCAACCTGGTGGATGAATCGCCATTTCGGGCTAACGGGCCGCGCGCGACACGAAAACGTGAACAGCACGATGGATGGACGCGACGCGACCACGAACAGCATTTATTTGGGCATAAAAGCGCAGCAATAGTTCGAAAGGCGTCGGATTTCGGCCTCAAATGGCGGATTGTCTTAAAGAAGCGCGCTGTTTTTGCGCGCGCGCCAATCTATGGTAAACGAAATGCTTACCAGTACGAGCGATGTTTGTTCTTCAAGGTTTCGGATGGAGAATGAAATGATCGTGCACAAGGTGATGCGCCGCGTTGGTGGCGTCGCGCTTGCAGCAGCACTCTCGCTGTCGATGATCGGCGCGGCTCCGGCTTTTGCGGATGCCGGTTTCCAGAACTGGGTGGCTGGCTTTCGCAAAACCGCTGCCGAGGCTGGCATATCGTGTGGCACCTATGACCGCGCTTTTCGCGGTGTGACGGAAGCCGACCCCGAAGTGCTGGAAAAGGCGCGCTATCAGCCCGAGTTCACCGCGCCGGTCTGGGATTATTTCGACAACCGCGTGCATGAGGAATCTATCGCCAACGGCCGCGCGATGGCGCGCAAGTGGAAGCCGTGGCTGGACCGCATCGAATCGCGCTTCGGCGTCGATCGCTATGTGCTGCTCGCAATCTGGTCGATGGAATCGAACTATGGAGAGATTCTCAAGAACCCGGCGGCAATGCGCAATGTCGTGCGTTCGCTGGCGACGTTGGCCTATGCAGACCCCCGCCGCGCGAAATTCGCACGTACCCAGTTGATAGCCGCGCTGAGGATTTTGCAAACGGGCGATATCGATGAGCGTCATTTGACCGGCTCTTGGGCAGGCGCAATGGGGCATACGCAGTTTATCCCGACCAGCTATCAGGCATATGCCGTAGACATGGATGGCAACGGCCACCGCGACATCTGGAACTCCGTGCCGGACGCATTGGCAACCGCCGCAAACCTGCTGCGCAAGAATGGCTGGCAATCCGGCAAGACCTGGGGCTACGAGGTGGCTTTGCCGCCCGGCAAATTGCCTGCGGGAACGTTGACCCTGGCGCAATGGCAAAACCTCGGCGTGACACGCGCCAATGGCAAGCCGTTCCGCAATATGTCAGACAAGGCAACGCTGAAAGTGCCGGATGGACGCGGCGGACCCGCGTTCCTGATGCTCAGAAATTTTTACGTCATCAAGAAATACAACAATGCGGATAAATACGCGTTGGCCGTGGGATTGTTGGCAGATCAGATCGCCGGATACGGATCGCTTGCGCAGGACTGGCAACGGCCATTCACCAAGCTCTCGTTCGTCGAGAAACAGGAATTGCAGAAGCGCCTTTCCGAAAATGGATATTATGACGGCAAGTTCGATGGCCGCATCGGTCAAGGCTCGCGTGATGCCATCAAGGCATTTCAAGCTCAGATTGGTGTCGAACAGGATGGCAATCCGAGCATGGAAGTCCTAAAATACCTGCGGAGTAAGTAATAAGGAGCACGGGTTGCAGCCGTTCAAAAGACTGCGCCCTGTCGTTGCAGCGCTTGTGACGTCGGGAGTTCTGGCTTCAGGCTTGTTGGCCTTCGGCGTCGTGCCCACCGCCGCACAGGAGGTGGTGCGCAAGCCCTGGAGCATATTCGATATTTTCCGCCCACAGCCACGCCGTTACTACATAATTCCGGAACAGCAACCGCGCGCCGTAAAGCGACCCAAGAAGAAGAGTTCGGGCGGCGTTGTCGTGCCCAAAGAGCCGGACGTCGAGATCGTTGAAAAGAAGCCCGACGCGCGCTCCGTTCTGGTCGTGGGTGACTTTCTCGCGGGTGGGCTTGCAGAAGGTCTGGACGCGCAGTTCGCGCAGGACCCGGCAATTCGCATTGTGGATCGCAGCAAAGGGTCTTCCGGGTTTATTCGGCAGGATTATTTCAACTGGCAAACCGAGCTTCCGGCAATGCTGGATGCGGAAAAGCCCGCAGCGGTTATCGTTATGCTGGGTTCCAACGACCGCCAGCAATTGAAACTCGATGGAACCAGCGAGCAGGTGCGGTCAGAAAAGTGGCTCAAGGAATATCAGGTTCGCGTCGGCGCGCTGGCTGATCTGCTTGAACAAAGGAAAGTGCCTTACCTTTGGGTGGGTATGCCAGCGTTCAAGACCGCCAAAATGACCTCCGACATGCTCGCGTTCAACGATGTTTACCGCGCAGCGGCGCAGGCAAACAAAGGCGAGTTCATCGATATCTGGGATGGCTTCACGGACGAGCAAGGTGCTTATGTGCAAAGCGGGCCGGATGTGAACGGCCAACCAGTGAAGCTGCGCGCGGCCGATGGCATTAACGTGACCAAGCAGGGTAAAGCCAAGTTCGCGTTCTATGCCGAAAAGCCATTGCGCAAGATTTTGGGGCTGGCTGCGCCCGGAACAGGTTTGCCGACAGATCAGTTGCCCGAAGCCGGGCCGATAGCGCCCGCCGAAAAGCCCGACCGCACACCGCCAATGTCGCTGAATGACCCGGAGATGGATGGCGGAACGGAGCTTTTGGGCGCACAGCCTGCGCCAGCCGTGACACCTGCGAAGCAATCGCCCAAGCCTGTCGTGTTGCCGCATCCGATACCGGGTCGGGCAGATGATTTTTCCTGGCTGCGGCGTGAACAGCAACTGGTGCCGTCAATGCAGGTCGAAACGACCACTGCAATCCGGCGGTGAATGCAAGTATACCGCTCGAAATCCAGATAGCAAAAGCCCCCGGCGCAATGCCGAGGGCTCTTTTACTCAGACAGCTAAAGCAAGCTTACTGCTTGGTCGTCTTTGCTTCGATCTGCTTGGCTTTCGCACCGGCAGAAGCAATCTCGATTTTGCGAGGCTTCAGTTCTTCGGGAATGTTGCGCTGAAGGTCGATGTGAAGCAGGCCGTTCTTGAGGTTCGCACCGCTTACGTCGACATGATCAGCAAGCTGGAAGCGACGCTCAAACGAACGGGAAGCGATGCCGCGATACAGTATCTCGGAGCCTTCGCCGGTCGTCTCGTTGGCGCGCTCGCCCTTCACCGTGAGCACATTGCGATGGGCTTCAATCGAAATTTCGTCTTCCGAGAAACCAGCTACCGCCATGGAAATCCGATAGGAATTCTCGCCGGTGCGCTCGATGTTATAGGGCGGATAGCTCGGACCACCCTCGGGGGCAGCGTGAGCATCCAGCATATTGAACAGCCGATCAAAGCCGACGGTGGAACGGTAAAGAGGGGAAAAATCAACGTGACGCATGCTTTAGTTCTCCTTTGAGCAACGTTTTCTTGCGTTTGATCGCTTGCGGAACCCATTTTGGCGTTCCGGTGGGATCAGCGGTCCCGATTGCGGCGACCGCTGCACTGATCTGGGTTTTGGCCCGATCGATTTCAAGGGCCCGATCGATTTCAACGGCTTGTGTCATCGCAATGAACATGAACGGCAGATGAACAAACCTTTCTGCTTCCATTCATGCGGCTCTAACCAAAATGCACACGACTCATAGTTGGCGCGTGGCGGTTGGGGTGCGCGCTGAAGTGGGCAGATTCCGGGCGTAACGTCCCTTCCATCCGGGATCTCAACTGGCCGAAGGCATGGAGACGTGCCTTCGGCCTTTGCTTTTCCGTAACCAGACGCTTTCTCTTTGCAATTGCAGACAGTGCGGGTATCACCCGTAGGGAGTGCGCGGTGGCGGCAAATCGAAGGCCCTATGAAAGAATTTCTGCTCGAAATCTCCGGCAATGAGATTCCCGATGGAGCAAATTCAGGCTTTATCGTTGCACAGGGCAACAGGCGCTTGCGCTACGCATTGTTCAAGGCAAGCGCCCGCCCGATAAAAGGCACGGTCATATTGCTGCCGGGCCGCAACGAACCAATCGAAAAATATTTCGAAACCACACGCTCGCTGATTGAGCGTGGTTTTGGTGTGGCGACATTCGACTGGCGCGGACAAGGGCTTTCCGACCGCGAATTGATGGACCCGCTGCGCGGCGACGTTTCCGATTTTGACGTTTACGCCGACGATCTCGATCAGTTTTTCAGCGAAATCGTGCTGCCGGATTGCCGAGGGCCATATTTTATTGTCGCGCATTCTACGGGCGCGCTCATTGCGCTTGATGCCGCGCCGCGCCTGCGCAACAGAGTTGAGCGCATGGTGTTGCTCGCCCCGCTTCTGGAAGTGGGACGGATGCCGCTTTCCGCAAACACGCTGAGACGACTGGCCAATCTGTTGAAGCTAGCCGGTTTTGGCAGCTTTTACGCGACCGGGGGCAAATGGAAGCCAACACCGTTTGACCGCAACAATGTGACGAGTGATCCGGACCGTTACGCGCGCAATGTGAGGCTGTTCACCACGCACCCGAGACTATCGCTAGGCGGGCCGACGATTCGGTGGATGCATGCAGCCGTCCACGCGGCGCGACGCGTATCCGACCCCGATTACATGGCGCGCCTGCACATTCCGATTCTGTTTGTTGCCGCCGGGGCAGATACAGTCGTTTCGAGTCGAGCCATCGAGCGCTATGCCCGACACCTGCGATCCAGCTATTGCGTGACGATCGACGGCGCAAAACACGAGATTTTGCAGGAGCGCGATTATTATCTCCAGCAATTCTGGGCCGCGTTCGACGCCTATATTCCGGGATCGTCGGCTTAAGCGCAGCAGGCCGTTTCGCTTATAAGCTTGCGGCAAACAGCCGTGCCGCGACATTTTGTTTCTGTAACGAGCATATTTCTTTTCGAATCCTTCTTGTGCGCAGCCTGGATTTCTGACATATAAATTTAGGACAGTATTGCTGTCTTATTTGATCGCATGAATAGCCGGGTGGGCGCATCTGCGCAGTCCGGCGTTTCGCGTGGGTTGCATTGAGCGGCTGAAGGGTTATGCCTTGGCCATTGTCGCCCGAAAGGGCCAGAACGGAGGGAATGACGATGACGGACATGACGCCATCTGCAGTGACAGAGCAAAAGCTCGCCGCGCAGACGAATGCGGCGACCGTCAAAAACACCACCATTCCCGGCCTGCCGACTAAACGAGGTCTTTACGATCCGCGAAATGAGCATGATGCCTGCGGCGTCGGTTTTATTGCGCAGATGAAGGGTGTGAAGTCGCACGAGATCGTCAAGGACGGGCTTTTCATGCTCGAAAACCTGACGCATCGCGGCGCTGTGGGTGCCGATCCGCTCGTTGGCGACGGCGCAGGCGTGCTCGTGCAAATTCCTGACCGATTCTTCCGCGACGAAATGGCTGCACTCGGCGTCAAGTTGCCGCCGGCGGGCCAATACGGTGTCGGCCACTGGTTCATGCCGCAAGACACCGAAATGCGCGCCCACATCGACGATATCATCCGCGAAAGCGCACAGTCGGAAGGACTGCCGGTTCTCGGCTTCCGCGACGTTCCGGTGGATAACTCTTCGCTGTCGAAGGCGCCCGAAATCGTTGCTTCGGAGCCATTCCATCGCCAGGTTTTCATCGGCCGCACGCCGGACATCACCGACGATGAGGAATATGAAGCGCGGCTATATATTCTGCGGAAAGTGATTTCCGGTCGCATTTATGCCGAGAACAACAACAGGGACATTGGCGCTTACTGCGTTTCGCTTTCGTCGCGCACGATCGTTTATAAGGGCATGTTCCTCGCCTATCAGGTGGGCGCATATTACAAGGATCTATCCGACCCGCGTTTCGAAACCGCGCTTATCCTTGTCCATCAGCGCTTTTCGACCAACACTTTCCCGTCATGGAAGCTGGCACACCCGTATCGCATGCTCGCGCACAATGGCGAGATCAACACCGTGCGCGGCAACAACAACTGGATGGCGGCGCGGCAGGCATCCGTGGATTCCGAACTGTTCGGAAACGACATTTCAAAGATCTGGCCGATTTCCTATGAGGGGCAGTCGGACACGGCGTGCTTTGACAACGCGCTCGAATTCCTGTTCCAGGGCGGCTACAGACTGAGCCACGCCATGATGATGCTGGTGCCCGAAGCATGGGCAGGCAACAAGTCCATGGATGAGGACCGCAAGGCATTCTACGAATACCATGCGGCGCTCATGGAGCCGTGGGATGGCCCGGCAGCGCTTGCCTTTACGGATGGCCGCCAGATCGGCGCAACGCTTGACCGCAACGGCCTGCGCCCGGCGCGCTATATTGTTACCGACGATGACCGCGTGATCCTTGCATCAGAAGCCGGTGCGCTTCCGGTGGAAGAAAAGCACATTGTCAGAAAATGGCGCCTGCAGCCCGGCAAGATGCTGTTGATCGACCTCGTGAAGGGTCGCATCATTTCCGATGAAGAGATCAAGTCGGAAATTGCACACAAGCACCCTTACAAGGAATGGCTGGCGCGCGCGCAGCTTATTCTGGAAGACTTGAAGCCCGTTGAGCCGCGCGCGTTGCGCAGGGATGTGTCCCTGCTCGACCGTCAGCAGTCGTTTGGCTACACGCAGGAAGACCTGAAGCTGTTGATGGCTCCGATGGCCGTTACAGGTCAGGAAGCTGTTGGGTCCATGGGAACCGATACGCCGATTTCGGCGATGTCGGACAAATCAAAGCTGCTTTACACCTACTTCAAGCAGAACTTCGCGCAGGTGACGAACCCGCCCATCGACCCGATCCGCGAGGAACTGGTGATGAGCCTCGTCTCCTTCATCGGTCCGCGCCCGAACATTCTGGATCTGGTGGGAACCTCTCGCCGCAAGCGGCTTGAGGTGCGTCAGCCTATTCTTACCAATGGCGACCTGGAAAAGATCCGCTCCATCGGCCACACCGAGGAGAGCTTCGACACCAAGACCATCGACATAACCTATGCGGCCACCGAGGGCGCGTCGGGCATGGCGGGGGCTATCGAACGCCTGTGCGAACGTGCAGAGGCGGCAGTGGCGGGGCGCTACAACATCATTATCCTGTCGGACCGTCAGGTCGGGCCGGACCGCATTGCCATCCCTTCCCTGCTGGCAACAGCAGCCGTGCATCATCACCTCGTTCGCAAGGGACTGCGCACATCTGTGGGGTTGGTGGTGGAATCCGGCGAACCGCGCGAGATACACCATTTCTGCTGTCTCGCAGGCTATGGCGCGGAGGCGATCAACCCCTATCTGGCTTTCGACACTTTGCTCGATATGCACCAGCGCGGCGAAATGCCGGCAGAGGTCGATCCGTACGAGGTCGTGTCCCGTTACATCAAGTCGATCGGCAAGGGCATTTTGAAGGTCATGTCCAAGATGGGCATCTCGACCTATCAGTCCTATTGCGGCGCGCAGATTTTCGACGCCATCGGCCTGTCCACGCCGTTCGTGGATCAGTATTTCACCGGCACGGCCACGACCATCGAAGGTGTCGGGCTGGAAGAGGTCGCGACAGAAACGGCATCCCGTCACGCGGACGCGTTCGGCAACGATCCCGTTCTCGCGCACAATCTCGAAGTGGGCGGCGAATATATGTTCCGCATGCGCGGCGAAGCACATATGTGGTCGCCCGATGCTGTCGCTACGCTGCAACACGCAGTGCGGCACGGGTCGTGGGATACGTTCCAGCAATATTCGAAGCAGATCGACAGCGAGACAGCACACGCGCAGACCGTTCGCGGGCTGTTCAAGATCAAGCTGGCGGAAGAGACTGGCCGTAAGCCTGTTCCTATCGACGAAGTGATGTCGGCAGCGGACATCGTTCGGCGCTTCTCGACAGGAGCAATGTCGTTCGGCTCGATCAGCCGCGAGGCGCACACCACACTGGCGATTGCCATGAACCGCATCGGCGGCAAGTCGAACACGGGCGAAGGCGGGGAAGAGCCCGACCGCTATTTCCCGCTACCGGACGGCAAGCCAAACCCGGAACGCTCGGCGATCAAACAGGTGGCATCAGGACGCTTCGGCGTGACAACCGAATATCTGGTCAACTCCGACATGATCCAGATCAAGGTGGCGCAGGGTGCAAAGCCCGGCGAAGGCGGACAGTTGCCGGGCCATAAGGTGGACGCGACCATCGCCAAGACAAGGCACTCCACGCAGGGCGTTGGCCTGATTTCGCCGCCGCCGCACCATGACATCTACTCGATCGAGGATCTGGCACAGCTCATATTCGACCTGAAGAACGTCAACCCTTCATCCGATATTTCGGTGAAACTTGTGTCTGAGGTTGGCGTCGGCACGGTTGCGGCTGGCGTTGCCAAAGCGCGCGCAGACCACATCACCATCTCCGGCTATGATGGAGGAACCGGCGCATCGCCGCTAACCTCGCTCAAGCACGCCGGTTCGCCATGGGAAATGGGCCTTGCCGAAACGCACCAGACACTGGTGCTGAATGGCCTGCGTTCGCGCGTTGCATTGCAGGTAGACGGCGGACTTCGCACCGGGCGCGACGTGGTTATCGGCGCGCTGCTGGGTGCCGATGAGTTCGGCTTCTCGACGGCACCGCTAATAGCGGCAGGCTGCATCATGATGCGCAAGTGCCATCTGAACACATGCCCTGTGGGTGTCGCCACGCAAGACCCCGTGCTGCGCAAGCGGTTCAAGGGCACGCCGGAACACGTTATCAACTTCTTCTTCTATGTTGCAGAAGAAGTGCGCGCCCTGCTGGCTGCGATGGGCTTCCGCCATCTGGACGAGATTATCGGCGATGTCGATCTTCTGGAAAAGCGCGAGCTGATCAACCACTGGAAGGCGAAGGGTCTCGATTTCTCGAAGCTCTTCTACAAGCCTGATGCGCCGGTTGAAGAAACTCACTGGACCAAGCGCCAGAAGCACCCGATTGACGATGTGCTCGACCGCAAGCTGATCGAACTTGCCAAGCCTGCACTCGAGGCACGTCAGCCGGTGGAGATCGAGGTCGACATCAAGAACGTCGACCGCTCTGCAGGCGCGATGCTTTCCGGCGAGGTGGCACGGCGCTACAAGCACAAGGGCCTGCGCGAGGACACGATTTCGGTGAAGCTGCGCGGCACGGCCGGACAGTCATTCGCCGCGTTTCTGGCGCGGGGCGTGACCTTCGACCTTATCGGGGACGGCAACGACTACGTGGCCAAAGGATTGTCGGGTGGCAAGATCATCGTTCGGCCATCGGACGAAGCCAAGATCGTGGCGGAAGACTCGATAATCGTCGGCAACACCGTGCTTTACGGCGCGACCGAAGGTGAGTGCTACTTCCGCGGTGTTGCAGGCGAGCGCTTTGCCGTGCGCAATTCGGGCGCGGCGGCGGTCGTCGAGGGCGTGGGCGACCACGGCTGCGAATACATGACCGGCGGCATTGTGGTCGTTCTCGGCAAGACGGGCCGCAACTTCGCTGCGGGCATGTCTGGCGGCGTGGCCTATGTACTTGATGAAGAAGGCGATTTCGCTACGCGCTGCAACATGGCGATGGTTGAACTCGAGCCTGTTCCGGAAGAGGACGCGCTTCTTGAGCGGCTGCACCACCACGGCGGCGACATCGACTTCAAGGGACGAGTCGACGTATCCGGCGACATGACCACCCATGACGAAGAGCGACTTCACCAGCTCATCTCGAACCATGTGCATTATACAGGCTCGACAAAGGCAAAGGCGATCCTTGAGAACTGGTCGGATTATCGGCCAAAGTTCCGCAAGGTCATGCCAGTCGAGTATAAACGGGCGCTCGAAGAAATGGCGCGTATGCGCATGGGCGTCGCTGCGGAATAGGCATCCGCTTCCGATCATATGAAATCCAGGGCGTGAGCTGAAGCTCCGCCCAAGAGAACTGGAACTGAAATGGGCAAGGTAACAGGCTTCCTTGAGATCGACCGGCAGGTGCACAAGTACCAGCCGGCATCCGACCGCATTCGCCACTTCCGCGAATTTACGCTTCCGATGTCTGATAAAGAGGTCGAGAAGCAGGCCGCACGTTGCATGGATTGCGGCATTCCGTTTTGTCATGGGCCAACAGGCTGCCCGATCCACAACCAGATCCCCGACTGGAACGATCTGGTTTATAATGGAGATTGGGAGCAGGCGATCCGCAACCTGCATTCGACCAACAATTTCCCCGAGTTCACCGGCCGCGTTTGCCCCGCACCTTGCGAGGAGGCGTGCACGCTGAACCTTGAGGACATTCCGGTTGCCATCAAGACCGTTGAGCAGGCGCTGGCCGACAAGGCTTACGAGAGCGGCTATGTGCGCCCCTACCCTGCCGAGAAAAAGACCGGCAAGCGGGTGGCGATAATCGGTTCCGGTCCCTCCGGCATGGCTGCGGCGCAGCAGCTTGGCCGCGCGGGCCACGAGGTACATGTCTATGAACGCGAGAGCCGCCCCGGCGGCCTGCTGCGCTACGGCATTCCAGACTTCAAGATGGAGAAGCACTATATCGACCGGCGCGTAGTGCAGATGTCCGGCGAAGGCGTGACGTTCCATTGCGGCATCAATGTTGGCGTGGACAAGAAGGTTGAGGATTTGCTCGCTGAGTTTGACGCGGTGCTCTATTGCGGCGGCTCGGAAGCGCCCCGCCCCGCGGGTATTCCCGGCACCGAATTCCACGGCGTGCATGACGCTATGCCCTATCTGGTGCAGCAGAACCGGCGCGTTGGAGGCGAGGGCATTCAGTCGTCAGCATGGCCTTCCGAGCCGATCCTCGCGGGCGGCAAGCATATCGTCGTCGTCGGCGGTGGTGACACAGCATCGGACTGTGTTGGCACGGCTTTCCGGCAGGGCGCGGTGCGTGTGACGCAACTCGACATTCGTCCGCAGCCGCCCGAAAAGGAAAACAAGCTCGCCGTTTGGCCGTACTGGGCAACGAAGATGCGCACGTCATCTTCGCAGGCTGAAGGCGCACAGCGCGAATTTCAGGTCGCTACGCTGGAGTTTATCGGCGAGGACGGCGAACTGACCGGCGTGAAGTGCTGCGAGGTCGATGAAAAGCGCAAGCCTATCCCCGGAACGGAGTTTGTGATCCGCGCCGATCTGGCATTTATTGCTATCGGCTTTGCCGGGCCGATCAGCGGAGCAGTGACGACAGAGTTGGACGGCAAGCTGGACATCATCACGGACACGCGCCGTTCGCAGAATGTTGCCGCAAACGATCGGGATTATCGCACGAACATCGACAGGCTGTATGTCGCGGGTGATGTTCGCCGTGGTCAGTCGCTGGTGGTCTGGGCGATCCGCGAAGGTCGCCAGGCCGCGGCATCCATCGATGAAACACTGATGGGCTCGACCGTTCTGCCGCGGTAATTGCGGGCGGAAAGCGCTTAGCGTTACCCCTCATCCGCCAGATGAGGGGTGTTTTCTCTGGACTATCTCAGCCCAAGCACCCGAACAGCGCGGCGATGTCTCCCTCGCGCGTCGCAAAGCTGGTGACGAAGCGGCATAGCACTTCGTCTTCCCCAATCGGCCCCTCATACCAATGGGGTGCGCGCCAATCGTAAAATGCCGCGCCGTTGGCCTTCAGACGATCTGCCGTGTTCTTCTTCAGAATCGGAAATACCTCGTTCGCATCGGGCTCCCATGCGAGGCGAGCAGTTGGCAACCCCTCAAACATCGAAGCCAAACGCTGCGCCATTGCATTGGCATGGCGAGCATTGTGCAACCATAAATCGTCAGCGAAATAGCCCTCGAACTGCGCAGCGACGAAGCGCGACTTCGAGAACAATTGCGCGGCGCGCTTATGATGAAAGGCGAACTCGCCCGCGCGGGACGGATCGAACAGCACGACCGCCTCCGCACACCAGCAGCCGTTTTTCGTGCCACCAAACGAAAGCAGATCAATGCCGCGCCGCCATGTCATCTCTGCCGGCGTGCAACCCAACGCGACAAGCGCATTGGCAAAGCGCGCGCCGTCCATGTGAAGCGGAAGACCATGCGCGCGAGCAACATCTACAATCGCGTCAATTTCGGCCAGTGAATGCACGGTGCCGATTTCACTCGCCTGTGTGATCGAAACGGCTGCGGGACGCCCGCCGTGAACAAAGCCCGGCGGAAAAAGTCCAATCGCTTCGTGCAACAAAGCCGGATCCATCTTGCCGCGCGCGCCTTCCACGGCGTGCAACCGCAGGCCGCCAGATAAAAACTCCGGCGCGCCGCACTCATCCTCCCGGATATGCGCCTCCGGATGGCAAAACACCACGCCGCCCACCTTCGCGACTGACGCAAGCGACAGAGAGTTGGCAGCCGTGCCCGTGGAAACAAAGAACACAGCGACTTCACGCTCGAAGATTTCACTGAACCGCGCCGTTACACGCTTGTCCCATGCGCCCGAGCCATAGGCCGGATCAAAGCCGCCTGCCGCCTCACTGAGCGCCGCAGCAACATCAGGATGCGCGCCTGCCCAATTGTCAGATGCAAAAAACATGAGAAGGCTTTCGTCAAGCGTGGAGAATTTTCATCGCAGCATCGTGCAAGCGCGGATTTGCAGCGGCTACAATGCCGCCACCCTGCTCGGCGGGACCGCCATCCCAATTGGTGATCTTGCCGCCCGCCTGCTCAATGATCGGAATGAGCGCGACAATGTCATAAGGCTGCAAGGCAGTTTCCACCACGAGATCGACCTGCCCCGCCGCTACCATCGCATAGGCGTAGCAATCCGTGCCGTAACGCGACAATTGCACCGCATTCTCCAGCCGTTCGAACGCATCCTTCTGTGCATCCTTGAACAGGAACGGCGTAGTGGTGCACATGGTGGCGTTAGCGATGGATTCTGTCGGGCGCGTCGTCAGTTTGTTGGCTCCGTGCGGCCCCTCGTAGAACGACCCGTGCCCCGTTGCGTAGAACAACTCGCCAATGAATGGCTGCGCCATCATGCCGGCAACGGCATCACCATTGCGCGTCAGACCAACCAGCGTTCCCCACAACGGAATGCCGGATATAAACGAACGCGTACCATCAATGGGATCGATCACCCAGACATGCTCTGCATCGGCATTTTCCGAACCGAATTCCTCGCCAAGAATACCATGATCGGGAAATTGCTCGTTGATGAGCGCGCGGATGGATCGCTCAGCCTGCCGGTCAGCCTCGGTAACAGGGTCGAACCCGCCTTCCTGCTTGTTGGTGACAGCCCCTTGCTGGCGAAATCGGGGCAAAGACTCGCGCGCAGCCACTGCCGCAATGCGGCGCATGAATTCTGGATCTATTTGCAAGGTAACCTCTTGAAGAACTTACTGTGATCAAATGATACAATTGCCGCGATTGCAATACAGCACGCTTGACATTTGTGCATCGCAACATAGTCTAACTCTCGGACGGAGCGATCTGTCCGCGCCCAGCTTGGGCGTTTCCTCCCTAGACTTGACCGCATCGCGCAAACGGTGCGGTTCTTTTTTGCCCCATTGCTCGCCGTCCATTACTCCGCAGCCAGCGGCAAATCGCCAAAACAATAGTCTGGCAATGCCATAAGATCAGCCGCAAAACTCGCAATTTCTACAGCCAGAGCATCAAAACCAGCCAATTTTTGCAGCGTCTGCTCATCCATATACAGACCGCGATTTATCTCGATCTGTATTGCATGAACGCCGCGCGCGGGTCTGCCATAGTGTTCCGTGATATATCCGCCCGCGTAAGGACGGTTATGCGCCACGCTGAACCCGCGATCCGCCAAAAGCTGGATCGTAGCCTCGGATAGTGTGCGCGACGCGGAACTGCCAAACCTGTCGCCGATGATAAAATCAGGCCGCATGCCAGAGTCGCCCAGGCGAATGCCAGCTGGCATGGAATGGCAATCGACCAGCACCGCATAACCAAAGGCGTTTCGCGTCTCGCTCAAAAGCTGTTTCAGCGTTGCGTGATAGGGCTGGTAAATCCGCTCGATCCGGTCTGTCGCCTCCGAAAGCGGCAGGCGATGGGCGTAGATTTCCGCCCCCTCGCCAACGAGCCTGGGCACGGTGCCCAGCCCACCGGCAACGCGCGGCGAGCGGGTATTCGCAAAGGACGGCAGAGGATCAGAGAACATGCGAGGGTCGAGTTCCCAAGGCTCCCGATTCACATCGAGATAGGCGCGCGGAAAGTGCGCCGAGAGCAGCGGCGCGCCAAGCGCGGTGACGCTACTGAAAAGCTCATCCACATAGCAATCTTCCGAGCGGCGAATCGCTATCGGATCCAGCCGCGACATTTCCAGAAAACGCGCCGGATAATGCCGCCCGCTATGGGGCGAATTGAAAACAAAGGGAACACGCTGTTCTGCTGCACGGCTGACCGCAAACGCCCTGGAAGGAGAAAAATCTTCCGAAACGCTCACGCCAAAACTCCAAAAGTCGCTGTAAACATAGCTCAAACTGCCACTTGCGCTGTCTGGTGTCCAGCGAGATCGATCTGCGATATCCGCAAGAGCTTTAGGCCAAATTCACTTGATGTTTACCATCCCACAGCCATATGAATGATGGTTAATTTTGGGAACGCTTCGCCAATATCGAAGCTGGACGGACATAATTGCAATGACGCGCATTCTGCTTGCAGAAGATGATGAAGATATGCGCCGCTTTCTGGTGAAAGCCTTGGAGCGCGCGGGCTATCAGGTAATTGACTTCGACAATGGCGCCAGCGCCTTTGAAAGGCTTCGTGAAGAGCCCTTCTCGCTGCTGTTGACGGACATCGTAATGCCCGAGATGGACGGAATCGAACTTGCGCGGCGCGCGACGGAAATCGATCCCGACCTCAAGGTGATGTTCATCACCGGCTTCGCTGCGGTCGCGCTGAACCCTGATTCGAAGGCTCCGCGTGATGCGAAGATCCTCTCAAAACCGTTCCATCTCCGCGAACTGGTTACGGAAGTTGAGAAGATGTTGCAGGCCGCATAAGGTCTCAACGCCGCAATCGCCAATTCACGCTGATTTCCCCGCCAATCGCTATTGACGGGCCGAAACAAAAGTGTTGTATGCGCGGCGCGAATGGGCGTGTAGCTCAGCGGGAGAGCACTACGTTGACATCGTAGGGGTCACAGGTTCAATCCCTGTCACGCCCACCATTCGTACCTCAGCTAAATTTCGATTTTCACATCCACGCTGAATAGTGGCGACCTTTCCGACGCTTAGCCTGCGCGCTTCTCCATTTGGGGATCGCCTGTGTCTCTGCCGGGCGTTAATCCGGCTGATACTTGCATACATAGGATTCCTATGTACTATTGCATTATGGCGTCACACAGAAATCCATCATCCATCAATCGTCGCATTCGCGAGGGTCTGTCGCGACTGGCAACGACGATGCGAATCGATGACTGGCAGCGAGCAAAGGCCGCTGGCCTGAATCCGACGCAATTATCGATCCTGGAACTAATCGAGGGTCGTTCAGATGGGATGAGCGTGAAGGATATTGCCGCTCACCTGGGCGTTTCGCAACCGACCGCGACCGACTCGATTATTGCGCTGGAGCGAAAGGGCCTGATCACCAAAACCAGCTCAACAGCCGACCGACGGGCGGTGAACATAACCTTGACCGACGATGGGTTATCCGCCCTTCAAAAGGATAACGCTCCGCTCAGCGTCGCCGAACAGGCTGCCGCAGCCTTGGCCGCTGGTGAACAGGAGAACATGCTGCTCATGTTGGCCAAGATGATCAGGCACCTCCAGGAGATCGAAGCCATCCCCATTCAACGCATGTGCGTGAACTGCTGCTATTTCGTGCCATTCGCTCATACCGATGCGGAGCGACCGCATCACTGCAATTTCGTGGACGCGGCATTCGGCCAACGAGACATTCGCATCGATTGCCACGACCACGAAACAGCCGATCCTGCGCTCCAGTCAGCCAACTGGGACGCTTTTCGACAAGGATCGGCGTCAAGCCCTCCAGGCAGTTGAGAGAAGGAGACGAACCATCATGACTGGTAGATTTGCAGCCGACGGGCTTCTCGCCGGAATGATATCACTTTGCCTTACCGGCGGCGCGACCGCGCATTCGATCAAGTCTGAACCAAAGGAAGCCGTGCAGGCTTCCTTCGACATTGTCGAGACGACCATCACGACAAACAACGACACCGCGGTTTTCACAACACGCGTCCGAGGCGAGGCAGGCTCGAAAAAACCCGAGGCCATCGGCAAGTTCGAGGGCTCTGGCATTTTCGCCTATGTCTGGCCGACCTCACTGAACAGCGGCGAAATCGGCTTCGACAACGATCAGGGCATCGTCGCTCTGGCAGTCACTTTCCATCCGGATTTTGACGACGCGGCCAAGGGTGGCAAAAACCGGGATGTCTGGCATCCGCACTGGGTGGTGCTGGCGAAAGACGAGGCCTGTGGTGGCGGTCTTAAGGTCATGGACATTCCGGACGGCACAAAGCCCAAACTTCCACCGACCTGGCCCGGCGTTCCCCTGCTGATCGACAGCCCTGACTACCCCACCACGTTGAAGGCGGACGCCGTGGCCGTCACCATCCCCTTGTCGTTGATCGGCGGCATCGCCGGCGCCTCGTATGACGGCGTGACGGCGGGACTGAAGGTAAACGGCAACCTCCACGCACCGCTCCTTTGTGTGAGCGACGTTTTCAAGATCGCCTCGGGGGATCTCAGCCTTCCCGGCAAGGTCACCTCCTCGAAATGAAAGCGCGGGCCCGCCGACAGCCATCGTCGGGCCCGCATGTCCTCACCCTCCAGGCTAACAGAGAGAAAGAACGAGGGCAGAATTACCCCTATCGACCGGGCACAGGCAATAGACCGGACACGCGCCGCCAATGTACGCTGATCCGAGTGGGCGGCTTTCCGCCCCGCCTTTCCCTGTAAGGAGACACAATGCCTAATACGGCTCTAACCCTCGCACCAGAACTCGCAATCAGCGAGTGGTTCAACACTGCGGCCCCGATGTCGCTGGCAGCGCTGCGCGGGCGGCCTGTCTACATCCATACGTTCCAGCTGCTCTGTCCCGGCTGCGTGACGGGTTCGATCCCGCAGGTTCAGCGTATCGAACGTATTTTCAGTCATACCGATCTTCAGGTGATCGGCATCCACACCGTGTTTGAACACCACGCGGCGATGACGCCGGTGACCCTTCGTGCCTTTCTGCATGAATATCGCATCTCGCACCCGGTTGGTGTCGACCTCGCAGATGACACCTCCGATATGCCGGTAACGATGAGAAGATTCAGCCTGCGCGGCACGCCCTCATCTGTCCTCATCGGCCGCGACGGTTCGATCGGATATCAGAGCTTCGGGATCGAAGACGACATCGCAGTCGGTGCACGCATTGCTCTGGCTCTCTCCGCCCCCTTCCCTCATATTGCGGCTGGCGGCGAACCGGAAAATCAAGAAGGTTGCACCGACGACCGATGTGAGGCTCCAACGAGCACACGGTAAGAGCAACGCATCCTGCACGCACATTCAAACGGCACTTCAGGCTTGGCCTGATCGCGGGTGACGGTCAATTCGGCAACACGCCTCAAGACCGCGCAAACCTGAAAACTGACCCCGTTCGGTGGTCACAACCAGGCTTTTCGATCACTATAGATCGCGCAAGTGTTTTCGGCTTGTCAGTCGCAACACGCCGTGTATAAATCCACTTCGCTATATTCTTTCAAATATAACGTGGAGGGATTGCCCATGAACACCGTTATCTCGAACCCCGTAACGCTGACCAAGATGTGCGAATTGCATGGCATCGACATGCCGCGCAATGGGGACCTCGCTGAGCGCTTCCAGAAGGCGTTTCCAACAGCGGCCTACGACGATGGCGCTGGCGAATGGCGCATGGTTTGGAAGAAGGGCAGCTACGCCGAATCCAACGCCCGCCTCGAAACATTCTTCGCCGAAAACGGAGTCGACGTCAGCCACGTCGACAAATGCTAGACCGGACTGCTGATCGAGGTCTGGAGAGCAGAAGAAGCCTGCCGGCCGCCGCTCGCGACCACGCAGTTCTACCAGCGCTACTCCTGCTGCTTGCAGCCCTGGCCGTGCTATCTATCGGAATGGGCAGGGTGTCTATCCCGCCCGATCGCGTTGTGGCAATCCTGGCGTCCAAGGTCTTTCCTATCGAGCCTTACTGGACCTCGAGCGAGGAACTCATCGTCCTGAATGTCAGGCTGCCGCGCATTGGCGCGGCGATTATGGTTGGGGCAGCTCTGGCCGCGGCCGGCGCAGCCTACCAGAACCTGTTCCGCAACCCGATCGTATCACCAGATATATTGGGGGTTTCGGCCGGAGCAGGTTTCGGCGCCTCACTGGCGGTGATGTGTTGATTTCCACCCAGAAGTGAGCCGGGTAGGCGTCTAATTTCCACTGAGAATTGAGCCATGTGAACCTTTCCCCAAAGCGGTGAGCGGCGG
>NZ_QURN01000006.1 GCF_003403035.1 Mesorhizobium denitrificans | reverse complement strand
ACTCAACATTAGAGCGAACCTTACCGCCGCCAGCGGCGTGCCGCCCGCGTTGTTGGCCGTATATAGGCCTCACCCCCCAAAACTGTCAACACGCTGATGCATGTTTTTTTGAAAGTTTTTTGACAGGGCAATGAACCCCTAGCAAAACAAGGAAAAACGTCCCGCACTCATCCACAGCCGGTCACATTGGAGCCCGAATTCTGGTTCACCCCTCGTGCCGAAGCGTGCAGCAATGCCAGCCGGCGACATTCCCTGAAAGCCTCGAAACCGGCGGCTTTCGTTGACTTACCCGGTCCCGGAAGGCAAAAGTCACTGCCAAACTATATGTATAAGCGTTCGGGTTAGGGGAATTACCGTCTTTTATGCAGGACACCGACCAATCCATAGCGGAGCTTGGGGACGAGCCGCCGCTTTTGGCCGATGGGCAAAGCGGCCCGCCGGATCGGCGTGAAGTTTCTGCGCGCTGGCTCTCCGGCACATTTCTCACAGGCATTACTTCAAGCGTCTTGATGGGCGTTGCGCTACTGGCCGCCTTGGATGGTCGTGTGCTGATCGCCACGCCGCCGGAGATTGCCGATTTGATGGGCCTGCGCAAATCGGGCGAATCGGGCGAGGAGGCTAAGGAGGAGCGCGTCATCGCCTCGCGGCAGATCGCCCGAGCTAAAGACAAGCGCCGTATAGAAGTGTCGGTGGCCAGCAAGGTTGGTGATCGCGAAGTCGTTCGCGCCATGCCCTTGATGGAAATCAACATGGCGCTTGCCGCAAGCTATAAGAATGAGCGCGATTATCCGCCGTTCGATCCGCTGATGGTGTTTGCCGAGCCGGGGTCAAAGCCCGAGCTTCCCGCCGCAGGCCAGATTTACGCTGCAAAGGTGGAAAGCGAGATGGTGCTGAAAACAGTGCCATTCCCCGTCGAGACTGCCGATTTCGATGAGAACACGGCGCTTTCCGCTGATGAGGTGGAGCAGGTCGTGCGCACCACGGGCGCGATTCTCACAGATGGCGATGTTCAGGTGGCCTCGCTTCACTCCGTCGATCCGGAGCGATTCGGCGATTCGTTCGAAACGCAGACGCTGACCGCATCTTACGGGTTCAAGATAACGCCGGAAAATGTGTCCGTGGCCCCAAAGGAAGGTGCGGAGGATGATATTTCCTATGCGGAAGACATTATTCCGGTAACGGGCGAAATCACGATTCAAGATGCGCTCAAGGGCGCGAGCTATATTGGTCCGGATGCGGACGCTGCAGCGGCCAGGCTAAACGAGCTGCTGCACTCGCCGACTCTCAAAGAGGGTCAGGTGCTGCGCGTTGGTCTGGAGCTTCATGGCGACACACCGAAGATCGTGCGCGCGAGTCTATATGCGAGCGCGGGCGCGACCAGCTCGATTCTCTGCGTCGCGCTGAACGATCAGAAGCAGTTTGTGCCGGCGGAAGATCCTGATCCGAGCCCTGCCCTGCTCGCCGCATTCGACGACTCGCCGCCCGCTATTGCCAGCGGCACCCTGCCGACCATCTATGATGCAATCAATCGCGCCGCCGGTTCCTATGGAATCTCGCGCACCGCAACTAACGCGCTCTTGCGCATGTTCGCGTCGGATGTCGATTTTCAGTCGCGCGTATCGGCCAGCGACAAGATGGAGTTGCTCTTTTCCGAACCGGATGACGACGATCAAGTCACGGATGATTCGCAGCTTCTTTATGTAGCAGCCACGTTTGGCGGCCAGATGCGTACGCTTTATCGCTTCCAGTCGCCCGATGGCAGCGTTGATTACTTCGATAAGGACGGACGCAATAACAAGCAGTTCCTGCTGCGAACCGCGGTGCCGAACGGGCGTTTTACATCCGGCTTCGGCGCACGGCGTCACCCGGTTCTGGGTTACACGCGCATGCATACGGGTGTTGACTGGGCGGCCCCCACCGGCACGCCGATTCTCGCCACCGGCAATGGCGTGGTTGAGAAAGCCGGATGGGCTGGCGCGTATGGTCGTCAGACAATTATCCGGCACTCGAACGGATACGAGACTTCGTACAATCACCAAAGCGGCATTGCGCAGGGCATCAAGCCCGGCGCGCGCGTGCGGCAGGGTCAGATCATTGGCTATGTCGGCTCGACTGGTTTGGTCACCGGCGCGCATTTGCACTACGAGTTGATCGTCAACGGTGCGAAGGTTGATCCGATGCGCGTGCGCCTGCCTGCGGGCAAGACGCTCAAGAGCGAGGAATTGACGGCATTCAAGCGCGAGCGCGACCGCATTGACGAAATCATGAAAGAAAATGATTCGGGCGCGTTAAAAGTTGCCAGCACCAAGGGCAGCGACAGCTAGTCCGGTCGCATCGGCGCAATACCCCTCATCCGCCTGCCGGCACCCTCTCCCTCAAGGGGAGAAGGCAGACAACGTCATCCCAGGTTTTAATCACAGACGCGACGTTAGATTCAGATCAGCGTCGAGCGAAAATGGTGATCTTCGAGAACCGGAGCGGAGTGTACATTTCGTACATGAGCACCGGAAGCGCAGAGGAGCGTCATTTGCAGCCGACGCTCATCTGAATCTCCCCGCTACTCCACGAATTCGACAGTCACCCCCGGCTTCACCAGCTTTGCGAGTTCCATCGCGTCCCAGTTGGTCAGGCGCACGCAGCCGTGGCTTTCGGTCTTGCCGATTTTCGAAGGTTCGGGCGTTCCATGAACGCCATAGGTCGGTTTATCGAGCGCGATCCACACATTGCCGACCGGCCCATTTGGTCCCGGCGGAATGTTGAGCACCTTGTCGTTTTGGCCCTGCTTGAAATTCACCTTTGGATTGTAGGTATAGCCGGGGTCGGTTACGACGCGCGAGATTGTATGCGTGCCCGTTGGCGACGGTGTTTCCGCTGAACCGATTGTAGCGGGGTAAGCCACGACGAGCTTGCCATCCTCGCCATAGGCGCGCACCTGCTTGTTACCCTTGTCGGCGATGATGCGCGCGACCGGCTTGGTCACGTTTTTCCCGATATTCGTCACGCGAATGATGGTTCCAGCCCGATTGAAATTCGCATCGGGGTTGAGCGAGCGCAGAAATTTTTCATCCATATGAAAACGCTCGGCCAGCATTTCGGGCACCGATGTATATCCAAGCCGGTCGAGCTTTGCCTTTTCGCTATAGTCTTCGGGCACGGAAGCCACGAACGGCCCCGCCGCATCCTCGGCGGTAATCATATAGTCAATGATGGCATCGCCGCCGGTTGCCGACAGTTGTTCCTTGATCTTGATCGTATCGGTGGATTTCAGCGGCTGTCCTGTAAGCGCGCGATAGTTCTCAAGCGCGCGATCCACATTGGAGCCAAACCGCCCATCGATCACACCCGGCGATGCACCCACGCGGTCGAGCAAGACCTGCAATCCGGCGACATCTTCCTTGATTGCAGATTGAATCGTGGGGTTAGTTGCTGGCGCCTTGCCCAGATCAATAACCGAATCGCCCGAATTTGCCGGTGCCTGCTGGATGGCCTTTGGCTCGGACGGTTCCGGCAAGGGCGTGCGCTCAACAACACGCGGCTGCTGTCGCGGTGCCTGCTGTTCATCGGGGTAAAGCTCATCCGGATATTGGCGATAGCCATCGTCGGGGTAGGCCCGCTCGTAGCGGCGGCGCTCATATTGCTCAAGTTCGGGATCATCATAGACCGAATCGTCCTGCCACTGGCGCGGGCGTCGCTCGCGCTGATAGCGCGGTTGCGGCGGTTCGGCTGGCTCGATGGAAACGACCTCGCCGGTCACGGCATCGACGATCACGCGATTGCCCTGCGCATCGTAATAGACCTGCGCATCACGCACCTGCGCGTGCGCGCCCGTGCTTGCGCTCGCAAGCAGAGCAAACAAGGCAAATTGTGCAAAACGGTTCAAGTCCGACCCCGCGTCAGGCAATTCGTGGCACGATACAAATCACTCGCTACCATTTCATATATGAACCCGGCATGAAAATGGCCGCACCACGACTAAACGTCGCTGAGCTTGAGCCGATGACCAAGATTAATTTTTGCCCCGGAGTGCTGGCACCGGTAACGGCCTAAACAAATGCCTCAGATTCAAAAACGCAGAAACACTTGACCGTGCAGCATCACCCCGCAATGGGGAGTCGGCCCGCAGGCCAGTCGGAAACAGGCGCTCAAACAAAAAAGACGCGGCGGAAACCGCCGCGTCTTCATCACTGAATCAACCAACCTCAGGCCGCTTGTTCGGCCTCGTCCACGAGCCTTGGTTTGGACCGGAAATTGAGCCGATCGGAACCTGACGTGACCTTCACTTTCGAGCCGTCCAGAATATCGCCGAGCAGAATTTTCTCCGCCAGCGGGTCCTGAAGCTCCTTCTGGATCACGCGCTTCAGCGGACGCGCGCCATAGGCCGGATCATAGCCCTTGTTCGCGAGCCACTCGACGGCATCCTTGTCCAGTTCGAGCTTGATCTTGCGGTCCGCCAGCAGCTTTTCCAAGCGGCCAAGCTGGATCTCGACGATCTTGCCCATGTCCTGGCGACGCAGGCGATGGAACAGGATGATCTCATCAATACGGTTCAGGAATTCGGGCCGGAATGCCGCCCGAACGCGCTCCATTACCAGATCGCGCACAGAGTCCACTTCGCCATCCTCACCGAGATTGACGAGGAACTCAGCGCCGAGATTCGACGTCATGATGATCAGCGTGTTGCGGAAGTCCACGGTGCGGCCCTGACCATCGGTCAGGCGGCCATCATCGAGTACCTGCAACAAGATGTTGAACACATCGGGATGCGCCTTTTCGACCTCGTCGAACAGCACGACCTGATAGGGCCTGCGCCGCACGGCTTCCGTCAGCACGCCGCCTTCCTCATATCCGACATAGCCGGGAGGTGCGCCGATCAGTCGGGCCACGGAGTGCTTCTCCATGAATTCCGACATATCTATGCGAACCATCGCCTGCTCATCATCAAACAGGAAGTTGGCCAGCGCCTTCGTCAATTCCGTCTTGCCGACGCCCGTGGGGCCGAGGAACATGAACGAGCCGATGGGCCGATTCGGGTCCTGCAAGCCAGCGCGCGCACGGCGCACCGCCTTGGAAACCGCCTGCACGGCTTCGCCCTGTCCAACGACACGCTTGCCGATCTCGTCTTCCATGTGCAGCAGCTTTTCGCGCTCGCCTTCCAGCATCTTGTCAACCGGAATGCCGGTCCAGCGCGACACGATTTGTGCCACATGGTCCGGCGTCACGGTTTCCTCAACCATGCTGCCGCGATTGTCCTGCGACTCCGCCTCAACGAGTTTCTTTTCCAGATCGGGAATCTTGCCATATGCAAGCTCGCCCGCTTTTTGAAATTCGCCCTTGCGCTGCGCCGCGGCCAATTCGTTCCGCGCATCGTCCAGTTGCTTTTTCAGTTCCGCTGCCAGGCCAAGCTTCTGCTTTTCCGCCTGCCATTTGGAGGTCATGCCAGCGGACTCTTCCTCAAGACCGGCCAATTCCTGCTCCAGCCGCGATAGACGATCCTTCGAAGCATCGTCCTTTTCGACCTTCAACGCCTCACGCTCGATCTTGAGCTGCATGATGCGGCGGTCGATTTCATCCAAAGCCTCAGGCTTGGAATCGACTTGCATACGCAGCCGTGATGCCGCCTCGTCCATCAAATCGATGGCTTTATCCGGCAGGAAGCGGTCGGTGATGTAGCGGTTCGACAAGGTCGCCGCCGACACCAGAGCGGAGTCGGAAATGCGCACCTTGTGGTGCTGCTCATACTTTTCCTTCAACCCGCGCAGGATCGAAATCGTATCTTCGACGGTCGGCTCCGAAACGAAAACCGGCTGGAAGCGTCGCGCAAGTGCGGGGTCTTTTTCGACGTGCTTGCGATACTCATCCAGCGTGGTTGCGCCAACGCAGTGCAGTTCGCCGCGCGCCAATGCAGGCTTGAGCAGGTTCGACGCATCCATTGCGCCATCCGCCTTGCCCGCGCCAACCAGCGTGTGCATCTCATCGATGAACAGGATGATGTTGCCGTCAGCGGCGGTGATTTCCGAAAGCACGGCTTTCAGCCGTTCCTCGAACTCGCCGCGATATTTCGCGCCCGCGATCAGGGCGCCCATGTCGAGCGCCATCAACTGCTTGTCACGCAGTGATTCCGGCACGTCGCCATTGACGATGCGCAGTGCCAGCCCTTCCGCAATGGCGGTTTTGCCCACGCCCGGCTCGCCGATCAGCACCGGGTTGTTCTTGGTGCGCCGCGACAGAACCTGAATCGTGCGGCGAATTTCGTCGTCGCGACCGATCACAGGGTCGAGCTTGCCTGCCCGCGCATCGGCGGTCAGGTCACGTGCATACTTCTTCAGCGCGTCATAGCCTTGCTCCGCGCCAGCCGAATCGGCGGTGCGGCCCTTGCGAATGTCATTGATGACACTGTTCAGCGCCTGTGCGGTAACGCCTGCCTTGGCAAGAATATCAGCCGTCCTGGCTGACTTCTCGACCGCCAGCGCGGTGAGCAAACGCTCGACCGTAACGAAGCTGTCGCCAGCCTTTTTGGCCAGTTCTTCCGCCGTGGTGAAAACCTTGGCGAGCGGCTGCGCCATGTAAAGCTGGCCGTTGCCGCCTTCCACTTTCGGCATGGCTTCAAGCGCTGCATCGACGCCAAGCTTGACGTCCTGCGCCTTGCCGCCAGCGCGTTCGATCAACGAGGCCGCGAAGCCTTCGTCATCATCGATCAGCGCTTTCAGAATGTGTTCGGGGGTGAACTGCTGATTGCTGCGATTGAGCGCGGCAGTCTGTGCGGCCTGGATGAAGCCCCGCACGCGCTCTGAATATTTTTCCAGATTCATGCCTTATGTCTCCCTTTCCTCTCCGTCCCGCCATGCGGCAACGGTTTGGCGTGTGAGTAACCCGCTTGCTTGAAGCCGGGTCCGTTAAGGAAGAATATGGGTGATCTTTTGCGCTTCACAAGATCGCTACAGCGCCCTTGCGCAAAGAAAAAAGAGGCGGAGATTTCGCTTCGATCTATCCGTCAGGCCCGGCCTATCCCGAGCATCTCCACTCCACGCCGTCATGTTCGGCCTGTCTCGCCCATCCCCACTACACGCCGTCATGCTCGGGCTTGTCCCGAGCATCCAGGGCGTTTCAGATGGCCCGCCAAATAGTGCCGAGCAGCAAATCCTGGGGAGAAGCCCCAGCATGACGCCGAGGGATTTACTCGTCGGAGATGGTAGCCGGTTCGCCATCGGCCTGCGCCGATTCCTGCGGAGCAGCTTGATGCTCACTCTAACCCACGCCTCAAGCCCGGCCTGTCTCGCCCATCCCCACTACACGCCGTCATGCTCGGGCTTGTCCCGAGCATCCAGGGCGTTTCAGATGGCCCAAATAGTGCCGAGCAGCAAAACCTGGGGACAAGCCCCAGCATGACGCCGAGGGATTTACTCGTCGGAGACGGTAGCCGGTTCGCCATCGGCCTGCGCCGATTCCTGCGGAGCGCCGCCTTCGTCGGAAGGTTGGTCATCACGGCGGGGACGACGCGGACGACGTGGGCGACGTGCTTCCGCCGCTTCCGGCTGCGCTTCCACAACCGGAATTTCCGCCTTCAGGAATGCCGGCAGTTCATCGCTGGCTACCTCGCCTTCGTCTGAAGGCTGCGAAGCCTGTGCCGAACGCGGCTGGTCGTCCTGCCGCTGGTAATCGCCGTTGCGATGGCCATTCTGATAGTTGCGGTCGCGACGATCCCGATTGCGGAAATTCTCGCGACGGCCCCCACTGTTGTTTTCGCGTTGGCCGCTCTCACTGTTCAGCGCGACTTCCGCCGGAACACCATCGATCACCGGCTGCGGGCCAGCGCCGGCATCCTGCGCCGTGCCATTGCCATCCTGCGCATTGGGCTGCGTTGCGAACTCCATGCCTTCTTCATCCATGTCCTCATCGTAATCGTCGCGATTCTGGACGTTCTGGATTGGCATCTGAGCCTGAGCCGCCGCAATAATGCGATTATAGTGCTCGGCGTGCTGGAGATAGTTTTCGGCCATAACACGGTCGCCGGAGCTCATCGCATCGCGCGCCAAGGTGGCGTATTTTTCCGCGATCTGCTGAGCGGAACCGCGGATTTTTACGTCGGGTCCGTTGCTTTCGTAGCTGCGCGTCAGAGGGTTCGGGCCCTTACGATTGCTATTGTTGTTATTGTTATTATTGCGGCCGCGCATGCGCCGGTTCTGCTGTTGTGGCCTCATTATGATCTCTTCATGTTGTAAATCATGATCGAAGCGGGCGTTCTTAGCGCTCGCTGCTTCGTTTTTCCCTGCCGGTGTTCGCCCGCTGAGAATGCGTTGGCGTCACGTGCCATCCAAACCCGTTTAGAGTTACTAAAACCGGCTGACCACCGCACTCAAGCGGAGCGTCGTCTTACGCAGAAAGGCAGCTTTTTAATTGGAGCCCGATTCCCATCGAAGCTGCCTGCTTCGTCCAATCCGGCTGGCCGGACCCTATAGATTGTTTGTTCGCGTGCCAAGACCTTTTTTTATGGCCGTAAAACTTGGTTTTTCGACCGTAAAAACACGAGAATACGGTCGTATTTTTCCAAATCGAGGTGTTTTTGCGCGAGAAAATGGCCTTCTTTCGCGAAGATTTTCTCGACTTCGGCGGCTTGATCGAACCCGATCTCCACCGCAACTATCCCATCTGCCACCAGATGCCTGTCTGCTTCAGTCGCGATAACCCGATATGTATCGAGCCCGTCCGCACCACCATCCAGCGCTCTGATTGGGTCGAAATCCCGCACCTCTCTCTGGAGCGTCGGAATGACTTGGCTCCTTATATAAGGTGGGTTGGAAACGATTACATCGAACCTGCCCTCAATCTTTTCAAACCACGAACTTTTGACGGTGGAAAAGCGATTTCCCAGCCCCAATCGGCGGGCGTTTTCATTGGCGGTTTCCAGCGCATCGTCCGAAATATCGACCCCGACGGCCTCCGCTTTTGGCGCTTCATGAAGCAGCGCCAGCGCTATCGCCCCGGTTCCCGTTCCCAGATCGAGAATGCGACAAGTCCCTTTTGTTTCAATTACTTGCTCGGCGAACGGCAGCACCGCATCAACCAGCGTTTCGGTATCGGGGCGTGGCTCCAGCGTTTCGGGTGAAAGGTGGAGTTTCAAGCCATAGAACTCGCGAAAGCCAAGGATTCGGTGGACTGGTTCGCCGGAAAGTCGGCGGGCAACGGCCATTTCGATGGCGTCGATAATTTGCGGAGCCAGTTCACGACCTGGATCGGTGATTGAATCTGTCCGTGTCGTTCCGGAACAATGTTCGACGATCAAGCGGGCATCGAGATCGGCCCCATCGATTCCGGCTTGCGCGAATGCCGCGCGGACCTGTCGCAAAATTGCGCCAAGTGTTTGATCAGCCATCGGATTTCATGTCTGCCATCAGCTTGGACTGATGGTCGGCAATCAGCGCATCGACGATTTCGTCAAGCTCGCCTTCCATGACCCGGTCGAGCTTGTAGAGGGTCAGATTGATGCGATGGTCCGTAACGCGCCCCTGCGGAAAGTTGTAAGTGCGGATGCGCTCGGACCGGTCGCCGGAGCCGACTTGCAAGCGTCGTGATTCCGAGCGTTCTTCATCCGCTTTCGAGCGCTCCATATCGAACAGTCTTGCCCGCAAAATCTGCATTGCCCGCGCGCGATTCTGGTGCTGCGACTTTTCCGCCTGCACGACCACGATGCCGGAGGGAATGTGGGTGATTCGCACTGCCGAGTCGGTTGTGTTGACGTGCTGACCGCCCGCCCCTGACGCACGCATCGTATCGATGCGAATGTCCTCATTGCGGATTTCGATATCCACTTCTTCTGCTTCCGGCAGAACCGCGACTGTCGCTGCTGAGGTGTGGATTCGCCCGCTGGCTTCCGTGTCCGGCACGCGCTGAACGCGATGAACACCAGACTCGAATTTCATGTGCGCGAACACGCCCTTACCCGAAACCGAAGCGACAATTTCCTTAAAGCCGCCAACTTCACCGTCGCTGGTGGAGACGACTTCAACGCGCCAGCCTTTCAGCGCCGCGTAGCGCTCATACATGCGGAAAAGGTCGCCAGCAAAAAGCGCGGCTTCATCACCACCCGTACCGGCGCGAATTTCCAGAATGGCGTTCTTTTCGTCGGCTGCATCTTTGGGAAGCAGCAGAATCTGAATGTCGTGCTGCAACGCCTCGATACGGCTCTCGACCTCTGGCAGATCGGCCTCCGCGAGTTCGCGCATCTCGCCATCAGTCGATTTATCGGCCAGCATGGCTTCAAGATCGGCCTGTTCTTGCTCAGCTTCGCGAAGGTCACGAATCTTGCCGACTATTTCCTGCATGTCGGAGTATTCGGATGCCATTTTCACATAGGCATCTGCGTTCGGCCCGGCAGCCATCTGCGCTTCGAGCATCTCGAAACGCTTGACGACCTGATCCATGCGATCACGAGGCAAGGCAATCATAATTCGTACTCTACAAGGGGATCTTGCGGTCGTCAGCGAAGGCTTGCAGCAGCGCCCGCATCGGCAAAGTCGCGCTTTTGCCGGACAGGTTTTCCTGCATGAAGGTTTCCAACTGGCCAAGCGGCAGTTCGAGCATCATGGCTTTCACCGGCCCGATTGCAGCGGGCGACATCGAAATTGAGCGGTAGCCCAAACCCATGAGCGCCATTGCCGAGATGGGCTTTCCAGCGAGCTCGCCACAGAGCGTAACAGGCGTATTGTTGCGCTTGCCCGCATCGGCGATCTGCTTGAGTGTGCGCAAAAACGGCACCGAAAGAGGATCGAAACGATTGGCGAGCGTCGAATTTCCGCGATCCGTCGCCATCACGAACTGGAACAGATCATTCGAGCCGACAGATACGAAATCGACAGCCGACATCAACTCGTCCAACTGCCATAGCAGCGACGGCACTTCGACCATCGCGCCCACTTTCATCGTGTTCGGCAACATATGTGCAAAGCGCGAAAGGTGACGAACTTCCTTGTCGATGATTTCGCGGGCCTGCGCGATCTCGCCGAGTTCCGTGACCATCGGCAGCATGACTTTGAGTTCGCGCCCGCCAGCCGCTTTCAAAAGTGCGCGGATCTGCGTTTTGAGCAGGCCCGGACGGTCAAGCGTCAGGCGGATTGCACGCCAGCCGAGGGCCGGGTTTTCCTCCTGCTGCACACCCTTGAAATAAGGGAGAACCTTGTCGCCGCCAATGTCGATGGTGCGGAAGGTAACGGGCTTGCCACGAGCCGCATCCAGCACGTCCTTGTAAAGACGCTCCTGTGCTTCAGCGCGCGGGAATGTCGACGCCACCATGAATTGCAACTCAGTGCGATAGAGCCCAATGCCGCCCGCACCCGACTCGACGAGCTGCGGCAGATCAACCAGCAGACCCGCATTCATAAGCAGGTCAATTTTCACGCCGTCCTTCGTGGCGGTCGGCTTGTCGCGCAATTCGCGGTATAGCTGCTGCCGGCGAGCGCGGAAGCGAACTTTCTCCGCGTAGGCGAGTTCCACGTCCTGCTGCGGCCGCAGATGCATCGTGCCTTCATCGCCGTCAACGATGATGGGATCGCCGTTTTCGGCCATCGACACCGCGCCCTTGACCTGCCCAACAGCAGCGATGCCCATTGCGCGCGCCACGATGACGACATGGCTGGTTGCCGCACCGTCTTCAAGAATGAGGCCGCGCAGCTTTTCGCGCGGATAGTCAAGAAGTTCGGCTGCGCCCATTGAGCGCGCGACGATGATCGAATCTTTCGGCAGCGCGGCTGCAATGTCATCGGGCGCACGCCCCATAAGCTGACGCAACAGCCGATTTCCCAGATCGTCGAAATCGCTCATCCGCTCGCGCAGATATGGGTCAGTCATATGCAACATGCGCGCTCGCATATCGCTCTGAACCTTTTCAACCGCCGCTTCTGCCGTCAGGCCGTTATTGATCGCCTCTTCCAGACGCCGCACCCAGCCGCGATCATTGGCAAACATGCGATAGGCTTCCAGAACCGCGCGATGCTCACCTTCGAATGCAACGTCGCGCCGAGACAGCATGTCATCAATGGACAAGCGCAGCGAGCCAAGTGCGCTTTCCAGCCGGGCCAGTTCCTTCTCGCTATCTTCGTTGAACAGATTGGTGACGACAATGCGCGGCTCGTGCAAAACCACATGCCCAAGCCCGACGCCTTCATTGAAGGACAGGCCGCCAATACTGACGGGCTTTGAAAGGTCGAGTTCCAGACCAGGCCGCGTGAGTCGGGTCAGGCCACCGGCCGCGATCATTTCCGCAATCACCATCGCGGTCGTTTCAAGCGCCTCGACCTCGTCTTCGCGATAAGTACGCATGGTGCGATTTTGCACGACCAGAACGCCAAGCGTGCGCCCTGCCCTAAGCACCGGAGCGCCAAGGAAGGAATGATAAATCTCTTCGCCCGTTTCAGGCAGATAGGTGAAGGCCGGATGCTTTTGCGCATCAGACAGATTGAGTGGGCGAGCGCTGGCCGCAATCGTGCCCACAAGGCCCTGCCCGACCTGCAATTGCGCAAGGTGGACTGCGCTGGGGTTCAGACCTTGGGTTGCATATAGCTCAAGCACCGAGTCGGCGCGAAGCACATAGAGCGAGCAGACCTCGGCAACCATGTTGGAAGCGATGTCGCGCACGATCCGGTCGAGTCGCTCCTGCGGCTCTAGCGGCTCCGCCATCAGTTCGCGGAGTTTTTTCAGCAATACACGCGGACCACCCGCAGCATCGCGCATCGGAGACCCTTCCGATTTCTTCGGACAGCAGTTTTAGGCGAACTGTCAGATTCGCCAAGCAGATGTCTATTGCTTATCCAGCCCGTAGACCGAATGCAAAGTGCGAACCGCAAGTTCGGTATACGGTCCATCAATAAGAATAGAAATTTTTATTTCCGAGGTCGTGATCGCCCGGATATTGATCTGCTTGTCTGCAAGCGCCTTGAAGGCGGTAGCAGCAACGCCAGCGTGGCTGCGCATGCCGATGCCGATGACCGAAACTTTCGACATGCCATCATCGTGCTGAATGTCGTCAATGCCGACAGTCTCGCGAATCTTTTGCAGTACGTTCAGCGCCTTAGCCACATCACCGGACGGAACAGTGAAGGTGATGTCGGTAAATTTGCCATCTTCCGAAATGTTCTGGACGATCATGTCCACATTGATGGCGGCTTCGGCCAGCGGGCCAAAAATACCGGCGGAAACGCCGGGGCGATCTGCCACGCGACGAAGGGAAATCTGCGCTTCGTCCTTGGCATAGGCTATACCGGTGACAACCTGCTGTTCCACGATTTCATCCTCATCGCAAATGAGCGTTCCGGGCGGATTCAGAAGATCGCCCATGCCGGGCGCGTCCGGATCGTCGAAGGAAGAACGCACAAATGTGCGCACCTTATGTACCATTGCCAGCTCGACCGAGCGAACCTGAAGCACCTTTGCGCCGAGCGAAGCCATTTCGAGCATTTCCTCGAAAGTGATCTTCGACATGCGCCGCGCCTTCGGCTCAATGCGCGGGTCGGTCGTATAGACGCCATCCACATCGGTATAGATATCGCACCGATCAGCTTTCACAGCCGCAGCGATGGCGACAGCGCTGGTGTCCGAACCGCCACGCCCCAAGGTGGAAATGCGGTTATCCGGCGCAAGGCCCTGAAAGCCCGCGATAACAGCAACCTGGCCTTCCTTGAACCGCTGGATCAGGAAGGAGCCGTCAATATCCGTGATGCGGGCCGCGCCGTGCGCGCCATCCGTTCTGATCGGAATTTGCCAGCCAAGCCATGACCGCGCGTGGATACCCATATTCTGGAGCGTTATCGCCAGCAGACCCGCAGTAACCTGCTCGCCGGATGCGACAACTGCATCGTATTCGCGCGCATCATGCAGCATGGATGCTTCCTTGGTCCATGCAACAAGCTCATTGGTCTTGCCCGACATGGCCGAAACAACAACGGCAACCTGGTGCCCTGCATCAACCTCGCGTTTGACATGCCGCGCCACATTGCGGATGCGGGCGATGTCGGCGACCGAGGTCCCGCCGAATTTCATCACAATGCGCGCCATGTGTGGATAAATGCCTTGTCGATAAAGCCGGACTAAGCCGGCTACTCCTGCCGAAAGCGCCGCAGACGCCGACGCCGAAACCGCGGCCTCCTTAACCAAAACCATCTGGCTTCGCAAGCGCCGCGCGTTCAGCAAATCCCATTGAACTTACACTTCAACGCTTTTGCTTTGCTGTTTTCGGCATTTGGGTTTAGGTCCGGCGGCCTTCGATACCGGTATCAATCATGCCCACGCGCTTTATCCCTCCAGTTTTTGTATTGCTTTGGGCGACCGGCTTCCTCGGCGCGCGCTATGCGATGCCGTGGTCAGAGCCGTTTTCATTCCTCGCAGTGCGGTTCGCATTCGCTCTGGCCATTATCGCCCTGCTGCGCCAATGGCGTTCAAGCACGCCGATCAGTTGGCGACAGGCGGGGCAGGCCGCCATCACCGGCGTACTCGTTCACGGGCTTTATCTTGGCGGGGTGTTCTGGGCCGTGCACCGGGGCTTGCCTGCTGGCATTTCCGCGCTCATTGCGGGCTTGCAGCCTCTGGTCACCTCCGTGCTGGCGGGCTGGCTGTTGAAAGAAAAGATAACGCAGCGCCAATGGCTTGGCCTCGCGACCGGCCTCATTGGCGTTGTCGTGGTTCTGTGGCCGAAACTTGGCGTTTCGGGCGCAGGCATAAATGCCGCGACGCTGACGGCGAGCGCCATCGCTGTGTTGGCAATCAGCGCCGGAACCGTGTGGCAGAAGAAGTTCGGCACCCGCGCCGATCCACTGGCGAATACGGCTTGGCAATATGTCGGTGCGGCGGGCGTGATGGCGCTGGACTCGGCGCTGTTTGAAACGCGGCATTTCGTTTTTAATGGCGAGCTTGTTTTTGCACTTGTCTGGCTGACGTTCGTGCTTTCAATCGGCGCGATTTTTCTGCTGATGCGGATGATCCGCGAAGGCGAAATGGCGCGGGTGTCCTCGCTGTTTTACCTCGTGCCTGCGGTTACGGCGATCATTGCATGGATATTGTTCGATGAAACGCTGACGCTGGTGCAGATTGTCGGCATGGCGATTGCGACCCTGGGCGTTGCGCTGGCGACCGCCCGCAAGCGCGCCTAGGCCTAGGAAGGAACGCGGGCGCGAGCCTCAAGAAACCGGCTGATGGCAGCATTCAATTCGCCACCGAGAATGAATATCGCCGAGACGATGTAGAGAAAAACAATCGCGATCATGATCGATGCCAGACCGGCATAGGTGGTCACATAGGACGAGAAATTGTCGAGATAGGTCGCGAAAACCGTTGAGCCGATCAGCCATCCGACCAGCGTGAAAATCAGCCCCGGCACGATTTCCGTCAGGCGGCGCTTGCCTGCCGGCAGCCAGAAATGCACCGCGACCAAACCCACGACAATGACGACCGAAGCAATGATGTATCGCCAGATCGTGATCGTGCCGAGATAGGGCCGTATCCATACGAAATTCTGGTCGAGCAGCCGTTCGATGATTGGCGCCAACACCAGCAAGACGCTGATCGCCAGAAAGCTGAATGTGGCGATCAGCACGAAGACAAGGCTCTGCAACCTGCGCCAAATCAAAGAGCGATTTTCGACGACGCGATAGGCGCGGTTCAGCGAAGTGCGCAACGCTTCGATGCCGTTCGAAGCGAAGAATGCGCCGAGTATAGCGCCATAGGTCAGCAGGTCGCCGCGCTGCACGGTCAACACATTGACGACCTCATGCGCAATGGGCTCTGCGATCTGCTCGGGCCATGTGTCGAACACAAGGTGCACGGCGGTTTCGGCAAAGGCTTGCGCGCCAAGGAAGCTGGCTAGCGTGGTCGCGAAAATCAGGAACGGAAACAGCGCCATAAGGGCGCTGATCGCCAAATGACTGGCCATTGACCAGCCGTCATCATAGTTGAAGTGGCCGACGGCATCGTAAATCACACGCTTGAGGGCAACGATTCTGCGCAGCATCCACTTTCGTTTCCGATTGCCGGCCCGGCGCACCGACCCCATACGATGTTTCCGACATATGGGTAACTTTTGGCGATATTGGCAACCCCAAAGAAATGTTTCTTGCCGTTCATCGGACTGCCCTCACTGCCCTGCAGGCGGATGAGCGGTGAACAACACTGAACTGACATCATTTTACTGTTGGTTAGGGAGAAACGGCGCTATCAGAGTGCACGCAGCAGCGCTTCAGGCGTTTGCCGGCACAGCAAGGAAAGCCCCATGTCCACGGTCTTCAACATTATCGCAATCGTATTCATGCTCGCCGTTTTGGCGGTGTTGATCCGCGGGTTGATCAATCTGATGCGCGGCGGGTCGGGCAATACGTCCAACAAGTTGATGCAGGCGCGTGTGGTGCTGCAGTTTTTCGCACTGGTTTTCATCCTGCTTGCCGTTTGGGCAACACGCGGCTGAGGGGCGGAAATGGTTCGGCTCAACAAGATCTATACGCGCACGGGTGATGGCGGCACGACCGGCCTTGGCGACGGTACGCGACGTGGCAAGGACGATCTGCGGGTCGAGGCGTTCGGCACTGTGGATGAAGCGAATGCGTGCATCGGCATGGCGCGCGTACATCTGGCCGCAACCCATCCCGAAATCGATGCCATGCTTTTCCGCATTCAAAATGACATGTTCGACCTCGGCGCGGATTTGAGCACGCCGGACACGGGCAAGCCACTTGATTACGAGCCGTTGCGCATCATCGGTTCGCAGGTGGAGCGCGTGGAACACGACATTGATACGCTCAACGCAAACCTGCAGCCGCTGCGCTCATTCGTGCTGAATGGCGGTACACCGGCGGCGGCGGCGCTGCACCTTGCGCGCACCGTTGCGCGGCGGGCAGAGCGCCTCATGGTGGCGCTGTCGAGGCAGCCCGGAGAGCATGTGAACCCGGCTGCGCTGCGCTATATCAACCGCGTCTCCGATTTGCTGTTTGTCGCGGCGCGCGCCGCCAATGACAATGGAAATGCTGACGTGCTATGGGTGCCCGGAAAGAACCGCTAGCTCGACAGGCGCACGATGTTCATTCCGCTGCATGACGCGAACAGTCTGCGCTATATCAAGCTGCAATATGTGACCTTTGGATTGATCGCCGCCAATGTGCTGGTCTTCCTTCTCGTCAATTTCCAATCCGAGGATTTCGTTCAGGCGGCGGTATTCGGGCTCGGATATATTCCGTCTGTGGTGTTCGATACGGTTGAGCTGCCGCCCAACTTTGTGCTGGTGCCGGAAGATCTTACCTATCTCACATATTCGTTTTTGCACGGTGATATTTTCCATCTCGGCGGCAATATGCTGTTCCTTTGGGTGTTCGGCGACAATGTCGAGGATGCGCTCGGGCACTTCCGCTATCTGGTTTTCTATTTCCTGTGCGCAGCGGCCGGAGCGCTGGTTCACGGCCTGGCAGTGCCGGATTCGCAGACGCCGCTCATCGGCGCATCGGGCGCAATTGCGGGCATAGTGGCGGCCTATCTGATGCTTCATCCGCGAGTGAAAGTTTGGGTGCTGGCATTCGGACGTATTCCACTGCGAATTCCGGCGTGGTTTGCGCTTGCCGCATGGGTTGCGCTGCAATTCGGAATGTTTCTCTGGGGCGGCGAGGAGCAGATTTCCTTCGCGGCGCATGTGGGCGGCATCGTTGCGGGTTCGCTGCTGATATTGGTGATGCGCCGTCGCGGCGTGCCGCTTTTCGATCAGGGAATCGTTGCGCCCGACGCGGTGCGGCTGGACCAGACAAGCGCAGTTCGGCCCACACCATCGGCACCCGCACCGCGCTGGGGCCGAGAATAAGGCTCAGCGTTTGGCGATTTTCTCGACGCGCTTTTTGACCACGCGCGCCACTGCGAGAGCTTCCTCGTAAAGATGCAACTGCGCCGAAACCTGGCGCGCGGAACGTTCTGCCTCACGCGAGGTTCCCAGCACGATTGTGCCTACGACTTGCCGCTCTGCCCAAAGGCGGCTCATCACAGGATGGTTCGGCACCGCGCAGGAATCGGTGATCTCGATATTCGGATCTTCCAGATGGCGCTTTGTCACCTCCATCATCAGCAATGTGCCAGGTGAGTAGGCAGACAATTCCTCATCGAACGTGGTCTTCCACGTATAGCCGACGCCCGCTTCAACAAAGACGATCAGCGAAGCGATCACCTTGCCGTTCAGCGTCAGGGCGTGGATGCGGCTCATGCCTCGCTCTGCAAGGTTTTGAACGGCTTCGCGAGCGAACGCCGCGACGTATCGGTCAAGTACCAAGGCGGTGCGGCGCTTGCCCTTCCAGCCTTCGGCTTCAAGCGCCAGAAACGCCTCCATTGCGACGCGAACATCCTCCGGCGTGCGCGCTACCACATGTTCGACCTTGCCCTGCTCTTCCAACCTGCGGCGCAGGCGGCGAAACTCTCGCAAATGGTGCGGCCTGAGCACTTGCTTGAAATAATCATCGCCCGACAGGTGACTGCTCAACATCGGGCGCTCGACACGCGACAGCGTGTGCCAGGGCAAAGAGCGCTCTTCCGCAAGGCTGCGCAGCAGGCTGGCAAAATTTCCACCCAGTTTTATGTCGGGGAGCACCAGCACATTGGGCAGTTTGAGATGCGACCGCCCAACCATGGCGAGGAAGTCCTGCAGCACGCCAGCCGGGTCGTCCCGATCCACCAATGGCGTTCCGAGAAGGCCAAATGCGTGCGCCCATGTGCGCATGATTGACGGGCCAACGCCTCCGGGCGCGTTCTGAACCGTGAAGGGCAGCAGCAGACGCACCCGATCATTGTCATCAATTCCGTCGCGCATTACCGCAAACTGAACGTCTTTGTCTTCGACACGAGGCATGGCCGGCGCGAGGAACGGCGGGCTGAAAAAGACATTCGGCTCAATCGTGCGGTTGCAGAGAAATTCCAGTTCGTCGACAAGCTCATATCCCGCCTGCGCTGGGTAGATCGCAAGCTTTCGCGGCACACGGTCGGGCTGTGGAGAGGCGGGCGGCGCATACCAGTCGGTTATGCTGTTTTCCCGTCCGGCAGAGGTGCGCGCAACCTCCTCCAGAATGGGGAGCGTCTTCATGTACTGACTCTCGGTGGCGGGGGTATGAAAATCGCCATCGCGACTCCCAACCGCCTCCACACGGTCCACGACAAGGCCGCGGCCTCGAACGTCATGGAAAGCGCGGTTGCTATAGCCGCGCCCCAAAGCCCGAATGCAGGAATGAGGATAACGCAAAGTGTCAGGTTCAGAACAAGTGTTGCGCCGTAAACGAGGGCACAGGAATTCTGGTTGCCGCTCATGGTGAGCAGGCTCTCCGCAGGCCCGACCGCAGCACGCGCAACAACCCCGATCATCTGGATGAACAGCAGCGGATAACCGGACACAAAATCCGTACCAAACAGGTGCAGCATCGGCCTGCCGATCAGCAGAATGAACACCGCCAGCGCAAGCGATGGCCAGAACGTCCACGACACGGTTTCGCGCGCAAAATGCGCCAAACGCACCGGATCGGAATGCGTGAACTGCGCATAGCGCTGCGCAGCACCGGCCTTCACTGCGAAATAGACGAAGTGCACCAGGGCCAATGTTTTCACGGTGGCGAAGTAAATGCCGACGTCATGGGGCTCCATGAAGAAGCCGACCATCAGCACATCCATATTGGTCAGCAGGAAAAAGAAACCTTCGACCAGAAAAATGGGAAGCGAAACGATGATCCATTCCCGCAGATGGAACTTCGGTATGGCAGGGGTGATAATTTTGGAGATATTCCACCTTATGCCAGCCATCTGGCCGAGTGTCGTGACATACGTGGCGGCGATTGCGGCCAGCATTGCGGTGGGAGCATCTGGCCGCATTCCCAGCAGCAGCGCGGCCCCCATGAACAGCAGGATCAGCGTCGGGCGGATGATGTAGATGGGCCCAAGCGCCCAATAGGCCCATGAATTACCCCGCGCGATGCCTTGCAGAACATCGCCGAGCGCGACCATCGGCATGCAGACCATGCCGAGATAGAAGGGAATCACGTAGTAGTTTTCGATCCACGGCTGCAGCAGCCAGATACCAGCGATGCCCAACGCGGCAATAGCACTCGACAGCACCAGCGTGAAAAGGCGGCTTGTGAGCAAAATGCCGTGCAGTTCGCCCTGCATCCCCTTTTCGCGATATTCCGACACATAGCGAATGACGGTGGTGTGAAAACCGAGGCTGGCGACCGATCCGGCTATGATGACGGTGGTCCAGACCAGCACGAAAATTCCATACTCGAAGCTCTCCATCCAGCGGGCGAGAAAAATCTGCATCACCAGCGTGATAAAGGCGCTAACGACGCGGATGGAGAATGCAGCCAGAGACATGCGGCCTGCTGCCGCGCGCTCATCATTAGCGAAAAGCACAGCATCGAGCCGGGCGAGCAAAGGCTGCACCCGCGCGCTCAACCGCTCCGGCAAGAAGCGTTCCGCAGTTGCTTCGGCGGAAAATCGCAAATGGAACTCTCCGGTTCAGGCCACAGCAGGCCGTATCGAAGAGTTTTTAACATTCGGTTCGGCTAGCAGATCAAATGATGTATGTAGACCAAAGATTTTCCGGCTGAGAAACTGCCAAATCAGTGACTTTGCTACGTTTTATGCGCAGTCATTAGTGAATTGGTAGCTATATTGCCGCTCGCATAGCGACTTTGTTCTACGCCCAATGCATAAGCCTTATTACACCCTTTCCTAGGCTTTCAACTCGCGCGCGTGCGCATAAAACTGTTGTCGTGCTACTCATGTCTCAGGAAGGGTTAGAAGTGCAACTTTCAAAAGCGCTCATCGCGGGAGCCGTCGTGGCTCTCATGTATATTGTTCCGGCTAACGCCTTTGGCGTGATTCCGCCGAAGGGCGGCGATGGTGGTGGCAGTTCACACTCCGCCCCTGGTCCGATCCTTGGCCTTGGAATCCCGGCACTCGCAATTGCTGGTGGATATGTATTGTTCCGCCGCCGTGGGAAGAAGTAATTTCCGGGGGCAACAATAAATGTCACGCCATTTGCCCAAGCTAATGGCGTGACGAGTATTCTGGGCGGGATACGGAAATGGCGGCGCAATCTCTTTCCCTCGCGGGGGCGACGGGAATATCTGCAACTACGCGCATGACGCGCGCTCAGTTCTATGCTGCGCTATTTGCTGTAGGCTTTGCCAACGGCATCAGCGAACGCGTGTTGAAGTCTATCGCAAGCAGCGGGTTTCTCGGCGCATTTTTCGACACCTTTGGCGTAAGCGCCCTTATCTGGGTTGCTGCAGGCGGCGTGTTCTGGCTGCTCAGGCAAGCTGAAGATTCGCCTATTCGCCTGCCGGATTATGCAGTCGCAGTCGCGGCATGCCTCGCATTCCTGTTCCCCATGGCAGCGGCGAGTTGGATCGGCGTCGCCCTTCTTTCGATCTATCTGATATGGACCAGCAGCCGGGGCGAAACGCTGTGCCGCGCAGGCATGCTTATGTTCGGCATAACAATTCCAATGCTGTGGGCGCGGTTGCTGTTTGCCAGCATGAGCAACACCATTCTCTCGATAGACGCCAAAATGGTCGGGCTGGTGGTGGGCACCGGCTCCTCCGGCAACACCATTCCGTTCTGGGATGGAACGGGCGTGCTCTTTCTCGAGCCTGCTTGCTCATCGCTGACCAATGTTTCGCTCTCGATGCTCTGCGGCTTGCTGTTCATGAGCTTGGCTAACCGCTCCTGGTCGTTTTCAGTGCTGAAAGCAGTTGTGCTTGCTTGCGCTACGACCGTAGCGATCAACGTGACCCGTATGAGCGCGATTGCCTTCTTTCCAACCTATTACGATCTGATCCACGGTACAGTGGGCGCGACGGCTGCCGAGTGGCTGTCAATCGTTGCAGTTCTCTCGATCTACTATAAATGGATTACGCCCGATGTCCCGGCTCGCGCTTAGTCTAGTGCTCGCGCTTGTCGGCGTCGTCAGCCTGGGGCTGAAGGTGCAGGCCGACGGCCGCGCCAACGATGCTTTGATGTATCCGGGCGACGACGACATTGTCGCCTTGCTCGAAAACAATCATTTCGCCGTTCAGATGGCCCCGCCGAACACCGATCCACAATGGATTACCGGCACGCGCGATGGCTGCCGCATCCAGATCGCAAATGTTTCGCCGCAGGGCTGGCATAGAAATATCGTAAGCTGGGCCTCGAAGGATAGAACACTGGTCTATTCCGCCAGCGGCGCGCTCGCTGCGCAACAGCCCTTGATCGGCCCGCTCACCCAACACTACCTGAACAGGTTGAAGCGCTATGCCGGGCTTGATGCGCCAGCGGTGCGTGTACGCGCCGTGCTGATGGATCAGGCTTGCGGCTCACAGCCGATTCCCGATGCCGAACTGGCAGCTCTGTCTGGCTGAAAATAGCTCAGTCAATATTACTTATCAATTATAAGTGAATTATGAATTGCGGACGCAATGCTTCTGTGATTACCTATATTTGCCTAATAGCAATTCGATTCATATTTTAGGTTTCACCATGCGCGACAAGTTACTCGCCTTGGAGCGGCTGCTTTGGAAAAGTAAAGCCGAAGTCTGTCGATCTTATGTGTTGAAAGACGCGGTAATCTATATGAATAGCGACGCCCCGATCACGCGGGAGGACGCGTTGGCGCGCATCAAGCGACTGGATGCAGATGGTCAGCGCTGGGCAAATGTCGAACTCGACGAGATGGAATTTCTGGCGCTCGACAATGATGCGGCGATCATAACTTATCGCGCGCGAGGCAGCGTGACAGGCAAAAACTCCGAATTATCCGCCCGCTGCACGAGCCTCTATATGCGCCGCAATGGGAGGCTGCGCCTCGCATTTCACGAGCAGATGAAAGCCAGCAAGTCTGGAGCCTGATTGAAGGCTCCTAGAATGCTCCGTGGCAGTGCTTGAACTTCTTGCCCGATCCGCATGGGCATGGCTCATTGCGCCCAACCTTGCCCCAAGTGCGAGGATTGTTCGGATCGCGCTGCGTCGGATCGACATAGGCGTCTTCCGCGCCCTCGCCGAAATCATCCTCACCGGTCGTCGCATCGATGTGATGGCCGAAAGTCTGGGGCGCCGCCGGCGGCGGTGCATCGGCAGCCTCTCGCACGAGTTCGACACGCATCAACTGCGCAGTAACCGCCTGCCGCAGGTTCGACAGCATGGCCTGGAACATCTCGAACGATTCGGATTTGTATTCGTTCAACGGATCGCGCTGAGCGTAGCCGCGGAAACCGATTACCGAGCGGAGATGGTCGAGATTGACGATATGCTCGCGCCATAGCTGGTCGAGCGTTTGCAGAACGACGGAACGCTCCACATAGGCCATGATTTCCGGGCCGAAGCGCGTTGCTCGGTCTTCCGCGGCAGCATTGGCGGCGTTGGTCAGGCGCTCACTCATTTCTTCTTCGGCGATACCCTCTTCCTTGGCCCACTCATCGACCGGCAGATCGAGATTGAGCTGTTCGAGAACAGCCTGCTTGAAGCCCTGAATGTCCCACTGCTCGGCGTAGGCCGTTTCCGGGATGAAGCGCTGGATCAGGTCGTCAACGACGTCCTGCCGCATCTCGGCAGTGGTTTCGGTGAGGTTTTCACCATCCATGAGCGAAAGGCGCTGATCGAACACGACCTTGCGCTGATCGTTCATGACGTCATCATATTTCAGCAGGTTCTTGCGGATATCGAAGTTGCGGGCTTCGACCTTCTTCTGAGCCTTTTCCAGCGCCTTGTTGATCCAGGGATGGATGATCGCCTCATCGTCTTTCAGGCCGAGCTTTTGCAGCATGCCATCCATACGGTCGGACCCGAAAATCCGCATCAGATCGTCCTGAATGGACAGGTAGAATTTGGAACGTCCGGGATCGCCCTGACGACCCGAGCGACCACGTAGCTGGTTGTCGATGCGGCGTGATTCGTGCCGCTCCGTCGCAAGCACATAAAGGCCGCCAGCGCCCAACGCGGCTTCCTTCAGCTTCGCGATATCGGCGCGGATCGCCTTTTCCTTCGCATCGCGCTCCGGCCCGGCAGGCACATCAGCCAGTTCTTCGGCGATGCGCATGTCTGCGTTGCCGCCAAGCTGAATGTCGGTGCCGCGACCGGCCATGTTCGTCGCGATGGTGACAGCGCCGGGACGGCCAGCCTGCGCAACAATCGCGGCTTCCTGCTCGTGGTAACGGGCGTTCAGCACCTGAAAATCCTTGATGCCTTCCTGGCGCAGCCGGTCAGCGAGAAGTTCGGACTTTTCGATGGAGGTTGTGCCGACGAGGATCGGCTGGCCTTTCTTGTTGGCCTCGCGAATCTCGCGAACGATGGCGCGATATTTTTCTTCGACGCTGCGGTAAACCTCATCGTCCTCGTCAATGCGCTGGACCGTTACGTTGGTCGGAATTTCGGTCACCCCGAGATTGTAGATATTCGCGAACTCTTCCGCTTCGGTCAGCGCCGTGCCGGTCATGCCGGCCAGCTTCTTGTACATGCGGAAATAGTTCTGGAACGTAATGGAAGCCAGCGTCTGGTTTTCCGGCTGGATCGCAACATGCTCTTTCGCTTCCAGCGCCTGATGCAGACCCTCGGAATAGCGGCGACCCGGCATCATGCGGCCCGTGAATTCGTCGATGATGACGACTTCATTGTTGCGGACGATGTAATCCTTGTCGCGCTGGAAAAGCCTATGTGCCTTCAACGCGTTATTGACGTGGTGAACCATCGCGACGTTCTCGACGTCGTAGAGCGATTCGCCGCGCAGGAGCCCAGCCTCGTTAAGCAAAGTCTCCATCTTTTCAGTGCCTTCTTCGGTGAAGATGGCCGTGCGCTGCTTTTCGTCAACCTCGTAGTCTGCGGGCTCCAGATTCGTGACCAACGCGTCCACGGTGTTATACATTTCCGAGCGATCTTCGAGCGGCCCGGAGATGATGAGCGGCGTGCGCGCTTCATCGATAAGGATCGAGTCGACCTCGTCGACGATCGCGTAGAAATGCGGGCGCTGCACCATTTGCGCGCGCTCATATTTCATGTTGTCGCGCAGATAATCGAAGCCAAGTTCGTTGTTCGTCGCGTAAGTAATGTCACAATTGTAAGCGGCGCGGCGCTGCTCATCGTCCAGCCCGTGCACGATCACGCCGGTTGTCAAGCCGAGGAACCCGTAAACACGGCCCATCCACTCTGCGTCGCGGCTGGCGAGATAATCATTGACCGTAACGACATGCACGCCCTTGCCTGCAAGCGCATTCAGATAGACGGGCAAAGTGGCGACCAGCGTCTTGCCCTCGCCGGTGCGCATTTCGGCAATGTTTCCGCCATGCAGAACCATGCCACCCATGAGCTGCACGTCGAAGGGACGCAGGCCGAGGGCGCGCTTCGCGGCTTCGCGTACAGTCGCAAAGGCCGGGATCAGGATATCGTCCAGCGTGGCGCCATTGGCCAACTGATTCTTGAACTCCTCGGTCTTTGCCCGCAGCGCTTCATCCGAGAGTGCGGAAATTTCGGGCTCCAGCGCGTTAATTGCGTCAACGCGTGGACGCATGCCTTTTACGCGCCGATCATTCGATGAACCGAAGATCTTGCGAGCGAGGTTGCCGAAGCTGACCATCAATGGCCCTTTCAATTGACGCTCACCGGTTGGGAACCGGGCGAAACCGACACACAGTTTTTACAGGGCCGGATTCGAAGCAAAACGAAAAGCGCCCAAAATCGCTTCTGGACGCAGAGGTGGTGGACAGATAAGAGGGGGCAGAGGCGATGTCAACGTGGCAACTAAACGCTGTTGCACTTGCGATTCCGCCACATTTTTAGCCGTTTTCAGCGGGTAGGTGCCCGCTCCTTTCTTATCGGAGTCCCCGTAGATGCCCTCCTCCAACCGCCGTGCGTCCCTTATTCGGCTTTCGCTTGCAATTATGCTGTCATCCGGCGCAGGTTTTGCCGCTTACGCGCAGGACGCAAAGCCGGCAGAAACGCCGCCGCCCGCAGCAGCGCAACCCGCGCCGAAACCCGCGCCAGACACAGTTCTTGCCAAAGTAAACGGGCAATCGATCACGGAAGCCGATCTTGATCTGGCTATCGAGGATCTGGACCAACAATTTGCTCGCCTGCCGGAAGAGCAGAAGCGCGCCGCGGCCCTGTCGGCAGTGATCGAAATCAAACTGATGGCCGCCGAGGCCGCAGCCAAGGGTATCGATAAAGATGCGGATATGCAGCGCCGTCTTGCTTTCTTGCAACAGCGCGCCCTGCACGCAGCTGTGATCGACAAGGAAGTGCAGGCGAAGATCACGGATGATGAGATTCGCGCCCGCTATGACAAGGAAATCGCGGCGCAGCCTGCCGAAAACGAAGTGCACGCTCGCCACATTCTCGTGAAGACCAAGGAAGAGGCCGAAGCGATCATCAAGGACCTCGATGCGGGCAAGAAATTTGAAGATATAGCCAAGGAAAAGTCGACCGATCCAGGTTCGGGCGCCAATGGCGGCGACCTTGGCTATTTCTCCGCTGGCCAGATGGTGCCTGAATTCGAGAAGGCCGCTTTCGCGCTCGCACCGGGCACCTATACAAAGACGCCGGTGCAGACGCAGTTCGGCTTCCACGTCATCAAGGTTGAAGACAAGCGCGCCAAGCAACCGCCTGCTTTTGACGAAGTAAAGGACCAGGTTCGTTCGCTCGTGCTTCGCGACAAGTATCTCGCGCTGATCAAGAGCCTGCGCGAAGCTGCGAAGATCCAGATTGATGACCCGGCTTTGAAAAAGTCGGTCGAAGGCATGGAAGCGCCTAAGCCCTGATCTAAATGCGCATCGGAATTTCAGAAAGACGCTCTGGGCCTCCTAGAGCGTCTTTTCATTTGGATCGCGACTGCTGAAACGTATTGTCAGCGGGCGACCTGCAACCGCTTTGCCCATTGATTCGGTGAAAGGAATTGGCAGTACGGTTTCGAGCGCACCGAATACCGAAGCAACGAAATCCTTGCGTTCTCTCTCGCTGCCATCTTTCTTGAGCCAAGTAATTTGCGGCTTGCCATAGAGTGAGCCGTCGCGCTTTAGCGAAAACCGGACCGTAACTTCCATTCCCTTGCTACCGACCGGTGCCTGCCAACATCGACCAAGGGCATCCCACATCGCTTCCAGCGTATTTACGGGATTGTTTTGGCGGCATGATTTTTCCTGCGCAAAGCCAGGATGGCTTGACGCACAGAAGAAAAGGGCAGCCGCCCCAAAAAGTGCAAACCTCTTCATCGAGGCTCTCCGCAGATATAATTGAGTGTTAGCACACTCTTATATTCCGGTAACGTCAAGCGCCCAGGGTCAGTACCTGCTAATTTTGGGCGCGCTCCGTCTTGGCGATCATGCGGATTGGCACAGGTGCCACACTTCTCTTCTCCCGCAACGCCGACCGAACCGAATGCGAGAGCAACGCATAAATTAGTGCGATAATAAGGCCCGCAATGAAAGCAGCACCCGGCACCGCAATGTTTTCGATAATGCTGCGCGAAGACGCGGCAGGCGTGCTTGCCACCCGGTAAAAACGACCACTTGTCTGGATCAAGCGGGACTGGGCCGCGGCAAACAGATCCCGGTATTTGAGGCCCAGTTCGGCCAGTCTGTTCTCGACCGGAAGTGTAAGCGTCGGCATTGCCAGATTTTCCGAATCTTTCTGGAAGATGAGCGTATCTAAGCGGGAGCGCACCGTAGACATTTCGCCGATCAAACTTTGACGCTTATCCAGTTGTTCCTCAACGTAAGAGGCATAAGTGCTGTCCTTGACGAGCGATATGACCGTTTCCAATGCACCTTGATCGAGATTCGGCCCTTGAGCGAAGCCGAAATCCGCGGACTGGGATATCTCACGACCCGTCAAGCGAGCCAGATTTCCATCAAGGCCGGATATGAGATTTTTGAGAATTTCGATCTGACGCGTCATCGCTTCCCGATAGGTAACGGCAACCGGGTCTTGCGCCGAAAACCCGCCGGCCATCAAGGGATTGAAGTAGGCCGTTCGAAACTCCGTCACCATATTTTTCAGATCGTTGGCGTTCATGCCTTCCGAAGTCGTAAGGCCGGAGAGCCGGTTATCCTCGCTGATTATTTTCAGCCCATCCTCAATGCGATAGAGCTGCTCGCCCGCCACCAATAGTCTGGCACTGCCGGAAATAGCCTGCGGAATTGGCGTGACCGCAATCTCGCTGAGCTTGGTATCAGCAAGCACGCGGTTGTTTTTTAGATAAGTTTCGTTCCAGGTGGGCGGTATCGCGAACGCCAATGAAATGGCATCGTTATAGGTGAGCCCCAATATCGCGTTATTAACATCAATGCGCAAACCGCTACGCATAGATGTGGCCAGTTCGTCCGCGTATGCAGTATTGATGCTGTCGATAACAGCAGGCTGCATATTTCGAACACTGAGTTTCTGCTCGTATTTGCTGGTGATGCCGGTGGACACCGGGTTGTCGTAATTTATGGCGATGGCGGCTTCCAGTTCCTCAGCCTCCAGCCCGAACTTTTCGGCCAGTCTTGCAAGCGTTGCGCCAGATTTCAAATCATTCGGCGAAAAGGCTGTACCGTTTGGGTATGTGCCGTTGCGTATACCGAGAAGCTTGACCTGATAGGATATAATGCTTCGATCATGTGCCTTGAATGCCAAGGTCGCCGCAATTCCCAAGCCCAGAAAAAACAGTGGCAATAATGCGAGCACCACCCGATGTGCCCAAAGTCTCCGAATAACTTCCTTGAAGGACAAGCCTTGCTCTTCGTCGACATGCTGGGCGCCGAGCCCTTGATCGCCCATATTGCCTCTCATTCCGTCTAGCACTATTAGAAGAGGCTTATATATTAGAAATATAATATCTACAACCTGTTGCAAACGTCGATGCGCAAGGTCGGAGAGGCGACAGGCATTTTCAGGCCATTTTTTTCGAACATGAAAGAACCTCGCGATACTTGCGTGCCGCGCCGGTCTAAGGCAAACGGAACACACATCTCAAACAGGTCGATTGTCACCATGTCTGATCAGATTTCGCCTCTCGCACCTCGGAAATACCCCAAGATGCCAGCGATCAAAGGTGTGCGCATCGCGACAGCCGAAGCGGGCATAAAATACCGCAACCGCACCGATTTGCTGACAATGTTGCTGGATGAGGGCACCGAAGTTGCGGGCGTTTTCACGCGCTCGAAATGCCCTTCGGCGCCAGTCGATTACTGCCGCGAAAACCTGCCCGGCGGCAAAGCGCGCATACTTGTGGTGAATTCGGGCAATGCCAATGCCTTTACCGGCAAAAAGGGCCGCGAAACGACCGCTGCAACCGGCAAAGCTGCGGCCAGCGCGGCGGGCTGCAAGGTGTCGGAAGTATTTCAAGCTTCGACAGGCGTTATCGGCGAACCCCTCGACCCCGCAAAGTTTACCCATTTGCTGGGCGAAATGGTGGGACAGGCAACGGAAGATCGCTGGCTGGATGCGGCCAAGGCCATCATGACCACGGATACATATCCGAAAGTGGCGACCATTACGGTGAAGCTGGGCGATGTTGATGTAACCATCAACGGTATTGCGAAAGGCGCAGGCATGATCGCGCCCGACATGGCGACCATGCTCTCGTTCATCGCGACCGATGCGCCCATTGCCGCCCCGGTGCTGCAGCAGCTTCTCTCGAAAGGTGTGGGCGCAACATTCAACTCCGTCACCGTGGACAGCGATACGTCCACCAGCGACACGCTGTTGCTGTTTGCCACGGGCGCAGCGGCCAAGCGCGGCGCGAAGCGGATCAATGACCCGCGCGATCCGGCGCTGATGCCTTTCAAGCGTGGCTTGAACAAGATATTGAAGAACCTTGCGCTTCAGGTTGTTCGCGACGGCGAAGGCGCGCGCAAACAGGTTGAGATCACTGTAACCGGCGCACGTTCTGCACGTTCGGCAAAACGCATCGCGCTTTCAATTGCAAACTCGCCGCTTGTGAAGACTGCCGTTGCCGGCGAAGACGCCAATTGGGGACGTGTCGTGATGGCTGTCGGAAAATCCGGCGAGCCTGCCGATCGCGACCTTCTTTCAATCTGGTTCGGCGACAATCGCCTTGCGCATCAGGGCGAACGCGACCCGAATTATTCCGAAGAAGCGACTTCTACATATATGAAGAGTGATGAAATCCGCATTCGCGCCGATATCGGCATCGGTCGCGGTAAGGCGACGGTCTGGACCTGCGACCTGACAAAGGAATATGTCGCCATTAATGGCGATTACCGCAGCTGATGATTACAACCGGCACCAATGCCACGGGAGGCACAAGCCTTCCATTGGTTCGGCGGTTTGAGGCGGCAGGATTTCGCGCGTGGCCGGCGGCCTCCGTGCATTATGACGGCACATGGGTCGTGCGGCTCAATGCGGGGCACCCGGCCAAGCGGCTGAACTCGGTCAATCCGCTCGACCCCGGCGACGTGCAGAACATTGAAGAGCGCGTCGAGCGCGCAGCACGCTGGTTTGAGGCGTATGGGCGTGCGCCGACATTTCGACTTTCGCCCCTATCGGGCCGACCGATCTCCGATTATCTCGACAGTCAGAACTGGCAGACAATGTCTGAATCGCTGGTGATGCGGGCAAATCTGGATGATCTGCCCGTAGATAACGCGATCCTGCAAATTCCGCTGAAGGACATCGGCCGCTTCATCAATGCTGCGATGGCAGTTCACGCGATAGACCCAGCCCTTCGCCCCGGTCTTACCGAGATCATCAGTTCAATCCATGCGGAAGCCGGGCTGTTCGTGCTTGAAGATCAGGGCACGCCACTGGCGACCGCTGTCTGCGTGCATGACGGCGATCTGGCGGGGCTCTTCGAGATTGCGACCGGTCCGCGCGAACGCGGCAAAGGTTATGGCCGCCGCGTCGTGCTCTCTGCTTTGCGCTGGGCGCGTTTGCGCGGCGCGCAACAGGCGTGGCTGCAGGTTGAAGCCGACAATGCACCTGCGCTTCGGCTTTACAACGCAATCGGCTTCTCGGAAGTCTATCGCTATCACTATCGTCGTCCGCCGGGAGCATGAGATTGGAAACGCCAGTTCGTCCGATTCTGCTCGTCGTTGCCTGCGCGCTCGTTGACGCCGATGGTCGCGTGCTCATCGCGCAGCGCCCCGAAGGCAAGCAACTCGCGGGGCTTTGGGAGTTTCCGGGCGGCAAGGTCGAACCCGGCGAAACCCCGGAGGAAACGCTGGTTCGCGAGTTGCGTGAGGAGCTTGGTATTGAGACGCAGACCGCCTGCCTCGCGCCGCTGACCTTTGCCAGTCACAGCTATGAAAAGTTTCACCTGCTGATGCCGCTTTATGTTTGCCGCAAATTTACGGGCATTCCGCAGCCGCTGGACGCGCAGGCACTGAAATGGGTGAAGCCGACGAAGCTGCGCGACTATGACATGCCACCGGCCGACGCACCGCTCATTCCTTTCCTTATCGACCTGCTTTAGCTGAAAATCAGAGCTTTAGCATATTTCGCTAGTGGTATACTCATCGAGCTATCACATCTGCTAAAAACCGCACGATTATAAGCAGAGTTTGGCAGCACTTGCCCCGCGATTGGTGAGAGACTTCGACCGTAAACGATTGTCCGATTTCGGGCGATATTGGGAGGAAGTTTCTCGTGGCGTCGAACAAGTCTGCTGGTTTTGCAACGCGTGCCATTCACCTTGGCTATAATCCGAACGACCACGAAGGCGCGCTGACGCCGCCGCTGCACCTGACATCTACCTTTACGTTTGAGAATGTCGATCAGGGCGCTGCGATCTTTGCTGGCGAGCGTCCCGGCTATTTCTATTCGCGCATTTCCAACCCGACGCTCGATCTGCTGGAACGTCGCTGTGCCGATCTGGAAGGCGCAGAGGCAGGGCTGGCGCTCGCATCCGGCATGGGCGCGATCACGTCGGTTCTGTGGACTTTTCTCGTGCCGGGCGATGAGATCATCACTGACAAGACGCTTTATGGCTGCACATTTGCCTATATGCGCACGGGTCTTGCGCGGTTCGGCATCAAGATCACCTACGCTGATATGACCGATCCGCAGGCTGTTGAAGCGGCTATGTCCGACAAGACGCGCATCGTCTATTTCGAGACGCCAGCGAACCCGAACATGCGCCTGGTCGACATTGCGGCGATTTCGAAGATTGCCAAGGCGCGGGGCGCCAAGGTTGTCGTGGACAACACGTATGCAACGCCGGTGCTGACCCGCCCGATTGAACTGGGTGCCGATATCGTCGTGCACTCAGCGACCAAATATATGGGCGGTCATGGCGATCTGGTCGGCGGCATCGCGGTTGGTTCCGCCGAGGATATGACGCAGGTTCGGCTCGTCGGCATGAAGGATATGACCGGCGCGGTAATGGCTCCGTTCAACGCCATGCTGGTGCTGCGTGGATTGAAGACGCTCAAGCTACGCGTCGAACGCCATTGCGAAAATGCGATGATTGTCGCGAAGATGCTGGAAGCGCATCCGGCGGTTGGCCGGGTCTACTTTCCGGGCCTTGCTTCCTTCCCGCAACATGAACTGGCGCTGCGGCAGATGCCGGGGTTTGGGGGAATGATCGCCTTTGAACTCAAGGGCGGCCACGATGCGGGGCGCACGATGATGGATCGGCTGAACATGATCCATCGCGCGGTGTCCCTTGGCGATACCGAGACGCTGATCCAGCATCCGGCTTCCATGACGCATTCCACCTACACGCCCGAAGAGCGCGCCGCACACGGCATTTCGGAAGGGCTTATCCGCCTGTCGGTGGGCCTCGAAGACATTGAGGACATTATCGCGGATCTGGAGCAGGCGCTGCCGAATGTCCCGTCCGCGCTCGCGGCGTAATATTCGCTGTTTCAAATCCAAGCTGCGCATGGCATTTCCTTTGGCAGATTCTGCCAAAGGATTGCTCAATGGATAGCAAAGATCGACAAATTATCGCGGCTCTGCAGCAGGATGGCCGCCTGACCAATCAGGAGCTGTCGGAGCGCGTAGCGCTTTCGCCCTCGCCTTGTCTGCGACGCCTGCGTCTGCTTGAGGAAGCAGGCGTTATCAAGGGATATACGGCGATTGTCGACGAGCAGGCATATGGCCTGCCCATCACTGCCTTTGTGCGCATCCGGCTAGAGCGCCATTCCGAAGATGTTATCGCGGCATTCGAGCGCAAGATTCGCGATCTGGATTCAATCCTCGATTGTTACGTCATGACCGGTGACGCGGACTATCTGTTGCGCGTGCTGATCGAGAGCCTCCACGACTATGAGCAATTTGTGCGCACCAAGCTGCACAGGATTGAAGGCATAGCGTCGATTGATACGAGCTTCGCCTATGGCGTGGTTAAGCGCTCGACGGTGTTTCCAAAAGTGTAAGGGTTGGCTAACATACCCTCAGCCGCCTGCGGGCACCACCCTGCCCTGCGCGATGGCTCCGGGCGTTTGTCATTTGAAAAGCCTATTTTTGGGCTTTTCATCCGCTCCGCCGACCACTCCTCACCCCCAAGGGGAGAAGGTCGCGGCAGGTGGATGAGGGGGTACATCGCCTCTCTGATGGCGGCGCCGATTCACCGCCTGTTAACGGTATTTCGATCATCGGTGGTTTGTTAACGAGTCGTTGAGCCGAACGTGAAAATTCTCTTCAAAATCCACAACCTATGCGCGAAACGGCGTGGTGAGGGATATTATGGAGCAGGAAAGCGGCTGGGACATCGTTCGCAGCGAAAGGGGTTGGAGCATGCGTGAAGCTGGCATGGGGCTTTTGCGCGCCACGCTGCTGTTTGGTCTCGGCATAGCCGCACTGACAGTCATTATCGTTCCGGCTCTGGACAAGCGGAGCAGCGAATGGGCCGATGGCGCTGGTATCGACGCGATGCAGGTTGGCTCTATCGATAAAGGCAACACCTACACGATCCGCAGAAGCGTGCTGCAACCGTCCCCGGATGCTGTGTGCATTATTCGGCAAGACGGCACGAGCACCGGCACATGCTGAACGGATGCGCGACTATTCCGCTGCAATCTTAGCAAAGCCGCATCAAGCTTTTTAACAACCGCCTGCTACCGTCGAGTCATAGATGGGCGGAAACCTCATGCTACATATAGCGCGAATATTTTTAATTGATGATAGTGGCGCGACAGCGATCGAGTATGGATTGATTGCTGCGCTGATTTGTGTCGCGCTCCTTGGCGGAGCAAAGAGTGCAGGCTTCTCGGTAAATGCGCTTTGGAACAACAACGCCCAAACTGTAGGCGACGCCTTGGCCAATTCCCAATAGGGAAGCTACTTCAGCACCTGCGTGAGCGAAACCTGCGCTGAGCCCGGCTTCAGCGGTTTCGGCTGCGACGCATCCGGTGCCCAACCGGACAACCATACAATCGAAAACGTAGCGCGAATCCGTCCGTCGGGATCGGCAAAACGTTCTGCATAGATTTCCGCTGCACGCGTAAAAAGTCGGAGGGAAACCGGCCTGCGGCTACGGTCCATCAATGCGTTCGTCGCCCCCATCGCACGCAGATCAGCCATCAACGCGAACAAATGCGCATAGCGCACGGTTATGATCTCAATGTCGGCAACCGGCAGGGCAAAGCCCGCGCGTTGCAACAGGGCACCGGCATCGCGAACGTCCGTAAACGGCGCGACACGCGGAGCAGCGCCACCGGTCAGCTCCGTCTCGGCGATGAGCAGGCACTCGCGCAATTCCCGCAAGGTTTCGCCGCCCGCCATTGCGGCCAGCAAAAGCCCATCGGGTTTCAACGCGCGTCGAATCTGAAACAGAAGGCCGGGCAGATCGTTGATTTCCTGAAATGCCAGCAAGGAAACAGCCAGATCGGCGCTTTCCGGTTCAATTGGCAATACCTCGGCTGAAGCCACAATGCCTTCGCTCGTACCCAGCAAAGCAGGGTCACGCTCAACACGGACGACGCTGCCGACTTTGCCGCTTTCCATAAGCACCCGCGCTGCGTCGTCTGTGGTGCAGAAAACGGCGATGGCACGTTTGAATTTACGCTCGACCGTGGCAAGCCGCTCGGCGAGATCTTCAGCAACGCGCGCCATGAGGAAATCTGCACCATCGACACGCGAACGCAAGGCGCGCAGCTTGCGAGCGAGCAAAAGATCCGTGTCGAAGAGTGGCTGCAATTGCCGTTTCTTTCCTGTTGTGCCGCGCGCTTGCTTGCGCAATACCAGCGCGGTTTCTGGTGAAGCAAGCGATGACTGCGCTCAAGGCTTTTTTTAGTTCATTTGCGGATCGTACCGCTCAAATTCTTTTCCCGGCGACCTGCATTGGTTGTGCGCGTCTTGTTTCTGCTCCCGGCACTCTATGCGCCGGATGCTGGCCTGGCATTCGCTTTTTAGAAAAGCCGTGGTGCGAGGTTATGGGTACGCCTTTCTCTCACGATATGGGCAAGGGGTTTCTCTCGGCCGATGCAATTGCAAATCCACCGCCTTTTCAGAGGTCGCGAGCCGCCGTGTCCTATAGCGGTTTGGCGCGTGTGATGGTGCAAAGCCTGAAATATCGCGACCAGACCGATTTCGCACCGCGCATGGCGCAATGGATGCTGCGCGCTGGTTCAGAACTGGTGCGTGATGCAGACATGATCGTGCCGGTTCCGCTGCATCGTTCGAGATTTTTCTGGCGGCGCTTTAATCAATCGGCGGAGCTTGCCCGTGCGCTTGCAGGGCTGTCGAAGAAGCCGTTTGCGCCGCATGTCGTGGTGCGTACAAAGAACACGCGGCAGCAGGTGGGACTTAAACTTGCAGAGCGGCAGGAAAACGTGCGGACCGCCTTTTCAGTGCCACAGCAACACCGGATCGAGATAGAGGGACGCCGCGTGCTGCTGATAGATGATGTCTACACGACAGGCGCGACGGTCTATTCCGTAACCAAAGCACTGCTGAAGGGTGGCGCAACGGCGGTCGATGTGCTCACATTTGCGCGGGTTTTGCCGGGGGACTTTCGGCCAGATGAGCCTGAGACTATATAAGTCGGCAACGGAACTGGTGATACATGCCTGAAGTAACGATCTATACGCGCGCGTTATGCGGCTATTGTGCAGCAGCCAAACGCCTTCTCGACAGGAAGGGCGTTGCTTACACCGAGCATGACGCAAGCTTTAGTCCAGAACTGCGCGCAGAGATGATGGCGCGCTCTGGCCGACGCACATTCCCGCAAATATTCGTTGGCGACGTGCATGTGGGCGGCAGTGACGATCTTCATGCCCTGGAAGATCAGGGCAGGCTCGACGGACTTCTCGCAAATGGCAAACTGGGTTGATTGAGATGAGTGTTTTTCTCGCTGCCGCCGTTCAGATGCGCTCGGGCACAAGCCCGGATCGCAACGCGGTGGATTTCGAGCGACTGGTGCGGGAGGCCGCATCCAAAGGTGCGCGCTACATCCAGACGCCGGAAATGACCGGCGGTCTTATCCGCAACAAGGATGCGCGCGCTGCGCTGTTCACTTCGGTTGAGCGCGATGTGATTGCCAAAACCGCCTCGCGCCTTGCGGCTGAACTCGGCATTTTCGTGCATGTGGGCTCGACGGCAATTCTGCGCGAAGACGGGAAGCTGGCGAACCGCGCGCTGTTGCATGGCCCCGATGGCGCGCTGATCACAACCTACGACAAGATTCATATGTTCGACGTCGATCTCGACAACGGCGAAAGCTGGCGCGAGTCATCAGCCTACGAGCCGGGAACACGTGCGGTCGTTGCGGATTTGCCGTTTGCAAAGCTCGGTTTCGCGATCTGCTACGATTTGCGTTTTCCACAACTGTTCCGCGCCGAGGCGTTGGCTGGCGCGCAGGTGCTCACCGTTCCCGCGGCTTTTACCCGCCAGACGGGCGAGGCGCACTGGCACACGCTGCTGCGCGCCCGCGCAATCGAGAATGGAGCGTTTGTCATAGCTTCCGCGCAAGGTGGCGTGCACGAAGACGGCCGCGAAACCTATGGCCATTCGCTGATTATCGATCCGTGGGGGCGAACCCTTGCGGAGGCTGACAGCAACGAACCCAGCACCATCGTTGCGGAAATAGACACCGCGCAGGTGGCGGCGGCGCGCGCCAAAATTCCGAACCTCAAAAACGCGCGTGCGTTTGAGGTGGATGAGGTTGCGGCGATTGAACTCAAGGGAGCCGCATCTTGATCCGGTTCTCTCTCATTTGCGACAATGCGCATGAGTTTGAGGGGTGGTTTCGCTCAAACGATGATTTCGACACCCAGAAAAAACGCGGCTTTGTCGATTGTCCGCGTTGCAACAGCACAAAGATTGAAAAGGCGCTGATGGCGCCTGCGGTTTCCACCTCGCGCAAGCAGGAAAAAATAGCGCTGGCGATGGGCGAACAGCAGCGGCAGGTGATGGCCGAGATGAGAGCGTTTGCCGAAAAGGTGAAAGCGGATGCAGACTATGTTGGCGACCGCTTTGCCGAAGAGGCGCGCAAGATTCATTTCGGCGAGGCTGACCAGCGCGGCATCTATGGCGAGGCGACACCAGAGGAAGCTCGCTCGCTCGTCGAAGATGGCGTGGAATTCATGCCTCTGCCGGTTGTACCTGAAGACCGCAACTAGGGCCGGGAGCTGGCATATCGCCTTGCGATTTGCTGGCGAGCCTGCGCCGTCTAGAAAGCGCGCATGAAATTCATCTGGGATTCGGCATTCGCCCTGCTCGTTGTCACCGGCTCGCTGCTGGGGCTGGTTTTGCCATTTGGCAAGGTAGCAACAGCCGTGGGCGTTGCGCCGCTTATGTGGGCCTTCGTGGTTTCATTCGGTGCGGGGACTGTGCTTCTCATTGCCCTGCTTATGCGAGGCGAGCGAATTTCGCTGAATGGCCAAAAGCTGCGCTATTTCTTTGGTGTCGCTGCAATCTCCTACGCAATCCCGAACATTGTGATGTTCTCTGTCATTTCGCACCTTGGAGCGGGCTACACGGGCATCATGTTCACGCTTTCGCCTGTTTTTACCCTGGTACTTTCCATTCTCCTGAAAGTGCGCAAACCGACAGCGCTCGGCATTGCAGGAATAGCCGTTGGCTTTATCGGCGCATTGGTCGTTGCGTGGACGCGCGGTGAAGCGGGACGCCCCGCAGAATTGCACTGGGTTCTGATCGGATTTTGCATTCCGCTCGCATTGGCCGCGGGCAATGTTTATCGCACGATTGCCTGGCCGGGGGGCGCTGGACCAATCGAGCTTGCAGTCGGCAGCCATTTGGCGTCAGCACTCATGCTGGTGATTGCGATGCTCGCGACTGGTGGGCCGCATTTCGCCGTGCTCGGCTCGATTCCATTGGTCGTGGCCGCACAGGTCGCCGCATCATCGCTGATGTTTGCGTTTTTCTTCCGGCTGCAAGCAGTTGGTGGGCCGGTCTATCTTAGCCAGATCGGCTACGTCGCTGCTGCCGTTGGCCTGATTTCCGGAATGCTGTTTCTGGGCGAAAGCTATGGCCTGCTGACTTGGCTCGGTGCGTTGGTGATTTCAGCAGGCATTGCCATGACGACAAAGGCTCAGGTCGCGCGCTCGGCAAGCAGCATGTAGTTCACGTCCATATCCTTGGAGCGGCTCCACCGGTCTGCAATCGGATTATAGGAAACGCCCGCCCGGTCGATCACAGTCAATCCGGCGCTGGAAATTGCAGTTTCCAATTCTTCCGGCCGCACCAGCTTTTCGTAACGATGCGTGCCGCGCGGCAACCACCGCAGCACATATTCCGCACCGATAATTGCAAGGCCGAGCGCCTTTAGCGTGCGGTTGATGGTGGCGACGAACATGAGCCCGCCGGGTTTCACCATCTCGCTGGTGCGGGCAATAAAGAGGTCGATGTCGGCAACATGCTCGACAACTTCCATGTTGAGCACGACGTCAAACTTCTCGCCTGCATCGGCCAGAGCCTCCGCAGTGGTTGCGCGGTAATCGATGCTCAGACCGCCCTCGGCGGCGTGCAAACGCGCGACCTCGATATTGCGCTCTGCTGGATCGACGCCGACGACAGTCGCGCCAAGACGCGCCATGGGCTCGCATAACAAGCCGCCGCCGCAGCCGATATCGAGGATACGCACGCCATCCAACGGACGCGCCGCCAGCGGATCACGCCCGAAGCGCTCCGCGACCTGATCGCGGATATAGGCCAGTCGGACGGGGTTGAACTTGTGCAGCGGGCGGAATTTGCCCACAGGATCCCACCACTGCGCTGCGATGCGCGAAAAGCGTTCGACTTCTTCGGGGTCGATGGTTGAGCGTTCTGCCTGCGCCATGCGTTTCTCCTTGGGAGGCAAGGAAGTCGGGTCTTGGGCCACAAATGTCAAGGTGGCGTGGTCGTTTCCGCTGCCCCTTCAATGCGCGCTTTCTTCAAAGGTCCAGCATCCGCTGGATATCTGCAGGCGTTTTGCCGGCTGTGCGCAGCGCACGCAAACCAGTGCTTTGCTCGCTTTTCGAAAGCTTTCTGCCATCCGGCCCAAGGATCAACTTGTGATGATGGTAGGCTGGAGCAGGCAAGCCGAGCAGCGTCTGCAGGACGCGCTGCACCGAGGTTGCCGCGAAGAGATCGCGACCACGCACGATATGCGTTACGTTCTGAAGCGCGTCGTCTACCACGACCGCAAGATGGTAGCTCGTCGGGATGTCGCTGCGCGCGATGATGACGTCTCCCCAAAGCTGCGGCTCGGCGCTGATGGTTTCGTTGGATGAAAGCTCGTTCCAGTGGAGCGGCCCAACGGCAGCGATTGCCTTTTCCATGTCCAGACGCCAGGCAAACGGCACGCCGGACGCGATTTTTTCGCGACGATGAGCCGCGCTCGCGTGGCGGTCTAGCGGCGGATAGAGCGGCGCACCGTCAGGATCGCGCGGCCAATATTCCTGCTCGGTGATGTAGGCGCGAATTTCACCGCGGCTCAGGAAGGCGGGGTAAATGAGACCCGTCTTGCGCAGTTTTTCCAGCGCTTCGCTGTAGGTATCAAAATGCTCCGACTGCCGACGAACAGGCTGTTCCCACCCGACGCCGAGCCATTCGAGATCGCGGTATATGCCTTGCTCAAATTCCGGCGTGCAGCGCGTGATGTCGATGTCCTCAATGCGCAGCAACATGCGCCCGCCTGATTCTTTGGCGAGGCGCTGGTTGAGCAGCGCCGAACAGGCGTGGCCCAGATGAAGCTCTCCGTTTGGACTTGGTGCGAAACGAAAGGTAGGCGCGTTCATTGCTGCCAGAATCGGGTTGTGCGGAACGATGTGAGATAGATAGTGCAAACACGCCGAAACGGGAAAGACTCATGCGGCGGATAGCAACGCTTGAAGACATTGCGGAAGGGCTGGAGGCGCTTTGCAAGGCAGATGCGCGGCTGCTTGGCGTGCGCGAAGCAGCGGGCAGCATCCCGCTACGACTGCACCCGCCGGGCTTCGCAAGCCTTGCAGCGGTGGTGGTATCGCAGCAGGTTTCCACGGCCAGTGCTGCGGCTATCCACGCGCGTTTCAGCGCGCTGTTTCATCCGCTGACTCCGCAGGCATTGCTATCGGCCGATGATGAAGCGTTCCGGCAGGCGGGGCTTTCGCGACCGAAGCAAAAGGCGCTGATCGCAATTGCCCGGGCAATCGAAGACGGTCTCAACCTCGAAAGCGTTGTTGATCTGGACGGCGAAGCGGCAATGGCTGCGCTGACTTCCGTATCCGGAATAGGACCGTGGACGGCGGAGGTCTATCTGCTGACGGCTGCCGGGCATCCCGACGTGTTCCCCTCCAAGGATGTGGCTTTGCAGGCAGCCGTGCACCACGCGTTGAACCTCGAATCACGCCCCGGCGATAAGGCTCTGGCGGCAATGGCCGAATCATGGTCGCCATGGCGCGCGGTCGCGGCGCGGCTGTTCTGGGCCTATTACCGCTCCATAAAGGGGCGCGACGGCCTGATGACTGCGCCCGCGCCACAACAAAACTGAAGAATTTCTACGTTTGGACGATGGTGCAATGCGCAAGAGCGCTTCACAATCTCGTCACGTCAGGCATACATTGTCAGCACCAGTGATTTGGGCGGAGGTGAACGAGTGACGATCGCCGTGTCTCCCGATGGGCTACCGGCTCTGGTGCTGAACGCGGACTACCGCCCGCTCAGCTACTATCCATTGTCGCTGTGGTCCTGGCAGGACGCAATCAAGGCTGTGTTCCTTGATCGCGTGAATATTGTCGCTGAATACGAGCACATGGTTTCGTCGCCGACCTTCTCGATGAAGCTGCCGAGCGTCGTGTGCCTGAAATCCTATGTGAAGCCTTCGCGCTATCCAGCCTTCACGCGCTTTAACGTTTTCCTGCGCGACAGATTCCATTGCCAATATTGCGGGACCGACCAGGACCTCACATTCGATCATGTTATCCCACGGCGTTGCGGCGGCGCGACGACGTGGGAGAACGTAGTCGCCGCATGTTCCCCCTGCAATTTGCGCAAGGGCGGATTGCTACCCGCACAGGCCAAAATGTGGCCGCGCCAAAAGCCATACCAGCCAACCGTTCATGACCTGCACAATAATGGCAGGCTCTTCCCGCCGAACTATCTGCACGAAAGCTGGATGGACTATCTCTACTGGGATGTCGAACTGGAGCCTTAAGCGCGCTTCGCTGCAGCCCAACCCGCAACCAACATCAGCACAAAGCTTACGACTGCGTTCCAGCCAGCGAACGACAGGCCGAGTACGCGCAGTGCAGCGGTGTCGCAGGATGGCGGGATGACAGTGTTGATGGCATCGAGCACGCCCTTCCCGCCTGTGTCGACAGGCGCAACCGCGCCGCAATCAGTCGGACCGGCCCACCAGTTCCACTCGACACCTGCGTGCTTCACGCCCAGATAGAGGCTGTAGGCCATGATGGCCGCACCGATCCACAAGAGGACGCGCGTCAACATGGGCGGCCAGCGCAGATAGGCCGACAACGCAGCCAGCAACATGAGCGGCGCACCGACGTAGTATGGCGTGCGCTGCGCATAGCAAAGCTTGCAGGGAATGTAGCCGCCAATGTGCTGGAACCCGAGCGCCGTGCCGACCGTGATCGCCATCGCCACTGCAAGAAAAAGCGCGACGCGCAGATGAGTCGACGAAGGCGTGACGGCATTCATGTCAGGCAGTCCTGTTAGCTAGTGCAGATATTTGATGGCGATGTAGAGCAAAATCACGGCAGCGGCAGCAAGCGCCGCAATTGTTCCGAGACGTTTTTCGATGAAATGCCGAATCGGCTCGCCATAGCGCTTGAGCAGCCACGCCAATGCAAAGAAGCGCGCACCACGCGCGACAATAGCCAGCAGGATAAACAGCCAGATATTGACGCCGACGACGCCGGACAGAATCGTGACCACCTTGATGGGCGGCAAATGCGCCAGGCCGGACGTAACCAGCAGAATGATGATGAGCCCGATGCCGGTCGAGTTTTTCAGGTGCTCGAATTCATCCAGCTTGCCGTAAAATTCCAGTATCGGCTTTGCCAGGCCCTCATAAGCGTAATGGCCGAGGAACCACCCGGCGATGCCGCCGAGCACCGAGGCAATAGTCGCGACCAATGCATAGCGATAGGCGCGATCTGGCCTCGACAACGCCATTGGCAGGTAGAGAACGTCGGCAGGAACCAGAAAGACGGAGCTTTCCACGAAAGCGATGATGGCAAGCCACCACTCTGCCGATTTGCGCGCCGCCAGCGACAGCGTCCAGTCATAAAGTTTGCGAAGCATTGCGCATCCGAATTTGGCGATGTCGCGTGTCTAGTGAGATTTCGAGCCCGGAGCAATGGCGGCGCGCAATGAACAACATAAACGCCTCGTGATTGATTCCTGATAAGCACTGTTGACGAGGAAAGCCGCATTCGTGTACTGCCGCTCCCGTCCGGTGCGATTTTGCACCTCGGGCCCCTATGGCGGAACTGGTAGACGCGTCCGACTCAAAATCGGATTCCGCAAGGAGTGCTGGTTCGATTCCGGCTAGGGGCACCATTTCTCATCTCAGCTATTGCTTGAAAATCTGTATTTTATAAGTTACATTTCCCATGAAATCATTGCTGCAATCGACCAGCTTCCAGAAGTGGGTCAGCAAACTGAAGGATGAGCGCGCCAAGGCATTGATAGCTGCACGCCTGAATCGCCTTGCTGCAGGAAATGCCGGCGATGTCGAACCAGTTGGTGCCGGGATCAGCGAACTGCGAATTCACTATGGGCCGGGCTACCGTGTCTATTTTGTCGATGCAGGTGCAGTTTTGATTCTATTGCTTTGCGGAGGTGACAAGAGCACTCAGCAAAGCGACATTCGCCGGGCAAAGGAAATCGCATTGGAATGGAGGACTGAAAATGGCTGAAAGCTTTTCGACCTTTGATCCAGCCGATTTGCTGAAAAGCGATGAGGCAATACAGGTTTTTCTAGACGATGCCTTCGAGACTGGCGACGCGACCTATATAGCCAATGCGCTGGGCGTCATTGCGCGCGCAAAGGGCATGACAAAACTATCGCGCGAAACTGGATTGGCCCGGGAACATCTGTACAAATCATTGAGCGCAGCAGGTAATCCGACCCTGGGAACAATGCTCACAGTTCTTAACGCTCTTGGCTTTCAGTTAAAAAGTCAGCAAAAAACGTTATGAAAACCAGACTTTCCATGCTCGAAGAACGCGACAGCTACGATGCGCTTTATCGGGACTTCCGCTGGCAGATTCCGCAGAAATTCAACATCGGCGTCGCCGTTTCAGATCGCTGGGCGGACATCGACCCAGATCGAACCGCGGTTTATTCCTACGAGGGCGAAGGCAATTCAACCGCCCTCACCTTCGGCGCGCTGGCACAGCAATCCGATTCGCTCGCAAGCGCGTTAACAGGATTGGGAATTGCGCGAGGCGACCGCGTTGCGCTGCTGCTGCCCCAATCATTCGAGACGGCAATCAGCCATGTCGCGATCTACAAGATGGGCGCGATTGCAGTGCCGCTCGCGCTTCTGTTCGGGATGGAGGCGCTTGAATACAGGCTGCGCGCGTGTGGCGCGAAGGTAGTTATTACCAATGCCCGCGGCGCGGCCACACTGGAGCCAATTCGCGCAAAGCTGCCCGAACTCATGCATGTGATGGTGACCGAAGGAAATGGCGCCGGCCTCCCCTTTCATGAATTGCTGGCCAGCGGAAACGGATATAGGGCAGCAGAAACGACACCTGACGATCCGGCGCTGATGATTTTTACATCTGGAACCACCGGACCGCCGAAAGGCGCGTTGCACGGACATCGCGTGTTGCTCGGCCATATGCCGGGTTTCGAGATGGCGTATCAGTTTCCGCCGCAGCCGGACGATGTGATGTGGACACCCGCCGACTGGGCGTGGGCTGGCGGATTACTGAATTCGATGCTGCCCGCGCTTTTTCTCGGGATTCCTGTGGTTGCGGGGCGGTTCGAGCGCTTTTCACCGGAAACCGCGCTACGGCTGATGGAAGACATGCGCGTGACGCTGGCTTTCCTGCCGCCGACCGCACTGCGCATGATGAAAAATTCAGATAGCCGCGCGAAAGATAAATCGCTGCGCCTGCGCGCAATCATGTCTGCCGGGGAGCAGCTGGGCCGCGAAACCTTTGAATGGGCTGAGCGCGAGTTCGGCCTGACTGTGAACGAGTTTTACGGCCAGACGGAATGCAATCTGGTGATAGGCTCTTGCGCACAACTGGGCGCCGCCAAGGCTGGCGCGACGGGCCGCGCCGTTCCCGGCCATCGGGTGGAAATTATCGACGCGGCCGGCAAGGTTTTGCCACAGGGCGAAACAGGACAGATCGCGGTGCTGCGGCCAGACCCGGTGATGTTTCTGGGTTACTGGCAGGATGAAACTGCGACCGAAAAGAAATTCGTCGACGGCTGGATGCTGACCGGCGACCAAGGCCATGTGGATACTGATGGCTTTATTCATTTCTTCGGGCGCGACGACGATGTGATTACCTCTGCGGGCTATCGCATCGGACCCGGCGAGATCGAAGATTGCCTTATTGGCCATCCCGATGTGGCGCTGGCTGCGGCAGTGGGGAAGCCAGACCAGGTGCGCACCGAAATCGTGAAAGCCTATGTCGTGCCGAAGCAGGGCGTGCAGCCGACAGAGGAGCTTGCGCGACAAATCCAGCTTTGGGTGCGCGAACGATTGTCGGCTCATGAATATCCGCGCGAGATCGAATTTGTTGAACAGGTTCCACTGACCACGACAGGAAAAGTTATCCGCCGAATTTTTCGCGAGCAGGCCAAACAAGAGGCCGAGATGGGCTCTGCTGATAGGCATTGACGCTATAAGTGTGATTCAACCGATTTGCAGAGCCCCAACGATATTGACGCGCCGAAATGCGCAAACTACGGTCCCGCGCGCTTTCGAGCCATCCGCCCCTTGAATGTGGGCGTCCAGCGAATGACAGCGACATGATTGACGCCAAAAATGTCGGCGATCGGCAAGCGACAGGACCGGTGTGGTGATATTCGCCACCAAGTCCCGGATAAGAGGTGATTGACAGATGAAAGTTCTCGTCCCGGTTAAGCGGGTTGTTGATGCCAATGTTAAGGTCCGCGTCAAAGGCGACGGTTCCGGGGTCGAACTCGCCAATGTAAAAATGGCGATGAACCCATTTGATGAGATTGCAGTCGAAGAAGCGATCCGTCTGAAGGACGCAGGCAAGGTTGAGGAAATCATCGTGGTTTCCATTGGCCCGGCACAGGCGCAGGAAACGCTGCGCACCGCGCTTGCCATGGGTGCCGACCGTGCCATTCTCGTCAAAACGGACGAGACGGCAGAGCCGCTGGGCGTCGCCAAGGTGCTGAAAGGCGTTGTGGATGCCGAGAAGCCGGGTCTTGTGATCCTTGGCAAGCAGGCCATTGACGACGACGCCAACCAGACGGGCCAGATGCTGGCCGCGCTGCTCGGCTGGGCACAGGGCACATTTGCTTCCAAGGTTGAGATCAACGGCGACAAGGCCAAGGTCACGCGCGAAGTCGACGGTGGCTTGCAGACGATTGACCTGAAGATGCCGGCGATTGTGACGGTCGATCTTCGCTTGAACCAGCCGCGCTATGCTTCGCTGCCGAACATCATGAAGGCAAAGAAGAAGCCGCTGGACGAAAAATCGGCTGCTGATTTCGGTGCTGACCTCAAGCCGCGCCTCAAAGTGGTGAAGACCGAGGAGCCGGGTGGCCGCAAGGCAGGCGTCAAGGTCAAGGATGTGGCGGAACTGGTTTCCAGCCTGAAATCCGCTGGCGTGATTTAAGAGCGATAGAAAGGAATAGACATAATGGCAATTCTTCTCGTCGCTGAACATGACAATGCTTCGCTGTCGGATCAGACGGCAAAAGCGCTTTCTGCTGCACTGAAAATCGGTTCGGATGTGGATGTGCTGGTTGCCGGCAAGGGCGCCAAGGCCGCTGCCGATGCGGCGGCCAAGCTGAAGGGCGTGCGCAAGGTGCTGCTGGCCGAGGCCGATGAACTGGCCGAGCGTCTCGCAGAACCGACAGCCGATCTCGTCGTTTCGCTGGCTGGCGACTATGACACCATCGTCGCGCCGGCCACCACGACAGGCAAGAACGTGCTGCCGCGCGTTGCTGCGCTGCTGGACGTGATGCAGGTTTCGGAAATCATCGAAGTCGTTTCGCCGGACACGTTCAAGCGCCCGATCTATGCAGGCAACGCGATCCAGACGGTGCAGGCAACCGATGGCAAAAAGGTCGTAACGGTTCGCACGGCTTCCTTCCCGGCAGCGGGTGAAGGCGGGTCGGCCAAGGTGGAGACGGTAAAGGCTGCGGCCAACCCCGGTCTTTCGACCTTCATCGAAAACAAGCTTTCTGAAAGCGACCGCCCGGAACTCACGTCGGCAAAGATCATCATTTCCGGTGGTCGTGCGCTGGGTTCGGCGGAGAAGTTCCAGGAAGTCATCCTGCCGGTAGCGGATAAACTCGGTGCGGCGGTCGGCGCGAGCCGTGCAGCGGTCGATGCGGGCTATGCCCCGAACGACTGGCAGGTAGGCCAGACCGGCAAGGTTGTTGCGCCTGAGCTTTACATCGCAGCCGGTATTTCGGGCGCGATCCAGCACCTTGCGGGCATGAAGGACTCCAAGGTCATCGTGGCTATCAACAAGGACGAAGAAGCGCCGATCTTCCAGGTTGCGGATTACGGCATCGTGGGCGACCTCTTCGTCATCCTGCCGGAACTGCAAAAGGCGCTTTGACTTTCGGTCGGCGACACGCAAAATTGATGGGCCGGGGTGGACGAAAGCCACTCCGGCCCTTTAGTTTGCGCTGCAACATTAATCAGACAGATCCGGCGGGTATCGGAAATGACGAAAATCAAGACGGTCGGCATCATCGGTGCGGGCCAAATGGGCGGCGGCATCGCCCATGTGGCTGCGACCTCTGGCTATGACGTGCTGCTCTATGACGTTTCCGAAGATCGCATAGAAAAGGGGCTGGCGACGATTAACGGGAACCTTGCCCGGCAGGTCGCGTCCGGCAAGCTGGACGATAAAGTGCGCAAGGATGCGCTCGCGCATATTTCGCCCGCGCATTCCATGGCCGACTTGGCTGGCGCCGACCTCGTGATCGAGGCTGCGACCGAGAATGAAGAGGTGAAGCGCAAGATTTTCCAGGAGCTTTGCCCGCAGCTCAATCCGGAAGCCATTCTGGCGACCAATACGTCTTCGATTTCGATCACGCGGCTCGCGGCGCAGACCGACCGCGCCGAGCGCTTTATCGGCATCCACTTCATGAACCCGGTTCCGGTTATGAAGCTGGTGGAACTGGTGCGCGGCATAGCGACGGAAGACGCGACGTTTGAAGCCGCGAAGGAATTTGTCCATCGGCTCGACAAGACGGTGACACTCTCGGAAGACTTCCCGGCGTTCATCGTCAATCGCATTTTGCTGCCGATGATCAATGAGGCGATCTACACGCTGTATGAAGGAGTGGGTTCGGTCGAGGCCATCGATACGGCGATGAAGCTGGGTGCAAACCATCCGATGGGGCCGCTGCAACTGGCCGACTTCATCGGGTTGGATACCTGCCTTTCGATCATGCAGGTTCTGCATGATGGGCTGTCCGATTCGAAATATCGCCCCTGCCCGCTTCTGGTGAAATATGTTGAAGCCGGATGGCTGGGCCGCAAGGCCGGTCGCGGCTTCTACGACTATCGCGGCGAACATCCCGTTCCCACGCGCTGAGGACGGCCATGCGTTTTGAAGGCACCCGCGACTATGTTGCGGACAAGGATTTGATGGTGGCTGTCAATGCCGCTATCGCGCTGGAGCGGCCACTGCTGGTGAAAGGCGAGCCAGGCACTGGCAAGACCGAGCTTGCGCGACAGGTGGCTTCGGCGCTCGGGTTGGACCTGATCGAGTGGAACGTGAAATCCACCACCAAGGCGCAGCAGGGTCTTTACGAGTATGACGCTGTTTCGCGCCTGCGCGACAGCCAATTGGGCGATGAGCGCTTCAACGACATTCACAACTACATCAAGCGCGGCAAGCTGTGGGATGCGTTTGCCGCCGACAAGAAAGTCGTGCTGCTGATCGATGAAATCGACAAGGCCGACATCGAGTTTCCGAACGATCTGCTGCAGGAACTCGACCGCATGGATTTCTTCGTCTACGAAACAGGCGAGACGATCCGCGCAAGGCAGCGCCCGATCGTCATCATTACCTCGAACAATGAGAAGGAACTGCCGGATGCATTCCTGCGCCGCTGTTTCTTCCATTATATCCGCTTCCCCGATGTGGAGACGCTGCAGCGCATCGTGGAGGTGCACTATCCGGGGATAAAGCAGAGGCTGGTGCGTGAGGCGCTGACGCAGTTCTATGAAATCCGCGACGTACCGGGATTGAAGAAGCGTCCCTCGACCTCGGAAGCGCTGGACTGGATTCGGCTGCTGGTCGCAGAGGATGTGGACCCGGCGGACCTGCGCGGCGACGCTAAAAACGCCCTGCCCCGCCTGCATGGCGCATTGCTGAAGAACGAACAGGACGTGCATTTGTTTGAGCGGCTGGCTTTCATGGCACGCCGTCAGGGAGGCTGAGGTATGAGCGTTGAGATTCGACCGATAGAAAAAGGCGACCACGCCGAATGGAAGCGGCTTTGGACTGCCTATCTCGAATTTTACAAAACAAAAGTGCCGGAGCAGGTGTACGAAACGAGCTGGCAACGGCTGTTCACCGAGGGCGAGTTTGAGCCGCGCGGCTTTATCGCCTTTGTCGATGGCAAAGCTGTCGGGCTTGTGCACTACCTATACCATCGCTCGATGTGGTCGCCGGAAGGCAATTGCTATTTGCAGGATCTTTTCACCGATGCCTCCGCGCGTGGCAAAGGCGTCGGTGCGGCTTTAATCGAAGCGGTGAGACAGGCGGCGGCAGAGCGCGGCGTTACCAATGTTTACTGGATGACGCACGAGACAAACGACACGGCACGCGCGCTCTATGATCGGGTGTCGCGGCGAACCGGCTTTATTGAATATGATCTGCTTTGAACTGTCGCGCAGGCGCAATTCGTGCAGTTGAGATCGACAGGCTTAGCGCCGTTCTGATTGCGGAAATTCCGGCGACCGCCCACAGCGCTTCGATAGGCCAGCAATGTACGTTCTGGCCTTCGCGCTTCTCTTTCAAATATTCGCTGTCCAGAAACTCTGCTACGAATTTGGAGCCTTTGGCTTCATTGCATGCACGGCAGGCTGGAATTGTGAGCCGCCCGCCGCGATGTGCCTTGGAGATGACGTGGTCGCGCGTGGCCTGACGGCCCGGAATTGTTCCCTTGCCGCACCATCGCTGCATCTCGATGCCGCAATAGGCACACCAGTTACGGCGTTCATCCTGCCACCAATCGCCAAGCGCTTGATAGGCAACACGGTTTAGCGTTTCGAGACTGCTTAAATCCATGATGACCTAATAAACCAGCCGCGCTAAGATTCCGTAGAAGCGATAGAGACAAGTTTAGCGTTTATGTTCATACATTTTTTCCTTGAACTCAAAATGGCTCGCGTGCCCGTTTCGCTGCGCGAATATCTGACATTGCTGGAAGGCATGGAGGCCGACCTCGTCACCTATGATGTAGAGGGCTTCTACTATCTTGCGCGCGCGGCATTGGTGAAGGACGAACGGCATATCGACCGGTTCGACCGCGTTTTCGCGCATGTGTTTCGAGGCGTCGAGGGTATCGCTGGGGATGGTGGTGTGGACGTTGCCAACATACCGGAAGAGTGGCTGCGCAGGCTCGCGGAAAAACATCTGACCGAGGAAGAGAAGAAACTGGTAGAGGCGCTTGGTGGCTTCGACAAACTGATGGAAACCTTGAAGCAGCGTCTGCAAGAGCAGAAAGGGCGACATCAGGGCGGCAGCAAATGGATCGGCACGGGCGGGACTTCGCCGTTCGGCGCTTATGGCTACAACCCGGAAGGCATTCGAATTGGTCAGGAGACAAGCCGCCACCGCCGCGCGGTGAAGGTCTGGGACAAGCGCGAATTCAAGAATTTCGACGATTCGGTCGAGCTTGGCACGCGCAACATCAAGGTCGCGTTGAAACGCCTGCGGCGCTGGGTGCGCGATGGCGCGGTTGAGGAGTTGGACCTGCCCGGCACAATCCACGCAACTGCTGAGCATGGCTATCTCGACGTGCAGACGCGACCTGAACGGCGCAATGCGGTGAAGTTGCTGATGTTCTTCGATGTGGGCGGCTCAATGGACGATTACATTCGGGTCGTGGAAGAATTGTTCTCCGCGGCACGGGCAGAATTTCGGCAGTTGGAGTTCTTCTATTTTCACAACTGCCTGTATGAAGGCGTGTGGAAGGACAACAGGCGGCGACACGGCGAAAAGATTTCAACCTTAGACGTGCTGCATAAATATGGGCACGACTACAAGGTGGTGTTTGTCGGCGACGCCGCGATGAGCCCGTATGAGATCGTGACGCCCGGTGGCTCGGTCGAGCATTGGAATGAGGAGGCAGGTGCGGTGTGGCTTCAACGCGCGCTCCTGCAATGGCCGAATGCGGTGTGGATCAATCCGACCCGGCAGGAACATTGGGGCTACACGCACTCCACCAAGCTGGTCAGCGATATTTTCGGCGGCCGCATGTTTCCGCTGACACTGTCAGGGCTGGAAAGCGCCACGCGTGAGTTGTCGCGAAAGCATTGATGTTACCGGCATTACCCCTCATCCGCCTGCCGACACCACCTGGCAGGAGCATGAGGGGTATGTTTTACCAACGCAAAACAAACTTGCCGACAAGAGCGCCGATAGCGGCGAGGCCGAGCACGCCCAGCGTGTACCAGGTGGCGACAAACAGCGGCGAGTCATCCGTGCAATGGGCGGCATAGAATGTTGCGGCGATGCCCCCCGCCAGAAGGCCCGCGACAGCTCCAGAAAGCACAGGCCGAGTAGGCGCGGCGTAGCGCAGGGCTGCCAGAAAAATAGCAAGCGGCGCCAAGCCGATCAGCGGAATTAGAACCATGCAGAACATTGCGGTTTTGCCGATCCACGCGGATTTGAGCGCGTCAGCCGGCAGCGTGAAAAGCTCCATACCCACACCAAGCGCGATTATAACGGGTACGACCAGAAGCGTGGATGCAGTCCAGCGCTGACCAGGCCGCGCCAGCAAAAAGAGCAAGGGTGCGGCACTGACCACGAGCGCGATGGTTACCACGAATTTGAAGGGAAAACGCATTGTAGTCAGCGCAGCGGCGATGTCTGCGCGCGGGCTGAGCATAGCAAAAAAGACCAGCGCGGCAGCAAGTACAGCAGCGGCAAACGCGGCTTTCCAAACGTTCGCAAGCTGCATGTCACGAACAGCGCTGTCGGCTTGCAAAGCGGAGATGAGGTCGTCGGTCTTCATGCGCCCCCCCGTCCAAACTTCGAGGCGAGCGCCTTTAAACCACGGTGCAGTGCCACACGCACAGCAGTTTCGTTCATGCCAAGCTTTTCAGCCGTTTCGCTGATGCTGTTGCCATCGACCGAAATGGACGAAACCACAGATCGCTGTCCGGCAGGCAGGGCGTCGAGCACACGCCCCAGATCGCGCTCGTTCAGCGCCTCCTGCGGCTCTGGCGCGGCAATCACTTCGCGGAAATCATCAATGTCCACATCGATGCGCCGACCACGACGACGCCATGCATCGATCAACTTGTAGCGAGCAATGGCAAACAGCCAAGGCAGCACGGGCGATTCCTGCCGCCATGTGTGCCTCTTGAGATGAATTGCCAGCAGCGTTTCCTGCACCACGTCCTCTGTATCCATTCCGCCCTTGCGCCGCACAAAGCCACGAACAAGCGCGGCGGCACGGTGCAAAAACTCAGCGTAAGCCTTTTCGTCTCCGGCAAGCGAAGCCCGCAACAAACCCGCCAACATGGCTTCGGTATCAGGCTCCACGCTTACCCGCTTTCCTTCTATTCGCAACCATCAGTCATTTGTTACGCACCCGGCCACGATTAGCCAAGTCGCAAGAAAAAATTTCGGCAGACTGTAACAACCTCGCGCGGGGCAGCGAAGTCTTGACGGTGAGGCGACTGTAGCCTCGCCAAACGAGAGAGGAGTTTCCTATGAACCGCAATACGCTCGCACTGGCTCTGGCTGGTTCGCTCGCAACTGCACTTGCCGCGTCCGCCGCTCCGCTGCCTGCCGAAAAGATGGTGGGTATGGAGAAGTGTTACGGAATTGCCTTGAAAGGGCAGAACGACTGCGCCGCAGGTGCAGGCACAAGCTGCGCCGGAACTTCTGAAATGGACTACAACACTAAGGCCTGGAAAGCCGTACCGGCTGGCACCTGCACGACGATGAATGTCGACGGGCACAAGGGCACCCTCGAACCGATGTGACCATATGCGATGGGGAGCCGCACGCGGCTCCCCTTTCACATTAGAGGAGTGCGGCTGATGAGCGATTTCACACTGCCCATTCGTGCGGGCGTGGGGTTAAAGCCCGAGCATTACGGCGACATAATCGAGACGAAGCCAGACATCGGCTTCTTTGAAGTGCATGCAGAGAACTATATGGGCGCAGGCGGACCACCGCACCGCTATCTCGAAAGGATTTCGGAACTCTATCCGATTTCCCTGCACGGCGTTGGGCTCTCAATCGGCGCAGAAGGCCCGCTCGACACAGCGCATCTTGCGCGACTGAAGCACCTCAACGAGCGTTACCGGCCAGCCAGCTTTTCCGAGCATCTTGCCTGGTCTACGCATGAGTCAGCATTTTTGAGCGACCTCCTGCCCCTGCCCTATACGCTGGCGACGTTGCATCGCGTCGCAGAACATGTGGACGAGGTTCAGCAAGCGCTTGGTCGCAAGATGCTGCTCGAAAATCCCTCGACCTATGTGCTGTTTGAAGAAAGCACGATTGATGAGATCGACTTTCTGGAAGCTGTTGCCGCGCGAACGGGTTGCGGCCTGCTTCTGGACGTAAACAATGTGATGGTTTCAGCAGTCAATCATCACCTCGATCCGTATGCCTATATTGACCGGTTTCCGCTGCATCGGGTTGGCGAAATTCACCTTGCTGGATATGACGAGGCATTCGACGGCGCGGGCGAACGGCTGTTGATCGACGCGCATGGAAGCGCAGTTCTGGATGATGTTCTGAAACTCTATCGACACACAATTGCTCGCGGCGGGCCGCGACCGACATTGGTCGAATGGGACAACAATATTCCGGACTGGCAGACACTTTTCGCGGAAGCGCTCAAGGCTGACGGCGTGCTCGCGCGCGCGTCTGCTCGCAAGGTTGCGTGAGATGGTTGCAACCAGCCAGGCGCAATTTGCAGCCGCGTTGTTCGGGCCGGAGACAATGCCGCTCGGCCTGACCACGGCGCGCGGAGAAGCGGATCAAAGCCGCTTTGCCGTGTATCGAAACAACGTATCCGTGGCTCTGATAAAGGCGCTTGAAGGCCGCTTTCCCGTGACGCGGCGCATTGTTGGGGACGTATTTTTCCGGGCGATGGCGCACGCCTTCATTGCGGAAAACAAGCCGAAATCACCGCTCATTTTCGAGTATGGCGACGCGCTGCCAAGCTTCATCGAGAATTTCGAACCAGCAGCCGGGCTGTCATATCTTGCCGATGTCGCACGGCTGGAAGCCGGATGGACCGACGCATATCACGCCGCCGAAGGGCCGGTGCTTGCCGCAAGTGATCTGGGTGCGATGAGGCAGCCCATGCAATGCCGGTTTATTGCGCATCCCTCGGCCATGCTCGTCAAATGCAGCCATCCTGCCGGTACGATCTGGGCGGCAAATCAACTGGCGGAAGTTTCGCCCATTGCGGCGAGCGGAGCCGAAACGATTCTTATCGTGAGGCCATTTGCCGACGTTCACGTTCATATTCTCCCGGTGCAAGACGCGCTGTTTGCGGAGCGACTTTTCACAGGTTTCAACCTTGGCGATGCGGGGCAAGAGGCGCTGTCTCGGAACGATCATTTCGATTTCGGGACAGCGCTTGTTGGTCTTGTCGCGCTGGGCGCGTTCGCTGCCATTGAGGAAAAGGGAACGACATGAGCGACATATCTCAAACAGGCACATGGTATTTCGGCGGAAGCGCGATAAAGCGCCTGGAGGCCGCGCTTGCCGCAATACCCTCCTGCCTGCCGCTGCTGGCGCTTCGCGTTGCGCTGGCCGTGCCATTCTTCAAGTCGGGCTTGACGAAATGGGAAGGCTTTCTGACGCTCTCTGCGGGCGCGCAATATCTGTTCTCCGAAGAGTTCAAGCTGCACATTCTTGGCAACGAATATCCCTATCCGTTCCCATCGCTGATGGCGCATCTGTCGGGCATCGCGGAAATCACGCTGCCCATATTGCTGGTGCTCGGTCTGGGCACACGGTTTGCAGCGTTGGGCCTTTTGGCAATGACAGCAATCATTCAACTCACGGTGCCGGAAGGCTGGGCAAACTTCCATCTGCCGTGGGCAGCGATGGCATTGACCCTCGTTGTGTTCGGAGGCGGAAAGCTTGCGCTTGAACGTGTACTTGGCTGGTCTTAACCGACGCGCTTGCCATCCTTGTCAAACCAATGGAGCTTTTCGAGCGGGGCTGAGACGGTGAGTTTTGCGCCGATTTCATGCAGGGCGCGACCACTTACGCGCACCACGATGCGCTGGCCAGCGGCGGCGCAATAGAGAAAACTTTCCGCGCCGACCGGCTCGACGCCCTCGACTTTTGCGGGGAGCGTGAGACCTTGCTTTGGAGCGCTTTCGGTGACGTCTGCATCTTCGGGCCGGAAGCCGAGTATCGTCGCACCGGCGGGCGCGGTGATCGATAGCGCCGAGCCATCCGTGAATTTGCCATTAGTGATCGGCAGGAGATTCATGGGCGGCGCGCCGATGAAACTGGCGACAAAGGTGGAGGCGGGCTGCTCGTAAATGTCGAGCGGATTGCCCATCTGCTCCACTTTTCCAGCGTTCATCACAACCAGAATATCCGCGAGCGTCATGGCTTCGAGCTGGTCATGCGTGACGTAAACGGAGGTCACGCCGAGCGCGCGCTGGAGGTTCTTGATTTCGACACGCATTTGCCCGCGCAGCTTGGCGTCAAGGTTGGAGAGCGGTTCGTCAAAGAGGAACACTTTCGGCTGGCGCACAATGGCGCGGCCCATCGCAACGCGCTGCCGTTGCCCGCCGGAAAGCTCGCGCGGACGGCGGTCGAGAAGATGCGAGAGTTCGAGGATCTTCGCGGTTTCGCGAACGCGGCGATCGATCTCGTCTTTCGGCGTGCCGCGATTGCGCAAGCCATATGCCATGTTGTCGTAGACCTTCATGTGCGGATAGAGCGCGTAGTTCTGGAACACCATGGCGATGTCTCGCTCGGTCGGGCCAATGGTGTTGACGACCTTGCCGTCAAATGCACAGGTGCCGTCACTGATGGTTTCCAGCCCAGCGATCATGCGCAGCAGCGTGGACTTGCCGCAGCCGGACGGACCAACCAATACGCACAAAGCCTTGTCTGGTATGGCGATCGAGACGCCCTTAACCGCCTCTACCCCACCGGGATAGACCTTGCGCACATCTTTCAAATCGACAGTGGCCATTCAAAAACTCACTTTTCAGTATCGACCAGACCGCGCACGAACCAGCGCTGCATGAGCACCACCACGAGGATGGGCGGCACGATGGCGAGCATGGCCGTGACCATGACCAGATGCCATTCGGTGTCGGCATCGGCGAAGGAGACCATCTTCTTCAACGCTATGACGATGGTGTTCATCTGGTTGTCGTTGGTGACGAGCAGCGGCCAAAGATATTGCGTCCAGCCATAGATGAAGAGGATGACGAAAAGCGCCGCGATGTTGGTGCGCGACAGCGGCAGCAGAATATCCTTGAAAAAGCGAAACGGCCCCGCGCCATCGACGCGCGCGGCCTCGACCAGTTCGCCCGGAATGGTAAGGAAAAACTGCCGGAACAGAAGCGTTGCGGTGGCCGACGCGATGAGCGGCACGATCAGGCCGGCATAGGTGTCGATCAGGCCGAGATCGACCATCACCTTATAGGTCGGCAGAATGCGAACCTCGACCGGCAGCATGAGCGTAATGAAGATGATCCAGAAAAACGTCATGCGCAGCGGAAAGCGAAAGAACACAATCGCATAGGCCGACAGGATCGAAATGATGATCTTGCCGATGGCGATGCCCAAGGCCACGACGGTCGTGTTGAACAACAGCGTCCAGACCGGCACGCCGCCAATGCGCCCTACCCCGCCGAACAGCGCCTCTGAATAGTTTTCGATGAAGCGATCGCCGGGCAGCAATGGCAGCGGCGGGCGCAGGATGGTCTGCAGCGAATGGGTTGAGGCAACGAAGGTGTAATAAATCGGGAAGGCGACGACGATGACGCCGAGAATCAAGATCGCATGGGCGATATAGATGCCGGTCGGCGACTGGCCGATCATCAGCTTGTCGTGGCCTTTGCTCGGCTCAGCCATAATGCACCTTCCTTTCCACATAGCGGAACTGGACGGCGGTGAGTGCGATGACGATGACCATCAGGATCACCGATTGGGCGGCTGAATCGCCGAGGATCAGATTGACGAAGCCGTCATTGTAGACCTTGTAGACCAGCGTTTCGGTGGCCTTGCCGGGACCGCCGCCGGTGACGGCATGAATGATGCCGAAGGTGTCGAAGAAGGCGTAAACGGTATTCACCACCAGCAGGAAGAATGTGGTGGGGGCGAGCAGCGGAAATACGATTGTCCAGAAGCGCTTGAACTCGCGCGCGCCGTCAATGGCGGCAGCTTCGATCAACGTTTTGGGGATGGCTTGCAACCCCGCGACGAAGAACAGGAAATTGTAGCTGATTTGCTTCCACGCCGCGGCCATGACGACCAGCACCATTGCCTGATCGCCCTTCAGGAGAGGGTCCCAAGGGATGCCCATCCAGCGAAGTGCATAGGCCAGCGAGCCGATCGACGGGTTGAACAGGAATAGCCACAACATGCCCGCAATGGCAGGTGCAACCGCATATGGCCAGATGAGCAGTGTGCGATAGAGATTGCGGCTGCGCACCACCTTGTCGGCCATGACGGCGAGGATCAGCGCGACGACCATCGAGAGCAAAGCAGTCGCGATGGAGAATATAGCCGTGACGTGAATGGAATTGATGTAGTTCGGGTCCGCCAGAACCTTCTTGAAATTATCGAACCATACGAATTTCGATTTCAGCCCGAACGGGTCTTCCCGCAGCATGGATTGGTAAAGTGCCTGACTCGCAGGCCAATAAAAAAACACCAACGTGATTGCCAGCTGCGGAGCAACCAACAGATACGGCAATATTTTGTTCGGGAATACAACGCGTGGGGTCAACAGGTGCTCCGCTGGTTGCTCAATTGCTACCCCTCATCCGCCTGCCGGCACCTTCTCCCTCAAGGGGAGAAGGGAGCAGCGCCAACGCCCCACAAACCTTGCAACGTTGGCCATTAAAGCCAGCGCTTGCGACGCCCCTTCTCCCCTTGGGGGGTGAGGAATGGTCCGCATAGCGGATGAAAAGCCCCAAAATGGGCTTTTCAAATGACGAACGCCCGGAACCATAGCGGAGGGCGGGATGGTGCAGGCAGGCGGATGAGGGGTCAATAAACCCCAAATCCTGCCCGCCAGAACGCGCCGCTTACTGGCTCGCTTCCTTGATGGCCGCGTCGCCGCGCGCAACGATATTGTCCATTGCCTGCTGAGCCGTTTCCTGACCGGCCAACATCTTCTCGTATTCCTCGTTCATGATGTCACGAACCTGCGGAAGATTCGGCAGGCGCACGCCCTTGGAATTTTCGGTCGGAGCCTTGCCCATCATCTGCTTGATCGGAATTTCGCGGGCCGGGTTCTTTTCATAGAATCCGTCTGCCTTGGTCTTTTCGTAGGCTGCGATGGTCACAGGCAGATAGCCGGAAACCTGATGCAGGCGTGCCTGAATGTCGGTCTGCGAGAGGAAGTTGAAGAAGGCTGCGACAGCCTTGTATTCCTCATCGCTCTTGCCTCCGAAAACCCAAAGCGACGCGCCACCGGGGATCGTGTTCTGCGGCTCGGTGTCGTAAGGCAACATGCCCGTGCCGTAGTTCATGCCGGATTTGATGACATCGCCAAGGCCACCGGAGGACTCGGTAAAGATACCGCATTCACCAGCAAGGAAGATTTGCTTCGCCTCGGAGGTGCGCCCGCCATATTTGAAGGTTCCATCCTTGGCGAGATCGGCAAGCGCCTGAAAATGCTTCACGAATGGCTCGGCGTTGACCTTCAATTCGACGTTCGGGCCGGCGATCCCGTTTTCCTGCGTGCCCCACTGATAATTGTTCCAGGCGGCGAAGTTCTCGGTGTGAATCCATGTCAGCCAAGTGGAGGTGAAGCCGCACGGCGCGGCACCTGAAGATTTGATCTTCTTGGCTGCGTCCCAAACCTCGTTCCAGGTCTTTGGCGGATTGTCGACGTCCAGGCCCGCCTTCTGGAAAATATCCTTGTTGTAATAGAGGATCGGCGAGGAAGAGTTGTAAGGGAATGACAGCATCGTGCCGTCCGGCTTGGAATAATAAGCGACGATGCCGGGCAGATATTGGCTCTTGTCGAACGGTTTGTCGCCCATCGACAGAATATCGGCGACCGGCTTGATGGCGCCTTCCGCGGCCATCATCGTGCCCGTTCCGGCATCGAACACCTGAATAATGGTGGGAGCCTGCTTGGCACGGAATGCGGCAATGCCAGCATTCAGCGTTTCAGGATAAGTGCCTTTGAAAACCGGCGTGACCTTATATTCGCTCTGGCTCTCGTTAAATTCCTTGGAAAGTTGATCGACGACTTCGTTGTTTGCGCCGGTCATGGCGTGCCACCAACTTATTTCGGTGACGGCATAGGCGGATGAAGCGGAGAATAGGGTGACTACGCCAGCAAAGCCGGCAGCAACGCCTTTAAAATTCATTGTTCACTCCCTTGTCGTTGGAATGGAGGGAACTCCGGACCAACTTGTGGCCCTCGCTCCCAACGGCCAAGGCGAGTATTCCCGCATTGTGACGGTCGCACAATCCTTTTGTTGTGGTTTTGTGAAACCACACGGAAAAGTAGAAATTATCCAGAGAAATCTTACGTAACGGAAATTAGCCGCCTAATGCTTTATCGACCAGCCTATGTGCATCCGCACCGGACCATTCGGCAGGGCCATTCATGCTGGCGACGAGGCAGCCTTCCTTGTCGATCAAGAGCGTGACGGGCAGACCTAGCGCGAGCCCCTGCTTCTTCAGGCTCTCAAAAAGGGAAAGCGTATTTTCGCGATAATACGCCAACGAATGCACATTCGTTTCCTCAAGAAACTTTCGCGGCTTGGTATCGTCGCCTGTATCGACATTGACGGCAATGACTTCAAATGCATCGCTGCCCTTTTCCCGCTGCAATGTATCGAGTGCGGGCATCTCGGCACGACATGGCGCGCACCACGTAGCCCATAGATTGAGCAGTACGGTTTTGCCCGAACGATCCGCGAGGGTCATGGGTTTGCCGCTTGGATCATTGAAGGCAAGCGATGCGAGCGAACGCGGAGGATCGGCAGGCAACATGGCGGCAACGCCGCCAGTTGCGGACGCGGCGACAGCCTTCGCCGTCTCGGCCTTGGCGGCACAGGCGGTGTCTTGCGGTGTGGCGGCGGCATCAATTGCTTGCGGTGCATCGGCTGGCATGTTGCGTTCCAGCCCGCCAGTGACATATACCGCAGCCGCGCCGACAGCCAGACCGGCGAGCGCCGCGAGCACGATCAGCCTCAGCGGTGGGAACAATCTGGTCTGCTTGTCTTCGGGCATGCGGTCAATTCTCCGGTAGCGGGTTATAGCAATGAGCGACAAGAAGACCAGCAACCAGATGTGGGGCGGACGTTTCGCCTCAGGTCCGGCTGCAATCATGGAAGCCATTAACGCCTCCATCGGATTCGACCGGAAGCTATACCGTCAGGACATTCGCGGCTCCATCGCGCATTCCCGAATGCTGGCTGAAAAAGGCATCATCACGGCGGACGACCAGAAGAAGATTGAAGACGGCCTGAACGCCATTTTGAAGGACATCGAGGCCGGAAAAATCGAGTTTTCCGCAAAGCTTGAAGACATTCACATGAATGTCGAGGCGCGGCTGGCTGAGTTGATCGGACCCGCTGCGGGACGGCTGCATACCGCACGTTCGCGCAACGATCAGGTCGCGGTGGATTTCCGGCTTTGGGTCAAAGACGAGACTTTGCGCGTAGCGGAAGCTCTCAAAGAATTGATTGCAGCGTTTCTGGAGCGCGCCGAAGAACACGCGGCAACCGTGATGCCCGGCTTCACCCATTTGCAGACCGCGCAGCCCGTTACTTTCGGCCATCACTGCATGGCTTATGTGGAAATGTTCGCGCGGGATTTGTCGCGGGCGAAGGATGCGGCGGAGCGCATGAACGAAAGCCCGCTGGGCGCAGCGGCGCTGGCCGGAACCGGCTTTCCGATTGACCGGCATATGACGGCCAAGGCGCTCGGCTTTCGCGAGCCGACACGCAATTCGCTGGACAGTGTGTCGGATCGTGATTTCGCACTGGAGTTTCTGTCACTCGCGGCGATCTGCGCGACCCATCTTTCGCGCCTGGCGGAAGAAATCGTCATCTGGTCCACGCCGCAATTCGGCTTCGTACGGCTGTCGGATAGCTATTCGACGGGCTCCTCGATCATGCCACAGAAGAAAAACCCCGATGCCGCAGAGTTGGTGCGCGCCAAGACGGGACGCGTCAATGGCCATCTGGTCGGGTTGCTGACTGTTATGAAGGGGCTGCCGCTGGCCTATTCCAAAGACATGCAGGAAGACAAGGAAGCAGTTTTCGACGCCGCCGAAACGCTCGACCTCATGCTGGCGGCCATGACCGGCATGGTGCGCGACATGACCATCAACACCGCTGCCATGAAGAAGGCCGCAGGCTCGGGATACGCGACTGCAACAGACCTTGCCGACTGGCTGGTGCGCACGCTTGGCCTGCCGTTTCGCGAGGCACATCATGTAACGGGTCGCGCCGTGGCGCTGGCGGAGCAGAAGAAATTGCCGCTGGACAGGCTGACAATTGAGGACTTCCACTCAATTCATGATGGCATAACGGACGGCGTGTTTTCTGTGCTGACCGTGCAGAACTCGGTGAAAAGCCGGACGTCGTTCGGAGGCACCGCGCCTTCCGAAGTGCGCAAGCAGATAAGGTACTGGCGCAAGCGAATGACCAAAAGCTAACTGGTGCAAATCGGCCAAAACTCGGCTAGAAGCATCTGCGCATTGCATTGGGAAAGATCTATGAGCGGCAGCAGATTGTTTGCATCACTTGTGCTGATCGGCGCGATTGCGGCCATTTCCGGCTGCGGGCGCAAGGCTGCGCTCGACACGCCCTATCAAGCGTCCATCGACGCCCGAAAAGACGCTGAGCGCAACAAACAGCCGCTTCCACCGGAAAAACCGGCACCAGTGGAAGACAGGCCCTTCATTCTCGACAAGCTGCTTTAGCAGGAACAATTCAAGTGAACCATTTCGAGTATCGGGACGGCGTTCTATACGCTGAAGATGTACCCGTTCCGCAGATCGCGGCCGCAGTCGGCACGCCCTTTTATTGCTATTCCACAGCGACTCTGGCGCGCCACTACCGCGTGTTCAGCGAGGCGTTCAAGGGGCTGGATTCGCTGGTTTGCTACGCCATGAAGGCCAACTCCAACCAGGCTGTGTTGCGCACGCTTGCAAAGCTCGGCGCCGGCGCTGATGTCGTTTCGGAAGGCGAGTTGCGCCGTGCGCTGGCCGCTGGCATTCCGCCCTCGAAGATCATGTTTTCCGGCGTCGGCAAGACGGCGCGCGAGATGGATTTCGGGCTGGAAGCAGGGATTCATTGCTTCAATGTCGAGTCCGAGCCGGAACTGGAATTGCTGTCGAAGCGCGCGGTAAAGGCCGGGCGTACGGCAAATATTTCGGTTCGCATCAATCCCGATGTCGACGCCAAGACGCACAAGAAGATCGCAACCGGCAAGGCTGAAAACAAGTTCGGCATTCCGTGGAAGCGAGCGCGCGAGGTTTATACGCGCGCAGCAAAGCTGCCGGGCATCAAGGTCATCGGCATCGACATGCATATCGGCAGCCAGATCACCGATTTGCAGCCGTTTGATTCCGCATTTGCGCTGCTGGCGGAACTTGTTGGGACGCTGAAGGCGGACGGCCACGCGATTGAGCATATCGATCTCGGCGGCGGTCTTGGCGTGCCGTACCACTTCGACAACAGCCCGCCTCCCCTCCCCGACGAATATGCCCAGATCGTGAAGAAGCACACCACCGAACTGGGCGTGAAGGTGATCTTTGAGCCGGGCCGTCTGATTGCGGGCAATGCCGGCATTCTGGTCGCCGAGGTCATCTATGTGAAGGAAGGCGAAGCGAAGAACTTCGTGATCGTCGATGCGGCGATGAACGATCTCATCCGCCCGACGCTTTATGAGGCGTTTCATGAGATTCGCCCCGTCGTGCAAACGGCGGCCAGCGGGCCGCGCATTCTGGCGGACATAGTAGGGCCGGTTTGCGAGACGGGCGATTTTCTGGCGCAGGATCGGGACCTGCCCGAACTGAAATCAGGCGACCTGATCGCCGTGGGAACGGCGGGCGCTTATGGCGCGGTGCAGGCTGGCACGTACAATACGCGCCTGCTCGTGCCGGAAGTTCTGGTGGATGGCGACCGCTTCCATGTGGTGAGGCCGAGACCGAGCTATGACGAGTTGATCGGGCAGGATTCCGTGCCTGATTGGCTGGCATAGCGCGTTCACGATTTCGCTATTCCGCCTCGCCACTGCCCTTATTGATGTTATGTTGCTTTCTGAGCCGGTCCGAATGCGGGCCGCGCAGGACGCTTGATGACGATAGAGCCAACGAAAACCACGCAAGACACAAAAGCGCTGCGCTCGCTGCGCGGATCGCGTCTTGCCGTGCGAGCGTCAATCATCATCGAACGGCTCTGGCCGCTTGTTCTGCCTCTCCTGCTGGTTCTTGCGCTATTTCTTGCGGCTTCGTGGTTTGGACTGTTTCGCGGGGTGCAGGAACAGATCCGGCTCGGTCTGCTATCGATTTTCGCGCTGAGCGGCCTTGGCGCGCTGACGCTGCTGCGGCGTTTCCGGTTTCCGACCACAACGGAGGTTGACCGCCGCGTTGAAGCAGCAAACCAGCTCAAGCATACGCCGGTGCAGGTGCAATTCGAGCAGCCGGGTGGCAAAGCCGACAGTTTCGGTGATGCGCTGTGGCGCGAACACCAGAAGCGCATGGCGGACAAGTTGCGCAACCTTGGCGGCGACATGCCCCGGCCGCGCGTGCCGGAGCGCGACCCGTGGGCGCTGCGTTCCATCGCGGCCCTGCTTGTCGCGACCGCTTTTGCCTACTCTTATGGTTCGACGGGCGGACGCCTGAGCGATGCGTTTCAGCCGGGTGCTGGCGTTGTGACGATACCGCCACGGGTCGATGCGTGGATTACGCCGCCGGGTTATACCGGCAAGGCGCCGATATTCCTGACCTCGGAGGCGCACCGTGACACCAAGAGCTTTACTGTTCCGGCAGGCAGCGAACTGGTGCTACGCGTTACCGGCGGCAGTGGCAACGAGGCGTTCGGCTATGTGACGCCTGCAGGCGAGCGCATTATCGACCCCAAGGGAGAGCAGCCAGGCGCAGCAAAAGACCCTGCGGTGGCAAAGTCTGCCAACCGTCAGTTCGTCATGAAGGTGCGCGAAAATGGCTCCGCGCATTTGCGCAACGGTGAAGCGGAACTCACACAGTGGGATTTCACGGTCATACCGGACAATCCGCCGACGATCCATTTTTCCGGCGAACCAACACAAGCGCTCAATGGCACGCTCGAGTTGCACTATGAAATTACCGACGATTACGGCGCGACAGCCGCGCAGGCTAATTTCGCACTGGCCGACGCTGCCGAACTTCAAGCCAAGCCGCTTTACGAAAAGCCCGAGCTAAAGCTTGTTCTGCCGCGCAAAGGCGCGAAGCCAGCAACCGCCAAGACGTCACGCGATTTGACCGAACATGTGTGGGCAGGCTCGAAGGTGCGGCTCACCTTGCAGGCAACGGATGCTGCCGGGCAGACCGCACTGAGCGAGACGAAAGAGTTCATCCTTCCAGAGCGCCCATTCACAAACCCTTTGGCGAAAGCGGTGATCGAGCAGCGCAAGATTTTCTCGTTGGATGCCAATCGCAAGAAAGACGCGCTGGATTTGATCGACGCCATCACGCTGCGGCCTGAAGATACGTTCGATGTGCCCGCGCAGTTTCTTGGCCTGTCGGTGGGTCGTTCGATGCTGGACCATGCCGAAAATGATGACCAGATGCGCGAGGCTTCCAGCTATTTCTGGGATCTGGCGCTGGGCATCGAGAACGTCGATCTGAGCGATGCAGAAAAGCGGCTCAAGCAGGCGCGCGAGGCGCTCAAGCAGGCGCTGGAGCGCGGCGCGAGCGATCAGGAAATCGAAAAGTTGATGAAGGAACTCCGGCAGGCAATGAGCGAGTATCTTCGCGAATTTGCCGAACGCGCACAGCAAAATCCCAATATGCAGGCGCAGCCGTCTGACAGGATGCTGCGCGAGCAGGATTTGCAGAAAATGCTGGACGAAATCGAGAAGCAGGCGAAATCGGGCAATCGCGACGCGGCTGAGGATTTGCTCGCGCAACTCGACGACATGATGAACAATTTGCAGGCCGCAAAACCGCAGCAGGGTCAAAACGGCCAGCAGAGCGAAATGCGCCAGCAGATGAATAAGCTCGGCGAAATCATGCGGCGTCAGCAGGAAATGATGAACGAGACGCATCGGCTTGATCAGCGGCAGCAACAGCAATCCGAACAGGGCGATCCCGGTCAACAGGGCGAGCAAGGGCAGCAAGGGCAGAACGGCGAGCGGCCAATGACGCCGGAAGAATTTGCCGACGCCATGAAGCAATTGCAGGAAGGCCAAGGCAAACTGCAAAGCGAACTGGAAAAGCTGACAGAGGGCCTGAAAGGCATGGGCATCAAGCCCGGCGAGGGCTTCGGAGAGGCCGGAAAGCAAATGGGCGAAGCGCAGGGCGCGCTTGGACAAAGCGAAGGCGAACGCGCGACCGGCCACCAAGGTCAAGCGCTGGAAGCGCTGCGGCGCGGCGCGCAGGACATGATGCAGCAAATGCAACAGGCCATGCAGGGCGACCAAGGTGACGGGCAGGAAGGCGGACGCCAGCAAAGCTCCGACCGTGACCCACTTGGCAGGCCGCGCGCGACGCGCGGACCTGACGATGGCGACACCACCCGCGTGCCTGACGAAATCGACGCACAGCGCGCACGGCAGATTCTGGAAGCGATTCGTAAGCGTCTTGGCAACGCGCTCAGCCCCGAACTGGAGCGGAGCTATCTGGAACGCTTGCTGGAAATGAAATGATTCACTTCAGCTTGGGCAGGCCAGGATCGGTCGCAATATAGGACTGCCGTTCGCGCAACCTACCCCACCAAGCCTGAAGCTTCGGATATCTGCTCAAAAGCTGAGTTCCTTCCGGCGCAGCCGTGAAGCAGCCAATCATTGCGCCGAGATGGAAGTCCGCAAGCGACGGTTCGTCTGCGCAGAGCCAAACGTTTCCGGCCAAATTTTCCAATGCAGCCAAGACTTTCTGGGAAGCAACAAGACCTTTGGCTATTTCCGCCTCATCTGACTTCAGCCCCTCGGCGGGCCGAAAGACACGCTGCGCATAAACCTGACGCACCAACGGCCAATAGGCATATGAATCGGCAACCGCGATGAGCTGTGTCATTCGGGCGCGACACCGCGCGTCTTGCGACTGCAATGATGGACCGTCGAACGCCTCACCCAGATAGCGGGTGATTGCGGTGGTCTCGTAAACGACGAAACCACCATGCGTCAGGGTCGGCACTCTGCCGAATGGATTCATTTCCAGATAGGCTGCCGGCAATGGTCCAAACGGATCGACCTCGACATGCGTCCAACTCAGGCCCTTCTCCATCATCACCATGCGAACAATCCGCACATAGACGCTGAAATGATAGCCGTGGAGCACAAGCTCCATATTTATGCAGCAAGAAGCTTTGAAACGCGGGTGCGGAAATCAGCCAGCGCGAAGGGCTTGAGCAGCACGTCCTGAATGATGCCATGCAACTCATCCGCACGCTCGCGCTGATCGGCATATCCGGTTACCAGCATGATCTTCAGGCCGGGATAGGCGCGCGCCGCTTCTTTCGCCATTGCGATGCCGTCCATCTCCGGCATTCGAATGTCGGAGACGATAAGATCATAGTCAGCAGCGCAGGCATGAATGCGCTCCAACCCCTGAACACCATCCGCCGCCTCGTCGATGGCGTGGCCAATGTTTTTGAGCGCGCGCGAGGTCATCGCCCGTACTGAATCGTCGTCTTCAACAATAAGAATCTTTGCCATGAGCGATCTTATCGCGCGCAAAAATTGACGTTCCCTGAATGGCTGATCACGCCTGCACGGTAACGTTACCGATATTGCGGATCCGAATGCGGGTAATCCGGTTCTTTTCGCGCCGCATGACCACAAAGCGTTTACCATGAAAGGTAAAAGCCTGTTTTTCCTCCGGTATGGACTGCGCTTCGTGGATAACCAGACCAGCCACCGTGGTGGCCTCGTCATCCGGCAGATTCCAGCCAAGCGCGCGATTCAGATCGCGGATCGGCACGCCGCCATCCACCACGATTGACCCATCCGCCTCCTGCTTTACACCCTTCACATCGAGGTCGTGTTCGTCGGCAATGTCGCCGACGATTTCTTCCATGATGTCTTCCAGCGTGACAAGTCCTTCGACCTCGCCATATTCGTCCACGACAATGGCAAAGTGTGACTTGCGGCGCAAAAATTCATTGAGTTGTTCTTCCAGCGATGTTGTGTCCGGCACAAACCACGGCTTCATGGCGACGGCCATGATGTCGAGCTTGGAGAAATCATTTCCGGCATCATTGAGCGCACGCAGCACATCCTTCGCGTGCAGCACGCCGACGATATTGTCGAGCGAGCCTTCCCAAAGCGGTATGCGCGTGTGCGGGCTGTTGAGCATGGCGCGCACGATCTGCTCCGGCGGATCGGCGGCGTTGATAGAGCGCATGTTGAGGCGATGCACCATCACGTCTGAGACTTCGAGTTCGGAAAGCTCTGCAAGCACATTGCGCGGCGCGGCAGGCTTTGCGTCCTCTTCATCGTGCGCTTCGGCAGCGACGCCTGTGTCAGGCGAATCCGTTTCAGACGGTTTGCGCTTTCTGCGACGGATCAAGCGATAACCTAGTGCCTCCAGAACCGGACGCCCGAGCGACGCCACAGCAAAAGCGACGACAAAGAGCGTCAGTCCAACGGCTGCAAGCGGCGTCATTCCGCGAGATTATCCTTCAAAAAGGCCAGAACTTCCGACTGCGGCACATCCTTCGCGATGAAAGACTGGCCGATTCCGCGGGTGAGGATAAAGGTGAGCGCGCCGCGCGTCACCTTCTTGTCCTGCGTTATGTATTCGAACAGCTTTTCCGCAGGGGGCAGCGAGCCGGGAATATCGGAAATGCGATAAGGCAAACCGACCGCCTGCAAATGCGCTTCGACGCGCGCGGCATCGTCTGGGCTGGCGAGATTCAGTCGCGACGAGAAGCGGTGCGCGAGCGCCATGCCGATCGCCACGCCTTCGCCATGCACAAGACGCGAAGAGTCGTAGGCTGTAGCGGCCTCAAGCGCGTGACCAAAGGTGTGACCAAGATTGAGCAGAGCGCGATCGCCCGTTTCAAACTCATCGCGCGCGACGACATCGGCCTTGGCTCGGCAAGATTGGGCGATAGCCTCTGTGCGCGCCGCGCCGCCAGCAAAAACCTCGCGCCAATTCTTTTCCAGCCAGGTGAAAAAGTCGGGCCGGTCTATGAGGCCGTATTTGGCAACCTCAGCATAGCCCGCACGAAACTCGCGCAGCGAGAGCGTGTCGAGGACGTCAGTATCGGCAAGCACGAGCTTGGGCTGATTGAACAGGCCAACCAGATTTTTGCCCTGCGGACTGTTGATGCCCGTCTTGCCGCCAACAGAGGAATCCACTTGCGCGAGCAGCGAGGTCGGCATTTGCACGAAGGGCATTCCGCGACGGGCAATACCTGCGGCAAAGCCTGCAAGGTCGCCTATAACGCCACCGCCGAATGCGATGACCAGATCATTGCGCTCCAGCTTTGCGGCGATCAAACCTTCCACGACGCGCTCAAGCATCGCGTAGCTCTTGGTCTTTTCGCCCGCCGGAAGAATGATTGGCGTGGCCGCAATCGAAGCCTCCGCAAGCCCCTGCGTCAGAGTTTCGAGATGGCGCGAGGCGACGTTTTCGTCTGTTACGATGGCTGTTCGAGCACCGGGTTTGAGCGCCGCGATTTCTGAACCCGCCTTCGCAACCAGCCCCTTACCGATGCGGATCTGATAGGCGCGAGCGCCAAGGCCGACTTCGATTGTCACCGCATCAGACATTCGCAGTCGCCTCGTTCGGTTCGTGAGCAAGATATTCGGCAATCGCGTCGACCGCCTCGGCAGCAATTATTTCCTTGCCCGCATCGCGAGTGGTGACCGTCACATCCGCAGTCGCGTAGACCGGATAGCGCGCGGACATCAGCCGCTCCATCACGCCGCGCGGATCAGGATCTTTCAGAAGGGGCCTGTTCTGCTTTTTGGAAACCCGGTCCATCAGAAGATCGATGTCAGCCTTTAGCCAGACGGACACAGCTCCAAGACGAATTGCCTCCCGCGTCTGCTCATTCATGAACGCGCCGCCGCCGGTAGAAAGCACTTGTGGCCCCGTTTCCAGCAAACGCTGGATAACGCGCTGTTCGAGCGCGCGGAATTCCGGCTCGCCATAGCGCTCGAACAATTCCGGCACGGTCATACGCGAAACCGTTTCGATCTCATGGTCGCTATCTGCAAAATGCAACCCAAGCGTTTGAGCGACCTTGCGACCGATCGCGGTCTTGCCTGCGCCCATCAGCCCCACAAATACGATGGAGCGCCCCTTGAGAGCGGCAAGAATTTGCTCTGTTGCTTCCCTGTTATCTGTGGTCATACCGGGCTCAGCCTTATCCGTGGCTGCTTTCGACACGAAACGAAAGGATCGTCAAGGTATCGCAGTCGTCTTGAAATGACCTTTCCATCGACCGATAAGGGCGGCACACAGGAAAACAGGCCGATTCGTCCAAAATGCCGTCGCTGTTCCGGTTCTTGACCGTCATCGCAATATTAGCTGGCCTCGTTTACGCTGCGATGTATTCGCTGGCGGAATTCGTTACGCCAAAGCAGACGGAAATCAGCGACCGCGTGCCGCTGGACCTGCCGCCGCCCGGGCAGCCGGTAAAAACACCATGAGCGCCGCGCGAATCGAGGCGTTTCTGGAAATGATGAGCGCCGAGCGGGGCGCGGCGGAAAACACTCTTCAATCTTACCGGCGCGACCTTGAAGACGCTGCGGAGCATGTGGGCGGACGGCTGGCGGATGCATCTACCGAGGATTTGCGCACCTATCTCAATGCAATTGCGGACCGCGATTTCGCGGCCTCGTCGCAGGCACGCAAGCTTTCTTCGCTTCGGCAGTTCTTCAAGTTTCTCTATGCGGAGGGGCTACGACAAGACGACCCCACCGGTAAGCTCGACAGCCCCCGGCGCGACCGCACTCTGCCCAAGACGATGAGCGAAGCCGAGACAGGGCGATTGCTCGACCGGGCTGCTTTAGAAGCAGCAGACGTGAATTTGCCTGATGCCGCGCGGTTCGCAGCGATCCGAATGCAGGCTCTCGTGGAAGTGTTGTATGCAACTGGCCTGCGCGTTTCCGAACTGGTTGCGCTGCCGATTGGCGTGGCGACGCGCGACGACCGCTTTTTTATCGTGCGCGGCAAAGGCAGCAAGGACCGGATGGTTCCGCTTTCCACCAAAGCGCGACAGGCGATGCGTCTGTGGCTGGAAGCACGCAACGCAGTGCCGCAACTAAAGGAAAAAACCTGGCTGTTTCCGGCACATTCGGAAACTGGCTACCTTCCTCGACAGATTTTTGCGCGAGATTTGAAGTCGCTGGCTGCGCGCGCTGGAATTTCGGCCGCTAAAATCTCGCCGCACGTGCTGCGCCATGCATTTGCAAGTCACCTTCTGCAAAACGGCGCGGACCTGCGCGCAGTTCAGCAATTGCTTGGGCATTCCGACATTTCGACCACCCAAATTTACACGCATGTTCTGGAAGAACGGCTCGTCAGGCTCGTTCAGGACCATCATCCGCTTGCCGACAAGGCAGGCTGACGCTATGTCAGGCTGAATTTTCAAGGGTTCGCGCAAGGCATGTACAATTATCTCGACTTCGAAAAGCCGGTCGCTGATCTCGAAGGCAAGATCATCGAGCTGAAGAAACTCGCCGAGAGCGGGGAAGCCGTCGACGTCGGCGATGAGATTGCGCGGCTGGAAAAGCGCTCGCAGGAAGCGCTGCAAGACGCTTACCGCTCGCTGACCCCGTGGCAGAAGGTGCAGGTTGCGCGCCACCCGGATCGTCCACATTGCGTTGATTACGTTGCTGAGCTTTTCACTGATTTCACGCCATTGGCTGGCGACCGCGCATTTGGCGAGGACGCAGCGCTGGTTGGCGGATTTGCGCGCTTCAAGGGCGAATCCATCGCCATTCTGGGGCAGGAAAAAGGCTCGGACACCAAAACGCGCCTCAAGCACAATTTTGGCTCCGTACGGCCAGAAGGCTATCGCAAGGCCGTCAGAATTATGGAAATGGCCGACCGTTTCGGCATACCGCTGGTAACCCTGGTGGATACGGCAGGCGCGTATCCGGGTGTCGGCGCGGAAGAGCGTGGACAGGCCGAAGCGATTGCAAGCTCCACCTCCGCCTGTCTGGCACTGAAAGTGCCGTCCGTTTCGGTCGTTCTGGGCGAAGGCGGGTCCGGCGGCGCAATCGCCATCGCGACGGCCAACCGCGTCTATATGCTTGAACATGCGATCTATTCCGTGATTTCGCCGGAAGGCGCCGCCTCCATCCTGTGGCGAGACACGACACGCTCGAAAGATGCAGCAACGAACATGCGCATCACCGCGCGCGATCTGCTTGATCTGAAAATCATCGACGGGATTATTCCCGAACCGCTGGGCGGCGCGCATCGCGGCCGTGAAAAGATCATTAAGGACACCGGCGACCAGATCGAAAAGGCTTTTAAGGAGCTTGCCGCGTCAAATCGCGATTTCCGCGAGCAGCGCCGCGAGAAGTTTCTGGCGATGGGGCGGCATCTCTAGGGTCAGGGCCTGCTAATTGGGACGAAATGGTGTGAGGCCACAAAATCGCCGCCTACGCGGTTAATTGAGGTAAGATCAGGCTTCGGGGGCGCGTGACGGTAACCAGTTCTCAAGGTTAACAGGTTTAGCGTCGTGCATGATTTGCGAAACCAACAGCGTTTCGCCGGGACAACAGATCGAACGACATGATGGAAGCGAAAATACTCAAGGCTAGTGTATTGGTTGCGACCCTGCTGCTCGCAGCTGCCTGCAATGACAAATCCGGCATTTCCGGCATGGCTTCGCGTGGCCAGCCTCACATTTCCGCAAAAACCCTTGCCGAAATGAAGAAGCAGGATATGCCGATCAGCTCGCCGGTTGTCGCGCGCGTCTTCAAGGAAGAATCCAAGGTCGAAATCTGGAAGCAGAAGAGCAATGGCCGCTATGGTCTGCTCTCGACCTATGACATCTGCAAATATTCAGGCCAGCTTGGGCCCAAGTTCACAGAAGGTGACCGTCAGGCTCCGGAAGGTTTCTACACGGTGCGCCCGAGCCAGATGAACCCGAATTCGCAGTATCATCTGTCGTTCGATATTGGTTATCCGAACGCTTTTGACCGCGCGCTGGGCCGCACCGGTTCGAACCTGATGGTGCATGGCGCATGTTCATCGTCCGGCTGCTACTCAATGACGGACGGGCAGATCGAAGAGATTTACGCGATTGCGCGCGAGTCGTTCAAAGGCGGCCAGCAGGAATTCCAGATTCAGGCCTATCCGTTTCGCATGACGCCAACCAATATGGCGCGCTATCGCAACGACACCAATTTCGCATTCTGGAAGAACCTGAAAGAGGGCTATGACGCCTTCGAGATTACCAAGGTGCCGCCAAAGGTGGACGTTTGTGAAAAGCGCTACGTGTTCAACATGAGCACGCCGCTTGGCACCAAGATTTCGCCGACTGGCGCATGCCCCACCATGACGGCCTCAGACTCCATGGGCGCCGCCTATCAGTCTTACCAGCAGAAGTATGACGCCGCATTCACGGCTGCTATCGGCAAGGGTGCGCCGCCGAAAGACTCCATCAACGGCATCGAAGAAGCGAATCTGGTTAAGGATTGGACCAAGCGCCGTGCGCGCGGCGAGCGGATCACCATGGACCCGCCATCGCTCGACGCAAGCGGCAATCTGGTCGTGACCTCGCAGATGGGCCGCGCAACCAATGAGGCAGGCCGCAGAATGGCTGCCGCGGAGGCCGAAGAAGCGGCAAAGCAGCGCGAGGCCGAAGCGAAGATTGCCGCTAAAAAGCGCGCCGAAGAGGAAAAGGCTGCGCAAATAGCCGAGGCAAAACGCCAGAAAGAAGAATCTCAGGCACTGGCCGAAGCTCAATCCACAAGCAATGCAGCGCCTGCAAGCGAGGCTACGGCAGCCATCGCTCCAACAGCGCCTGCTGCCGAGCAGGCAGCACCGGCAGAGGCCGTTGCCTCCGCGCCAGCCGAAGATGGAAGCGGCGTGATCGGCAATGTGCGCAAGCGCCTCGGCAAACTCTTTGGCGGCTGACGCACACAGCATGGCCGAAACACCGGTCTATGACCTCAAGGGGCTGAATTGCCCACTGCCCGTGCTCAAAGCGCGGCGACGCCTTGCCGATATGCAGACCGGCGCGCAGCTATGGGTCGAAACAACCGACCCCCTTGCCGTGATCGATATCCCCGCCTTTTGCCGCGAAGCAGGTCATGTGTTGGTGGACACACAGCCGCAGGCAGACGGCCATCGCTTTTTGATCAAGCGCGGGGCGTAATTTAACCCTCATCCGCCTGCCGGCACCTTCTTCCACAAGGGGAGAAGAAGGATAATTGCAACGCCGATTTCAATCGCAAACGTTGCAGAATAAGCCGAGACATCTAAATTTCTGCCTTCTCCCCTTGTGGGAGAAGGTGCCGGCAGGCGAATGAGGGGTATTATTTCAATATCTGCCGACAGCCAGCGGATTATCCTCGATGGCGGCGCGGTCGGGTTGATCGACACCGGGCTGGTTCGTTATCGCACCGAACAATCTGCGCACATGATCTTCCTGTAGATCGAAGCCGATAATGACCAGGCGCGTGCCGCGCACAGCATCCGGCCATTCAGCAAGCCATGCGGGCGGATGAAAAGTCTTCTGCACGGCATGCAGCACCAGCGGCCTTTCGGGGCGCTCCGCAACCTCAATAATGCCCTTCAACCGCAGAAGGCCGTCGCCGTGAACGCTACGCAGAAGTTCCAGAAAAGTCTCAACCGAGCTGAACGGCAATGCCCGATCGTATCGCAAGGAAAGCGATGAGATTCGATCATCATGATGCCCATGATGATGGTCGTGATCATGGTCGTGATCATGGTGATGATGATCGTGATGGTGAGATGATGCCTCGCCGAGCCAGCGCGCGACATCGGCCGTTTTTGTCGATGGATCGTATAGGCCGCAGCCTGTCAGTATCGGGGCAAGCTGCGGGGCACGCGTGGAGAAAATCTCGGCACCCGGATTCAAATGCGCCAGACGATTGCGAAGCGCCTCAAGCTGAGCACTGTCAGCAATATCTTCCTTGCTGATCAAAATCCGATCCGCGACGGCAACCTGCTTCACAGCCTCGGGATGGGCGTCCAGCGTTGCGGCTCCATTGACCGCATCGACCAGCGTGACCACGCCATCGAGGCGATAGGCTTGCACGAGCACGGGATGCGCCATGAGCGATTGCAGCACCGGCACCGGATCGGCCAAGCCGGTCGTCTCGATGATAACACGCCGAAGCTTTCCGATACGGCCTGTCTGCATACGGTCGACGAGATCAGCCAGCGTGTCCACAAGCTCGCCGCGCACAGTGCAACACAGGCAACCATCAGCGAGTTGGATCACACCATCGGACGCCTGCTCGACAAGCAGGTGATCGATGGCGACATCACCATATTCATTGATGATGACCGCCGTGTCGGTCATTTCCGGCTCCTTCAAAAGCCGGTTAAGCACCGTGGTTTTTCCTGCGCCCAGAAATCCGGTGAGGATCGAGACGGAAATCGGCTCGCTGCTCATTTCCGCAAATCACCTGCCGCGCCAGAGTCACCCTGTACAGCAGCGCCAGAGCCATCGGGCATCGGCAGATCAGGCCGCCAGGAGGGGATCGGGACGTCTGCGACTTCTTCCTCACTCTTGCCACGACTCGCAAGCGGAACCGGTCCGGTCGCGCCGCCCAAACCGACATCGACCAGCTTTGGCGGGTGGTCGAGCTTCTTCTTGAACGGCGATTCCTGCTTTTCTTCAGCCTGCTCGCTGGGCTGCGCCTGCTTCTGGCCTTTTACGGGCGTGGGGCAGATGATCGGACGCTGACTGATCGGCTCACGCGCCGCGTCACCATAGAACGGCAAGGCCGAAACGGTTTGCGCGCCCGCGCTCTGATTTGCGAAACCAGCATCGAGCAACGCCGCTGCGTCGACCGCACGCGTCTGCGCATCTTTTGCGCCCAGAACGATTGCCACCAGCGTGCGGCCATTGCGCGTGGCCGAGCCAATGAGATTGAAGCCGGATTCGCACACGAAGCCAGTCTTCATACCGTCCGCGCCATTGTATCGACCGACGAGCAGGTTGAAATTGGTGAGCACACGTTTGCCTGCGCGCAGACCTTCAATGCCGTAATAGCCGCTGTATTGGGGAAACTCACGCCGAAGCGCAGTGACAAGAAGCGCCTGATCGCGCGCGGTCGTAAACTGGTCGGGCGCGAACAGGCCGTTTGGATTCGCATAGTGCGTATCCGTCATGCCGAGACGCGCAGCTTCGGTATTCATGCGCTGAACGAACAATTCCTGAGTGCCGCCGACATTCTCGCCAATCGCCATCGCGATGTCGTTTGTCGAGCGCACGAGCATCATCTTCAGCGCGTTGTCCAGCTTAACGACCGAACCGGGCTGGTAGCCCATCTTCGCGGGTATCTGGGACGACGCATTTTTCGAGATGCGGATAGGCGAATCAAGAGTGAGTTCGCCAGCGTCCAGCGCGCGGAACGTAACATAGGCCGTCATGAGCTTCGTCAGGGATGCGGGATACCAGCGCTGAAACGCATCCTGATGATGAATGACGCGGCCACTTTGCAGGTCGAACAGCATGGTTGGGTTTGCCAGCGCCGGAGATGCCACCATCAACGCAGCACCAACGAGCAAAGATTGCAGAAATGAATTAGGTCGCATCAATCGTTCCGATAGCATATTGCCGGAAAAGCCGGGCGGAACCTGTGTCAAAGCACTTCCGGCCAGGTCGGCTTGGGTGCTATCTACCCTATGTGACACGAAAATGGCAGATCATTCGTGTCCAAGCATTGGTTTGCCCTCTGAATTGTGAGTGAAAATATGCCCGTAATGAACAGAGCCGCCGAACTGCAGAACGAGGTGACGGAGTGGCGACGTCATTTGCACCGCAACCCTGAACTCATGTTCGATGTGTTCGAGACTTCCGATTTCGTTGCAGCAAAGCTCGCGGAATTTGGATGCGACGAGATCGTTCGCGGCTTGGGCAGAACGGGTGTCGTGGGCATTATTCAGGGCAGCAAGGGCAGCGGCGAGACGGTGGGCCTGCGCGCGGACATGGACGCGCTGCCCATCATCGAAACCACAGGTAAGCCTTACGCATCCGAGACTAACGGAAAGATGCACGCATGCGGCCATGACGGCCACACCGCGATGTTGCTGGGTGCGGCGAAATATCTGGCTGAGACACGCAATTTCGCGGGCCGCATCGCCGTTATTTTCCAACCCGCCGAGGAAGGTGGCGGCGGTGGGAACGAGATGGTGAAGGACGGCATGATGGAGCGCTTCGGCATCTCGCAGGTGTTCGGAATGCATAACATGCCGGGCCTGCCGGTCGGGCAATTCGCGATCCGTTCAGGCGCGATCATGGCGGCAACGGCCGAATTCACGATCAACGTACGCGGACGTGGCGGCCACGCGGCCATACCGCACAAGAATATCGACCCGATCGTGATTGCCTCACAACTCGTGATGAACATTCAGACGATTGCCTCGCGCACGACAAATCCGCTCGAATCGGTTGTCGTGTCGGTGACGAAGATTCACGGCGGCGATGCGTACAACGTGATCCCGGAAGTCGTTGAACTGGCCGGCACGGTGCGCACCTTAAAAGAAGATGTCGCCCGACGCACGGAGGAACGCCTGCGCGCAATATGTGCAGGTGTCGCGGACGCCAATGAAGCGATCATCGACCTTGATTTCGACCCCAACTATCCGGTGACTTTCAACCACCCCGAACAAACGGTGTTCGCCGGTAACATTGCAGCGGACATTGCAGGAGAGCAAAATCTGACGCGCTCCATGCAGCCGCTCATGGGTGGCGAGGACTTTTCCTACATGCTCAACGCGCGACCCGGCGCATTCATTTTCATCGGCAATGGCGACAGCGCAAACCTTCATCACCCCGCCTATGATTTCAACGATGAGGCGATACCTTACGGCATAAGCTACTGGGTTCGACTGGCTGAATCTGCTCTCGAACGGTAGTTTCAAGCAGGCCATTGTCGAGCGCTTTCGAAGCGGCTATGTGAGTGGCGCATGGTCCCGTAGCTCAGTAGGATAGAGCGGCAGATTCCTAATCTGTAGGTCACAGGTTCGATTCCTGTCGGGATCACCAACAAATTCACGAGGTTACTTGTTTCAAGCGATCGATTTCATGTTGCATCTTGTTGCAACTGATTTCGCAATGTTTTCAATGATTGCCACTGGCGCGCGGCTACTCGACGCGACATGATATAAGACATGGAGCGCGCCGATAGCTTTTGCTCAGGAGATTTCGCGGAGCAGAAGCAGCGGCTGAAGATCAGATGATTTCGAGCACAGCAATTGCGCTCACCGGCTTTATCGCGTGGACCCTGCTCCTGCTTGTACGGATGGAGCTGATCAGGATCTATCTCGTTGTTTCCCGGCAGGTAGCGGCGAATGAGTTAAAACCCGACAATTCCGGACTTTCACCATTCATGCAGCGCCTGGCCCGCGCCTGATCTGAGACGATCCGACATCAAATGGTTTAGCTTTTGAACCATCGCCCGGCGCACTGAACCGAGGTCCGATGCTGCATTCCGTTCTTGCCCGAGTACGGCCTCACTCAACGAAATGTTAACGTTAAGACACGGTTTATGCCCAATTTCTAAGCTTTTTTGCTCGCAGCACAACTTCACCATCTTCGGCTGAATGATCAATTCCTGCCGATCATCGACCGATGCTTTCGCAGGACCGGCAACACAATGCATTGGATCTGGGAGGAATGAACAATGCCCGACGCACTGATAGAAATGGAAATTGTAGAGCCCGAGATCGATCTGGATAAGTTGCACCAAGCCATCATCGATCAAATAATGGCGCTTGGTTTTGCGATGTCTCAAGCCGACCGGATCGCAGCTGACGTTTTCAACGATGCACTGGTTGCTATGGACGAAGCGGCGTAAAACTCCAGTCCAGGCACAAGGTACTTCACGCCGCAGCGACGCTTGGCGCTCTTTTCATCGCCTTTGCGTCGCCGCTGGCAGCCATTGCCATTCTCGCCAGAACGCTCCCCGCCCCGCTGAACCATGCGCTCATAATTCTCGGCTTGGTCGATCGGGTGGTCTGCATCGGCGAAAGTCTGCTTGCTGCTTCCAAACCACAATGCCAATCGCTATCAGCATCATATGCTGAACTTCTTCGCCGTCTCCGTTCCTACCCTGCTTTCCTTTGCGTTGGCATCGTTCCTTATCGAACTCACGCCGGGGCCTAATATGACATATCTGGCCCTCGTTTCAGCAAGCGACGGGCGCAAGGTCGGTTTCGCTACGGTAGCCGGTATAACACTGGGCTTGGCGATCATCGGTCTACTCGCCGCCTTTGGCGTGGCAGAACTCGTTCAGGCGTCAAGGCTTGCCTATGATGGCCTGCGGTGGGCTGGCGTGCTGTTCCTGCTTTATCTGGCGTGGGACGGATGGCGGCAGGGAGAGATCACGGTTGCTGCGCCGAAACATGAGGGACTGGTCCGATATTTCTGGCGCGGGCTTGTGACCAACATTCTCAACCCGAAGGCCGCCGTTTTCTATGTTGCGGTTCTGCCAACCTTTCTGGACGCGACGCGCTCGCCCCTGCCGCAGACCATTTTGCTATCATTCGTCTACGTAGCTGTTGCCACCATCGTTCATACGCTGATCGTAGTGCTGGCGGGGGCACTCGAGCCAATGCTCAACGATCCGCAGCGTGAGAAGATCGCCCGCCGCGCGCTGTCGGCGTTGCTGGCGCTGGTGGCGATCTGGTTTGGGTGGTCAACCACTCGGTAATTGCCCAAGTGACGCAATCGCCGTTGATCGCTTGCAGTGGCATCGAACACGAAGCTGGTGTGCGAAGTCTCCTGATCTGCAGGTCACAGTTTCTATTCCTGCCAGGATCACCATGCATTTGCAGTCAGACGAAAGTCCCTACTTTTGTGGCTGCCAGATAGGGCTTTGGTGCAGCCGGGACATTAAGAGGTCCGAGGAAGGGCACGCAGAGGTTCTAGGCCTCTCGCATCAAATCCAAATCGCGATCAACCTCCAATCAGAGTTCGATTGATGAAGGAGGTTTCCATGCAATCCATATCCCGAAAGCTGAAACTGTCATGCGCTTGCGTGACTTTGGCACTCGCATTTGCTGCTTCGCCATACACACTCTCGTTCGATGGCGCACATCTGCTTAAAGCAATGACCGCCGCCGCCAAAGATGGCAGTTCAGGCGGAGGCAGTGGTGGAAGCGGAGGAAGTGGTCGCGGTGGTGGCGACGATAGCGGCGGCGATGACAGCGGATCTGGCAGCGGTCGCAGCGGCAGCGACGACAGCGGCGGCAGTGATGATAATGGCGGACGTGGACGCGGCTCCGATGACGGCGCAGGCGACGATAATGGTGGTCGCGGCCGCGGACAAGATGACGGTCCGGGAGATGACAAAGGCGGCCGCCGCGGCGCCGAACACACCAATCCCGCCACAGGCGCCAAGGTCGAAATCAGCGGGCGCAACATCGAAGTCGAATATGCGAACGGCACCAAGGAAGAGATCGAAAACGGTCGCTACGAGATGAAAGACGCACGCGGGCGCACAATTGTTGAGCGCACAGCCACTGCGGCGGACCGTTCGCGCTTGAATGGGCTGGTGCGTTAGTTTGACGATGTCCAGGGGCGGGCAAATGGCCCGCCTCTTTGCGTTACTGCTGCGCGTCTCTCGTGTCCCGTAGCATCAAGGCAGCTTCGGTTCGATTTGTAACGCCAAGCTTCGATAGAATGCGTGTCATGTGATGCTTGATCGTCTTTTCCTCAAGTTCGAGGCGACCGGCAATAACCTTGTTGCTCAAGCCCAACCCAACCAGTTCGAGAATTTCGCTTTCGCGCCTGGTTAAATGCTGAATGCCGCTTCGCGCTTCGTCAGATTGTTTTCCAATTCCCGACAAGAGCCGCGCAGAAAGAACAGGCGACAGATATTGCTCGCCTTCGGAAACGCGCTTTAGAATCTCGACAAGGCTGCGTGAGCCGATCCCCTTCAATATGTAGCCGTAGGCTCCGCTCGTCAGAGCTTTCGATATATCCTCATTACTCTCGGAGACGGTGAGCATGACGATCTTTTGCGACGGGTTTTCGGCGATGATCGGCTGTACCACGTTCAGTCCACCACCCGGCAGGGAGACATCCAGCAGCAGAATGTCGGGGCGCAAATCCTGCGCGAGACGCTTCGCATCGTCGGCAGTACTGCCCTCCCCCAAAATCTCGAAGTCACCGGTTTCCTCCAAGCTGCGCGCCACGCCGGCGCGAAACAGCGGATGATCATCTACGATTGCAACGCGCAGCTTTCTGTTCATGCAGTTGCGTGCTCCTCAACCGGTATTGCCATTGTGACGGTCGTTCCCTGCGGGGAGGATTTCAGGCAAAATTCACCGCCGAGACTTTCGACACGTTCGCGCAGACCGGCGAGCCCGAGAGCCTCGGGACGGGTGTCCGATACATCAAAGCCCGATCCCAAATCTGTAACCGCGATCACCAACCGGTTGTCTTCAACGGTTTGGGTAACCGAGGCGCGCGCGCCGGGCGCGTGCCGATAAGTGTTGTTCAAGGTTTCCTGAACGAAACGGTAGATGCAGATTTTCTCGGATGGGACGAGCATTAGCGACGGTTCGGTAATATTGAGATCGACCAGCGAGCCGGTGCGACGTACATGAGCATCTACCGCCATGCGCAAAACTTCAGGCAGTTTTGCCGTCTCGACCTTTGGCAACACCAACCCGTTGCAGATATTGCGAATTTCATCCATCGCCTCGTCGAGACTCGACTTGATGAGATTGATTTCCTTGGCGCTTTCAGGGGGCTTGCGCGCAGACCCCAAGAGATTTGGACTTTCCAGACGCAGCGAGGCGAATGCCAGCAATTGCGCCGGACCATCATGAAGCTCCGCTCCAACGCGGCGCAGATAGCGCTCATTATGCGCTGAAGCCCGTTGCGATGCCCGCTGCACGCGCTGGCGCAAATGTCTATTCTGTTCCAGCAGACCGGATAATTCGCCAACACGCGAAGCCAGGGAGCGGCGCTGGCTTTCGATAGTGCGACTGCCGCGAAACACGATGATCGACAGGATCGCGAATATGAGCAGCGCGCTGCCACACACAACGAACCAGCTTCGCAGCTTGGCAGCCTCCAGATCGCGTTTGAAATCCGTAGCGATCTCGTAAAACTCTGAAACGGCTACTACATCACCTGACCACGGCTGAAGAACAGGATTGTAAATCTCCAGCAACGGCTCCGCGCTCTGCTGTTCTGCTTCGCTTTCAGCACCATGCAATTGGTCCAGTTTGGCAACAAACTGACCATTCCACGCAGCGCTCAACTCGTCGCCAGGCGGAAACTTGCGACCGACAAGGTTCTTGTCCTTGGCGTAGAGAATTGTTCCGTCCCGCTTCCACAGCTTGAAAGAGAGAAGGCGTCGCCCAAGAGCGCCCTGCGATAAGGTTTCGTCCAGAGCGCGAACGACAAAATCGTCAAGCGTTTCCGCTCGCTGCATATCGGGCAGCAACGGCGCAATCACGCTATCGACATAGAGCGCGGTCGATGCCGCGGAATTGCGCGTAACCGCCTCTTCAATCTGTCTGGAGACAAGATTTCCAATGACGAACATGGCCAACAGAAATACCATGCCACCGGCCAGCAAAAACTGGCGTGCAAGGGTCAAACTGTTCCATGCATCGAGAGCGCGCTTTAAATACATATACGAGGAGAACGTTTCGATTGGCTCGTTTTATCCCGGCACAAAGGCGCAGGCTTATGACACGCATCTCGCAGGCGATTGCTTTCTCGCTGATCTGCATATTGCCTGGTTGCGCCACGTCGCCCACGGACTACGTTGCCGGGCTTTCCCAGCAAGACCCAAAATGGCAAACGCCGGAGTGCGAGAAAATGCGCAAAGCGGCGCTGGACTATGACGCTGGTGAGCAACGCATTTATTGGTCGGCGGGCGCTGTGCTCGGCCCATATGGCTTAGGGCTTGCGGCGGCTGGCAAGGAGCATCAGGCAAAGGAACGAAAGCAACTGGACCGTGAGATTCATTTGCAGTGCTCAAGCCAGCCATTTCCCAAAGAACTGCAAGGCACGAACCCATAAGCGTCAGCGAAGCGCTATTTATTTCGCCAAAGCCAAAATCTCACCGTGATGAATCTGCTGGTCTGAAATGGTGCACAATTCGGCCGATTTCACAGGCTCGCAGACTTGACTTCTCGCGTGCGGTTAATGGGTTCAGGAATGCTTTTCTGGAGCTTTTTTTCTGCGCTGAGTGGCTTTGCGTGGAGCTTCCCAGCCTTTCTGATTACGCGGGTGGGCGTGGGTATCGGAGAAGCAACGCTCGCACCGGCAGCAACGTCCATAATCAGCGGGCTTTTCCCATCAGAACAACGAGCGAAACCTACGGGCATATATATGCTGGGAATCCCGCTCGGTTCACTTCTTGCTTTTACGACCGTGGGCGCGATAGCCCATCATTTCAATAGCTGGCGCGCGCCATTCCTGCTTTCGTTTGTGCCCGGTATCATCCTGGCGTTTTTGATATTCTCGCTGAGTGGATCCATCCCCGGCGCGCCCAAAAAGGAAAGCCTCACCATAAAGAGGCCGTTCAGAGCTATTTTCGCCGTGCCGACATTCTGGAGCATAGCATTGGCGGGCATCGCCTGCAGCTTCGTAACTTTTGGAACCAACGCATTTCTGGTGCCGCTGTTGCAGCGTCATTTCGGCGTCAATCTGCAACAGGCCGGCATGTATACGGGGCTGATCGTTGGCGTGACTGGCCTGATTGGTTTGACCGCCGGCGGCTGGATCGCAGACAATTTGCAGGCTTCTTATCGCAGAGGTCGCATTCTTATGGCGGCGTTCAGTTTCATCGCCTCCGCCGCACTTATCGTCTGCGCGCTGCTGGTGAGCGTCGAGCATGTGCAATTGTTCGTCGCCTTGTTTGCTTTGGGCTGGCTGCTGCAATTTCCGCTATACGTCTGCTTATACCCAGCACTCCACGACGTGATTCCTGCAGAGCTGCGCGCGACATCAATGTCGATGTTCATTTCTGCCTCCACTTTGATCGGTGGATCGCTGGGACCGGTGGCCGTCGGGCTGCTCTCAGATCATTTTGCATTGAAGGCGCAATTGGCTGCGAACTCTCCAACGATGGAAGAAGTATTCCGTGCAGCAGGGCTGCACGCAGCACTCGGAATTATTCCAATCGCTCTGCTATGTGCCTCGGCAGCGACGTTTTTCGCTGCATGGAAATTTGTGAAGGATGCCGACAAGCTGCGTTCGGCAGAACAGATCGCCCGATAGTGCGCGACTGAGCAGCAATTGATCTTAATTCGAGTTTCACCTCATGCGCACTCGCGCAGGCGGCCACTCGCCTATCATTTGCGAAAAGACTCAAAAAAAATAGCAACATGCTTTGAGATTGTGCAGCAGCCGACAATTGGGGCTAAATCTCGGTGCTAATTTTAGGCATCATTGCATTCAACGGGTCCAAGAAGAACGAATTCAAACGATCTTTTTCGAGCAGGCCAACGCAAAAAATCATTTAGACACAAGCAGTTCGAGTAAGTCGCGTCGCTGACTTACTGAGGTGTAAGTGCGCCCAAAATTGCGCTGGCCAACTCAATATGGAAGGAGTCAGGCAGCATGAAGCGCGGATTGGAATTGTCGGCACAACAGCTATTCGCACTGGTGTATTCTCTCAAGGGCAAGAGTCTGCGTGCGTCATGGGACCAGCGAAAACACATCGCGATAGAGCTACCGCTTGAGAAGGACACGGTCCCAAGCACAGTCACCGAAAAAATCAGCACCGAACTCATGAAGGCGACGCACGCTTACCTTGGCGAAGAAGCGGTTAGCGTGATGCAGTCAATCAGCTATCGCTCCGATGAACCAGAAACACTCGCCCAGATACAAGAGGCGCTTGATAGGCTCGAACTCGACCGCAGAGAGCAAGGTGATGGCGAGCTTTGGCAAGTTGTTGCCGATCATCTCGGCCTCAATTGGCTCAGCCACTACAGGCTGACCCCGGTCAGCAACATGTTGCACTGAGACGAACCCTGTCCGGGGCCCTCTCCGGGTAAATCAAGAAAGCCCCGCACCAGCTTGACAGGTTAAGGTTGCCGGGTCGCCACCGCAGCGCTATGCCAGCATCATGCGTCGAACTTTTCAAAACCCGGTGCGATAGTGGCTTGATGAAACGCGTTTTCGATATTTTGGTGTCGCTTGTGGCGCTTATTGTTCTGGCGCCTGTTTTTGTGCTCGTTTCAATAATGGTGCGCCGCAAGCTCGGCAGTCCCGTTTTCTTTCGTCAGCAACGACCGGGCTTGAACGGCGCTCCATTCGAAATGGTCAAGTTTCGCACCATGATTGCCGCACACGGCGCCGATGGTAAAGCTTTGCCGGATAGCGAGCGACTCACCGCCTTTGGGCGTTTTCTGCGATCCACGAGTCTTGATGAGTTGCCGGAGCTTTGGAACGTGCTGAAAGGCGACATGAGCCTTGTGGGGCCCCGCCCCCTACTCATGGAGTATTTGCCGCTCTATTCCGCCTTTCAGGCGCGCCGCCATGAAGTGCGCCCCGGCATAACCGGCTGGGCACAAATCAATGGGCGCAATGCCATTTCCTGGCCTGAAAAATTCGAACTCGACGTTTGGTATGTCGACAATCAATCATTTTGGCTGGATATCAAGATTCTCGCGCTAACCTTCATTCGCGTGCTGAAGCGTTCGGATATTTCAGCACAAGGGGAAGCCACAATGAAACCATTTGCAGGCAACACGCGCTGAACCAGATCGCATCATGACCAGAAAGCTTCTCGTTCTCGGCTTTGGCGGACATGGCCGATCCGTCGCCGACGTAGCGCTCGATTGCGGCTATGAGGAAATCGCGTTTCTCGACGATGCCACGGGTGACCCGTCTGCGAAAATTCTGGGGCCGTTCTCATCGCTAGGCGAGTTCGCGACGGAGTGGCCCGAGGCTATTGCAGCGGTTGGCAACAATACGCTTCGGCTGCGCTTGTTTGACGAAATAGGCCGTCATGGCCTCAAACAGGTTAGTATCATCCACCCTTCAGTGCAAATCAGCAGAAGCGCGGAAATTGGCAATGGGGTGTTTGTGGGACGCGCGGCTGTGATCGGGACGGATGCGAAAATTGGCGATGCAACAATCGTCAACACGCGCGTCAGCATTGACCATGATTGCAAGATTGGATTAGCCAACCACATCGCACCCGGCGCTACATTGTCCGGCGAGGTTACAACAGGTGAGCGAGTCTGGCTCGGCACCGGTTGCTCCGTGCGGCAACGAGTACGGATCGGCGCGGATGCGGTGATCGGCGTCGGCGCAGCCGTCGTCGGAAACCTTCCGGGTGCGCAAACCTATGTCGGCGTGCCTGCGCGAGCTTTGGGAAAATAAGTCGACTATGCTCAACACACCCTTTTCGCCTTGGCCTTCATTCACAGAAGAAGAGATCGACGCCGTTTCGAGCGTCCTGCGATCCAATAGGGTCAACTATTGGACCGGCGAGGAATGCCGCCAGTTCGAGCGTGAATTCGCCGATTGGGCCGGATCGAAATTCGCTATCGCGCTGGGCAATGGAACGCTTGCGCTCGACCTTGCGCTTCACGCCATCGGGATAAAGCCCGGCGATGAAGTGATCGTCACGCCGCGCACTTTTCTGGCTTCGGTTTCATGCGTTGTGAACGCGGGCGCGACGCCGGTGTTCGCCGAGGTCGACCGCGACAGTGGCAATATTACCGCCGAGACGATTGCAGCGGTGCTGACCGAGCGCACGAAGGCGGTGATACCCGTCCATCTGGCAGGCTGGCCCTGCGATATGGACCCGATCATGGACCTTGCCGAGCGGCACGGCTTCAAGGTGATCGAGGACTGCGCGCAGGCCCATGGCGCGCAATATAAAGGTCGGTCGGTTGGCTCGATTGGACATATCGGAGCCTGGTCTTTCTGTCAGGACAAGATCATTACCACCGGCGGCGAAGGCGGCATGGTGACAACCGACAACCGCGATTTCTGGTCACACATGTGGTCGTTCAAAGATCACGGAAAAAGCTGGGAAGCGGTCTATGAGCGCAAGCATCCGCCCGGCTTCCGCTGGGTCCATGAAAGCTTTGGGACCAACTGGCGGCTGACGGAAATGCAGGCTGCGATCGGGCGCATCCAGTTGGCGAGGATGCCAAAATGGAAAGCCGCGAGAACGGCAAATGCCGGAGTTCTTATTGACGCGCTTGCGCGCTTTGCGGGCAAGAATGGCGCCGTCCGCGTTCCGACGCTGGCTGACAAGCACTCGATGGGAAACAACTCGCACCACGCTTTCTATAAGCTTTACGCCTATGTGCGCCCGGAAAATCTGGACGATGGCTGGTCTCGCGACAGAATCATTAAAGAAATCAATGAGTTCGATGTTCCTTGCTATCAAGGCTCGTGCTCGGAGGTTTATCTTGAGCGCGCATTTGACGGCACACCGTGGAGACCGAGCAAACCGTTTGCGATTGCGCATGAACTCGGCGAAACAAGCATCATGTTTCTTGTGCATCCGACACTGACCGAGGCTGAAATGGAGAAGGCTTCTGTGGGGATCACCACCATTCTTCAACTCGCACAGGCAAAAAGCGATTAATTGGTCTTTCGGATCAGGTTTATCTGTTCCATACCCCTCACGCTCCAGGCCCCGAAGGAGCACAGACTGACATCGAGGTAGCGCTCGTATTTTCCAGATTGGCTATTGATGAATATTTGGTACTTCAACCACTATGCTGGTGGACCCGGTATAGGGCCCGCGATGCGCTCCTACTATCTTGCTCGCCACTGGGCATCGATGGGCCATGAGACAACGATCTTTGTTGCGCGCTTCCATCATCTTCTGACTTCCGGCCAGCCCCTGCCAGCCGAGCAAATGATCGACGGCGTGCGCTATCTTTCGCTTCCTGCGCGCAAATATTCTGAGAACGGCGTTTCGCGCTTTTTGAACATGCTGGACTATTGCCGCGCCATGCAGTCAGTACAGGAGGCGAAGCCCGACGCAATTATTGTCTCCTCGCCGCATCCGTTCGCGATCTATCCGGCTAGAAAGCTGGCGCAAAAATACGGAGCGAAGCTGGCTTTTGAGGTGCGTGATCTCTGGCCGCTTTCCATCACCGAGATTGCAGGAAAATCCAAGCTTCATCCAATCGTGATGCTGGCCGGGTTCGCACAAAGCTATGCCTATGAGCATGCAGACGTGGTGGCATCCCTGCTTGAGCACGCCGAGCCCTATATGGCCAGCAAAGGATTGACCCCCGGCAAATTCATCTACGCGCCAAACGGCATCGACCTTTCAGGGCCGCAGCCGACACGGCCCGTTACGGAAACAGGCAGAGCCGCTGCAAAACAAATAGAAGACTGGCAGCGCGAAGGCCGCAAAGTGCTGATCCATCCGGGATCGCAAGGCATTCCCAACGCACTCGACAAGGTTATTGATGCAGTTGCCTTGCTGAAAAGCGATCCGCGTCTTGGACTTTTGCTAGTTGGTTCGGGCGGCGAAACGGAACGCCTGAAAGAGCAGGCAAGCAACGCCGAATTGTCCAACGTTGCCTTTTTCCCGCGCGTGCCGAAGGAAGAAGCGCTATGGCTGACGGCTGCTTCCGACATCGGATATGCCGGTGGGAAGAATTATCCGACGCTGTATAAATACGGAACCTCGTTCAACAAGGTGACCGATTTCATTCGCTTTGGAGTGCCGTTCGTCGAAGTCATAAAAACGGGGCTCGGCATATTGGCCGAATCCGACGATCCCCAATCCATCGCGCAAACGCTGCGACAGGTCCTGGATGAAGACCCAGAAAAACTGCGGGCAGACGCGAAAACAACCGGAGCGGTTGCCCTGAAGAAACTGGACTACGAAACGATTGCCCGGCGCTATCTCGAAGCGTTGTCGCGATAACGCGGCGAGGAGCCCGATTCCAATTGCTCCGTCTGCAAAGCGCGAAATCGTTCGAGCATTCTTTCAGCTAGCCGCGCCCGCGTGCCTGCCTCGCTCAATTGCGGCTCCTGTTTCGCGACCGCTGCAAGCCGCTCGGCCATGGCAACAGGGGAAAAGCCGAGAAGTTGCGCGCAGAGCTGATTTTCGAGCAGCGTTTTTTTGGCGGATCGCGACAACGATCTGAGGCTACTAAGCCCGCCGCCTCCTTCGCCCGGCCCACGGTAGTGGTTGATTGCGTATTCCGCGTCGGGAATTACAGGATCGGCACTCGCTGAACGAAAACGCCCAAACTTGCTGATGGCGCGCCCGCTTGGGGCAGGAACCTGGTAGATGCGCAGCTTGACGCCCAACGACATCGCCCAATCGGTCCATTTGAATATGGACACATTGCCGCTGGTGCCGATGGCAAGCCACGGAACGCCAAGCGCATCTGCTACGATTGCACCGTGCAGAGATTCGGTGAGGATCAAAGACTTTCTGTTGATGGCTTGAAAGACGTTTACTGGGTCGTCAATCGGCGTAATGAGTTCCATGTCGGCCAGAGTTGCGGCTTCCTTCCAGCCGCCCTCAAGCTCCGATTCCCAATGCGGGATCAGGCCGACACCTTTCCGCTCGACATTGCGAGAGTCGATGCCGAGCACATTTGGCGCGAGTATAGCGCCATCGGTCAGCGCTGCATCGGCATCCGCGCCCAACACCTTTGCGGATAGCGGCCCGCGCACACACCAGATGGTGCGCGGCATCTTCCAATCGACAACCGAGTCATAACCGACACCGCTGGAAAAGACGTGGAGGTGGTCCACATTTGCAAATGAGCGACCGACGATTGTTCCTATGCCGAGAAAGCCGGTGCGGCTCGTTTCATCGAACATATCCGGCGCCAGACGCGGCCAGAGGTCGACATTGAGTTCGTCGCCAAAGTTCTTTTGCGGATTGGAATGATAGATGAGCTTCATCGACGCCGAAGGCCACTAGGCAGCGGCCGCCTTTCTTCGGTTCACGAGCAATTCAAGGAGAACCCGGACGCGCTGCCTCGAAAGCACCAGCAGCACGGCGAGATAGCAAGTCGCGCCGAGAAGTATCTTGGTGCCGATACGCTCCCACGCAGCCATTTCGGAAAGGTAAGGACTGATGAGATAAAGCACGGCCAGCATCGCCAACGTCGCGACAGTGGGCGAGACGAATTGCGCGAGATAGCGCTTCACATCAATATGGAGCGTCTGCACGGACAGCATGATGGCCGCCGGGAATACGAGAAATGTCTTGGCGGCAATGGCGCAAGTTATTGCGAACACGCCGCGATCCGCGACGGCCAAAACCACCACGAGCGTGAGAGCCTGCGAGATCGCCTGATAATAAAACCACCGATCATTGCGGCCCTGGCTTGAGATCAACGCCCATTGAACGAGGCCGATGCTGCTCAGCAACCCCATCGCACAGAACGCCTGAACGGGCTGAACTGCAGACACCCAGTTGTCACCAAACACAACCGGGATCACATCTCCGGCAATCGCCCCAAGCCCGCCGAAGGCCCCAAATGAGGCCGCGGCAGAGGCAAAGGAAGCCAACAGAAACGCTTCTTTGGCTTTGTCGCGCTCTGACTGCAAGGACGACAGCAGCGAATGCGATACATTGGCGAATGACGCGCCGATAAGGTCGTTGATGAGGCTGAACAGACGCCGCGCGAAGTTGAATATGCCGAGCGCCGCGGGGCCTGCCAGGAAGCCGATAAGCATCTGGTCGATGCTCATCATCTGAAGCAGGCGATTGCCCGACGCGAACAGGCCGGTGCGCCACACGTCGCGAAAGGCATCCGCCGAGAAATTCAGGCCGGGACGCCAGTTTACAGACCAGAAAGCGACAACGAAGGAAACGACGGAAATTGACAGCTGGGAGATCGCCAACGCCCAAATACCGTAGCCCGCGAACAAAAGCGCGATGCAGAGGCACGCCGAGATCAGCGAGGACGAAATCGTTCGCAATGCCATTTGGTGAAACGACATGGACCGGATGATAAGCGCGTTCGGCACCGTCGCCGCGAGATCGAAAATTAGCCGTAGACCAAGAAGCGGCAGCAATGTTCGGACTTGCGGATCGACGAACACATCTCCCGGCCAACTGAAAAAGACCAGCAGCAACAGGATGTAAAAGGCCGTGCCACATCCCACGCAGACCCAGAATACGGAATCCAGATGACGTTGCTTTAGATTGGCCTGTTGAACGAGGACTTCGCCAAGCGCACCGGGCGCGAAAGCCAGAGTGAACGCGACAATGCTCGTTGCAAGCGCGACGAGACCAAATTCGGTCGGTCCCAAAATCCGCGAACTGACAACGAAAACAATTGCGCTAACTGTGGTTGGAACAAGAACGTTCAGCCCAGACCAGAACACGCCCTTGATAGCCGCCTTGCCACGATTCGCGGTCGAATAAGCATAGCTAGCGACCGCGGCATCGGGAGTTTTGCCGCTCACCCGATCTGTATCGGCTGGCTTCAATGCATTTTCTCTTGCAGTGCAGCAAACATACCGCAATGCAACACAATTGGGTATCTAGGCGCAAGCTATTTCGTTCAAACCGGCCCGAAAATGCTCGCATTTCGGCACAAGCACCCAAATATATAGATATATTGGAGCACCAAGGATGCTGTTCAACGATTATTGTTCAGCACGTTGCGCGCAATGAGCTAATCTAGCGCAACCAAGGTTAACCGAGGGAGTTACCCGGCAGTCACCAACCAGGGAGGATCAGGGGTGCCTAGAACAGTGTTCAGGCCGGAAGACATCGGCATGTTGCGCCGCGTCTTTGCAGAGCATTGCGAAAGCTGTGGGATTAAAACCGACATTGGGCGCGAATCCGTCGCCACCTCGCTCATCGGTTTTTATAAATCAGGCATACGCTCGTCCCTCGAACTGCACGCTGCACTTGATAAAGAGGAAAATCGCCCTCCAACAATTTTGAATTATTGAACTACGTTCAAAATTCTGCCTCAATTGTTTTTGAACATCGTTCATAACACGAGGGGAATTCTTGAATGCCTACACTTTATGACGTTAAGCCTGCATTCCAAGGGAAGCTGCGACCGCTAACAAGCCGCCTCGCTGTGGCAGGGATAACTGCAAATCAGGTAACGATAACGGCCGCGTTGATTTCGGTCGTTGCTGGCGCCGCAATGGCGATATGGCCAGCAAACGCGCTGGTGTTCCTGCTGTTGCCGCTCGTGCTTTTCATCCGCATGGCACTGAACGCAATCGACGGAATGCTGGCGCGCGAGCATGGGCAGGCGTCTCGTTTGGGCTTGGTGCTGAACGAAGTCTGCGACGTCGTTTCCGATCTTGCATTGATCCTGCCTTTTGCGGCAGTGCCGCTGTTCCCTGCGTGGGGTGTCGTAGCGTTTGCGCTAACCGCCTTTCTGACGGAATTTGTGGGACTGCTCGGTGTGCCGCTCGGCTCGACACGGCGATATGACGGTCCGTTCGGCAAGAGCGACCGCGCATTCGCATTGGGATTGATTGCCGTATTGCTGGTTTTCCACGTACCGATTGGCGTAGTGGCGCCGTACATCTTCCCTGCGCTGGCGCTACTCTCGCTTGTAACGGTTGCGAACCGCGTGCGCGTGGCGTTGGCTGACGTGCGCTGAGGCTCGCAGATGAACGAGATACGCAACCGCGCAAACAAGTCCGTCAAGCGGCTTACCGGCTCGTTGCTGGCAGGCTTCGCATGGGCAGTTACAGGCGTTCGCCCAATCTGGGCGGGTTCCGCGCCTTCGCATCGGCAACGGATCTACTTTGCCAATCATGCCAGCCATGGCGATTTCATTCTGCTGTCCTCGTGTCTGCCAAGGCAGGAGCGCGAGCGCACCCGTGCGGTCGCCGCTGCAGACTATTGGGGCAAGACTCCGCTGCGCCGGCTCATCGCGAATGATTTGCTATCAACAGTGCTGATCGAGCGGCAGGTTTCGGAAGGGGCGCAAAATCCAATGGAGGCAATGTTGAGCGTGCTTGAGCAAGGCGACTCGCTGATCATATTTCCCGAAGGCACGCGCAATATAGACGAAGACCAGAAACTGCTGCCTTTTCGTTCCGGCCTCTACAATCTCGCACTTGCGCGACCGGATGTAGAGTTGGTTCCGTGCTGGATCGAGAACATGTCGCGCGTTTTGCCGAAAGGTAAGTTTCTCCCGGTTCCACTTCTATGTCGTGTCGTGTTCGGCGAGCCAATCGCGCTGGTGCAAGATGAAGAACGGCACGCCTTTCTCAAACGATCTCGCGAAGCGCTACTGGCGCTTGACCCTCAGCAGAAGCGGAGCGCCTGATGCTTACCGATTTCCAGCTTCTGGCCATCGGCCTGATTGCGATACTGACGCTTGCGAGTACGGTCGCAGCAGTGCTGAGCCGCCGCGCCGAAACACCTACCGCAACGCTCACGAATCTCACCCAGCGCATCAACGCATGGTGGGTAATGGTGGCTGTGCTGGGGCTTGCCCTGCTCTTTGGAAAAACAGGTCTGGTCATCCTGTTCGTGCTGATTTCATTCTTTTCGTTGCGCGAATTTGTGACGCTGACGGCAACGCGCAACAGCGACTACTGGGTGCTACTCGGCATGTTTCTGATTATCATACCCGTGCAGTATTGGCTGGTCTGGACGGAATGGTACGGCCTGTTTGTCATCTTCATACCCGTGTATTGCTTCCTGCTCATGCCCGCGCTGACAGCGCTCAATGGCGACACTGAAAACTTCCTCGAACGCATAGCAGCGCAGCAATGGGCTGTGATGATTGCGGTCTATTGCATGAGCCACGTGCCGGCCCTGCTCACGCTTTCGATCCCCGGATATGAAGGGCGCAACGTGCTGCTGGTGGCGTTCCTGATGATCACCGTTCAGGGCAGCGACGTGCTTCAGTATATTTTCGGCAAGCTGTTCGGAAAGCACCCGGTTGCGCCGCGCGTCTCGCCTTCGAAAACCTGGGAAGGTCTGGTCGGCGGGCTTGGAAGCGCAACGGCTCTGGGCGCAGCGCTCTATTGGCTAACGCCGTTCAATCCGTGGCAGGCAGCGCTTGTGGCCTTCCTGTCGTGCCTGATGGGCTTCTTTGGGGGACTAGTCGCCTCGGCTATCAAGCGCGACCAAGGTGTAAAAGATTGGGGCTATTTGATCGGCGGGCATGGCGGCATGATGGATCGCGCCGACAGCCTCGTTTTCTCAGCCCCAATCTTCTTTCATATCGTAAGATATTTCTGGGCCGCCTAGCCTTTCAGCACATCAGCCCATTCCGGGTGGCGGCGAAATTGCGCCGCCGCGAAGGGGCAAAGCGGGATGATTTTCTTGCCCGCGGCGCGAGCGTCGGCGACGCCTCGCTCGACAAGCTTGAGGCCGATACCCTGCCCGCGAAACGCATCCGGCACCATCGTGTGATCGATGATAATCGTGTTTGGGCCGCTCTTGGTGAATGTCATCTCAGCTTCATCGCCGTCAGGACTACGAAACCAATAGCGACCCTTGGTGTCAGTCTCGTCAAGATGGATCGTATCGCTCATGAGCTTTGCTTCCCGTCTGTGCTTGAGAAAAATTTCCGCGCTGCTTCGATTTCATTTGGCCGAAGTTCGTGACCACCTTCGTGCCAATCCAGTGTGACATCAGCTCCATCTGCTCGCAAATACGCGTCGAGTCGCGACGTCATTTGCGGGGGACAGATCGGATCACGCCGACCCGCGGTGATAAGAACCTTGCGGCCCGCCAACGACCCGCTAACCTCCGGCTCAAAAGGTATGAGCGGATGGAACAGCGCAACCGCATCGAACAATTCCGGTGCCGCAAACAATGTTGCAGCCAGAATATTCGCGCCGTTGGAATAGCCCAACCCAAACACCTCTGAAGGTTTGGCCGCGGCGACATGCGCTTCGACAAAGCCCTTCATTTTGGCGACGGCACGGGCAAGGTCTGCCATGTCATAAACGCCTTCGCCGGTGCGTCGGAAAAACCGCGCCGCACCAAACTCCGACACATCGCCGCGCGGTGACACGATCGTCGCCGCCGGCACCAGTTCCTTGCCTAGTGACACGAGTTGATGCTCGTCTCCGCCTGTGCCGTGAAAAACAAACAGGAGTGGGCCGCCCGGCGTACCGGGCAACGTAGCGTGAATGTAGCTTTCGACGGACATGGCTTACGCGGCCTCCAGCGGTTGCAGATGCGTTTCCAGATAGGAGCGCAGATGCGCATGTTGCGATGGCAGTTGCAGAACCTCGCCAAGATGCGCTCGGTCTTCGTCGCGGTCAAAGCCGGGTTCGTTCGTTGCAACCTCAAACAGCACACCGCCCGGCGTGCGAAAATAAATCGCCCAGAAATAATCGCGGTCAATGACCGGCGTCACCTGATAGCCAGTGTCGAGCAGCGATTTGCGAACAGCCAATTGCTCCGCACGATCCTTCACCGCAAAGGCAACGTGATGCACCGATCCCGCACCGAGGTCCGCGAAAGGCGTTCCCGGCAAGGTTTCGATATCGATTGCGCTCGCGCCATTGCCATCCGGCATGATGAAGCGCGTGACTGCACCGGACTTGTCCGTTTGTTCATAGCCCATGAACCTGAGCAGTTCAGACATGCGACCATCATCCCGCAAACGCATCGACACCGAGTGGAACCCACGGATAGCCTCATCCGCGGGAACATCTCCGCCAGTCCAAGGTTTGCGATCATCGGCAGCTTCAACAAGCACGAATGAATCGTGATCCGGCCCTTCGAAGCTGAGGCGCTTCTCACCGAAAAGTTCATCGCGCTTCAAATTCGCCACGCCCTGCGCCGCAAGACGTTCGGCCCAATAATCAAGCGTACCCTGCGGCACGGTGAACGCGGTCGTGCCGACTTCGCCCACGCCACGACGGGCGCGACCGATATTCGGGAACGGGAAATAGGTCATCACCGACCCTGGGGTGCCAAGTTCGTCGCCGTAATAGAGGTGATAAACGTCCGGCGCATCGAAATTGACCGTCTGCTTCACGCGGCGCAGGCCGAGCGTATTGGTGAAAAACTGATTGTTTGCACGCGCATCCGACGCCATCGAAGTGACGTGATGAAGACCTTTGATCTGGTTCAACATGATGGAAACTCCTTTTGGGTTTCAGTTGTTGCCCGGAATGTCGGTCCTGATTGCCAAAAGCGAAAGACCCATAGATGGCAATGAACTGTATCCATATTGTGAACGGTCTTGGCATCTCGTTCATAATTGGAGCCATTTGCTTTGGCTCAAGAATCGCGTTCGATAGATTTTAAATCGGGAAAATCACGCATGTTGAAGCGCCCTAACCTGCTTTTCATCACCTGCGATCAGTGGCGGGGAGAATGCCTGTCTGCGGCTGGGCATCCCACTGTGCAAACACCCAACGCCGATGCGCTGGCAAGCGACGGAGTGCTATTTCGGCGACATTATGCCGGAGCCGCGCCATGTTCGCCCGCGCGGGCGTGCATCTACACCGGCCTTTATCAGATGAATAATCGGGTTTGCCGCAACGGCACGCCAATGGATGCGCGGCATGGCACGCTTGCTCAAGCTGCCAGAGGGCTAGGATATGAGCCGACCCTCTTTGGATACACCGACGTTTCTCCCGATCCGCGCTTCTTCGCACCGGGTGATCCAGTTCTGCGTTCGTATGAAGGCGTGTTGCCTGGCTTCTTCGCACGGCAACTTTTGCCGGAGCATCAAAAGCAGTGGCTTTCGTGGCTGCGTCGGCAGGGCGTGAAGGTCGAGTATGGCTATCCCGAGATCCATCGCCCCGCCAATGGCGATGTCTCACGCGTTACCAATGCACCCCCTGTTTACAATCGCGAACAGACATTGGCCGCATTTTTGACGGGCGAGTTTCTGCGCTGGCATGGCGAGCAGGACGATCCGTGGTTTGCGCATATTTCCTATCTCAGCCCACACCCACCATTCATCGTGCCCGAACCTTTCAACACGATGTACGACCCAGCGGATGGACCGGCATTTTACCGGGCAGCGTCATGGAAAGACGAAGCGCGCTCACACCCTTATGCAAAATACGAGCTGACCAAGCAGAAGCGCTCCAAGTTCCTGCCTGGCCAAAAGGGTTCGGTTCGCGACCTGACGGAAGGAGATTTCCGTACGATCCGATCAATCTATTACGGCATGATCTCCGAGGTCGACGATCAGCTCGGGCGCATTTGGCACACGCTGAAATCGGCAGGAGATTGGGACAATACGATCATCGTTCTCACCTCCGACCACGCGGAAATGATGGGCGACCATTACATGCTTGGCAAAGGTGGGTATTTTGACGAGAGCTATCATCTGCCCCTCATTATCCGGTCACCGAGTGCACACGCGAGCAAGGGCGGATCCGTTGAGCAATTCACGGAGGCGGTTGACCTGATGCCGACAGTGATCGAACTGCTTGGCGGCACGGCACCCGCGCATCTGGACGGACATTCGCTCGCAACATTTTTGAACGGCAGCACGCCGTCCGACTGGCGCAATGCGGCGCATTGGGAGTTCGATTTTCGCTCGATTTCGAGTGGCGAGGAAAAGCAGCCGCTCGGGCTGAAACCACAACAATGTAATCTTGCAGTAATACGCACGGAGCAGCACAAATATGTGCATTTTGGCGGCGGCCTACCGCCCCTGCTTTTCGACCTGAAAGACGATCCGGGCGAACTGCGCAATCGCGCGGATGATCCGTCCCATACCGGTATTCGATTGGAAATGGCTGAGCGATTGCTCGCGTGGCGCGCCGAGCATCTGGACCAGTCACTCGCGCTCAGCGAACTTACCGATCAAGGTATCGCCGGTACTTATGCCGCGCCGAACTGGCGCTCTGGTTGGAGATGAAGAAAAGCCCGCGCGAATGCACGGGCTTTCCTTCCGCAAATCGACCCATTTAGTTAGCTGGTGCGGGTTCCTGCGTTGCAGGCGCCGCAGCCGGCGGGGTCGTAGTCGTGGTGTCAGCCGGGGCGGCTGGAGTGGTGCTGCCGGTTGCCGTCGGCGGGGTTGGGTCATAAGGCGCGCGGTCGAAGGCCGGAAGCGCCTCGAGCTGCTCCTTGGTCATCGCCATGACGATCCAGCGATCACCGTTTTTCTCAGCCCATTCGGCTGATTTATAGTCGACCTCAACGTCTTTCTGGCCAACGCCAAGGAAGCCACCGACGCCCACGATCATGGACTTAACCATGCCGCTGGAATCAAGCACCAGATCGCTGACATCTCCAATCTTTTCGGCATTGTCGCCCGTGCCATTATAGACGCTCTCACCGATGATATTGCCGGCAAGGAAGCCGTCAGCCTTCACCACCGGGGCCGCAGGCTGCGTGGTTTCGGCAGGTGCAGGCTCTGCTGGCGTGGTTGCTGTCTGTGCGAATGCACCACCGGCGATAAGCGATACAGCGGCAGTGGTGATAAACAATTTACGAAACATAAAACCGTCTCCATTGTCAGAACTCGTTGCCCGACCCTCAACGAATAACCGGGCGGCGTGTATGACCAACGTCATAATTCGGTATGGGTTCCTCCAATATTTCTGATTTTACTGAGATGGTTGTGATTGCTCTGCAGGGTGCGGCGGATCGATGCTCTCGCCATAAAACTCCAGCCCAAACCATGCGATAACAGCCAATATCAGCCCGATGATCAAAATCGTCAGAACATGACTACCCCAGCGGCCCTGCCGCGCTTTTTCGGGTTCGATATTGACCATAATTGTCTCCTTAGCTGCCGCGCTTGCGCGATCGTCATGGAGGCAATGATCCTGAAAATGCCTGGTTCCGCCCAACCGCATTATTCTTCGTCGCGAGGCGGAGACTTTGAGCTGTTTTCCTTGATGATCTGATAGGCCAAATAGCCAATCAGTGGAGTTGCCAGCATCCCGATGCCAGCTCGACTGCGCAGCAGATTTGAAGCTATCGCGATGCCCGAAGCGGCAGCTACTGCAGAGATTTCACTTTTTCGAAGCGCGGCGCGGCGCTTTTCACGCCTTGGCGCGGAAAGCTTGAATATGACCCAGACAAGCAGCGCCAATAAGACAAAACCGCCAGCAAATCCAAGCGCAGCGTGCAAGCTGCCATATCGGTCAGCCGCATATATATAGCCAGCGCCAATGAGGAAGCCGATGCCGCACAACAGGAATACGGCGATAAGCCCATAAGAAATGACGGCTAGCTTTGCTCTACGCAATGCGATCGCCATCTCGCCTGATGCCAAGCTCCCGAGCAATGCGCCGATCATGGGATTACCGGCGAGAGATGAGCGCGAAAAGGAAGCCTATACCGGCAGCGATTGCCAGCGAAGTAACCGGCTTTTCGCGAACAGCCGCAACCAGTTGAGCCTCCATATCTTCAGCGCTCTGCCGCAGACCTTCCATCGCAGCATCACCTTGAATTCGCAGGTGTTCCATACCTTCGTTGGCTGCTTTGCTGGCCGCGCTATAGGAGTCCTGCTTCGTCTTGGCGAGCAGTTCCGTCAGCTTTTTGATGTCGCGCTGCAGCTGGCGGACATCCTCCTCCAGACTTGTTTCAGGTGTTTCGACCTTTGAACTCTTGCTTGCAGCCGCCATGAATATTCTCCCTCGTTTCGGAACATCTACAACGCAGCGAACGAGGCGAAGTTCCGCACACCTGTTGCCATTCTAAGCAGCAATGACCGCTATGCAACGGCCCTTCCGAGCTGGCGCAACTGATGGCATTTGCAAATGATATTGTAACTTCGCGCACACACGCCGTATGAACGCGTAACGGGCAGGTGTCGGTTACAATTTTCAGAACGGGCGGAAACCATTTGAAACCAAATTCGCTGGCGGGTATGCGCATTCTATTGCTTGAAGACGAGCCGCTGATTGCATTGGAAGTTGAGGATCTTTGCCGCGAAAATGGCGTGCAAGAAGTCGTCACGCATAGCGTATTCGACGAGGCAGAGGCTGCAATTGCCGGTCAGTTCGATATCGCCGTTGTGGATTTGATCCTGCGCGGAAAATCAGCATTGCCATTGGCTGACAGGCTCAAGTCTGCTCAAATTCCCATCGTATTCACGACAGGCGGCGATGCCGAAAGCCAACTTGCCGAGCGCTTTCCCGACGCACCGCTGGTAAAGAAGCCTTACACCGGCATGGAGCTGATTGATGCGATCCGCTCGGTGCGCGATCGATCAGGCAGCATTTGAAGCAATAACCTGCGCGGAAATTGCATCGGGACCGAAATCAGCTTCACCAGAGACAGCCAAAATTTGCTGCAGGCGAGTGCGCGCGCGGCTGACGCGGCTCTTGATGGTACCCACTGCGCATTCGCAGATTGCCGCCGCTTCCTCGTATGAAAAGCCGGATGCACCGATCAGGATAATGGCCTCGCGTTGATCCGGCGGCAGGGTCGCCAACGCATCCTTGAAGTCCGCAAGATCGAGTACGCCAAGCTGGCCGGGATGGACCGCCATCTTCTGCGTCATTACGCCATCGCTGTCCTGAACCTCGCGACCACGCTTGCGCATTTGCGAATAGAACTCGTTACGCAGAATGGTGAACAACCACGCCTTCAAGTTGGTGCCGGGCTCGAAACTGTCCTGTTTGTCCCAAGCCTTTACCAATGTTTCCTGCACGAGATCGTCGGCGCGATCCGCATTCTGAGTCAGCGATACGCCAAACGCGCGCAGGCTTGGAATCGCAGCAAGCAGGTCTTTCTTGAAACTTTCGGGCTGGGCCATCGGGTCTCAGTCCTTTTCAAGCTTGGTTTCGACGCTTTCCAACTGGCTCAGAAGCTGAGCAAACCGGTCGGGAACTTCGTCCACGATCAGGCTCTCGTAATATTGCTTTAGTTTGCGGCCAATTTCCGCGTTTGGTCCCAGCGCGGCGGCTGCTTGTCCGCCTTTGGGCTTCTTTTCCGACACCTTTTCCGACACCGGTCCTGTATCCTTATTTCGTTCTGTCCGCTCCGGCCCTCAAAGGTGACCCAAAAATAACCTGCCGGACAAGTCGTTTCCTGCCCAGATATGCCCTAACGAGCATGCGTGAAAATTGTTCCACAGGTTTGGAACAATTTTTCCTCCAGCGCATTGTTGCGTAATCATGCCTAAACAGGCCATCCAGAAGAACCAATAATTTGAGGGTAAGCAATGCCTAATTTGTCTGCGGCAATCGCACCGCATCTTCCTTACCTGCGACGCTTTTCGCGAGCGGTATCCGGTTCACAGGCCAGCGGCGATGCAATGGTCGCCGCATTGCTTGAGGCAATCATCGCCGATCTCTCGATTTTCCCAAAGGCATCGAGCGACCGCATTGCGCTCTACCAACTTTTTGGGAAGCTGTTCACGGTCATTTCGCGCAAGATTCCTGCAGCGGAAGCGCAATCCGTTTCGGGGTGGGAAGAGCGCGCGGCTGCAAATCTTTCAGCAATAGCTCCCCTGCCCCGTCAGGCTTTTCTGCTGGTTTCGGTCGAGGGTTTCTCTGAAGAAGAGGCGGCTGAAATATTGGATGTTTCAGACGAGGAATTTGAACGACTGCTCGCGCAGGCCAGTGAAGAACTTTCGCGCCAGATGGCGACCGATGTGATGATCATCGAGGACGAGCCTCTAATTGCGATGGACATCGAGCAGATGGTCGAAAGCCTTGGGCACCGTGTTGTTGGCGTGGCACGCACACGCGATGAAGCGACTGCGATGTTCGAAAAGACGCGCCCTCGGCTCGTGCTGGCCGACATTCAGCTTGCAGACGGAAGCTCGGGCATCGACGCCGTAAACCAGATTCTCGGCGTGTCATCGATCCCGGTGATTTTTATCACCGCCTTCCCGGAACGGCTGCTGACTGGCGAACGCCCGGAACCGACCTTCCTCGTCACCAAGCCTTTCAGTAATGAAATGGTGAAGGCGCTTATCGGTCAGGCGCTGTTCTTCGACCGTCAGGCAAAAGCCGCCGCCTAGACGGATTTTTTCCGCCTGCGAAACAGGCAGGCGGAACCAAATCCCACCATTCACGTTTTTCCCGCAAGATCATCTAGGAGGTTGTGGCCATGCTATACTGGGCCCTTGTTTTTCTCGTCGTCGCGATCATCGCTGGCGCGCTCGGTTTCGGCGGCATCGCTGGTACGTCCGCAGGTATCGCACAGATCCTGTTCTTTATCTTCCTGGCGTTCCTTGTGATCTCGCTGATTGCGAGCTTCATACGTCGCGCCTGATCGGGCTTTCTGAAAACCCGACACCGTATCCCTCAAGCGGTGTTGAGTGGCCGCCGGGTTATGATCCTCGCCGGACATAACTCGGCGGAACTCGTTTCTGGACTTCCATTTTCCTCACAAGCATTTGTTTGCAATTTGCCGGAACTGCGCACGCCAATCGCCGTTTATGTGCAGGAGGAATGGCAGATGGAACACATCGCTGCTTTGCTGCTGATAGTCGGATGTTCGGGCAATCTGGACCATTGCAAGGAAATACCTGCGCCCGGTCCCGTTATTTACGAAACCATGGAAGATTGCGCGGCCGACTTGCCTCAAGCGCGCGATGACACTCGAAAGCTTTCAGCGCGCATGTTCTCGCAATGCGTTTACGTTGATCCTGCGATGGAGGAAGAGGACGCGGAACTGGTCTGGGACATCACACCTGACGGCCGCTTGAAGGCATCCGTCATTGCAGGTGGCACCACTGTCGCATCCGTTTCCGAGAGCACAAACAGCCGTCGCCAGTAACCTCAATCCTCGCGGATTGCATAGCCAGCGCCTCGAATGGTGCGGATGACATCCGGCATACGCCCGGTGTTCACCGCCTTGCGGAGACGCCCGACATGCACGTCTACGGTGCGCTCGTCGATATAGATTGTTTCGCCCCAAACATTATCGAGAAGCTGCGTGCGCGAGAACACGCGGCCCGGATGCCGCATCATGAATTCGAGCAAACGAAACTCGGTTGGGCCAAGCTTCAATTCAGACTTCTTACGGTAGACACGGTGCTGTTCGCGGTCGAGCATAATGTCGCCTACCTTGAGCACACTCGACAAGACTTCCGGTTTGGCGCGCCGAAGGAGCGCCTTCACGCGAGCCAGAAACTCAGGCGTAGAGAACGGCTTCACAAGATAATCATCCGCGCCGGTTGAAAGACCGCGCACGCGGTCACTTTCCTCGCCGCGAGCCGTCAGCATTATTACCGGCAGGCGCTCGGTTTCAGGCCGCATACGCAAACGCCGACACAATTCAATGCCGGAAACGGCAGGCACCATCCAATCAAGCACAAGAAGATCGGGAACGTTTTCCTGCAAGCGAAGCTCAGCCTCGTCGCCGCGTGCAACGACCTCGACGTGATAGCCTTCAGCTTCGAGATTGTATTTCAGCAGGATGCCGAGGGGTTCATCATCCTCGACAACCATGATCTTGGGTGCAAGCATTGCTCACTCCTCATGAGCCGACAATCGCGGCAGTCGTCTCGTCAAACTTGGGGCGCTGCGTCGGCAACTGCGCTCCGGTCACGATAAAATAGCCGATTTCCGCGATGTTGGTCACGTGATCGCCAATACGCTCCAGATTCTTTGCACAGAACAGCAAATGCGTGCAGGCCGTGATGTTGCGCGGGTCTTCCATCATGTAGGTCAGAAGCTCGCGAAATACCGCTGTATAGCTCACGTCGATCTTTTGATCTTCGTCACGTATGACGCGCAAACCGTCGCCGTCACGCGCCACATAGCGGTCCACAACCGAACCGACCTGCGCCAGCACCAGCGTAGCCATGCTGTCGATGCCATGCGAAAGCGACTTCGGCGTACCGATGGATCCAACCGCGCTCACGCGCTTGGCGATGTTCTTCGCCAGATCGCCAATGCGCTCGAGGTCGCCCGCCATGCGGATCGCGCCAAGCACTGTGCGCAAATCCTGCGCCATTGGCTGGCGCTTGCCGATGAGCGTGATCGCCCGATCATCAAGCTCTCGTTGATACGTGTCCATGACCGCGTCTTCGGAAATCACGCGCTGCGCGGCAGCGGCATCACCCGCAAGCAAAGCCTTGATTGAGGCGCTGACCATGCGCGCCGCAGTATCCGCCATTTCGCGGATCAGACGGTCGATCTCGTTCAGTTCCTGATCGAATGCGGAAACCGTATGTTCACCCATTTATCTGTCCTCGCCGGTGATCCGCCTCAGCCGAAACGGCCGGTGATGTAATCCTGCGTGCGTTTCTCGTCAGGATTGGTGAACATCTTTTCCGTCGGCCCCTCTTCAACCAGATAGCCGAGATGGAACATGGCGGTGCGCTGAGATACGCGCGCTGCCTGCTGCATGGAATGGGTGACGATGACGATGGTGTAGTTCTGCTTCAACTCGTCGATCAGTTCTTCCACACGTGCGGTCGCGATGGGATCAAGCGCCGAGCATGGCTCATCCATGAGAATTACTTCCGGCGAAACAGCAATGGCGCGCGCGATGCAAAGGCGCTGCTGCTGACCGCCCGACAGACCCGTACCTGCATCGTGCAGACGGTCCTTCACCTCGTTCCAGAGCGCCGCCTTCTGGAGGCTTTTTTCAACGACTTCGTCGAGATCTGCCTTGCTGCGGGTCAGACCATGAATGCGCGGCCCGTAGGCAACGTTTTCATAGATCGACTTGGGGAACGGGTTCGGCTTCTGGAACACCATGCCGACGCGAGCGCGCAGTTCCACCACGTCAATCGCGCGGTCATAAATATCCTCGTTATCGAGAGTGATTTTACCGCCGACGCGGCAGCCCGCGATGGTGTCGTTCATGCGGTTGAGGCTGCGCAGGAAGGTTGACTTGCCGCACCCGGATGGCCCGATCAACGCAGTCACCTGGTTTTCGCGGATAAGGATATCCACGTCGAAAAGCGCCTGTTTCTCGCCATAGTGGACGGTGACCTTGTCACCGCGCATTTTGATTACTTCATTTGTTCCGGCGGTCATTCTGGCCTTCACCGCTTCTTCGATCTTCTGCTCATTCATAACGTTCATGGAACAATACCTCTACCAGCGTCGCTCAAATTTGCGCCGCAAAACGATGGCGGTCAGGTTCATCGCCATCAGGAATACGAGAAGGATGATGATTGCGCCCGACATACGCTCAACAAAGGCGCGCTCTGCTTCGTTTGCCCACATGTAGATCTGCACCGGCAGGGCTGTGGCTGGATCGAACGGTGTTGCCGGATAATTGGCCACGAATGCCACCATACCGATGAGCAGCAACGGCGCCGTTTCGCCGAGCGCACGCGCAAGGCCAATGATCGTTCCAGTCAGAATACCGGGCATGGCGAGCGGCAGAACATGGTGGAACACCATCTGCATTTTCGATGCACCAAGCCCAAGCGCAGCCTGCCGGATCGACGGCGGCACCGCGGCAAGCGCCGCACGCGTTGCAATGATGATCGTTGGCAGCGTCATCAGTGAAAGCGTGATGCCGCCGACAATTGCCGCCGAGCGCGGCATGCCCAGGAAGTTGATGAACACAGCCAGACCAAGCAGACCGAACACGATGGACGGCACAGCTGCCAGATTGTTGATGTTGACCTCGATGAGATCAGTCAGCCGGTTCTTGGCTGCGAATTCTTCAAGATAGATCGAGGCAGCAACGCCAACCAACAACGCAAGTACGAGCACGATCGCCATCATGTAGAGCGAGCCGACTATCGCCACGCCGACGCCCGAGGTTTCCGGTCGGCTGGACGCGCCATAGGTGAACAGACCTGTGTTGAACTTTTCAGCCAATGTGCCTTCTGCGGCGAGCTGATTCATCCACGTAATCTGCTGATCCTTAACCTTGCGACGAGCCTCCGGCACCGTCAGATCGACCTGCCCCTTGAAGGCGGAGTCAATGTTTGCAGAGGCCAGGATCGGCACAGTGACCGTCTGTCCCATCAAAGCAGGGTTGGCGACAAGCATATCGCGCAATTGGATACGCGCACTGTCAGACAAAAAGCCCTTTAGCTTCGCGACCTCCGGCTTGCTTTTCGCATCGATGCCAAGCTTCGAAATCAAAGCCTGCTGCGCGAGTTTGTCATAGTTGGCCTTGATCAGAACCGACGGATCGCTTTCGCGCTTGTTCTGCGGATCAATCAAAGTCGGATCGAACGTCACCGGCAGAGTAACTGTCGTCTGCCAGAAGGCAGTGTGACCCTTGCTGATGATTGTGCCGAGCATGATCGCCAGAAACACGAGCCCGAACGTAATGGCCGCGATGCCATACATCCTGAAGCGAGCTTCGGCAGCATAACGCTTCTTGAGGCCAATGTCGCGGCGCGCGGGGGGCGCAGCTACCGGCAGAGAAGATGCCGTGATGTCGGTCATTCGTATTGCTCCCGGTATTTGCGAACAATTGCCAACGCAGCGATGTTCATAACCAGCGTAACGAAGAAGAGGGTGATGCCGAGCGCAAACGCCACGAGCGTCTGGGGCGAATTGAACTCGAGGTCGCCCGTCAACTGGTTGACGATCTTGACCGTAATTGTGGTCATCGCTTCGAACGGGTTAGCGGTAAGATTGGCCGCAACACCTGCTGCCAGCACCACAATCATTGTTTCGCCGATAGCGCGAGAAGCAGTCAGCAGTATCGCGCCGACAATGCCCGGCAGAGCTGCGGGTAGAATGACGCGGCGGATGGTTTCGGATCGTGTTGCACCCAGACCCAGGGAGCCATCGCGCATCGCCTGCGGTACGGCGGTGATGATGTCATCGGAAAGCGAAGAAACGACCGGGATGAGCATGACGCCCATGACAAGACCCGCTGTCAGAATGGACTGCGCCTGAATGAACGGCGAGCCGCCCGCCAGAACCGCGCTGATGTCGCGCAGCCAAGGGCCAAGAGTCACCAGAGCGAAAATACCGTAGACGATGGTCGGGATGCCGGCCAGCAATTCAAGCGCCGGCTTGACGATGGAGCGCACGTTCCGGCTGGCATATTCCGCCATGTAGACTGCCGACATAAGGCCCACAGGAACCGCGACGAGTAGCGCAACCAGTGCGATGTAGAGCGTGCCGGCGAGCAATGGGATAAGACCGAACTGCCCCTGTGAGCCGCCGGACCCGGCGGCTGCAAAGCGCGGATCCCACACGGTTCCAAAGAAGAAGCTCCACGGCGAGACTTCGCTGAAGAAGGCGATGGTCTGGAACAGCATCGACAAAACGATGCCGACGGTGGTCAGGATCGCGATTGTCGAAGCGGAAAAAAGGGTGCCCAGCATTACCCGCTCGACCTTATGGCGTGCGCGCTCGCGAACGGCCACCTGACGGATGCCATAGAGCGCACCAAGCACCGCGAGCGCCAGCGCGCCGAGCCCGCCCAACCAGCCGAATCGCGATGCCATTGAATTGGCATCGAGCGCGATAGGGATCATGTAATCTTGCGTATCAGGCGCAAGGGTTACGCCCTTTCCTGCCAGCAATGGCATCAACTCCGACATTGTTGCCGGAGGATTGGTGTTGGCCGGCGCGTCGAGACGCTTGATTCCATCTGCCAGGCTTCTCACCAAAGTATCTGAAACTGCAGACTTTTCGCTGGTCTGCGCAATAACGCGTTCATCGATCTGCTTGTTCAGGTAAGCACCGGAACCGAAGGACCAGACGATGAGAAAGCCAAGCGCCGGCAAAACAGCCAGGAGCATGGCCCATGCACCATGATATTGAGGACGGGAATGCGCCTTGATCTTACCGTCATCCAATGCGCGGGCGCGAGCGGCACCGGCGAAAAAGGCGATCAGACCAACAACGAGAACGAACAGGAATGCTGTTAAACCGGACATCGTGTCCCCGACTACTCATCTCAACGAGAGCGCATATGCCCCCACGGATGCTAAAAAGGTAGGGCAGTGAAGAGGTTTTCCCCACTGCCCTGCCATTTGACTACATTGTTTTGCCACCGGTGAAGGCATCACGCTGTTCCTGACGTTCTGCGTCCGGGGCCGGAACGAGGCCGTACTCAGCGAGCGGGCCTTCTGGGCCAACCATCTGGTCGTCAAGGAAGAACTCAACATATTCCTTAAGACCCGGAACGATGCCGAGATGCGCCTTCTTCACGTAGAAGAACAGCGGACGCGAAACCGGATATTCGCCTGAAGCAACAGTCTCGACAGACGGTGTAACGCCCGAAACGGTCGCAACCTTCAGCTTGTCAGCGTTGTTTTCGTAGAAGGAAAGGCCGAATACGCCGACGCCCTGCTTGTTGGAGTCGATGCGAGCCAGCGTCTCGGTGTAGTCGCCGTCGATATCGACAGCCTTGCCATCCTTACGCACGGCCTTGCAGGCGGCTTCTGCGCCCTTTTCGTCGAGACCAGAAGCGGTCGCGGCTTCAATGCCACCAGCTTCCTTGCAGCCAGCGATCAGCATCTTCTCTTCGAAGACTTCGCGGGTACCATGCTTTTCACCCGGAATGTAAGCTGCGATGTCCCAATCCGGCAGCGCCGAGTTGACCTGGCTCCACTTGGTGTTCGGATTATCGACAAGCTTGCCGTCAACTGCGATCTTCGCGGCCAGCGCCTTGTAAACGTCGACTGGCGTCAACTGCCAATCCGGACCAGCAGCGTCGGTCGCAAATACGATGCCGTCATAGCCGAAACGCACTTCCTGAATATCGGTAACGCCTGCCTTCTTGCAGGACTCGACTTCGCTGTCCTTCATAGCGCGCGAAGCGTTAGCGATGTCGATGGTGTCTTCGCCTGCACCCTTGCAGAATTCCTTGATGCCGGCGCCCGAACCGCCGGACTCGACAACCGGGGTCTTGAAGTTGGTGAAAGTCTCGCCGAAGCGCTCGGCAACAATCTTGGCGTAAGGCAACACGGTGGACGATCCGGCAACCTGAATTTGATCGCGCGCGGCGGCAACGCCAGCGGACAGCGCCAGCGTGAGCGCCGCAGCCGAAGCGGTTAGGAATAGCTTGTTCATTTGACCTGCTCCTGTTGGGACAGTTTTGGTTTTGCAAAATTCGTGCGAGGCCAGGGAACAATCCGTCACGGCCGGCCTCTAACGCCGCTTTGGTGGCGTTAACGGAGCCAATAGCGAGCCAATGTTACAGCTACATGACAGTATTGAGACAGTTCGGCAGCACTAGCTGGAGATGACTGTGCGAAGCACGCAGCCTGCAGAAATCAGCCCGTGCCGTGGAGAGGCGATTGCACCGCAACCGATTCAAGCGGTGCTTCCAATCGCCATGCGTAGCGACCGGCTTCATGCTCCAAAACGGATGCGCCGCTAAGCGCTTGTGGCGCAACACGCTTCAGAACGACGGTGCCAAAGCCTTTGCGCGCATCCTCAGCCTCGGCAGCAGAAATGCCGGGGCTCACTTCTTCCCACGAAAGCGCCATTTCCCTCTTGCCGGACGAGCCGATTTTGAACATCCAGCCGACCGTCAACTTGCCCATGTCGTGCGCGAGAGCGCCATATTTGGCTGAATTGGTTCCAAGTTCATGAAACGCCATGCCCAATGCCTGCACCGCGTTTGACTGCAAGGTAATGTCGGGACCGGACACGGATATGCGGTCTTCATGGCCGAAGGGTCGAAGATGTTCCAGCACAAGATCGCGCAGGCTTGCACCCGTCCAATCAGACGTTACGAGCAAATCATGAGAGCGCGAAAGCGCCATGATACGCTCGCGAATCTGGCTTTCCAACTCCGCGGGGTCGGTGGACCGCTTTGTCGTTTCACGCACCATCGACAGAATGACCGCAAACTGGTTTTTGACGCGATGGTTCACTTCACGCATCAGGAGCCGAATGCGGCGCTCATGCTCTTTTGCAACGGTTATATCGCGCGCGATTTTCGATGCGCCGATAATGCGCCCACGCGCATTTTTGATGGGCGAGATCGTGATCGATACGGCAATAAGTGTTCCATCCTTGCGCACACGGGTCGTCTCGAAGCTTTCGACTGCCTCCCCATGTTTGATGCGCTCAATGATGGTCTCCTCTTCCGCCTGCAAATGCTCCGGTATGAGCATACGAACGGATTGGCCGACAGCCTCTTCCTCCGTGTACCCAAACAATCTGGCGGCTGCAGGATTCCAGCTCGTGATGATGCTGTTCAGATCCTTGCTCACGATAGCGTCGAACGACCATTCGACGATTGCAGCAAGGCGCGCAATAGCATGAGGATCGGCGCGAGAAACCATGATCGATAGCTAACACCGGCCTCGGAATGGAGCAACGCCTGCTGACATTATTCTCCCAATTGCGCGTTGATTGCGCATATGAGCTCCGTCACCGCATAAGGCTTTGCGATGAAGATCGCGTCCGGCGGCAGTTGGGCCTTCTCCGCAGACAACTTGCCAGAAGTGACGATGATGATCACATGTGGCCAGCGCTTATGAACAATGGAACTCAGCGCGAGACCGTCGAGTGAACCCGGCATATCAACATCCGTAAACAGGACGCCGATTTCGGGGTTGGATGCGAGTTGAACCATGGCGTGGTCGGCGTTCGGAGATTCGATCACGTCGAATCCCTCTTCCACCAGTTCATCGGCAATGTTCATGAGCAAGAGCGGCTCATCCTCCACCACCAACACTTTGCTCGTCACGACCCTCATCCCCGAATATGACAAATGTTAGCTGCGCTTCCCCTTCTGGAATGATAGACGCAGAAGTGGCGAGCAAGTTCCATCTTAAGCAAAAAAGCTGAGCGGCGACTTATGACCTACCCGTTTCAAAGCGACGAGTGAGCGAGATGGTGTCGCGATTTTCAGCGCGAACGCATTTGTTTGGCTTGATAACCGTCGCTCTCGTTCCGGTCTGGCTTTTCGTCGGCTATCTTCTCTTCGTATACGCGATGAATTCGCGAAACCGATTTGAAGCGGAAGCCCAGCAGATAGCGCGTCAGGTCGAGCTTGTTGTCGAAGCGGAGTTGCACCAGCTCGAGGCGATTGCCGGCGGCCTTTCCAAGTCGTCCGCTCTTCTTGATGGCGATATGCCCAATGTTTATGCGGAAGCGCAGCGGCTCGCGGCGGGGACAGACCGCGTGTTGATAATGTTCCCGCTGGACGGGCAAGAGGTTTTCGACACCCGGCGCCCTCTGGGAACGGATGCTGCTTCGCAGCTTGCTCTTTCACCGGAAGAACGCGAGAAAATTCTCAAAGGGGCGCCAATTGTCACCGGCGTATATCTCGACGACCTCACCAACGAACAGCGCATCGCTGTCGCGATTGCGATACTGCGTCCAAATCTCGATCCATGGATTCTTGCGGTCACAATTCCGACGACTGAAATACGGGATACAATGAAGCCTGCCGTCCCCGCAGAATGGACAATAGGTGTTGGCGACCGAAATGGGAAATATGTTGCCCGCTCGAAAATGCATGAGGAAACCACAGGCAAGCCGGGCCTCCCGGAATATCTGGAAAACATCACGGGAAGCGCGGGCACATTCACCTCGACAAATTTTCAGGGCACCACCCTTCTGGCAGGTTATGTCCGCTCCGATTATTCAGGCTGGTTCTATTCGGCAAACATTCCCCTTGCTGTAGCACAAGCACCGTTGCGCCGATCCATTCTCGAATTTGCGCTGATCGGGCTTATTTCAACGCTGGTATCGACCGCCCTGACCTATTTGGTCGGTCGTCGCATTACCAAAGCAGCGCGTGACCTCGCGGGCCGCGCGACGGCGTTGGGCAGGCGAGAATCGGTGCAGCCAATGACCACGTCCGTGGTTGAATTCGCAACGATTGCCGACGCGCTCAAGGATGCGGACGAAGCACTGCATGAGCGAGAACAGGAACTCGCGGCGGTCATGAACACAGTGCCTGTCGGAGTGTGGTTTACCTATGATCCCGACGCGCTACAGGTCATCCGAAACCGACACGCCGCACAGCTAATGGGCCTGCCATTGCAAGAAGGCACGACCTACGGCGCTCCTGCGCATGTCGCGGAAACATTTGCCACACGCGACGGTGAGGTCGTAGGACGTCAGGACCGCCCGTTGACCCGCGCAATGCGGGGCGATGAAACGGAGAGTGAAGAATACACCTACGTGACCGTGAACGGCGCACAAAGGACACTGCTGAGCAGCGCCCGCTCGATCCGCAACAATGACGGAAAGCTGGTTGGTGCCGTTCAAATCAGCCTTGACATCACCGAGCGTAAGCGCGGCGAACAACAGCGGCAGCTGCTTGTGAATGAACTGAACCACCGCGTCAAAAACACCCTCGCGGTGGTGCAGGCGGTGGCAAGCCAGACATTGCGAAACTCGCCAAGTGTGAAAGAGGCGCAGGAGGCGTTGTCGATGCGCCTGATTGCACTGGCAAAGGCACACGACATTCTGACACACGAAAATTGGAGCGGCGCAGACCTGCACCAATTGCTTGAACGCACCATGACCGCGCAGGTTCAGCCCGATCGCTTTACGCTCCGCGGCGGCCCTGTGCGCATCGCGCCGAACCTTGCACTGTCTCTAGCGCTCGGCATTCACGAGCTTACGACCAATGCCATAAAATACGGTGCGTTTTCGAATGACAAAGGCACTGTTTCCGTATCGTGGAACCTTGCGCCGACAGATAACCGGCTTTCGATCGTTTGGCAGGAAAAGGGCGGGCCAACTGTAAGCCAGCCGTCACGTAAGGGATTCGGCACACGGATGATACAAAGAGTATTGGATTCCGATCCAACGGGCGAGGTTCGCTTCGATTTCGTGGAGACGGGCCTTGTGTGTTCCTTCGGGATCAATCTCGATCGCTGAACATCGAACCAACAGACCGCCACATTCCTTTGCGAATGGCTTTTGCATGTCACAAGAATTGATGAACCAGCTTCGCGAGAACGGCCAATTGGCCTCCCAAACGGCACAGGTCGTTGCAAGACTTGTTGATACATCGACGCTCACTGAGGAGCACAAGGCGCGCATGCTGCCCGCAATCGAAAGCAAGCAGGTTGAACTTGGCCTGCTGATGGATCGATTGGGAATTCTCGACAGTTCCGACGAGATAGACGAGATGCTGCGCGCAGCAGCTACCATCGAGCGCCTTTGGACGGACATATCCGCCAAGCTGCAAAATTCGGCGACATCAGACGTTTAAAAATTCGATAACGAAGTGTGGCGGCAAAGCTATTTTGCCGTCTCATCGGGATCGGTCGTTTCGTCGGAGTGTAAGGCTGACGCAGAACCGAGGCCCATGCCAGCCCCCATGCCAGCGCCCATACCGGCACCCATGCCAGCGCCCATTCCCATGCCGCCACTTCCACCCCGGCCGCTGCGTTCGCCGTCTTGCCTGCTGCCCTTTCCAGAACCGGACGAACTTGACGGTCGCACCGGACCCTGAACGGGGACCTGCAAATCGGCCGGGAGCGGAGCGAGATCCAGCGCCATACGGATAAAGCTTCGCAGCGATACGACCAATTCGGCGGTATGCACCGGCCTGCCCGCAACCATGTCTCGCGCGGCGCGCTCTGCAAGACGAACCTGCTCTTCCGTGCCAAGAAGGATGATATCGGCAAGAGCAGCCTCGACAGCATCACGTATCCGCCGAGAACGTTCTGACCCACCTGAAATTACAATCCCCTCGCCCTCGTCGTGCGATTCCTTTACCTCGCGCTGGTCCCGAAGATGGGAGGGGTTCACCGCAAGATTGCCCGTGAAGGAACCGCCAAGCGTCTTGTAGGCCGCGATCAGCGTACGCAGCCTTTCGTTGATCTGCCGGTTCATGCGCTCGCGGCGCTGCTGCACCGTAAACATCATAAGAAGGCGGATGCCCATGCTGATGAGCGCAAACAGCGCAATACCCAAAAGTGTGGTGAGAACCGCCTGCCAGGAACTGAAATCGAAATTACGCATTGATTGCTCCGACGACGCTCAATTCACGTGCTGGATTGAACAGTTGAGCGCGCCTTCATGCTGCGCGGATGATCTTTTCGACCCACAGGGCGCAGGAATATCCGCTTGATGACGGGCTGTCGCTCACGAAGGCGCTCCCCGAGTTGATAAACGGCATCTTCTATTTCGTCACTCGTCATGTCGTCCCGAAAGTCGATGGATACAGCGAGCAAGACGTCGTCCGGCGCAAGATGCATGCTCAATATGTCTTCAACCGACACGACTCGCTTGTCAGATTCGAGAACGTCTCGCGCATCGTTGAGCACTTCCTTCGAGGCGCTCTCACCGGTCATGAGACTGAGTGTTTCGCGCGCCAGAAAGCCGGATGTGCCAATCAATATCAGCCCGATTGCGATTGACGCGATACCATCAAAAATAGGCTTGTCGAGCAGCACGGCGAGTGTAATGCCAAGAAGGGCCACGGCAAGACCTGCAAGTGCAGCGGCATCCTCGCAAAATATTGCGAAGATGCTTGGGTCTTTGCTGCCGCGAACGGCACTCAGCGCCGAACCGTTTGGGTCGTTCTCCCTGAGTTCCTTCCACGCCACTCTAAGCGACAATGATTCGATGACGATGCTCGCGCCCAACACCGCAAAGTTCACCCAAGGCGTTGTCATCGGGGTAGGTTCTTGCAACCTTGCAATGCCCTCGTAGATCGAAAGCGCTCCACCCAGCGCAAAGATCATCAGCGCCACGACGAACGCCCAAAAGTAGATCTCCATACCGTGTCCAAAAGGGTGGTTCGGGGTGGCGGGTCTGGCCGCGCGCCTCAGCCCGAACAAGAGCAAAACCTGATTGCTCGTATCCACCAGCGAGTGGATCGCCTCACTCAGCATCGCACTTGAGCCGGTGTACCAGGACGCCGCAAATTTCGTCGCGGCTATAGCAAGATTTCCAGCGAGCGCAGCGTAGATGACAATCCTGGAGCCGGTTGGCTTCATAGCTAGGGCTACCCCTGTTTCCTTGCGACCCGCTAGATATGAGGCATAGACCGCCACATCTCAACGCAGTTATTTAAGGTGCAATAAAGCAGGCTGGATGAGGCAACTCGCCACCACTCTCAATGGTGCGCCCCGCGGGCCTCACGCCGTCGTGCTCCATCCTCGGGAACACGACGGTATGCAAGGGGAATTAATTCGTGCTGGCGGCGCCAGTGAACCCGCACTGCTTCTGTTCCATCTCGATCTGCTTGGTAATGCGGATGGCATTTTGCGCATAAGCCTCAGTCACCGACCCGCTGTTAACGGTTTTGTCCTTTAGCGGGCTGACATTGGCGCAGAGATGGAAAACATGCGGATCGGCCGATTTCTTGGCGCCGTTCTCTGGTGCAATCCAATAGACGATATCCTGACCGTCCGGATGGCTCGCGTCCTTTGTTGCCGCAGTGATCGCGCCCGTATCCCTGGCAATATCCTGCGCCTGAGCAGCGACCTCAGGCGAGCAGGCCGTCGTTGCTTGTCCCGACCTGATCTGCGTAGCGCACTCGTTCATGTCCTGCGTGTATTGCTCGACTGATGGAGGCTGATAGCTGACACCGATCAGCGTTGCGATCACAGCCAGCACCGCGCCAACACCGCCGGCAACCTTCTTGGTTCGCGGATCGAGGTTTTTATCGTTGAGGATGAGAAGAAGCAGCGGGACGAAAGCGATCAGCGTGATGATGGCGCCGAGCTGATTCTGAAAGAAGAAACGCGCCGTATCCGATGCGCGGGCCGGATCTTGCTCGTTGGCTCGCTTCCAAAGGAAGTTTCCGATGATGGCGAAAACCGCGATACCGATCAGCAGGCCGATCAGAAGCGATAGATTACCTTCATTGAACTTGCCCTTATAGAGCATGACAATGCCGTATATCTCACCGCCAATGGCGATGAGCCAGGATATAGCTGCCATGATGCGCAGTGTCGCCGCAGAGGATTTCTGCCCTTGCGATGCTTGCCAATCCTTGGTGACGTCGCGTTCCGGCTTGTTGTCGCTCATTGTCATCCTTCCTGATATCGAAAGTCTTCGTCACCCGCCTCAGTGACGCAGTAAAATGAGAGCATCGCCGCGGGCCCTGGCTCAATCTATATTACGCACGAGCGGACGCGTCCATATCCACCGAAAGGACGTCACAACGCGAAGACTCTGTGGGAAGTCGTCGCCATCAAAGTCTCCGTTGTCGTCCAGTCCTGTCGGCATATTTCGAGATATTCAAACGAATATAGCGGTTGACTCTCGCCCCATCAATTGACCTGAATAAGGGCTAAATGGAGTCGCCGCCGGCTGATGGTCAGGGAAAATGAAGTTCGACTGAATGAACTCGCCGTAGCGCTGCCGGAACGATTCGATGCCGAAGTCATATTCATCGGACGTATTCGCACGCCTTGGACTTCAAGGCTCGATGCACCACGTCAAGGCCGCCCGGATGGTCCCATATGCCGTATCGAAGTTTTCGAACCGTGGGTACCGGCGCTCGAAGGAATTAAAAGGTACGGCCGCCTTGAAGTCCTGTATTGGCTGCACATGTCGCGCAGGGATCTCGTTTTGCAAAGTCCCGCCAATGACGGCGCGGTAAGGGGAACATTCGCGCTCCGCTCGCCAGTGCGCCCAAATCCAATCGGCACTTCGGTGGTCGAGCTTATTGCCGTGAACGCGGGCAGTCTGGACGTCAAAGGTTTGGATTGCCTCGATGGGACTCCTTTGCTTGATCTGAAGCCGGACAGGACCTTGTTTGTCCCCATTGCGCCACCCCAGAAGGGCGATTTCGAAACCGGCTGAGCGAACAGTCGCTGGTCATGGAGGTTGTCATGTTTTCGAGAGTTCTCGTTGTTATGGCGATTATGCTCTGGGTGCAGAGCCCGGCGCTTTCGGATTCGAACACCATGCCGCCTGCCGTATCCCTTTCAGGGATCGGGCCGAATGCAATTTCTATCACGCCGGAGGTGCTAACCGGTCTGCCAATGGTAGAGCGCGATATCACGTTCCAGACATCGAAAGGCATGTCGAGTGGCCATTACAAGGGCGTGTTGGTCTGGGACGTTCTGAAGGCGCAAAAGGCTTTCGATGGTCTGCAGCACAACGCGGAACTGAAAAAGACGCTGCTGGTCAAAGCGAGCGACGGCTACGAAATTGTTTTCTCGATAGGAGAAATCCATCCCGACTTCGGCAATTCGCCAGTTATGCTCGTTACGGAAATCAATGGTGAGCCAGTCAAAGGCCGTGGGCAATTTGTCGTTCCAGGAGACAAGCGCGGCGCACGAGCTATCCACGATATTGTGTCCATTGAACTACGATAGCGAGCTGTCTGAACGAGGCTCTGATCAAGTCGAAGGCGTCCCAGGCACACGCATCAGCAGCGCTTCACGCAGCGGGCGCTGAGGCACCGTTAATATTCCCCATGGCTCGTTAGCCAGCGTTCCACTTTCACAGAAGCTGCAAAAAGCTTCTATTGTCGGTTGCAATCCAAATCAAAAGCACTCAATCTTCTCACTATTCCGCAATGAAATCAGTCCGGTTTCATAAGACGGCAAAGATTCGGGAGGAGTGCAGATGATTTCGAGAAATTTGCTTTTTGCCGCTGGCGTCGCGTTCGGCGCTTTGTCCGCAGCACAAGCGGCACGCGCCGACAGCGTTACCCTCTACTGCAGCGCAGACGAAGCTTGGTGCCAACAGCTTGCGCGCGGTTTTGAGGAAGAGACAGGCATTACCGTCGACATGACACGCAAAAGTTCTGGTGAAACATTTGCACAGGTGAAAGCGGAATCCGCGAATCCCAAGGGAGACGTTTGGTGGGGTGGCACTGGCGACCCGCATTTGCAGGCAGCAGCCGAGGACCTGACTGAGGTCTATGCGGACTCTCCATTGCGCCCCGAGCTTTATGATTGGGCGATCAAGCAAGCGGAAGCTTCCGGTAATCGCACCATCGGCGTTTATTCCGGAGCGCTGGGCTTTGGATATAACAAGGACCTGCTGGCCAAGAACAATCTTCCGGAGCCGAAATGCTGGGCCGATCTCATCAAGCCCGAATATAAAGGCCACATTCAGGTTGCGAACCCCAACTCATCCGGCACGGCTTACACCATGCTGGCGACACTCGTGCAGTTGATGGGCGAAGAGAAGGCTTTCGACTATTTGAAGGCGCTTCATAAGAACATCAATCAGTACACCAAGTCTGGTTCTGCGCCGATCAAGGCGGCCGGTCTCGGCGAAACGACCATCGGCATCGTTTTCCTGCATGATGCGGTAGCACAGGCAGTTGCTGGCTTCCCAATCGAGCCGGTCGCGCCATGCGAAGGCACTGGTTATGAAATCGGGTCCATGTCGCTGATCAAGGGCGCGCGCAATCCTGAAGAGGCCAAGAAGTTCTATAATTGGGTGCTGCAAGCCAAGGTTCAGGAAAAAGCGGCGGAAGTGAATTCCTTCCAGATTCCGTCGAACAAGAACGCCAAGATTTCCGACAAGGTGCCGGATATCTCCAAGATCAAATTGATTGATTACGACTTCAAAAAGTATGGCTCCTCGGAAGAGCGCAAGCGGCTTCTTTCCAAGTGGGACAATGACGTAGCCTCGCTGCCGCAGTAAGCGAGAGCGATGCGCGCGGAGTCCTCAACCGCCGGCTTTCACCCGACTGTTTTGCTTTGGCTGGCGGTCGGGTGGATTGGTTATGCTGTCGTGCCCTGGTATGGGTTGGACGACAATTTCTTCCTGTTGGGTTGGCTGCTCGACGGCTATCCGCTCGATGATGATGTTGCCCCTGCGCTCTTTTTAAATCTGCAGGGGCAAAAACTCTGGCTCGCCCCCTTCGCGCTGTTGCTCGCCCTGCCTCTGACGCTCTATGGGCGCAACAGGAATGACCCGCTGTTTGGCAAGCTGCTAATCGCAGTCGGGGCAATCGGCATGGGCTGGTTCTTCATGCAGGGCTTCGGTATTGGCCTGCGTGGCTGGAACTTTGCGTGGCTAAACCAACTGTTCGGAGAGCTTGACGACCGACAGTTCGGAATGGGCTACGGCGCATTGCTGACGGTCACGGCCTTCCTGTTCCTGTTTTGCGTTGGGCTTGCCGCGCGCGGCGCCGTAGGCGGCGATGTGTTTGTGGTGTCCGCCATCGGTTTCGTCGTAGCGACCGTTGGCGTTTTCATCTTCATGCCGGTGCTTCAAATGCTGGCAAATGCGCTGGTCACGCCGGATGGCGGCTATTCGCTTGGAAGCTTCATATCGAAGATTTTCAGTGAGCGGCTGTGGAGCCTCGGCTGCTTTACAGGAACGCGCTGCGGTGTGGCACTCAATTCGCTGTTTCTGGCGATCCTCGTCGGTGTACTGACGACGCTTTTAGGGTTGGTGTTTGCGCTGGTCGCGACACGCACCGGCTTTCGCTATCGCAGACTTCTGCGCGCGCTGACGGTGCTGCCCATCATAACGCCGCCCTTTGTGATCGGCCTCGCAATCATACTCCTGTTCGGCCTTTCAGGCGCGGTGACGCAATTCGTGTCGGGCATTTTCGGCATCCAGCCAACGCGCTGGGTTTACGGCCTGCCGGGGCTGCTGATGGCGCAAGTGCTGGCGTTCACGCCGATTGCATTTCTGGTGCTGATCGGAGTGGTCGAAGGCGTATCACCTTCAATGGAAGAGGCCTCACAGACGTTGCGCGCAAATCGCTGGCAGACGTTCTGGAATGTCTCTTTGCCCCTGATGCGTCCCGGCCTCGCAAATGCCTTCCTGCTCGGCTTCATCGAGTCGATGGCCGACTTCGGCAACCCGCTCGTGCTCGGCGGCAATTTCGACGTGTTATCGACGGAGATTTTCTTCGCAATCGTCGGGGCACAAAACGATCCCGCACAGGCCGCCGTTCTGGCAATCGTGCTGCTGTTTTTCACACTTGGCGCGTTTTATGCGCAGCGCTTCTGGCTAGGCCGCAAATCATACACCACGATGTCAGGCAAGGGCGATGCGGGCGTGCATCCACGGTTGCCATCCCTGCTTGAGAAGGGGCTATTTACCGTCGCGGGGCTTTGGGCGTTTTTCACGATCTTCGTCTATGCAACGATCTTCTACGGCAGCTTTGTCACACGCTGGGGCATCGACTATTCGCTCACGCTGCAACACTACGTGAAATCATTCTCCATAGGGCGCACGGAGCATGGTATCCACTTCTCCGGCGCAGCGTGGAGTTCATTCTGGACGACGATAGAAATCGCGCTGATCTCCGCACCTCTGACAGCCGCGATTGGCCTCGTCACGGCGTATCTGCTGGTACGCCAACACTTCAAGGGCAAGGAGGCGTTCGAATTTGGCACGATGCTATCCTTTGCCATTCCTGGCACTGTTATTGGCGTGGCGTATGTGATTGCGTTCAACGTCCCGCCCATCGAACTGACGGGAACGGGCATCATCCTTGTTCTGTCGTTCATCTTCCGCAATATGCCGGTTGGGGTGCGAGCGGGCATCGCCTCAATGTCCCAGATCGACAAGAGCCTGGATGAATCCTCGCTGACGCTAGGCGCAAACTCGTGGCAGACGTTCCGCAAAGTGATCTTGCCGCTGCTGCGCCCGGCAATTCTCGCGGCGCTGGTCTATTCCTTCGTGCGTGCCATGACAGCGATCAGCGCGATCATCTTTCTCGTTAGCGCTCGCTACGACATGTCGACGAGCTATATTGTTGGCCGAGTTGAAAACAATGAATACGGCATCGCCATCGCCTACTCGACTGTGCTGATCGTCGTGATGCTGATTGTCATCGGCTTGATGCAACTCGTTGTCGGGTCGCGACGGATCGGTCGCCGCGGCGTAGAATCAGACATGTCGCAATCGCGAACCAACGTCGCTGCGCCTGTTGTGCAAACGCCGGGGGCCGGATGAAATGAGAAGCGGAGCCGAACCATGAGCGAAGTCCGCAGCAATGCAGCCACTGTGAAGTTCGATCACGTGACGAAGCGATACGGCTCATTCACGGCAGTCAATGATGTGTCGCTGGACATTGAAGCGGGCAAGCTGGTGACGCTGCTTGGCCCTTCCGGCTGCGGCAAGACCACGACATTGCGCATGATTGCCGGGCTGGAAATGGCCACAGAGGGCCGCATTATGATCGGCGGCAAGGACGTTACGTGCCTGCCCGCGACCGACCGCGATGTGTCGATGGTGTTCCAGTCCTACGCACTGTTTCCCCACATGACGGTGATGGAAAACGTCGAATATGGGCTGAAGTTTTCCGGGGTTCCGAAAAAGGAAATTACGCAAAAAGCACAAGCCGGTTTAGAGCTTGTGGGGCTTGCGAAGTTCGGGCATCGCCTGCCTTCCGAACTTTCAGGCGGCCAACAGCAGCGTGTGGCGGTCGCTCGCGCACTTGTGCTGGAGCCGCAGGTGCTTTTGTTTGACGAACCGCTGTCAAACCTTGATGCGAAGCTGCGACGCCATGTGCGCGAGGAAATCCGCGAGATACAGCAAAACCTCGGATTGACTGTCGTGTACGTCACTCATGACCAGGAAGAGGCGCTGGCCGTTTCCGATCGTATCGTGGTGATGAACAACGCGGTCATCGCGCAGGACGGGACGCCTCGCGATCTTTACGAAGCACCAGCCAACGCCTTCGTGGCCGACTTCATTGGCGAGGCAAATATATTCGATTGCGAGATTGAGTCTGTCTCGAAGGCAATTGCAACGGTCAAGCTCGGCCCCGTGACGCTCAAATTGCCCTCGCGCGGCCAGACGCCCGGACCGGCAAAGCTGGCAGCACGGCCGCGGCGGATCGAATTGGCAAAGGCTGGCGCGCAAAACACGCTGCCCGGCAAAATCGCGAAATCCACCTATGTCGGCAGTCATGCGGAATATGTGGTTTCGACCGACAAGGGCGAGATTTTCATCATCTCGCAAGACGTGGACCAAATCCACGCACCCGAGGCGACGGTTGGTGTCGCCTTCGCCCGCAGCGGTCCGGTGCTGATCGGAGCCTAGTTCAGCGCGAACGCTTCGAAGGAAATTTTGCGTATCCAGTCGAACACGCCCGGCGCACCTGCGATTACCACTGTGCCCTCAGCTAGCACATCCTCGCGGCTATATGGCTCGCATCTGCCGCCAGCCTCTTCGACAATCAACATGGCTGCCACGCAATCCCACGCGTTCATGTGCTCTTCGGTATAGCCAATAAGGCGGCCCGCTGCGACGTAGGCCAGCATCAGCCCGCCCGATGCGTTGCGGAAAAACATTCCGCCGCCACGAACAATGGCGCCCACCACAGGAATGATATTCTCCGCTTCGGTGCGGTTGTTGAACCCCGTGCCGATAGACCCTTCACCGATCGAACGGACTGAAGCCACCCTGATCGGTCGTGCGTTCAGGAAAGCGCCACCCCCTTTATGGGCGTAAAATGTTTCCTTGTTGACCGGCTCGTGCACGACGCCGGTGTGCGTCTTGCCATCCTTCATGCAGGCGATAATCACGCACCATTGCGGAATGCCGCGCACGAAGTTTGCCGTTCCGTCAATCGGATCGATAATCCAGACATGTCCAGAAGTGCCAACGGTCGGAGCATGTTCTTCGCCGACAATTCCATCCTCTGGATATGCTTTCGCAATCTCCGCGCGAACGAACAGCTCAACCTCGCGGTCGCCGTTCGAGACGAGATCCTGGTGGCCCTTGCTCTCAATCGTGAGCTTGTCGATCTCGCGGAAAAATTTCAGACCGAGTTGACCGGCCCGCTCCGCCAGATCAACCGCAAATTCGAGTCGCTTGTTGAAATCTTGATCGCTCACGACACGCTCTCTGGGTAAGCTGGTTGCAAGCAGGATGGCGCATCAGCGAGCGGCTCCGCCGCCAAAACAATAGTGAGATCGGATAGGACATTCGCGAGATAGCGGTTCAAGATAACGAGCTCCACAGATTCTTGTTCGGAGGAGCTCAGCTTAGGCCAACTGCGCGCACACACAAGGCTCGCAAGCGCGAGCACAAACTCGGCTGGCAAGACAAAGGCAGTCAAGCCAGCCTGCAGGATCCGGAGCGAAGAGCTATATAGCGCTGAAATGCAGCGCTATTCACATCGCAGAGATATCCATCCACATCGCGCCCACCGCGTGACCATCAGGGTCAGCAAGGTCGCGGGTGTACATGAACCCATGATCCTCAATTGGATTGATGTCGGCAGTGCCGCCATTCGCGGCGGCTGCAGCGGCCATCTCGTCGACAGCTTCACGGCTATCGAGGGAAAGCGCCAACATTACCTCGCTATGCGTTGAGGGAGGAATAGGACGAGTAGTCATCATTTGCCAGCTTTCACGACTGAGCAGCATGAAGTTGATCTCATCGCTCCACACCATTCCCGTGGCCATCTCACCGCTAAACTTGGGATTCATCTTGAATCCGAGGGCTTCATAGAATTTCACGGATGCATTCACATCGGAGACCGGTAGGCTTATGAAAATCTTTTTGCTCATAACCACTTCTTTCTTCGCCGGGTTGCCGGTACGGCAAGCAACTTCAGTTTAAAGACGGCGGAGCGCTGGCAAGACCGACACGCGATCGCGATTTATTTTTTGTCTCGTGTCTTTGCGGAGCCGAACCAAATGGCCGGCCTATAACTGCACCGATTGGGGCGTCATGAGGTTGGAAGCGCAACAGGCTCAAACAAGCGCGGTTCAAATGACTTATTTGACCGTTCTTTGATGGTTTTCTGGAAGCGCCAGCTAAGTGATTGGAATCTTTGGTACGCCCAAGGGGAATCGAACCCCTGTTTGCGCCGTGAGAGAACTTATAAACTGTCTATCCTCGTATCACCCACGTTCTATATAACCAATTGATTTAACAAGTTTTCTAGAAATTTGTACAGCCTCGTGCGGTCTATTGCAAATCCCTGTCCATCCCGGTACATTGGGTCACATGTTGGACACGGGGTTGGCAAATGGCACGGCGCATTCGTGATGCGAAGCTGGAATCTCGGACCGCGCGCGAGAAACTCGCGGTCCGTCGCAAGCCATATTTCAAGCAAGTCACGGGCGAGCTTTACATTGGCTACCGCAAGAACCGCACATGCGGCGTGTGGTGTGTCCGTCGTTATGAAGGCGATGGGCACTATTCGCTGGAAACGTTCGCGACCGCCGATGATACGGCTGACGCAAATGGTAAGGACGTTCTAGATTTCTGGCAGGCACAAGATCACATCCGCGACCTTCACAAGAAAGCTGGCGAACCGAAAAGGCCAATCACCGTCGCGGACGCCATCGCTGACTATTTAACATGGATGGAAGGACATCGAAAATCTGCACAGGATGCGCGCTATCGTGCAGAAGCGTTGATCATCCCTACCCTCGGCAAAACCCAAGTCGCCGATCTGACGGCAAAGGATATTCGCGACTGGATTCAAAAGCTGATTAAGACGCCCCCTCGCCTGCGTTCAAAGAAAGGCAGCGAACCTAAGTTCCGGGAAATGCCTAGCGATGATCCCGACGCGCTGCGCAAGAGGAAAGCCACGGCAAATCGAACTGCAACGATTCTAAAAGCGGCATTGAACCATGCTTTCCGTGAGGGTCACGTTTCATCTGACATAGCTTGGCGTAGAGTCGAACCGTTTGAAGGCGTCGACGCGGCGCGCGTGCAATGTCTTGAAGTGAAGGAATGCCAACGTCTCGTGAACGCATGCGAACCGCCATTTCGCCAGCTTGTGCAAGCCGCGTTGGAAACCGGCGCACGTTATAGCGAACTGGCGGCGATGAGAGTTGCCGACTTTCATTCTGACAACGCAACTGTGACCATCCGCCAAAGCAAATCGGGCAAACCACGGCACATTATTCTGACCGACGATGGTGCAGAACTCTTTAAGCGACTGACTGCCGGTCGAGCCGGATCAGAGACGTTGTTCTTTAAGGAGGACGGCAGCGCATGGGGCGACTGCCATCAGCTTCGACCAATGGCAGCGGCGTGCAAGAACGCCAAGATTTCACCACCCGTCGGATTTCACGGTCTTAGGCACACGTGGGCGTCGTTGTCGGTTATGGGCGGAATGCCGTTGATGGTAGTTGCTCGCAATTTAGGACATGCCGACACGCGGATGGTCGAGAAGCATTACGGTCATCTTGCGCCGTCGTATGTTGCCGAAGCAGTTCGCGCATCCGCGCCGCGCTTCGGTTTCGCGAAAGATAATTTGGCGGTGCTAAGATGACGAAGCGAAATCCAGCATTGCCTAAACTGACTCCATGGGGTGAGATGAGCCGAACCGTCTACGCGATGTTGGAAACAGGGCTCAACAAGGAGTCTTCCAGCATAAGTGTGCATGCTTTCCGAGAGTTTAGGCGAGGTAAAATCGATCGTATCGTGAGCGAGTTGAGGGCGATGGGTTTGGACGTTGATGCTGACATGGTTCTAGCGTCGTCGAAGAAACCGGGCGGTCAAAAGGACGCCGCTGTTCATCACGCCGTGGAGATATACGTAGCATTTGAGCAACGTCGAAAACTGAATCTACCTCATGACCCTTGGCTTTCGACCGCATCGAAATCCGAGATGGTTGAGCGAGCTTGCCAATGCGCCAAGGGCTCTTTTGATGGTGATATAGACAGCGACGCTGTACGTGAAGCAATAAAGAACCTTGCAAGAAAGCAGCGCAAAGAGGCGTCGCGCCGGCAAAACAAACGCAGGGTTTGAATACGTTATTCGTACCCTCCCGACACAGTCCACTGTTGTGTCATTTGTTGCTCATCGCAGTCAAAGACACGGAGCAACAAATGGAAACGGACCGCCTAACCCTCAAGGAATTTCTCGCCAAATGGAAGCTTTGCCGCGCTAGCTATTACAACTTGCGCAAGTACGGTCGAGCCCCCCGCGACATGCTTATCGGCAACAAAATTTTCATTTCAAAGCAGGCCGAGGCTGACTGGATCGCCGCAAACGAGCGCGATCACGGCGCGCAAGCGGCATAAGAAAAAGGCGCGAACCGAGCATCGCGCCTTTTTTATCCAAGTTCATCAGAAACACAGTTGCGAATGCAACGCAAGTGCAGTTGTGGTTATAGAGAGCCGCGCGCGCACTGTCAATCGGAGCGCCCCAAGTGTCGATCTTCTCACGAAAACAATTCATTTGCTGGATGGAAGTCCCGGAGACAGGGAAAAAGCCGCGCAAGGTTCCTTGCCATCCAGAACACGGTTACGAAATTAGCGCCCATGACCCTGACAATTGGATGTCGCACGCCGACGCTCAAGCGGCAGCACAGAAATATAGTCGCCGTGTCGGTTTCGTTCTGTGTGACGACGACCCATACTTTTTCTACGATCTCGACGCTTGCCGTGATCATGCGACGGGCAACTACACCCCGGAAGCGTATGAGATTCTGAAATCCTTCGCCGACTTGGGTGCGGCTGCGGAAGTGTCGATCAGCGGGACCGGCTATCACGTCATGGGGCGCTGCGATCAGCAGCTTTTGAAGGATCGCGCGCACAAGTTCGATTCGCCCGGACGCAGTGGAGAAAAGTGGCAGGAATTTTACACGACAAAAAGATTCGTCGCGCTTGGTTACGGTTTCAGCGGCGACTTTGATGTCGATTGCAGCGCCCAACTCTTGCAACATGTGCCGACCAAGGAACAAGCGGGAGAGGTCGATTTCGACGGCGAGTTTGACCCACGATACACGGGACGCGATTGGAGCATCGAAAAGCTAAAAGACAAGATGTTGGCGGCCAGTGATCGCCAGTCCGCTGCACCCCTGTTCAACGGACCTTTGCCAGTCGGCGCGGAGAAAATTCCACTAAGAGCATTTTGGGTAGGTAGCGAGATAATTCTCGCGCAACGATATGCGTCCAGCAACGATGCGTTTGATCGTAGTGCGGCGCTGATGGCGTTCCTCCATCACCTTGCTTTTTGGTGCGGTCGGAATGCCGATCTGATGAACAGGGTATTGCGAGAGTCGCCTTTCTGGAACAATTACACGAAGCGCCACGGTCGCGATGCCTTATTGCGTGACGAAATCGAAGATGCGCGAGCGCGCGTTGATAGAGTCTATGACTTCGGCACACCTGACAGAGAAAACCCACGGCCTTTGTACACGCTCGCTGAAATGGAAGCGCATCTAGTTATGGTAGGCGGAACATATACCGTCGATCTGCAAACGAAAGAAGCATACCTCAACAAAGCAGCAGCCGTTGTTTATGCAGCGTGCGAAACTGAAACCATTGATGACAAGGGAAAACCAAAGAGTATTCCGGCCCTTCCAGTTTGGATCAAGAGCAAGTCAGCAAAATTCGCTCAAGTAGCGACGTGGCGTCCAAACCATTCTCCGTTTTGTGCTTCTCCTGATGGGAAATCGGGCGTCAACCTATGGCGTGGTTTCGATTTGATGTTGCCGCCGCTTGACTATGAAAAACGGATCAAGTCGTTCCTCGATCTGGTCAAGTATCTATTTCCCGTTGAGGAAGAAAGCCGGCTGTTTCTTCAATGGCTCGCGCATGCCTTTCAGCATCCTGACATCCTACCACATTTCGGATTCTTCCACGTCTCGCCGATCACGGGAACGGGACGCGGCACACTTGCAGAAATCATCAGCGAAACTTTTAAAGGGTACGTCGCGCTTAGCTGCCAACCAGAGATGCTTTTGGGGACAGGGTTTAACGGGCCGCTATCACAAAAAATCTTCGCGATTGTGGATGAAATCCGGATAGGAACGGGCGGCAAGTACGATCGTATCGACGCTGTCAAATCTATGCTGACCGCCTCCCACCGCGTTATCAACAATAAATATGGTGCGATGGTCGTCGAGCAGAATTGCACCCGATGGTTTGTGTGTTCGAACCATGACGACGGGATGGCATTTGACGAAACAGATCGACGTTGGGTTTTCATCAAAGGTCCGGACCACAAGCTCGAAGAAAGCTTTTATGCCGAACTTCATCGTCTCAAGCACGATCCGCTATTCATCGCGTCGATTCAGACATTCTTGTATATGTATTCGCTTGAGGGCTTCAATCCCGGTATGCACGCCCCACGAAACGAAATGCGGGCCGTTGCGCTAGATTCCTTGAGAAGCGAAGCCGAAAAAGCAGTCATCGACTTCGCGGCGAATTGGCCCGGTGATCTTGCCGGTATGTATGATCTTAAAAGTTATATTGCGTCCCGGACCGATGAAATGCCGAAGGACGCTGCTTTGAACCACATGGTGCGGCGGGCAGGAATTCGACAAACCGGAATACAGTTAAGGCGCACCACCGATAAATGGTGCGGCGTGCTTATCGTTAACACGGCGATCAACAAAGATGACATCGCCAAGATGGCTCCTAGCACCATCAAACAGCAGATTATCGACGCTGCAAACGCATTTAGGAATGCACAGATGGCGGCGGACAATGACTACGGCGGTGTGGGTAGTGTGGGTAACGGTATATTAGCTCCACAGTTACCCACACGGTTTGATCCCCAATTAATTCCTGCGTTCTCCCGCAATTCGTGTGGGTAGTGTGGGTAGTGTGGGTAGATTCTTAAATATGTGAAAAGCAAAGGATCGGAATTTTAGAAATCAAAACTGTGAGCGTCATAGGTATATGTTTGCCCACTATGGGATTTTACCCACACACCCACACGCTTCGATTAAAATATCTAACTATTACAATTACTTCCCCACGTGTGGGTATCCATCGTCTATCCACACATAAAACGAATAAGAATTTGGCAACAAATTATTCTTCAAAATTGGCATAATCAAAAATGGGAGCTTAAATTGTGTTTTGGAAAATATCACTAGGAACGGTGATACTATTTGTTGGGTTAGTCTCTACCCAAGCTTTCGCTAAGGTCATTAGATGCACAGAGAATGCGTGTACGATCGAAGAAGCGGACGGAATCAAGAGAGAGTTATCTCTTGAGGAAGTCAGCGCCATTAAACGAGACGATTCTCGCGACGCGTTGGAAAACGTAAAGTGCAAGTGGTCCGATAATCCCGAAGAATGTCAGCGCATGCTCAGAGCATTGCACAAACTCTTTCCGCTGTAATTTGGAACACGACCAGCTTTTGATTCGCCCTCGCCGATGCCGTGGATCATAATCACTTGGCGCTGATACAAGGCGCAAACGAACGCTGTTTGCATAGTCCTTAGACTAATCTTCCCAATTACTTAGCGACCGCCGACCGTGCTAGTGTCTTACGAAAGACCCAACTTAGCGCGAAAAAGGTCGAAAATGAGCGAAATTACCGCAATCGAACGTCTGGACGGTCGGACCAACCTTGCGCGTCAGGTCAAGGAAACGCTTGCCGGTTGGGCTGACGACTTTCGCGGCGTCCCGTTGACCGGTGACATCCTGATTTACGCACGGCGCGCCGCCATTTTGATTGCTTGGATCGAAAGCGCAGAACGCGAATGGATTAACGACGCCAAGCCTCTCCCTGCGAGTTATCCGGCGATGCTCACCCGTTTAGAATCATTGCTGGCAAAACTCGACCGCTATCGCCGGTTTCAGGGGCTTGCCGCATGAGCGACGATCTTGATCCGAAAACTCTGATGGCGGCGCTGGCGACATTGATCGCCGCGAACCCCGTCGATGCGCTTGCTGCTATCGCAGTGAGTGACGGACGACCCGTACCGGAGAAGCTTCGAAGTCTGCCGGACGCGGTAAAGTTTTCCATCGCCTCAATCAAGTTTGACCGGTTCGGCGCACCTACAATCACCATGCATTCCAAGACCGCCGCTATCGAATTAGCCGGTCGCGCTTTGGCGATTTGGAGTGATCGGACTGTAATCGAAGACGCGCGCCGCCCGCCAGTTACTGACCACGGCGCTTTGAGCGGCATGACCACGCAAGAAAAAGCCGAAGCTTTCGCCGCAATGGTTAATTCTGGTCCACACTGAAAGGAATTCTAAAATGGATAATTTTGAAACGATTTTGCGACGCGTCGTGCAGGCTCTAGCACCGGATGCCAGTCACACCGCTTCCGAACTTTCCGACCTTATCGCGGAAGCGGGAAGGCGCGTCGCGGATATTCAAGGATACCTTGACGACGAACACAAATTTATCGGCGATCCCACCATTGATTTGAACAAATCAGTCGTTGCGCAAAGCGCTTTGTATGAAGGCGAAGTCGAACTTGAAAAAATGCGCAACGCCATTCCGCGCCTTGAGGTATTGCGCGATGCGCGACAGGAAAGCGAAGATCGCGCCGCCAAACTTGCCGCCCGCGCGTCGGCAGCGGAAAGTTACGAAAGCTGCCTCAAAAAGCTTCACGCGCTCGCACCGCAATTTGAAAAGGCGGCGGCGACGATCACAGCCTATTCGATTGCGAACCGGAATATGATCGACGCGCATCGGGCATTGGATGACGAGCCGCCGTTGGTCGAAATCAGCGTCGATCACGCGGGCATATCCGGAGATTTGGCTGCACAGCTTGAGCGTGTCGCGAAGGCGATGACCGAAGCCGTCAACAAGCGCGAGCAATTGGACGCCGCCGCGAAGGCGTATCGTGACGAAACACCGGCGCGCCTACGGCGTGAACGATTGGCGCGCGACGCGGAACGAGCGGCCTTCGATGCCGACCATCGGTGCATTCTCGATGGGTTTGGCAAGATCGCCGTACCCGCCGCGATGGCCGCAGCACGTCGAACGATTCTCGACGGCGGCACATTTGAACAAGCCGCGCGCGCTGGTGCAGAAGCCGCACGCGCATTCGTTGAAGCCGCGAAAGCAAAACAGGCAGCATAAGGAATTAGACAATGCTTAATAACCGACCTTCCGACGAATTTATTGATGAGGAAAAGCGCGTCCGCGTGGGGCTTTTCGCAAGCGACGCCGCGCCGACGCTATCGCCATCTGATCCGGCATATTGGGCCGACTTCGAACAAAAGCGACAGGCTGATGAAGCCGCAAGGATGGCCGAATATCGCGCAATCGGCGAAGTGACGACGAATCCACAGCTTGCGCTTCAACGTGTCGAACAACAGCAGCGCGATGCGCGCGCAACGTTCGATTCGATGTCGCGTGATCACACCGCGTTGGACGCCGAATATGCGAACTACTCCCGGAGCCTTGGCGGCCAGCCCGCACCGGTTCGCGATAGCGCCGCGCTGGACAACGAATATCTGGCCTATTGCCGGTCATTCGGCAGTTAACGAACGATGCCCGCCGGACGTGGACTGGCGGGCAATTGGCGCGGGGCGGTGTGGTTTTTTACCCATTTTCCACACCGCCACGCTGCCACAAGGGAACGACAAATGAGCAAGATCAGCGATGAATTGGAAGGCTGTGCCAACTACGATGAATTGATCGGGCGATTAAGCGCACTGGCACAATTGAACTATGACCGGGAAGCAAGCGAGTGCGCCGCGATCATGTTGATCAAGCGTTGCGTTCAAGCTGGCGGACATATCAATGATGATCTTCGTTTGTCTGATGCTGCCAAAGAGGCAGCGCGCTATCTGCGCGGAAGGCATTAACGATGGTCATCAGAATCCCGATTTCGCCAGAGCAACTTGAAGGCGTTGGGCCGAACGATTGGCCTTTTCCTATGACCGACGTGTTCGAAATGATCATGGACGCGCAACCAAGTGCGGGAGAGAGGTTTGAGGCGGCTCTACGCTTGGTCAAGACGTCAGACGATCCCATGACGGTCGCTAGCGCCGCGCTCTACGCCCAAAAGGTTGTTATCGGATTCTGCGATCCAACCTTTGACCTTTCCAAAATCTGCACCGTGAACATGGCTCGAAAGCACATAGAACAGATGCGGCGTGATCCCGAAGTTGCAGAACGCTTTAACCGATATTTTGTAGGGATTTGACCGATGACCATCGCATCCGAACTGATCACTCTTTTAGGATTTTCTATTGAAGGCGAATCTAATTTAAGGAAATACAAGCGCCAGCAACAGAGTATCGAGCGCGATACCACGGCGCATGTCGGTCGAATGAACAAGATTGGCGGGATAAGCACCGGTGTGCTTGCTGGCGGTGCGTTGGCCGTCGCCGCCGCTGGCAAACGAGCATATGACGCATGGTTGCCGGTAGAATTGCGGCTGGCGCGCATTGCCCTGAATTCGGGAAAATCCACAAAAGAGGTTCCCGGAATGTTTGCGCGGATCAGTGAACTTGCGCAAAGATTCGGCACGACAACCGACATCGTGACCGCGGGTTTGGAAAATCTGGTTGCGAAGGGCGCTGATGTCGAAGATGCGTTTTCGACATTGCCGGACATCCTGACCACCACGCAAGGCTTCGGCGTGGAAATAGGTGACGCCGCCGACACGGCTTACAAACTTCGCGATGCTTTCAGGTTGACCAAGGAAGAAGCTCAACAGCTATCGGATGTTTTGGGCGCGTCCGGTCAGGCCGGACAATTTGAATATAAGGATTTTGCACAGTTCGCGCCCGGACTCTCAAATCTTTACGCGGCTGTGAGCGGTAGCACCGGCATAACCGGCGTCAAGGAATTGACCGCAATCGCGCAGATGCACCGTGAAGATACCGCGACCAGCGGAGAAGCCGCGACGGGTATCGAAAATTGGTTGAGCAAGGCCTATGCCGAGCAAACGCAGAAGGCGTTTAAAGAACACGGCATTAATTTGCGGAAATCGATGAAAAAGCGGCTCGACGCGGGTCAGGACTTTTTCAGTGCGTACATGGACATCACCGACAAGGCGATAGGCGGTGATGTCGGTCGTGTCGGTGAACTTTTTCCTGACATGCAGGCGCAGACTTTTGTCAGGTCCGGTCTGACCAGCCGCGACCGATATGCACACTATCGCGCGGTTGTTGACGATCCCGATGTTGCAGGCACAGCGACACGCAATGTCAACGCCGTGCTTGATCTGCAAATCACCAAGGTCGAAAAGCTGACGGAAAAATGGAACAGCCTCTGGGTTACCTTAGGCGCAAAAATTTCCGGTCCTGTCGGTGGCGGTTTGGACGCGATCATCAATCAGATCAATGACCCCGCCGACCTTGAAAGCGGGTTGCGTAAACGTGGATATTCGGGCGCTGGGCTGTTCGCCAAACAATTCTTTATGACGCCTATGGAGATGAAAGAAATCATCGCCGAGGAACGGGCTTTACGTTCTGGCAAACCGCTGCCGCCGAAAGATGCGGCTGGCGGCGATTCGATGGTGAAACGCAAATACGTCATGCCCGCAAAGCCGACCGCTTCCGTCGTTCCCGCCGGTCGTGACTTTACCGCTGAAAGCCCGATGTCAACGATTGCGAAGATGATCGCCGGGATGGACGCACATTTGGCAAAAATGACGGGTGATGCTCCCGTCAACGCCGCGATCACCGACAGCCGCACCGACAATCGAAATCAGTCGGTCAACGTCACGTCATCAGTTGTGCAAAATATCTCGCAACCAACGGCAGCACCGGGCGCGGTCGGCAGTGCCACCAATGCGGCGGTTAGCGGCGCGGTCCAGCAAGCGGCAAGAATCCAGCAAGAACCGGCGCAATAAAAAAACCCGACCGCCGCATGTGGGAATGACGGCGGTCGGGCCGGACGCCTTGGGAGGTATCCCTAGGCGATGAAACATAATCGCCAAAACCGGACCAACGCAATCATAATTCCACGCGACGGCCACGCTGCACTGTGATAATAATGAGGTCTGCGTGCCGCTCTGCACCGCTGCGCTCTGCTGCGCGTCGCACCGCTACGCATCGCAACTCAACGCGACGAAAGCCGGTCATCTCTAACGGGATGGCCGGTTTTTATCTGGTTTGAAGTATCCGCCCGCGCTCACGATCACGGCGCAATAGTTCGGCCTCGCGGATTATCGTTAGAAATGTCAGGAGAGGTTGCACGCTCTGTCAAATGTTGGCGGGATAAATGATGAACCGGAATATGGGGGGAAGATGTTAAGTCGATTTGCGGGCGATCCCGCCACCCTTGCAGTGCTAACCGATGTGCTGGAAACGGTGATCCGTTACCGTAAATTGCAAACCCGCGAACAGCACGATGACTGCGCAAGTGAACTGCTCGCCTTCTATCACAGCGGGGTAGAGGAACGCGGCGAACTTCTAAGCTGTATGGGCGTAAATAATTGACCACACGGCCACTGACCGGTTGGTCAATACGGCGTGAATTTAACGATCACAATAGCTTAGCGGTTAGGGGCGTTTGGTGTTGCTGGATTTGGCAACATCTTGGCAACACGGGCCACCAAATGACGTTGACGGGATAGGATCAGAATCCCATTCTCGACCGATGCTGACCAAGAATCAAATGTCGCTGTTATCGGCCATCACCTTCACGATGAAGGGCGCAAACGCCGACTATATTACCGACACGTTCGGCTTTGATCCGGATGATATTGCCGTGCTTCGCTCGCGAGGTTTCGTAAGGGTTATGCGCGGCAAGGTTTACGGAACAAGCGCGGGCGCGGAATGGCTGGACAATCATTACGCGCATGGCGATCAATCCCCTTGACGATGTGATAATGTTCCTATTTTGTTCTGGTCATTATGATCAGACGAACCGAACCGCAATGGAAAACTGATGAAGCATATTTTCCCGTTCGTGTGCGGTTTCGAGTGCCGCCGTTCGGCCTAGGTAAACTGACATGGCCGATGCTGGAATGGTTGGATGGCGAAGTTGGACGCGGCGACTATGCTTGGCACAGTGCGGGCAGAAACGTTGATCGCGACCGGTTCGCAATTCATTTTCGTCATCCCAATCCGGCGTCGGCTTTTGTGTCTGCTTTCCCGACACTGGAAATAGCTGACGATACGACGGCGGTCACGTACACGTCGCCAAGATTGCCATATCGTCCGAAATCAGAGACTGATTGTCCGATGACCCCCGACGAACTTCGCCAAATCTATCGTGGTTATATTGACTGCCTGAATGCGCAGGATTGGAAGCGGCTAGGGGAATTTGTCGGTGACGCGGCGGAATACAACGGCACAGCCATCGGCCTCGCAGGCTATGAAAAGATGCTGATCCGGGATTTCCGGGCAATTCCCGATTTGCGTTTCAACATTGATTTTGTGATTGCCGAACCACCACACATCGCAAGCCGTCTCAAATTTGAATGCACGCCGCACGGCATGCTTTTTGACATCCCGGTCAACGGGAAGCGCGTGAGATTCACGGAAAACGTGTTCTATGAATTTAAAGACCGCCGCATTCGCAAGGTATGGTCAATCATCGACAGGGCGGCAATTGCTGCACAGGTTTAGACGGCGATTTATCTTGCGCTTTTTGATTGACGACGCGAGATTGATCACGCGGGCGTGAAGAAATTGGAGAGTGTCATGTCGGGTTTCGCGAAATTCCTTATTGTTCTGCTTTTTCCTTTGACGCTCGCGGCATGTTCTACGACCGACAATGATCGCGTGGCGGATCAAAACAAATGCTCATCGTACGGTTTTGAGCCGGGAACTGATGGCTTCGCAAACTGCATGATGAAGCGCGATAACCGTCGTGCAGATCAGCAAACTGATCAACAAAAGACGATGACTTGGTTGGAACAGCAGGATCAACAGGCGCAACAGCGCCGACAGGCAAACGACGATATCGATCCGCGTCCAGCTTTCGACAAAAACGGGAATCCGAATTTCGATGCGCAGGGCAATTACATTGGATGCCATGGCGTCGGTTGTATGGTGGACGACCCGGACAATAATTAGTCCGGCGTAAGCGCACCATCATGATTTAATTGTCCGGCCCGGCAAATTGGGTTTCGGAGTGCCGGGCCGGGTTCGCGACCAATACTCAACGCAGCCGCAATTTCGATCATCCGAAAATCAAGTTATTAAGCGCTTAACCGCGTGAGGTGACTTTCCTTGCGCCGCCACCCGTTTCTGTGATCATCGACAATACAGCGATTGCCAATCAAAAGGATTCCAGATGAACATTTTGCTGGCATTTTCACCATTCATTGCTTTTGCCGTGATTGAACGCCTGATTGGACCCATTGAGGGTTTGATCGCCGGTGCAGCGGTTGCGGCAATCTTGATATTCCGGGAATGGTCCGCCAAACGGTCGCCCAAAATTCTGGAAATTGGAACATTCCTGCTTTTTGCGGCGTTGGCCCTGTACGCGCTTATTTTCGGGCTGGATTGGCCGCTTTTTGGCGTAAGGCTTGCAGTAGATTTTGGGCTGTTTTTAATCGTGCTGATTTCCATGATCATCAGAAAGCCGTTCACCGTACAATACGCAAAAGAGGAAGTGCCAAGCACGGTTTGGAATCATCCGGAATTCTTGCGAAAGAATATGGTCATTACGGCAGTTTGGGCGTTGGCGTTCGCCGTAATGGTTGTCGCGGATTATATTCTATTGACCCGCCCCGACATATCCCGCCGTGTGGGCATCATCGCCACAATTGCCGCGTTGGTCGGGGCGTTCAAATTTACAAATTGGTATCCGTCGCGGAATTAACTGCGATGCGGCGGTTAACGTTTGCCATTCTCGGATTCCTGGCATTGCCCGGCGTGGGGATGGCCGCGCCTGCATGTGGCCTTTATCAATACCGCGCCGAAATTACCGATGTTTACGACGGTGACACGGTGACAGCGGACATCGACCTTGGCTTCAACACATGGCGGCGCGGGGAACGGCTCAGGCTATTCGGGATCGACACGCCGGAATTGAGAGGTCCAGATCGCGCAATGGGATTGGCCGCTCGCGACGCTTTGCGATCCCGCATTCTCGGCAAGCGTGTGATCATCTGCACGATAAAGGATGACAAATCACCGGTCGAACAGCGCGAGAAATATGGACGCTATCTCGCGAAAATCTACGTCGATGACGAACTGATAAATGATTGGCTTATCCGGGAAGGATTTGCACGCTCATATTCCGGCGGTGCACGTCAACTATTTTCAGTTCCGGCGGAGTAGGCGACTTAAATGACGAATAAGCAGATTCTGAATACGGCAAAGTATGGTTCAATCTTAATTTTTGCACTGCCGTTTTTGATTTATATCCTTTTTCCAGAAAAATGGTTGCCTTTGGATGCTCTTTCATCTGCAATCCAGAGAGACAAATGTATCGGCGCTGCCGCTAGGATGGCATCAATCAACACGGTTTTTCTTGTCCCGGTTTTCATGATCTTGGCGATTGTGTTTCTATTTTCGGCGTATAAAAAGGTAATTATAAATGCATGGCCATTATATTTCTTGAGTTCTCTAAGTATATTTTTCGCTATTGACATTTATATGCATGGGATGGCGGGGGTTTCGGAAATTTTATTTAAAGTTGCGTGCCGCGGCCCGTTCTGGTTGCTTGGGATATACAGCATATTCGCGAGCGGGATCGGAAACGTCGGAATCCAACTATTCTTAAAGGCGGTTCAATCAAGGACGCGCTAAGACCTCGTTGGAAGATTCGGTTGTAATTTGCGTGACTAATTGCCCAACGAAGGGAACACTATGAGGCGTGTGACTTGAACGGTACGAAGCTTGCCGTACAGAAGTGCGCAATCATTTGTCTGTTGGTTTTGCAGGCGTTCGGTTTCGTTATTATCGCGAATGACAAGATGATTTTGTGGGACACAAAATCTTATACAGATCGTTCAATCGCTGTCGAATTGCACTGCTTTTGGATTTCGGTAGTGGCGATATTCACGGTGTATATGTATTGGAGGTTTGACGAACATAACGCCGCTCTCAACGCTCGCAGAGACAGCCCCTTATATGTCGATCCCGTTGTATTGAGGTGGCTTCAAATTTTTGGCTTGGCGGTAATATCAATCGCCATAGTCGTTGTGCGATAAGGCCAGCAGTGTACATCCTGAAACCCGGCATCAAGTAAAATCCCGAAAAGCGTTGGGCGCTACCGGATCGCATTTTCTTCGGTCATAGCGCGTATGCGATTCTGGCGGGCTTATTTCTGAATCATTGAGTTTCGCCGCGTAAAATGGATTCGCGTATCATTGCGTCCGATGCGTGCAGAAGCGCTATCAATTTATCGATTTCGGATCGGAGAACGACGGCGCCAATCCCATAGGAAAGGTCCGATTTTGGAGACAATGTACAAAATATTGCATCGATCGGTTTGGGGCCACCTGATGTTCGGGTACAGATAAATCTTAATTCAAGCGTTGGGTCGAGAGAATATGCGTTGAACGACCTTGCACTCAACGAGGGAACAACGCGAAATGATTTCGTGTTTTCTGCATTAGGATTTTGATTATCTCTGAAAAGTTGCGCATGTCGCGCATTCAGCTTACCGTGAATTCGAATAAAGCCGGGAAAGGCGTTATCTATCAGTCTGGTTTCGAGCGAACTACCAAATGCCTCGCTGCATATCCTGCGATGCCACTCTAGCTGAATGCCGCTGGTTTTTAAGAAATGCTCACAATTCGCATCGTAACTTACGCGTGTTTGACGAAGATCAAAAAAGACAACCTGCCCTCCAATTCTCTCCGAAAGTGGAATTGAACAAAAGTCTGGTTTTGAAACCGTTTTCAGCGTCTCGTGCTTCAGTAAACCATCGGTTCCAAGATAACTGTAGTTGCCCATCGGCGCGAGTGGCACCATCAACCGAACATTTTCTGGAAGGTCAATTAACGCGTATCCATCGCGACAACGTTCGCGGTTGACTGTTTTGGACAGAGTGAGAGTATCCGTTTGTACTTGAGATTTTGCTGAAAAGCTCTGTGATACAATTGCGATAAAAAGTGCAAAGGCAAAAAGAACTTTCTGCATCAAGGTCTCAAACCCTCATTTCGGATGTAACGGGGTAGGTCGGCGTGTACATTATGGTACTGGTCGTTTGCATATTTCAATCCAATTCCACCAACTGTCCAAATCTGTATATGGGACAAATGTTGGACACGCAGGATTTAATAGCCTGCCACCGTGAAAATAATCTAATCATTTCAAGGATTTACTTGGTACGCCCAAGGGGAATCGAACCCCTGTTTGCGCCGTGAGAGGGCGCCGTCCTGACCGCTAGACGATGGGCGCAGCTAGAATGCGGATATAGGCAATATGCTCAGTGTTGGCAACACAGAGCGAGAAGGAAATCTTCGCTCAATCGCTCACTCTGCTGAGATGTCGAAACGGCCGATCATGCGGCCACTCGCAAGGTCATAAAGATAGATAGCGCGCGAGCCGTCTGCGCGCTCAACCTGCAACGAAACCCTGTCCCCAGAGAGCGATTGCGAAAGAATACGCGCGTCTGCAGGCAGCGCAATCTTGCCTTCGAGCAACCCGCCATCTGCTGGCACGGCAAGCTCCTGCGTTGTCGGACGCGGTGGAACAGCCGTGCGCGACTTGTAGACAATCGCGCCGACCACAGCCATAAGGGCGACGAACAGCAGTCCAAGATTGACCCCCATAAAGCGGATCATCTTGCGCCGTACATTTTCAACCGCCGGGTCCAGCGGCTTATCGTCTTCATTGTCGAAAGCAGGATTCGTCATGCAAAAAATCGTCCAGTGCGAATGAGCGCCCCTGATAGCGAAGTGACAACAGGATTGATAGTGCTGACTGCGTCAACTGAAGATGCTGGTCAGCGGCTCGATCAATGGCTGGCGGGCAAGCTTGCACCGCAGCTTTCGCGCAGCCGCATTCAGGCTTTGATCAAGCAAGGCGCGATCAAGCTGGATGGCAACCCGGTTTCGGAAGTGCGCCACAAGCTCAAGGCTGGCGAGTCGCTTACAATCGAAGTACCCGAGCCGGAGCCTGCTGAACCTGTGGGCGAAGATATTCCGCTCGATATCCTCTACGAAGACAACGAACTCATCGTCATCAACAAGCCAGCGGGTCTGGTGGTGCATCCCGGCGCGGGCAATTGGACCGGCACGCTCGTCAACGCCTTGATTCATCATTGCGGCGACAGCCTTTCCGGCATCGGCGGTGTGCGACGGCCCGGTATAGTCCATCGGCTGGACAAGGATACGAGCGGCGTATTGGTCGCGGCGAAAACCGATCGCGCGCACAAATCGCTCTCAGCGGCCTTTGCAGATCATGGTCGTGACGGCGAGCTTGAGCGCGCTTATGTGGCGCTTGTCTGGGGCGCGCCGGAGCGCCCGACAGGAACGATTGACGCGGCTCTTGGCCGGGCGGCAGATCGCGTACGCCGCGCCGTAGTGCGAGAAACGCGGGACGACGCGCGCCACGCAGTTACGCATTTCACCGTTCTGGAGCGTTTCGGCGTTCAAAAGGATGGAAGTTTCATGGCCTCGCTTGTCGAATGCAGGCTGGAGACTGGGCGAACGCATCAAATTCGCGTTCACATGGCCCATATCGGCCATCCCCTCGTTGGCGATCGCGACTATGGGCAGGCGTTTCGCACAAAGGCAAACCGCTTGCCGGAGCCCTTGCAGCAGATGGTAAAGGACTTCCCACGCCAAGCCCTGCATGCCCGCCTGCTTGCGTTCGAACACCCGACAACCCATATGAATATGAGTTTTGAGGCACCTATTCCCGAGGATATGGCAAATCTCATCGACGGGTTCCGAAAGCTCTAGGGTCGGGCCCTAGCCATTCAAATTGATGCGAGGGTCAATTTTCCTGACTGGCCTCGCGAAGCCGCAAATGTAATTCTGTTCTCGATGGGAACAGATGTTGAACTTTGCAATTTCATTCCTATCTAAGCTTGTTGCACGGCGCTGAGGAAGCCCTGCTTTTTTTCAGGCGTGCTCCATGCCTGCCTTGTAGGGGGCGTGGAATTTCAGAATTGGAGGGGTGCTAATAAAATGGCCCAGTCATTGCCAAGTATCGTTTCGGGCGAAGGCGGACTTTCCCGCTATCTCGAAGAAATCCGTCGCTTTCCCATGCTCCAGCCGCAGGAAGAGTATATGCTCGCCAAGCGCTATCATGAGCATCAGGACACGAAAGCGGCGCACAAGCTTGTAACCAGCCATCTGCGGCTCGTAGCGAAGATCGCTATGGGTTATCGCGGCTATGGCCTGCCCATCGGCGAAGTTATTTCCGAGGGCAATGTCGGCCTGATGCAGGCGGTCAAGAAGTTCGAACCGGACCGTGGCTTCCGTCTCGCAACCTATGCGATGTGGTGGATCAAAGCCTCGATTCAGGAATATATCCTGCGCTCGTGGAGCCTCGTGAAAATGGGTACCACAGCCAACCAGAAGCGCCTGTTCTTCAATCTCCGCAAGGTGAAAGGCAAGATTCAAGCTCTGGAAGATGGCGACCTGCGCCCAGATCAGGTGAAAGAGATTGCCACCAAGCTGAACGTCTCCGAGGAAGAGGTGGTTTCGATGAACCGCCGCCTTTCCGGCGACGCTTCGCTAAATGCTCCGATCCGCGCCACTGAAGGCGAGTCGGGCGAATGGCAGGACTGGCTGGTCGACGACCATGACAGTCAGGAAGAAATGCTGATCGAGCAGGACGAGTTGGACAATCGCCGCGCGATGCTGGAAAGCGCGCTGGGCGTGCTAAACGACCGTGAGCGTCGCATTTTCGAGGCTCGGCGTTTGTCGGAAGACCCGATGACGCTGGAGGATTTGTCGACCGAGTTCGACATCAGCCGCGAGCGTGTGCGCCAGATCGAAGTGCGCGCCTTTGAAAAGGTGCAGGAAGCGGTTCAGGCTTCTGCAAAGAAGCAGGCGCAATCCTTGCGAACCATCGACGCGCAACCTGCCTGACGGTTTAACATTCACAAAAAGCCGGGCCTCGTGCCCGGCTTTTTTATGCCAGTTGCGCCGCTACGCGCTCCAGCCAATGATCGCGGATGCCGAGCGCTTCAAGGTGCTTGATGGTGGAAAGCACATAATCGGGATTCGCCCCGCTTTGTCCGGTAGCGTCACGCACGATCTCGGCAGCATGCAACTCGTCCATCCGACCCGCATACTGCTCATGCTTGGGATCGGCGACATATGTAACGGCCTCGACCTGTCTGCCATCGGCAAGCCGCACCTGTAGCTGACGCTCCAGATAGACATTCGTGACGAGTTCGCGCTCGCGCAGATACCCAATCACCTCGTCGCGCAATTCGCCCGGCACGCGAAACGCCAGTCCCACGCAGGAGCCACCGCGATCCAGACCGAGCACAAGGCCGGGCCGCTCACGCGTTCCCCGGTGCACCCACGACTTGACGCAAAGCGAGCGACGATAGCCAGACAGCCGCGCGCGACTTGTCTCGACATGCGCGAATCCGGGATTCCAGATCAGAGAACCATAGCCAAAAACCCAAAAATCGCCCATATCGCAACGCCTGATCCGAACTCACGTTCGACCTACGAAAGAGCCAGCATGTCGTCAAGCGAAGCGCCGCGTTCAAGAAGCAGCCGCCGATTTCTGTGGCTCACCCTATTCATTCTGGTTCTCTTCGGTGGATATTCCGCAGGATGGTATTGGTTAGCCAACCGAGCCACCGAGCGCGTCGACGAAACGATTGCAAAGCTCAACGGAGATGGCCGCGCGGCCACCTGCGAAAACCGGACAATCAGCGGCTTTCCTTTTCGCCTCGGCCTGACCTGTGACAGTGTGGCCTATGAAGACGACCTCAACAAGATTGCGGTGACGGCTGGAGGCTTGCGTACGGCAGCGCAGGTTTACGATCCGCTCAGGACAATCGGAGAATTGGATGGACCACTGCGCATCGACGCGCCCGGCATCACACCGCTTTTTATCGAGTGGGATTCCTTGCGCTCCAGCGCACGACTAGCACGACCGATACCCGCTCTGATTTCGGTTGAGGCCACGGGATTGTCGGCTGTCTCCGATCCTGATGATGAGACGGACCCGGTGGAGTTCTTCAGCGCAGAACAGGCGGAAGCGCATCTGCGCCCCAACGGTTCCGATCTGGATTGGGCAGGCAGCTTCAAGCAGTTGGAAATCGATCCGGCTGCGGTTGGCAATCGCACCCTGCCGGTATTCGACGGCGAAGGTGACGCCACGGTGAAGAATGGCGTTGCCTTGATCCAGTCGCGCCCGAAGAGCCTGCGAGGCCAGTCGGTCGAAATCCGGAATCTGGCACTGTCGTCTGGCGAAGCTAAAATGACATTGAGTGGCCCGATTGCCATCGACACGACAGGCAAAGTGGACGCCACGCTCAGCCTCGCGATGGAAAACCCCGCTGCTGCTTCGGCAATATTCCAGGCAGCAGTGCCGGAACGCTCAAAAGAAATCGGTCAGGCGTTTGGCGCGCTTGGAATGCTTGGAGACAAACCGACAATCCCGATCAAGATCGAGAAGAGCAAGGTCAAACTCGACCTCCTGTTCGGCTCAATCACGCTTGGTCAATTACCGTCAGTGGAGTGAGAGGTTTTTACCCTCTCAACTTTTTGCCGGTTGTTCAGCCACGTGACGCCCGAAGTCTGGCACATCAATTTCCTGCCCCGCATCGATGATCGAACGGCGCACGCCGCGCGTATGCGTAAACAGGTCGAAGAGCTTGTCGCCATCGCCCCAACGTATGGCGCGCTGCAATGCTGCGAGGTCTTCCGAAAACCGTGACAGCATTTCCAGTATCGCATCGCGATTGTGGAGGCAGACGTCACGCCACATTGTCGGGTCAGACGCCGCAAGACGCGTGAAGTCGCGGAAACCGGAGGCGGCATATTTGATGACTTCGGTTTTGGAGACGTTCTGCAAATCATCCGCCGTGCCAACGATGTTGTAGGCGATGATGTGCGGAAGGTGCGAAACGATGGCCAGCACCTTGTCGTGGTGCGTCGCATCCATCACATCGATATTCGAGCCGCAGGCGCGCCAGAATGCAGCGAGCCGGTCGAGTGCCGCCGGGTCCGTATCCGGCAGCGGCGTAAAGATACACCAGCGATTGACAAACAGATCGGCGAAACCTGCATCTGGACCGGACTTTTCCGTGCCCGCCAGCGGGTGGCCCGGAATGAAATGCACTCCTTCCGGGACGAAAGGCGACATCTGCGCAATTACGCTGGCCTTGGTTGAACCGACATCTGTGAGGATCGTACCGGGCTTGAGCGCAGGCGCGATAGCCTCGGCCACAGCACCGGACGAGCCCACCGGCACGGAGACGATCACCAGATCCGCTTCGCGCACCGCCTCGGCGGGGTCCGTGTGATATGATTGGCCGAGCTTTAGCTGCTCGGCGCGCTTCAGCGTATCCACACTGCGGCTGGCAATAGCTACATGACGGGCGAGGCCCTTCTGCGCGATCACACGCGCCAGCGAAGAGCCGATAAGACCGATGCCGATCAGGGCAATGCGGTCGAACATTGGTTCGGACATACTAGGCTTCCAGAAACTCTTTGAGTGCAGCGACAACGCCGCGATTTGCTTCTTCCGTGCCAACGGTCATGCGCAATGCGTTTGGAAATCCGTAGGCGGTGACGCGGCGCAGGATATATCCCCGCGCCAGCAGGAACTCATCTGCATTCTCGGCGCAGTATCGCTCGCTCGATGGGAAATGCATCAATAGGAAGTTGCCCGCGCTTGGCGTCACGCGCAGACCAAGTGCGGTCAGTTGTTCGGTGAGCCATGCCAGCCATTTAGCATTGTGCTCGACGGATTTTGTGACATGTGCGCGGTCGCCCATCGCCGCCACGCCGGCCTCTATGGACATTGCCGTTACGTTGAACGGGTCGCGAACGCGATCAACCGCGTCGATGATGTGCGAGGGCGCGTAGAGCCAGCCAATGCGCGCACCGCCGAGGCCATGCACCTTGGAGAAGGTACGCGTCATAACAACGTTTTCCGATGAACCTACCAGTTCAATGCCCGCTTCATAATCGTTGCGGCGCACGAATTCTGCATAGGCCGCATCGAGCACCAGCAGCACATTTTTCGGAAGCGCCGCTTGCAACCGGCGCACCTCATCGAACGGCAAATATGTGCCTGTCGGATTGTTGGGATTGGCGAGGAATATGATCCGCGTGCGATCCGTGACGGCCGCAAGGATCGCGTCGACATCTGCCCGCTCATTCGTCTCGCGCACAGTGACCGCTTCCGCACCAGTCATCTGGATATAGATTTTGTATTGCAGGAAGCCGTGCTCGGTGATGATACCTTCATCCCCCGGTTGCAGATAGATGCGGGCCAGCAGCGCCAGCGCTTCATCCGAACCGTTGAAGCACAGAATGTTCGCGACGTTCAGGCCGTGCATCTCGGCAATCGCCTGCCTTAGCCGCGATGCCCGCCCATCGGGATAAAACTCCATGCGCTCCGCCGCCGCTTTCACCGCCTCGATTGCCTTGGGCGAAGCCCCGAACGGGTTTTCATTCGACGACAGCTTGAACACCTTCGCCACCCCCGGATGCGCCGACGATTTTCCCGGCACATAGGCTTCAATGTCCATCACACCCGGATTGGGTTGGGGACGAGAAGGTTTGTCGGTACGCGTCATGATTGTGATCCGGAAGAAAAATGCGTCAGGGCAATAGACCGCACGGAAAAGAATGTCGAGTGCGCCGCATGGGCCAGCACGATTCCTTCCGTTGACGGAAATTCATTGAAGGCTTAAATAGCATTCGAATTCGTGGTGATTTGGCCGGTCGGCTTGCAGCCACGTTAAACAAGTCGCTAAAGGGCCGTGTCAGTCAGGCAACCGGCATTTGCGACACTGCAATGCCGGTTTTTTGTTGCGGGCAAACACCCCCGGCAAAAGCCACGAAAGTGAGTATGATGGCGGTTGCCCGCGCGAAGAGCCGAAAGGCCGACGAAGCAAACAATCCTTCCAGCCAGGTGCTGCGCTTTGGCGCGGATAAGCCTCTGATACTGGAAGCAGGAGTGAAGCTTGCGCCTTTTCAAATCGCCTACGAAACATATGGCGAATTAAACGCCGACAAATCGAACGCGGTTTTGATTTGCCACGCGCTTACCGGCGATCAATATGTTGCCAGCACCAATCCGGTCACGGGCAAGCCCGGCTGGTGGGAAGTGCTGATCGGCCCCGGCAAAATCATCGACACCAATCGCTTCTTCGTCATCAGCCCAAATGTAATCGGCTCATGCCTCGGCTCGACTGGCCCCGCATCCACCAACCCCGCAACCGGCAAGCCATACGGCCTTGACCTGCCTATAATCACGATCCGCGACATGGTCCGTGCGCAAGCTATGCTGGTCGACCATTTCGGCATCGATCAATTATTCTGCGTTATCGGCGGCTCCATGGGTGGGATGCAGGTTCTCGAATGGACCTCAACTTATCCGGACCGTGTATTTTCCGCGCTGCCGATGGCGACCGGCACTCGGCATTCAGCGCAAAACATCGCGTTTTACGAGGCTGGCCGCCAAGCGGTAATGGCCGATCCAAACTGGCGCGGCGGCAAATATATCGAGGCTGGCGTGCGCCCTGAAAAAGGGCTCGCCGTCGCGCGCATGATCGCGCACATCACCTATCTTTCCGAAGTCGCCTTGCATCGCAAATTTGGGCGCAATCTGCAGGACCGACAGAAGCTGACGTTCAGCTTTGATGCCGACTTTCAGATCGAAAGCTATCTGCGCCATCAGGGTATGACGTTCGTCGATCGGTTCGACGCGAACTCCTACCTCTATCTGAGCCGCGCCATGGATTATTTCGATATGGCTGCCGATCATGACGGCCAACTCGCGGCCGCATTCAAAAATACCAAGACGCGTTTCTGCGTTGTCTCTTTCACCAGCGATTGGCATTTCCCGACAGAGGAAAGCCGCGCACTTGTCCACGCTCTTAATGCTTCCGGCGCGCCGGTCTCTTTCGTTGAAATCGAGACAGACCGCGGCCATGACGCCTTTTTGCTGGACGAGCCTGAATTATTCAGCGCCATCGGCGGCTTTGTCGCCTCTGCCGCACGCGCCAAGGGATTGGCCTGAAATGAGTGTAAATTCAAATCCTCGTATCGACCTGCAGGTCGTTGCCGATCTCATCCCCGATAACGCCAAAGTGCTGGATGTTGGCTGTAGCGACGGCGAACTTCTTGAACTCCTGCGGAACCAGAAAAACATTGATGGTCGGGGCGTGGAAATCTCGCAGCGCGGTGTAAACGAATGCGTGGCGCGCGGGCTTTCAGTCATTCAGGGCGATGCCGATACCGATCTGGTCTATTACCCTGACAATTCGTTCGACTACGCGCTGTTGTCGCAAACCCTTCAGGCAACGCGCAATCCACGGGCGGTGCTTGAACATCTCCTGCGCATCGGCGAGCACGCAATCGTCTCGTTCCCAAATTTCGGCCATTGGAGCGTTCGAACGTCGCTGTTTTTCAACGGCCGTATGCCCGTGACGAAAGACCTGCCCTATAGCTGGTACGACACGCCGAACATCCATTTCTGCACGATCCGAGATTTCGTGGTTCTGTGCGATGAAGTTGGCGCGAAGGTCGAGAAAGCTGTCGCAATCAACGCCAACGGCCAGAAAATGGGATTTTCCATGCCGTGGTGGTTCTGGAACTTCTTCGGCCAGCAGGCGGTGTTTTTGCTCAGGCGCTAGCCCACAGTACTTGGTTTTCGCTCCTTCGGCTTCGCCACCGAACGATTGCCGAAATCGACCGGTTTCAGTGCCTTGCCTTTGATGTCCTTGGCGAGTTCCACCTGCCGCTTGAAGAAGGTCATGTTCGGCAAAAGTCGCCCGATATTAATGACCGTGGATTTCGGCAACTCGCTTTCCAGCAGGCTGTAAATATCCCGGCGACAGGATGCGTCGAGCGCGTCGAGCGATTCATCGATGATCACCCAACTCGGCTTGTGAACCGCAAGCCGCGCAAACGCGAGCAGGCGCTGGTCGTCTTCGTTCAATTCCTTGTCCCAACGCGCATCACGGTCAAGCGAAGCCGACAGGCGCGCGAGGCCAACTCTGCCGAGCGCCGCGTTAAGCTCGTCATCCTGAAAAGCTCCGAACTCACGGGGATAGCTCAGCACCTGCCGCAACGTGCCGCGCGGAAAATAAGGTGTGCGCGGAAAGAAGAACATGGAATCATTCTTCGGCAGGCCAATCCGCCCGCTACCCCAGGGCCAAAGCCCTGCCAGCGCGCGGAAGAACAATGTTTTGCCCGCGCCGGGATCACCGGTAATCAACACTCGCTCGCCCTGCTTGATAACCACATGATCTTCGGCAAGGCGTGTACATCCCGCAGGAGAAACAACTTCCAAACCTTCAAAGCTCAGCCGATTGCTGGTGTTCTCCTCAAACTCGATTTGCTTTTCGCTGCCATGCAGATGGTCTGCCTCCACGAGCGCTGCGCGGAAAGAGGCCACACGCAAGAGCGTCGCGCGCCAGTCGGCAATCGCGCCTATATTGTTGATGAACCAGCGCAGTGACGAGTGAACCTGATTGAACGCACCGACCGCCATCATCAATCCGCCGAAGGTGATGTCGCCAGCGAAATAGACCGGAGACGCCACGAGGATTGGCGCGATGATTGTCAGCCAGCCATAGCCATCGGTGACCCATTCAAGGCGAATCTGCACGGTGTAGATACGCATGATCGACTTGAGCAGATTGCTCAGATCATTCTCCATGCGCCGTTTTTCGTCGGGCTCACCGCCCGCGATTGCGATGGCATCCACATGCTCATTCACACGCATCATGGAAAAGCGAAGCTCGGCCTCGCGCGCATAGCGGTCGGCATTGAGCCCGATGAGCGGACGCCCGACCAGCCAGGTAATGATCGACGCCGAACCCGCATAGATGAATGCCGCCCACACCATATAGCCGGGGATTGCATAGGTGTTACCACCGATGTGAAACACAAATCCGGATGACAGCGACCATAATATCCCAACGAATGACACGAGCAGGATGGACGACTGAAACAGGCCAAAAGCAAGTCCCGTCACCAGATCAGAAAGATGACCGGCGTCTTCCTGCATACGCTGATCAGGGTTGACGCCAATCGCACCCGCATTGGCGAGTCGAAACGCTCTGCGCGGCTTCATCCATTCCGTTATCAGATCGTGCGTCAGCGCCTCTCGCAGCCTGAGCCTGAAGCGCTGATTTAACCAGGTTTGCGCAACGCCGAGCGTCAGCAATCCTCCAGCGATAATCGCAAACATCTCGAGTTGTTTGATCAAACCGGCAAGATCACGGTGCTCTATCGCATCGTAAAATGGAGCATTCCAGCGGTTTAGAATGATCTGTCCCAGCGAAGTGGCAACAATGATCACGATAGCGCTGAGGCCAAGCCATAAGATGCGGTTGCGAAGAGGCGACCCGTTGAACGCCTGGCGCATTGTGGCGATCTGCTCGCCAAACCCGATGGATTCGGCGGGCGCCAAAATCGGAGCGCTCGACTGATCTTTTACGGAAGCCGCGTCTGACATGAGTCGTTTCCTTTCGAAACCGCTCTTTAGCGCGTTTACTCAATCAGGACGATGTCTAGGATTCATCCTCGGGCGCATACACCAGCACAGATTTCGGGCGGATGCGGAAATGCGCGGGCGTCCAGGTGCTCAATTCGCCATCCGTATTGACTGGTCGTGGGCTGCTGGTGCGGATCGTCAATTCCGTGGTCTTGAACGCGCGCACGTCATCCCATTGCCCCTGCGTGCCACGCCGCAGACTTGGCAGCAGCCGAAGCAGCCGCCACCAATGATCGACCTCAAGGCTGTATACATCCAGCCACCCATCATCGGCTGTGGCCGTCTCTTCAACAGTCATGCCGCCGCCATAGTGACGACCGTTCCCGACAGAAATCTGCATAGTCCGAATGGTCTCAGTCGAGTCATCGTGGTCGACAAATGCCTTGAACAGACGTGACCGCATCAGGATGCGCGCCGCCACGATTCCATAGCCGAGTGTCCCGAACCGCTTCTTCGCGTGTTCGGTCAGTTCGCCTGCCAGTTCAGCAGAAAAACCAATGCTTGCCACGTTGAAAAACAGATGCCCGTTAACTTCACCAAGGTCGATGAATTTCGGCGTGCCTCGGGCGATGATTTCCGCCGCCTGCACCGGATCGGGCGGAATGCCAAGCGTTCGCGCGAAGTCATTGGCCGTTCCCAACGGCAAGACACCTAGCGGCAAGCCTGTGAAAACAAGGCCCGCCGCCGCTGCGTTCAGCGTGCCGTCACCACCTCCGATGATAGCCAGATCGACGTCCCGCGCGCGTCGAGAGATCAGCTCGGAAAGATTTTCGTGCTCTTTGGTCGACGCCTCCTCAAGCCTGATATGTGCAGCGGTGAGAACGTCTTTTACGGCGTCGATGGATTCCGCTCCACGTCGCGCGCGCGAATTGACAATGAGCAATGCTCTACGAGGTTTCTGGGGCTTCAACTTGCGCTCCAATTAATCGCGTGAGCTGAATTTAGGGATGAAATCGCGGGATTGTAGAGGGGATAAACGCTCGCTTACACAGTTGGGTTCCGTCGTTGCGAAACCGTTGGGTGGTGCATCGCTGCTCCCTGCGGGGTCAAAACCGGTACAAACACACGGCGCGATGCGCGCTTCGCGGCCGGTAACGCCTGATAAAGCCGCTTCTGTGCCTCAACGACAATCACACCGGAAAAGATCGGCCAAAACCGTCTGCCAAGCCGCTCAAGACTGCTGTGCAGCCGCAAAACCCATCTCCGCTTGGAAGGCGGACAGAATAGTGCATCCGCCCATGCGGACGGAGTAAAATTCGCTTCGCGCAACAGTGCATCGAGCTGCCCACGCGAATAAGGTCGCCCCGTTCCAAACGGCGTATGCTCGAAGCGTGCCCAAACGCCACGCCGGTTCGGCACGACGATAACCACCCGCCCTGCAGGCGAGAGAACGCGCCAGATCTCATTCAGCGTTTCGCGCGGATTCTCGGAATGCTCCAGCGTATGAACAAGCAGCACGCGATCGACGGAAGAATCGACAAGCGGCAATTCCTCTTCAAACACCAGCGCGGTTGCCGAAGGCTTCTCACCGGGCCAGCGCACGGCACCCTGCGCCGCGGGCATAAACGCAATCGCCCGATCCGAATCGGCACCGAAACGTTCCAGCCACGGCAGCGTATAGCCGAGGCCAACGAGTCTCTCTTTCGGGACATTCGCCCAGATGCTCGATAGCGCCATCGTAAGCGAGCGCTCAGCGAGCCGTCCTGTCAGGCTGGCATAGAATGCGCGGATGTTCACGATATCAGAACTCATGAGAGCAACGCTAGCCGTGCATCATTACGGATTCAACAAGCCGCGCACGTGACATGCGCATTACCGCTGCATAAACTACGCTAATCGAGCAAGGATCGCGCATGACCATAGAAATCGAACAATTCAACTGCCGCAGCGACAATTTTGGCGTGCTGGTGCGCGATCCCGCAAGCGGCCTCACCGCACTGATCGATGCACCTGAGGAAAGCACCATTCTGGCAGCCATCGAGCGCACCGGCTGGACGCCCTCACTCATTCTCACGACCCACCACCACGCAGACCACGTGGAAGCGAATCTTGCCCTGAAAAGCCGCTTCGGCCTCAAGATCATGGCACCAGCCAAGGAGGCCGACAAAATTCCCGGCGTCGACCAGACAGTTGGTGATGGCGACACAATCGATTTTGCTGGCGAAAAGATTTCGGTGATCGCCACACCCGGCCATACCGCCGGACATGTGAGCTATTGCTTCCCGAAATCAGGTGTCGCATTCACCGCCGACACATTGTTTGCTCTAGGCTGCGGCAGGCTTTTCGAATGCGAGCCTGACATCATGCACGACTCGCTCAACAAGCTGGCTGCTCTGCCAAAGGAAACGAAGGTTTATTGCGGGCACGAATACACACTTTCCAACGCGCGGTTTGCCGTGACCATCGACCCGACAAATGAAGCGCTTGCTGAACGTCTCAAGCTTATTGAAGCCTTGCGCGCCGATGGCAAGGCGACACTGCCCACAACAATCGGCGAGGAACTTGCCACGAACCCCTTCCTTCGCTGCGGCGATCCGGCAATACGAGCAAATCTGGGAATGACCGCCGCGAGCGATGCGGAGGTCTTCGCAGAGATTCGCAAGCGCAAGGACAATTTCTGAGAATGAATGCAAGGGACATTATTGCGGCGCTCGCTATGAAGCCGCATCCTGAGGGCGGTTGGTATGTCGAGACTATGCGCGACAATCCAAATGGCGGGCCCAATGGCGAACGTGGCCATTCAACGGCAATTTATTTCCTTCTCGAACGCGGCGAGCAGTCCGCGTGGCATTGCGTAAAGGACGCCGTAGAAGTTTGGCACTTTCATGCAGGCGCGGCGCTCGAATTGCGGATTGCCCCTGCAAGCGGGCCCGTGGAAGCCATCACGCTTGGTATCGACATCGCGGCTGGCGAGCGACCACAGGCAATTGTGCCCGCAGGGCATTGGCAAAGCGCGGCCAGTCTCGGCGAATGGACGCTGGTCGGATGCACGGTTGCGCCGGGCTTTGAATTCTCGTCGTTCGAGATGGCTCCGGCAGGCTGGGAACCGGGTCAGCCGCTGGTCTGACCCCAGGACTTCAACACGTCGTCGAATACCTTCTCACCGGGAATGCCCTTTTCCATTGTGATGAGTGCGCGGCGTCCCGACTTGTAGACCAGCGGAACATCAAGCCAGTTGCGCTCGCGAAGAAGCTTCATGTTCGCATCTTTGTCCTGTTGGCTATCGTTCAGCGCAATCAGGAAAAAGCCGTCTGAAATCTTCGCCGGTATGCCAGCAAGCGGGGTGCCCGCATCCTGCTCCGAAGCCTTGAGCGCAACACGCAGTACATTATCGATGCCGCCGCCTTCAAAGTTCTGCGGCGTGAGGAAGATCATCTCGATAATGTGGCTCGCCGGAAGCGTATTGTCCGCGTTGCGGCGGATCGTCATGCGCAACTGCACATCCTTGCCGGGAATGGTTGCCTCGGCGCGGATGGCAGGTTCTGGCGGCAAGTCACCGCCCGGCGATTCCTGCACCACCGACCATACAATCGAACCCGGCTCCGCTGAACCATCAGCCGAATTTGTACGCTCCTCGTAGAAGATTGCGCGCTGACCAACCTGTACGGCACCCGAATTTGCTTGCGCAGGTGCGGCCTCGCTCTGGGCAGGCTGCGCGTCGGCAGGAGCCTGAGCGGCATCGGCTGGCTGTTGTTGATCGGCAGGCTGCTGGTCCGGCGCTTGCGCGCTTTCTTCCGGTTGGTCAGTACCTTCCTGCGCGGCCTGATCCTGCGTCGCAGGCTGCTGCGAAACCGGCGGCGTCGTGGCGTTGTTTGTTGCCTCGGCTACCGAAGCTCCCTCGCCTACCGTGGCGCCATTCGCAGCAGGCCCAGCATCGGCCTCGCTGCCATCGGCATTCAACTGCTGCGTAAACTTTGCCGGACCATCAGCAGCAGGCGCTGCATCAGTCCCATTTTCCGTTTCGGTCTTCGATGTCGCCGGTTCGGCTGGCGTAGCGGGCTCGTTCGAGGCCGTGCTCTTGCTCAGCGAATCCGTCAGCTCAGCTACAGTAGCCGACAACTTATCCTTGTTGACCCATGCAGCATAACCACCGCCGGCCAGAGCAACCAACAGCAGCAACGCAGCAATCAGGCGGCCAAGACCACCGCGCTTACGCGTTTCTTCCGCAGCCGGATATTCAACTGGCGGCGGAGCATCATAGCCATCATCTTCCAGCGGCTCGAATTCGTCCTCGGGCGCCGTTTCCATTTGGGGAGGCGCGTGCCGTATTGGTTGTTGGTGCGGCGCAGGCGGACGCAAGGTCGGCGTCGTCACCGGGCGCTGCGTCTCATAGCTGCGCGGCGGCTCGGTATAACGCGGAGGCTCAGGCGCGCGCCGTGGTTCCGGCTGCCTTGGAGGCTGTGCAACAATAGGCTGATTTTTCAGGCCATTGAGCGAATTGAGAACATTTTCGAGTTCGTCCAGCGGCTCTGCCCTGGAGGCCGGTCCGTAGGAACGCTCCACTTCAGTGATCGCTTCTTCAAGTGCACGACGCTGCCGATCTGCCACTTGTGGCGGTGGCGGCGGGTTCATACCGGAAAGCTTGGCGGCGATGGTGCTGCGCGCCTTATCATAAACCCGCTGACGCATCTCAGGACTGGTTTCGCCCAGCCCCTCCAGCGTCTTTCTGAGTACCGCCACAAAATCCGACATTAAAATCCGACCTGAGTTATTGCCCCTCGCCTAGCATGTCCCATCAGCCCGGCGAGAGGCTTGAAATTAGTCTTGAAAAGGGTCCGTCACAAGTATCGTGTCGTCGCGCTCCGGACTGGTTGACAACAAGGCGACAGGCGCGCCGATCAGTTCCTCAATATGCCTAACATATTTGACGGCCTGCGCTGGAAGTTCCGCCCAACTGCGCGCACCAGCCGTCGTCTGCGACCACCCTTCGAGTGTCTCATATATTGGCTTAACCGCAGCTTGTGCCCGCATTGAGGCAGGCAAATAATCAATGCGCTTGCCATCAAGCTCGTATGCAATGCAAACCTTGATCTCCTTCAAGCCGTCGAGAACGTCCAGCTTGGTGAGTGCAATGCCCGAGATGCCGGAGGTTTTGACGGTCTGACGCACCAGCACCGCATCGAACCAGCCGCAGCGGCGCGGGCGGCCCGTGTTGACACCAACTTCGCGCCCGACAGTCGCGAGATGCTCCCCGATCTCGTCGTGCAGTTCGCACGGGAAAGGCCCCTCGCCTACGCGCGTCGTGTAAGCCTTGGTGATACCCAGCACATAGCCGATTGCCGTCGGCCCAAGACCGGAACCGGCAGCCGCCTGTCCCGCCACAGTGTTAGACGAAGTAACGAACGGATAGGTGCCGTGGTCATTGTCCAGTAGCGCGCCCTGCGCACCCTCAAAAAGGATGCGCGAACCGATGCGCCGCTTTTCTTCCAGCACGCGCCAAACCTGATCCATGTAAGGCAGAATCTCGTCCGCAACCGACATCAACTCGTCATAGATCTTTTTCGAGTCGATCTCCTCAATGCCCATGCCACGCCGCAAAGCATTGTGATGGCCGAGCAAACGCTCGATCTTAACCATCAGCGTGTCAGGTTCCGACAGGTCCACGAGGCGAATCGCGCGACGTCCAACCTTGTCCTCATAGGCAGGTCCGATGCCGCGCTTTGTCGTTCCGATTTTCAGTCCGCCCGTCGCGTCTTCGCGAATCGCATCAAGCTCTCTGTGCAGCGAAAGAATGAGAGGTGCATTGTCAGCGACACGCAGGACTTCCGGCGTGATCTCAACGCCCTGTCCACGCAGCTTCGCCAGTTCCTGAACGAAATGGTGCGGGTCTACGACGACGCCGTTGCCGATGACCGAAAGCTTGCCCTGCACAAGACCTGACGGTAGCAGCGCGAGTTTATAGCTTACGCCGTCGATAACCAGTGTGTGGCCTGCATTATGGCCGCCATGATAGCGCACGACGACGTCCGCGCGCTCCGACAACCAGTCGACAATCTTGCCTTTGCCTTCGTCGCCCCATTGCGAGCCAACAACCACCACATTCGCCATTTTTTAATCCTGATGAATCGCCCGTCCAGCGAACCCAAATTCAAAACCAGCGCTCTATAACGTCTAAACCATAAACGCGACAGTTCTTTTCGATAGAACAGTGGCTAACCTTCGTTTACTCAGACGGCGTTGTGGACTACCCCGATATGCATTCCTGAGCGGAGTCGAATGCACCAGCGCGCCTATATCTACCTTCTGCTGACAACCTTGTTTTGGGGCGGCAACGCAATTGCCGGCAAACTGGCAGTCGGGCACATCTCTCCAATGATTCTGACGGCAGGGCGATGGACACTGGCGTTTGTCATCATGCTCGTCATCGGATGGAAAAGCCTGAAGGCCGATTTGCCTGCCTTGCGCAAGCATTGGCTGCTGCTTTCCATGCTCGGAACCTTTGGCTTCACAATATTCAACGTCGCGCTTTACACCGCGCTCACACTCACCACTGCAATCAATGTCAGCATCGAGCAGGCCGGCATGCCGATGTTGATATTCATGCTTAATTTCCTGTTTTTCAGGCTTAAGGCGAGCGGTGGGCAGATAATCGGCCTGTGTCTCACATTACTTGGTGTTGCGCTCACCGCCAGCCACGGCGCGCTTTCGCGCCTGCTGTCGCTAGACCTCAATCTTGGCGACGCAATTATGCTTGCCTCGATATTCGTTTACAGCGGCTATACGGTAGCGCTTCGTTTCAAGCCGGATATTCATTGGCATTCCCTGATGATCGTGCTGACAGGTTCGGCGTCCCTGACTTCCCTGCCCTTCGTCGCCATCGAGTTCGCCGTCGGCAAAGCAATAATTCCCGACGCGCAGGGTTGGGCGATATTGCTCTATGTGCTGATCTTTCCATCCCTGCTCGCGCAAGCGCTTTACATAAGGGGCGTCGAGCTTATTGGAGCAAATCGCGCGGGGCTTTTCATCAACCTCGTGCCGATCTTTGGAACGATACTTTCAATTGTTCTGCTGGGCGAGGAATTCAGCCTCTACCATGCCATCGCGCTGGCTCTCGTTTTCGGCGGCATTGCGCTCGCCGAATATAGCGGGCGCCGCCGTGAAGCAGCGCCCTGAAACATCCTAGTTCACGTCGAATTGCAGGCGTTTGGCCGAAGCAATCTTCGGATTGGTCCGCAGGTCGTTGAGCGCCTTTTCAGGGAATGGCGCATCCAGATAGAGCAGCGCGATTGCGTCGCCGCCCGGCCGGTCGCGACCAAGCTGGAAGTTCGCGATGTTCACATCATTGGCCCCGCAGATCGTGCCGAGAAGGCCGATAATGCCGGGAGCATCGGGGTTTGTCGTGTAGAGCATGTGATGGCCCACTTCCGCATCCAGATTGATGCCCTTGATCTGGATAAAGCGAGGCTTTCCGTCAGAGAAGCAGGTGCCCGCGATCGTGCGAGTCATGCTCGGCGTCTTGACGGTCAGCTTGATGTAGCCATCGAACACGCCTGATTTGTCGCGCTTGACCTCGGACACGATGATCCCACGTTCCTTCACCATGATCGGAGCGGAAACCATGTTCACGTCGGACACTTGAGGGCGGATCAAGCCTGCGAGTGTTGCGCTCATCAAAGCGCGCGTGTTCATCGTCGCCGTTGCGCCGTCAAACAGGATTTCGACCTCCTTAATAGGCTCGTCTGTGACCTGTCCGACAAACGCACCAAGCACCTCGGCGAGTTTCACAAAAGGCTTGAGACGTGGCGCTTCTTCCGCCGTGATCGACGGCATGTTGATGGCGTTGCTGACGGCCCCTCTGACGAGATAATCCGCCATCTGCTCCGCGATCTGAAGCGCGACGTTCTCTTGCGCTTCCGAAGTCGACGCCCCCAAATGCGGCGTGCAAACCACGTTCGGAAACTGGAACAATTCGTTATCTGTGGCCGGTTCGACTTCGAACACGTCGATACCAGCACCTGCGACTTTACCGCTCTTCAATCCTTCAATCAGGTCTTTCTCGACGATCAACCCTCCGCGCGCGCAATTGATGATGCGCACACCATCTTTCATCTTCGCAATCGCGTCCGCATTGATGATGCCGCGGGTCTTATCGGTCAGCGGGGTGTGCAGGGTGATGAAATCGGATCGCGTGAACAGCTCTTCCAATTCCACCTTTTCCACGCCGAGTTCCCGCGCCCGCTCTTCCGAAAGGAACGGATCGAACGCAACCACATGCATTCGCAGACCCACACCGCGCGTGGCGACGATCGAACCGATGTTGCCGCAGCCAATAACACCGAGCGTCTTGCCGGTAATTTCCACACCCATGAAGCGGTTCTTCTCCCACTTGCCTGCATGGGTCGAAGCGTTTGCCTCGGGCAGCTCACGCGCCACGGCGAAGATCAGCGCAATGGCGTGTTCAGCGGTCGTGATGGAGTTTCCGAAAGGCGTATTCATCACGATGATACCGCGGCGTGAAGCTGCCGGAATATCGACATTGTCCACGCCGATACCAGCGCGCCCGATAACCTTCAGCTTGGTCGCGGCAGCGATGAGCTTTTCCGTGACCTTGGTAGCCGAGCGGATAGCAAGACCATCATATTGATCAATGACCTCAAGAAGCTTGTCTTTGTCTTTTCCGAGGTCGGGGAGATAGTCCACCTCCACGCCGCGATCCTTGAAAATCTGAACTGCAGTGGGAGAAAGTTTGTCTGAGACCAGTACGCGTGCCATGGGTTTGTCCTTGAAAAGCGGTGGTAGCAATGCCCTCTCGTTTGCGCATATCCGCCTTCTCCCGCGCGGGAGAAGGCATCGACAGGCGAACGGAGGTCGTTAAATCAGGCGGCTGCCTTGAGTGCTGATTTCTGGTTTGCGAAAGCCCATTCGAGCCAAGGCAACAGTGCTTCGAGGTCGGAAGTCTCGACCGTGGCGCCACACCAGATGCGCAAGCCGGGAGGCGCGTCGCGATAAGCGCCGATGTCGTAAGCGACGCCTTCCTTTTCCAACGCAGCAGCCACTGCTTTCGCAAACGCAGCCTGACCATCCGCATCCAGCGCAGTCACGTCAGGATCGACGATGGAAAGGCAGACCGACGTGTTGGAACGGGTCGCGGGATCAACCGCCAGATTTGCAAGCCAACCATTCTGCTTCGTAAAGCGATCCAGCACAGCGAAATTTGCATCTGCTCGTGCAATCAGCGCATTCAAGCCGCCGATGGATTTCGCCCATTTCAGCGCATCCAGATAATCCTCAACGCAGAGCATGGATGGAGTGTTGATCGTCTCGCCCTTGAAGATGCCTTCAATCAGCTTACCGCCCGAGGTGAGGCGAAAAATCTTCGGCAGCGGCCACGCAGGCTTATAAGAAAGCAGCCGCTCCACAGCGCGTGGCGACAGGATGAGCATGCCATGAGCGCCCTCCCCGCCGAGCACCTTCTGCCATGAGAAGGTAACTACATCGAGTTTGGCGAAGTCGAGACGTTGGGCAAATGCAGCCGAGGTCGCGTCGCAAATCGTCAACCCTTGGCGGGCCGCCGGGATGAAATCGCCGTTCGGTACACGCACGCCGGAGGTCGTGCCATTCCAGGTAAACACCACGTCCCGGTCGAAATCTACGGCGGACAGATCTGGCAGCGTTCCATAGGCCGCGTCGAAGATGCGAACGTCGGTAAGCGTGAGTTGCTTGACGACATCAGTCACCCAGCCGGAGCCAAAGCTTTCCCACGCGACCATGTCAACGCCGCGCTCACCAAGTAGCGACCACAGCGCCATTTCGACAGCGCCGGTGTCCGAAGCCGGCACGATGCCGATGCGATAATCGGCGGGCACCTGCAAAATTTCGCGCGTAAGTTCGATAGCCTGTTCAAGCCGTGTCTTGCCGATCTTCGCGCGGTGGGAACGGCCAAGCGGCGCAGCCTTAAGCGCCTCCAGCGACCAGCCGGGACGTTTAGCACATGGACCTGAGGAGAAATTGGGGTTTGCCGGGCGCACTGCCGGCGTGGACGCAAGCGTCGTCATCGTGGTCTATCCTTCCAGATAGTTAGCCTCTCGTTGGGGAGAAGTGGCCCACGGACGCGGATATGAGATCAGGTTTGAGTCGTCAAGAGAAAAAGAAATGCCGCGACTGGAACATGTCCACAAATCTGCTCAATAGAGGTCGAAGCGCAACCCAACCTTGATCTGATGAAGCTTTACGCCGTCTTCAATCGCGAGCTTTTCGGTGTTCAGATATTGCGTGTTGGGCGACGCCAGAAACTGGTAGCCGATGTCCGCAGTCATCTTGTCGGTGATGCGATAACCGAAACCAGCAGTTAGCGAGAAGGCAAATTTCGTCTGACTTTCATCCAAATCGAGCGCGGCAAGATTCGTGCTGAAATCATCGCGCGAATACAGAACACCTGCCCCCGCACCCAAGTAAGGTGTGATGCCCGCGAACGTGCCGAGATCGACATAGCCGGTCAGCAGCCCACTCCACATTTCGTGGTTGGCAGAAATTGAAACAGCGCCATTATCAAAATCATAGCTGTCGGAGGCAACAAAGTTGCCGGTCAAATCCGCGCGTATCCAATCATTGAACCGGTAGCCCAGGCCAAGCCCACCACCGAAGCGGTTGTTGTTCGTATCTTCGCCAAGCAACGTGAAATCGTAAACCGAGTCGCTCGCGGCGTAGGTCGCATCGCCGCGCAAATACCAACCCTTTGCAGCCTCAGAAGGCACATATTCGGGAAGTTGTTCCGCCTCCACCGGGTCCATATCGGCAGCGAAACCCGGCGCGCAGAGATAGAGGAGTGCCACCGCTCCAACTGCCAGATTCCGCACCATCACAACCCCATCCACTTGATGATACAGCTTATTAACCATGCGGGTTAAGCTCTGGTTAAGGATAACAGAACCTTGAAAGCAAAAGCGCCCGGCACATGTACGGGCGCTTCGAAGGACTTGAGCTTGCGCTTATTTGTAAACGGGTTCGACCGCGGGTTCGTAAGCGACCGGCTCTGGTGCGCAGTTCGGCGCGCTTCCACCCAGCGCATAGCGCAGGCCGCCACGAACCTCGTGAACATTGAGACCATCGTCGAAGCCCGGCCCCGGCTGCGTGCCAACCTGTTCGAACATCCGTCCACCCTCGACATGCGTGAAGCGATAGCCCGCATCGAGCTGGAGCTTGTCGGTCAAGCAATAGGACGCGCCAGCCATGACGGCGGCTGCGAAACGCCAGTTGGAAGAACCGGGATGCTCAACACCGGGAGGGGTGTTGGTCAGGTCGTCCCACTTGATATGCGCGCCGCCGATACCGCCGCCAACATATGGAGTGAAGCCACCCCATGTTCCGAGATCGACGTAAGCGTTGGCCAGAAGCAGCCATGCAGACATTGAAGACGTATCGGTTGTTGCGCCGTTGCTGCTGGAGCCTTCGAAGTCCGACTTGAACCAGTAATCTGCCGTCACATCCGTGCGGAAGTGGTTGTTGATCTGATAGCCGACACCGGCACCCAGCGTGAATGCGCCATTCAGATCGCCCTCAAGAATGTCCGTACCGGGCAACGGAACACCAGCACCGTAGGTGATGTACTCGGCCTCGCCGAAGTTGGCCCAGTGGCCTCCAAGATCGCCGCGAATATACCAACCGCCCGTATTGGGCTGCTCATACGCGACCTGAGCGGGCGCGGGCTCCAAAGCTGCCATATCTGCCGCCAATGCAGGCAGGGCAGTGCTCATAGAAAGTATCGCGGCGCTGATCAGGAAAATACGCATAATTCAAAACCTCTCGGAAAGCCGGAACCCGCCCGGCACCACCTCATCCGATATGGATAATGAATCGCAAAGGTTAAGCTGCCCTTAACCCTGTTTGTTAACCATGACCGACACAAACAAAAAGCGCGGGAAATGTTCCCGCGCTCTCGTTTATTGCCTTACGCTCAGCCTCAGGCGGCGGTGCGGAGGTCCGAAATCACGCTGACAATATCGTCCACGACGGATTCGACCAGCACCGAATCATCGCCCTCGGCCATGACACGGATCAGCGGTTCGGTTCCGGATGGGCGGATAACAAGACGCCCGCCGACCCCAAGGCGTGAACGTCCGTCTTCGATGGCCTGCTTCACATTCTTGTCTTCCAACGGCTTGCCGCCGGAGAAGCGCACGTTCTTCAGAAACTGAGGTACCGGCTCGAATTTGCGGCAAAGCTCGCTCACCGGCTTCTCGGCGCGCTTGACGCAAGCCAAAACCTGCAAGGCCGAGACAAGCCCATCGCCAGTGGTCGAGAAATCCGACAGCACGATATGGCCGGACTGTTCTCCACCGACATTGAAACCATGCGCGCGCATATGTTCAACCACATAGCGGTCGCCAACCTTGGTGCGATGCAATTGCAGGCCCTGATCGTTCATGTAGCGCTCAAGACCGAGGTTGGACATGACAGTGGCCACAACGCCGCCGCCAGCCAGACGACCCGTTTCGTTCCATGACTCGGCAATGAGAGCCATGATCTGGTCGCCGTCTACAATCGCGCCCGTCTCATCGACAATCGTCACGCGGTCAGCATCGCCGTCGAGTGCGATGCCGATGTCAGCGCGCACCTCGTGCACCTTCTTCTGCAATCCCGCCGGATGCGTCGAACCGGACTCCTTGTTGATGTTGAAACCGTTCGGCTCAACGTTGATGGCAATAACCTCGGCGCCCAGTTCCCAAAGCGCCGCCGGCGCCACCTTGTAGCCTGCGCCATTTGCGCAATCGATTACGATACGCAGACCAGACAGCGACATTGCGCGCGGCAAGGTCCGCTTGGCGAATTCAATGTAGCGGTCATGTACGCCATCAACGCGCTTGGCGCGGCCAAGCCCATCCGGGCCAGCCAGATTGATGTCGATTTCCTGATCGAGCATAGCTTCGATGCGCTGCTCCAGCTCGTCCGACAGCTTGTAACCATCTGGTCCGAACAGCTTGATACCGTTGTCGTCATATGGGTTATGCGAGGCGGAGATCATAACCCCCATATCCGCGCGCAGCGAGCGCGCCAGCATGGCAACCGCAGGCGTAGGTATCGGGCCGAGCAGGAACACATCCATACCGGCAGCACAAAAGCCAGCCACCATCGCGTTTTCCAGCATATAGCCGGAAAGGCGCGTATCCTTGCCCACCACAACGCGATGGCGATGGTCGCCACGCTGAAAAGACATGCCCGCCGCCATGCCGACACGCATGGCAACTTCTGCCGTCATTGGAAATGAATTTGCGCGTCCACGAATACCGTCAGTGCCGAAATAGCGCTTCGCCATATACTCTTGACCCTAAAAACCTGCTGGCGCTCATGCCACAAAACACCACTGTGAGCGCATCACGTTTAGTTAGCCTATATTACCAGTGATTTCGAAAAGGTTGCGTTGGCCTTTTTCCGTGGCATCTACCGAATTCGGCTAAGCCGAAAATCGACGCGCCGAACAGCAAATCATAAACAGATATATATCATTTTAGAAATTTATAATATCAAGCATCTCCAATCTTGGAGGTCTGATAATGTCACTGTTGCGATCGGCAGCGTTCCTCTGCTGCCTCACCCTTGCCTTGCCCGCCCACGCCATGACGATGAAGGAGTGTTCTGCAAAATTTGCGGAAGCCAAGAAAGCCGGGACTCTGAATGGCGCAAAATGGAGCGATTTTCGCGTTTCTCAATGCAATATTCTCCCGGATGCATCGAACGACGAGAAGTCGAAGCCTGCGGCCGCAATCCAGATTCCCGAAGGCGTAACCTTTCCTGACAAGGTGGACAGCAAATTCGCATCGGAAACTGCTGCAAAGCAACGCATGAGAACCTGTCTGGACAGCTACAAAGCCAACCGGGACGCCAAAACGCTCAACGGCATGAAGTGGATACAGAAGGGCGGCGGTTATTACAGCGCATGCAGCGCTCGCCTGAAAGGCAATTCCTAAATCACTGCCCAATGAAAAAACGCCGCTAACGCGGCGTTTTCTCTGTTCAGCCTTGGGGCTGTGGTTCCATTCCGCCTTCCGGCTCGGAGCCCTTCTTGCGCCCACGGGATGCCCCAGCCTTGGGAACCGCCGAGCCACGCGAAGGTGGCGTATCATCGCCTAGATCACGCGAAGGCTTCTTGCCAGCGATGAGCTGCTTGATCTCTTCGCCGCTCAGCGTCTCATATTCGAGCAGCCCTTCGGCCAGCGCGACCCATTCCTTCTTGAACTTGGTCAGAACGCGCTTTGCAGTCGAGTAGGCCTCGTCGATCAGGCGACGGACTTCTGCATCGATGATCTGCGCTGTCTCTTCCGAAACGTTCTGCGTACGCGCGACCGAATGACCAAGGAAGACCTCTTCCTGATTCTCGCCATAGGCGACATGGCCCAGCTTGTCCGAGAAGCCCCAGCGCGTGACCATTGCGCGCGCAAGCTTGGTGGCCTGCTCGATGTCGGAGGAAGCACCCGAGGTGATGTTTTCCTTGCCGAACTTGAACTCTTCGGCGACACGGCCACCCATCATGATCGCAAGGCGCGAGATCATGTATTTGTAGCTCATTGAATAGCGGTCGCCCTCAGGCAACTGCATGACCATACCGAGCGCACGTCCGCGCGGAATGATTGTCGCCTTGTGCAGCGGATCAGCGGCTGGAACGTTCAGCGCCAGAATCGCATGGCCAGCCTCGTGATACGCCGTCAGTTCCTTTTCGGCCTGCGTCATTGCCGACGAGCGCCGCTCGGCACCCATCATGACCTTGTCCTTGGCGTCCTCGAATTCCTGCATGGTCACGAGCCGCTTGTTGCGACGCGCGGCCATAAGCGCAGCTTCGTTGACGAGGTTTGCAAGGTCGGCACCGGAGAAGCCCGGCGTGCCGCGCGCAATAACCTTCAGGTCCACATTGGGTGCCAGCGGCACGTTGCGCACATGCACTTTCAGAATCTTCTCGCGGCCATTGATGTCGGGATTCGGCACCACGACCTGACGATCAAAACGGCCCGGACGCAGCAGCGCCGGATCGAGAACGTCTGGGCGGTTGGTCGCCGCAATCAGAATGATCCCCTCATTCGCCTCAAAGCCATCCATCTCAACCAGAAGCTGGTTCAGCGTCTGCTCGCGCTCGTCATTGCCGCCGCCAAGGCCAGCACCACGATGGCGGCCAACAGCGTCGATTTCGTCGATGAAGATGATGCAAGGTGCATTCTTCTTGGCCTGATCGAACATGTCGCGCACGCGGCTTGCGCCAACGCCTACGAACATTTCAACAAAGTCCGAACCGGAAATCGTGAAGAACGGCACATTGGCTTCGCCCGCGACCGAGCGCGCCAGAAGCGTCTTACCTGTGCCGGGAGGGCCTACCAGCAGCACACCGCGCGGAATCTTGCCGCCAAGGCGCTGGAACTTCTGCGGGTCGCGCAGAAACTCTACAATCTCTTCAAGATCTTCCTTCGCTTCATCGACACCAGCAACATCCTGAAACGTTATGCGGCCATGCGCTTCGGTCAGCAGTTTAGCCTTGGACTTGCCAAAGCCCATCGCCCGACCGGAGCCAGACTGCATCTGGCGCATGAAGAAAATCCACACGCCGAGAATGAGGATCATTGGAAGCCAGGACAGCAATACGCCTATCAGCGAGCCCGAACCATCAGTTTCAGGCCGCGCGTTAATCGTGACGTTCTTGTCTTCCAAACGCTTCACCAGATCGGGATCACCCGGCGAATAGGTCTGAAATGCCGTGGCATTGTCGGAATAGTTGCCGGTGATGCGCTCTCCGGCGATCGTTACCGATTTCACACGCCCTGCCTCGATCTGCGACAGGAACTCAGAATACGGAATATCCTGCGTCGAGCCGCGCTGCTGCGGGCCACCCTGGAACAGGTTGAAAAGCGCTATGAGCAGGACCGCAATGATCGCCCACAAGGCCAGATTACGATAATTAGGGTTCATCATATTCCTGTCGCACTGCAGCCCTCGATGCGCGTTCGGGGCAAAAATGGCATTCGTTCAATTTGCCTCAACATAGGGAGGCGAGAGCGCGTTGCCAAGCGCCCCCTTCAGTAGAGTTAAGTTGTCTTTTCAATATGACCGTGGAAAGGCAAGCCCGGAAATGCTTGTGCACTGACCAATCGCGCGCTTTCGCCAGCAATCGCCAAGTCGAAAACTGGCAGAAACAGGCTCCATGGGGCAACAAGCGGCCTTGCCTCACAATCTTCGGGCAAGATCGGCTTGGTAATCTCCGCCGCACGGACAAGACTTTCCGGCGCATCAGAATGGCGAGACGAATCGACGCGCCCGCGATTTTTGCCTTCGATTATCTCGAAGCGGCGGTCCCAAATTTGACCCGAAACCGGCGCATTCGATGGCAATCCTCTCGCTTCGCGCAAGAAATAAATCGCATCCTTGCGTGCATCGACCAGTGCACGAGCCAGCGTCGCTCTCCCGTTGCCGCGTCGCAATTCTTGCAGAAGCGCCATTGCGCGCTCACGATCCGGCAAATGCTCTGCACCGCCAGAAACGGCGACCAAAACGCGTAAGGCATGCAGCAAGGTTTCGTCTGGCGCATCGAGCGCAATCCGATCCAATCGGATCAAGCCGGGCACGGCACGACGAGCGTGCCGTCGAAGCAGACCCGCCGCCCAAACCGAGCGCGCCATGCGCAGTGCGCCAGCGTCTGCCGCTTCTGCAACAGCCGCATCAGCCTGCATGTCACCGTCAGCTGACTGCCGCAATGCAGCCCGCAAGCGTGCACGTTCATATCGCATGTCGCTATTGCTTGGATCATCGAACCAGCCGATGCCGAGCATTTCCAGCTTTTCGCGCAGTTGCTTCCTCGATGTGCCGAGCAATGGGCGAACAAACCAAACGCGCCCCGCGTAAAGCGTTGCCGGCGCAATGCCTGCGCTCCCAAGCCCCTCACCGCGCGCACCGCGCATAAGCACTGTCTCGGCCTGATCGTCGCGCGTGTGGCCGGTAAATACGGCCTTGGCGTTTTCCTGCAATGCGAGTGCTGCGAGCAGGCGGTGACGCGCCAAACGCGCTGCTGCCTGAACCCCCCGCGCCGGTTTGTCGCCCGTCCACGCAAGAATTCTGTGTTCAATGCCACGTGCGCGGCAAAGCGCAGCTACCGATTTGGCTTCGTCCGCAGATTCGGCCCTCAAGCCATGATCGACCGTCGCAGCAATCAAGCGCGCATCGGGGTGAAATCTGTCGAAATAACTCTTGAGCAGAAAGAGCAGCGCAGTTGAATCGCTGCCGCCAGAAATCGCAACGATATAGGGCGCACCCGACTCGAAATTATAGGAATTAAATAGCGAGGCTAGCGGGCCGCCGTTCAGCACTTGGCCTCGACCTGCTCACGCTCGATACGCTTTTTCAGCGCGGGAGAAGCATTGGGATAGCGCTTGCTTACTTCCGTAAACGTTGCACATCCGACATCGCGTTGATTGATGCCGACCAGCGAAACACCGAGCTTGAACAGCATGTCAGGTGCCTTTTTGGCCTTCGGAAACTTCTTGTTTGCTGCAAGGAAAACTTCCGCGGCTTCGCGATATTTCTGCTGCCCAAGAAGCGACTCGCCAAGCCAAAACTGTGCGTCCGGAGCGCGCGCGTCATCCGGGAAACGCTCTACATGCTGGCGAAAACCTGCTTCGGCTGTCTTGTACTGGCCCGCCAGAATTGATTCATACGAGCTTCGATAGAGATCGTCGGGATTGTTCGACGGCGGTAACGCGGCCACGACCGTATCATCGGACGTGTCAGTCCCCTCTTGCGGAAGGGCGGCGTTGGGATCGCGCGTACCAACGGTCGTGTCACCCACGCTGCCTCCGACCACATTGCCGCTCTGGTCGAACGTAATCGTGCCAAACGATTTTTCGGGCTCGCCGTTCTGGGCGCCATTCGCCGGTGGTGTCGCCGCATCAGACGGTGCCGATGCAAGCTCTTCGATTGAAGGCCGGTCAGCAGGCGCAGTGGTGTTCGTCGCTGGCGGTTCAGAAGGCGCACCCGGCTGTGGAGCCGGGTCTGCCATTGTGTGTTTGCGCGGAGCTTTCGCGCCGCCAGCGTCTGTCTTTTTGTCTTCCAACTCCTGGAAGCGAAACTCATTGTCTTCCTGCATCTTTCGGATTTGCTCCTGAAGCTGCATGATCTGGAAGTTGAGTTCTTCAATGCGCCCGTTCATCTGGCGCAGTTGTTCATCAAGCGCCTGATTGGTGCTCTGCGCCATCAAAACCGGAGCCTGTTTCTGCGCCGAAAACACGCCCGGCAGTCCGCCCTGTGGCGTGGGCGGCGTTCCACCAAGGCTGGCCGCTTGTGCCGCCCCGCAAAAGAGCAACGCTGCCACGGCGCCACTCAGTAAACTTCGCAACTGCATTTGCCTCTCGCAATCTGTTGTCGGCGCATTGGCCTTCTCTAAAATAGAACGATCTTAGCGGCCAAAATTTGATGTGTGCAGCGCAGCAGGCAAGATGCGCGTCGTTGTTGCATGTCGGCAACAATCAGCCTCAAGCGAAAAGCGCCGGGACAGGCCCGGCGCTCTTTCAAACTCTGACCTTCGCGGTAGAAATTAGCTGCCCGCACCGCGCGGAACAGTAACCGCACGGCGGTTCTGCGACCAGCAAGAGATGTCGTCGCATACCGCGACCGGACGCTCTTTACCGTAGGATATCGTCTTGAGGCGATTGCCTGCCACGCCCTGCGAAATCAGGAAGTCACGCGTTGCCGCTGCACGGCGTGCGCCAAGAGCGAGGTTGTACTCGCGCGTGCCGCGTTCGTCGGCATGGCCTTCAACGGTGATTGCGTAGTTGCCATAGCGATTTAACCATTGAGCCTGACGAGCCAGCGTCTGCTGGGCGTCTGCGCGAATCGAAGACGAATCGGTATCAAAGAAAATGCGGTCGCCGACATTCACGGTGAAGTCTTGCGGCGAGCCTGGCGTAGCTGCGCCAGCGCCGCCACCAAGGCCGAGGTCGCCCGCGCTGTTCGGCGTTTTTTTCGATGCGCAACCCGCGATGGCCAGACCGGCCACCAGCGCCACTGCGACTGGGTTTCTTGCTATAGCTGCGATGCGGCGCATACCCGCCTCTCCTTCAAAGTAACGTTTGGCAAAACTGTAACGAAGTGGTTGACCATCCAGTAACCACGTTGCGGTTAATGCGCGTTCAACGAATAGGGTTAATGTTTCCCTAACTTCCGTCCGAATCGCTGATTCCCCATAGGTTTTCCCTCGATTCGGACCCTTCTGCACCGAATGGGGCCAAAAGGCGGCAAGCCGTTCAGAATGCCGCCGTGTGCGACGAATGGCTCAATCCAGAAGCGGCGACCAGGCAGGATCAGACGCGTAATTCGGCGTTCCGATCGATTGATCGTTGCGACCGGTCAAGTCGATGGTACGCAGCTTGGGACCACCTGAGCCAGCGCCTTCAGCAAAGAACATCAGCACGCGGCCATTCGGTGCCCATGTCGGCCCCTCCTGCGCAAAACCCGACGACAGGATGCGTTCGCCCGAGCCATCCGTCTTCATCACACCGATCTGGAACTCGCCGCCCACCTGCTTTGTGAATGCGATCAAGTCACCGCGCGGCGACCAGACCGGCGTCGAATAGCTGCCGCCGCCGAACGAGATGCGTGCCTGGCCGGAACCGTCCGCACCCATTTTGTAGATCTGCGGTTGGCCGCCACGGTCCGAGGTGAACACAACCTGTCCGCCGTCCGGCGAATAAGACGGCGAGGTGTCGATTGCATTGGTGTTCGTCAGCCGCGTTGTATTCCGGCTGCGCAAATCCATCGCGAAAATGTTCGAGTTACCGTCATCGCGCAGCAAGCTCATGATGACCTTCTGCCCATCCGGCGAGAAGCGCGGCGCGAAGGTCATGCCAGGGAAATTGCCTACGAGTTCGCGCTGACCGGTCTCGATCTGCAACAGATAGACCTGCGGCTGACCGCTCTCATAAGACATGTAGGTAATTTCCTGACGCGTCGGCGAGAAGCGCGGCGTCAGCGCAATTGTCGTACCCTTCGACAGATAGCGCACATTCGCCCCATCCTGATCCATAATGGCAAGGCGCTTCAAGCGCTTATCCTTCGCACCGGATTCATCGATGAACACCACGCGCGTATCGAAATAGCCTTCCTCGCCGGTAAGCGCCTTGTAGATCGCATCGGCGATGATGTGCGCGACACGGCGCTTGTTCGCCATCGGTGCAAAGAACTGTTCACCCACCAGTTGCTGTGCGCCAAACGTATCCCACAGCCGGAACTCGGCGCGGATACGCCCATCAGCTTCCGTCGAAACACGTCCGGTAACCAGCGCCTGCGCGTTGATCACCTTCCAGTCCTCAAATCGCGGCTGTGCATCCGGGTTGGAAATCTTTTCCACGAACGCGGCTTTATCGATTGGCGCGAACAGCCCCGAGCGTTTCAGGTCGGCTGCGACAATCGAGGAAATCTCGGCACCCAAGCCTTCACCGAGGAAATCGGTGACAGCAATCGGCAAAGGTTCGATCACACCCTTGTTCACATCGATCTCAACGCGAGCCAGTGCTGGTTGGACGATAGCCATGGGTGCCGCAGCAAGCACTGACAACACCAGAATTGATTTGAGCAGTTTCTTCATTCCTATCTGCCTCTTTGAATCATTCGCGATCAGAACATCGCGGTCGGATCGAAGTTTACGGCGATCTCGGACCAAACATCGGCTTTGCCGGCCGGCAATTGGAGCCCTTGCTGGTCACAGATTTGCACGGCGCGCACCGCGCTGTTGTCGAATGCGCGGTTGCCGCTCGATTCTTCCACGCGCGGGCGACCGTCGAGCTTGCCGCTGGAATCGACGTTGAACGCCACCTTTACGCGCAGGCCTTCGCCGCCCTCGGCGCCTGCCGGAATAGTCCAGCATCCGCTTAACTGCTCACGCAACGCATCTTCCTCGCCGCGCGAAAGCTTGGCACCCTGATTCTGCTTGCCGCCAAGCGATGCTTCCTGACTGGAACGCTTTGCACCGCCTCCGGCCGTTTTTTCCTTGCTCAGCAACGCAGCGACTTCATCTTCGCTGAATTCACTATCTTCGGCCTTTGGCTTGGACGCCGCCTCTTTCACCGGCTTCTCAGATGTCTTGCGATCGGGGGCCTTGGCAGTCTGCGCCTCCGCTGGCCTTGGCTTCGCTTCGGGTGCCGGTGCGTTGTCAGGCAGCTTGACGGCTTCCTCGACAGGCTTTGAATCGGCAATTGTTTCCGCGATGGAGTCCGTCGTTAACGGCTGCGCCTCCGCTACCTTTTCTGCGGGTTGTTCGGCCGGCTTAGGCTCGGCCTGCTTTTCCGGCTTTGGGTCCGGCTGAGGCTGCTTCACCGGGTCAGGCTTGACCTCTTCCTTCGGCTGCTCTGTCTGCGCAACCTCAGTGGCCGGAACCGGCTTTGGTTTCTCGGTCTTCTGAACTTCTTCCTTTTTGACAGGCTCTTCCGGCTTGGGCTCAGGCTTTGGAGCCTGCGCTGATTCTACCGGCTTCGGCTTCGCGTCAGGAATTGGCGGCTTTTCAGTATCGACTTCATTGTCGCCGATCTTCTGCGCATCCGGCACAGTGTCTGGTCGCGATGTCGGCATAGGCGCAGGCCTTTCCGCCATAGGCGCTTTCTTGTCGCCGACCTGCACCTGCGCTAGTTCCTCCACCGGTACGATATCCACCGAGACGGATTCAACCGACGCATCCATGGAGCGCGGCGAGGACAATGACACAAGTCCCAAGCCGAGAAGCACGGCGTGCATTACAACAGAACTTGTGAGACTGCTTTTCATAACCCGCTTCAGGAACCCTGCTGCGGAAGGCCAACGAGGCCGATATTCTTGTAACCGGCCGAACTGATTTCAGCCATCACGCCCATGATCGTGCCATAATCGGCAGTCTTATCGCCACGGATAAGGATACGCTCGTCATAACCGGTCTTCGCGATTGCTGCGAGTTTGGAAGCCACTTCACCGAGCGGATAGGATTCGTCGCCGATCCAGATTTCGCCCTCCCGGTTGACCGAAACTTCAAGTGGCTTGGTTTCAGCCGCAGTCGTTGCAGCGTTAGCCTTCGGCAGGTCGATAGGAACCGTCGAGGTCAACAGCGGCGCAGCCACCATGAAAATGATGAGCAGCACGAGCATTACGTCCACCAGCGGCGTAACATTTATCTCCGACATCAGGCCGTGATGGCGGCCACGGCGTCTATGACCCCGGCCACCTCGACCCGCCCCACCTGCAGACATACCCATGATCGTCTATCCAATCCGCTCCAGTTAGGCGGCTGCCCTTGGAGCAACTTTCTCATCGATTTGGCGCGACAGTATGGCAGAGAACTCGTCCGCAAAGCCTTCCATGCGCACGCCGAGCTTGCCGACATCCGATGACAGCTTGTTGTAGGCAATAACCGCCGGAATGGCCGCCAGCAGGCCAATCGCGGTAGCAAGAAGCGCTTCCGCGATGCCGGGCGCAACGACAGCCAGGTTGGTCGATTTCGAACCGGCAATAGCCTGGAATGATGTCATGATACCGACCACCGTTCCGAACAAGCCGATGAAGGGAGCCGCAGAACCAATGGTGGCAAGGAAGCCGAGACGGCTTTCCAGCCGCTCCATCTCCCGCGTCAACGCAAGATCCATCGCCTTGTCGATGCGCGTCTGCAGCCCGATAGGCGACTTTGCGCCCTTCTCAAAAGACTTCTTCCATTCGCGCATGGCGGCAACGAAAATCGCGCCCATGCCGGTCGTCGTGCGATCAGCCAAAGTGCGATAAAGCTCTTCGAGCGATTGCCCGGACCAGAAAATTTGCTCAAAACGATCAAGCGCCGAGCGCATGCGGGCATAGGCGAATATTTTGTCGAAAACGATTGCCCATGTCCAGACAGACGCGCCCAGCAGTCCGATCATCACCAGTTTGACGACCCATCCAGCCTGCCAGAACAAGCTCCAGACCGACAATTCCGCGCCTGTCGCCGCGAGAGGAAGTTGTTCCATCTTTGTGTCCCTAAAGAAACAGCCCCGCAATATGGGCGCTGCGCCGTCTTTCCCTGTCTGGCCGCAACCAACCGGACATGCTTCGGAAAGCGTGTTTCGCGGCCTTTTCACGGCGAAATTTGGTGAAAGGAAGGCATACGGATTGCATGCAACCTTTCGGTTTTCCCTTAATGGACCGTTATGGTTAACGATACGTTAGAAAAGTCAGGAGGTTAGCGGGCGGTCGCCCGGCAAAAATGCCGCAACCCACTCCCTGGGAAAGCGCCGTGGCCGACCCGTTTCACCGATAATCGCGGCCTCGACTCGCGCTTCCACCAGCACTTCCTCGCCGCGCAATAGACGCTGCGCCATAAATATGCGCGCGCCCGATAATTCAGCTACATGTGTTTCGACCGTAATGATGTCGTCGATGCGGGCAGGCGTGCGGAAATCAATCTCCATGCGCCGTACGACCCAGACGATCTTTTCACCGTGCTTTCCGTCGTGCAATTCGGTGTGATGCACCCCGCAAAGCCGCAGAAAGTCGGAACGCCCACGCTCCAGAAATTCCAGATAGCGCGCGTGATAAACCACACCCGAAAAATCCGTATCGGCATAATATACCCGCGCGAGCAATCGGTGCGTGCCCCTGTCGAGCACGCCAGTCAGCGCAAGATCACTGCCGGAAACACTCACTTTCACTCTTCCTGAAACAAATTGATTTGCTGCTGCACGAATTCCTTCGGCGGGTCTATACCGAGATGCCGCCATGCATTGGCCGTCAAAACACGACCACGCGGCGTTCTCTGAATAAAGCCCTGCTGGATCAGATACGGCTCGATAATATCCTCAATTGCATCGCGCGGCTCAGACAAGCCCGCCGCAATCGTCTCAATGCCCACCGGCCCGCCGCCGAAATTCGATGCGATCATCGTGAGGTAGCGGCGGTCGAGTTGATCCAGCCCAAGCTGATCGACCTCCAGCCGCGACAGCGCTTCATCAGCGATACGGCGATCCACTTTCTCCACACCCGCCACCGATGCAAAGTCGCGCACGCGCCGCAGCAGCCGTCCGGCAATGCGCGGCGTACCCCGTGCGCGTCGCGCAATTTCCACCGCGCCGTCATCACCCATCGGCATGCCCAGAATACGCGCGCCGCGTCTTACGATCAGTTCCAGCTCTTCGACGGTATAGAAGTTCAGCCGCACGGGAATGCCAAAACGGTCCCGCAGCGGATTCGTAATGAGGCCCAGGCGCGTCGTCGCCGCAACCAACGTGAACTTCGCCAGATCAATTTTCACCGAGCGCGCCGCAGGCCCTTCGCCGATGATGAGATCGAGTTGATAGTCCTCCATCGCGGGATAGAGAATTTCCTCGACCGCCGGACTTAGCCGGTGAATCTCGTCGATAAACAGTACATCGCGCTCCTCGAGATTCGTCAGCAGTGCTGCGAGGTCGCCCGCCTTCGCGATAACCGGCCCAGATGTTGATCTGAAATTAACGCCCATCTCTCGCGCCATGATTTGCGCGAGCGTCGTCTTTCCGAGACCGGGCGGCCCGACAAACAACACATGGTCCAACGCTTCGCCACGCTGCTTGGCTGCTTCCACGAACACTTTGAGATTGGCGCGCGCTGCTGCCTGCCCGACGAAATCGTCAAGCGTCTGCGGACGAAGTGTCTGGTCGACATCCTCGGTGCGCTTTTCTGATGAGATCAGGCGTGGCGCTGTGTTCATGGCCGTGTCCTCGCACGGCAAACTCTGCATAACAAGACAGAACTCAACGCGCCAATTCCTTCAGCCCCAAGCGGATAAGCTTTGCCGAATCCGCACCCTCTCCCGCCTCCTTGATCGCCGCCGCAACCGCGTTCGCGGCAATGTCGCGAGAGTAGCCAAGGTTCGCGAGTGCGGACACGGCATCGGCAACCGGCGACGGCGCAACGCCCTCACCCAGCGCTTGCTTCAATCCAATCGTCCCGCTCGCCTCGCCGGAATAGGCCGGAGCCTTGGCTTTCAATTCCGTCACGATACGCTCCGCGACCTTCTTGCCAACGCCCGGCGCACGGCTCACCATCGCAATGTCGCGCAGTGCAATTGCATTGGCCAAATCACCGGGGGAAAGCGTCGAAAGAACAGCCAGCGCGACCTTCGCACCAACCCCCTGCACATTGTTCATGAGCAGACGGAACCATTCCCGCTCCAGCGAGGACTGAAACCCATAAAGCCGTATCATGTCCTCGCGAACATAGGTTTCGATGAACAAGGTCACTGCTTCACCGGACCCCGGCAGCGCCGACAAAGTTCGCGTCGAGCAATAGGCGACGTAACCCACGCCATGCACGTCTACCGTGCAATGATCATCCTCGATCTCGTCAACCGACCCCTTGAGTTTTCCAATCATGATGCCGCGCCCCTACCCCGCCACGGCCGCAGCGAGACGGCCCTGCACGCTCTGGCGATGATGCGCGTGGCAGATCGCGATTGCCAGCGCGTCAGCCGCATCATCCGTATCGAACGTAGCTTTGGGCATCAGAACCTTGACCATCATCACGATCTGCCCCTTCTCGCCCTTGCCGACGCCAATCACAGCCTTTTTAACCGCATTGGGCGCATATTCCGCAACAGCGAGCCCACCGAGCGCAGGCACAAGCATCGCCACGCCACGTGCCTGTCCAAGCTTCAGCGTGGCCGAGGCATCACGGTTGACGAAGGTGTTCTCCACAGCAGCCTCTTCCGGCTCATGGCGGCGCATCACATCCACAAGCCCGTCATGCAACTGACAGAGTCGCGCGGCCAGCGCCGCCTTCTCGTCGGAACGAACCGTTCCCGACGCCACAAAGCGAAGTGAATTGCCAATAGCCTCTATGACACCCCAACCGGTGCGTCTCAGGCCGGGATCAATCCCAATGATGCGAATCGCGCGCTGCATGCCGAATTATCCCCTTTGGGGCGTGGCATGCCAGCGAAATGTGAACAAACCAGAAACATTTAGGTGGAAATCATCCGCGACCGAATGCAGTTTTCAGCAAAAGTATCTGATCGGAAACGGGATTGCCGCGTCTGTTCAGCGTCTGCTCGGTGGTTTGGCCGTAAATTTCCTCATCCATCCGGCGCACTCGCGCCTGCAATCGCAGCGAAAGGTCGACCAGTTCACGAAATTCGTCCGGCAATTCCGTCCAGCCAAGCGTCTCTTGATGTGCCGAGGGCGTATCCAGCCGGACCTTGGATTTCTCCGAGGCCACCTGATCGCGCGTCATCTCGCCCGAATTGAACGCTCGCTGAAGCAGCAGCCATGACGCCACCTGCATCAGCCGCGTCGTGAGTCGCATGGATTCAGCAGCGTATAATGTAGCGGCCGGACGAGACAGGCCCTTGGCCGCCGCTCTCCCGCGTCCATCGAGATATTCGGCTGTGCGCTCAACCAGCGCCATTCCCTCATTGTAAAGTGGCTTGAAAGAGTCCGAATGCAGCCTGCGTTCAGCCAGCCGAACGGTCTTCGCGGCTTCCCTGGAAACCTCATTCATACCGGCGCCCCTGCCGTTGATTTTTTCATTGTTCCGCCAGCCATTGTTTTTCCTCGCGCCTGTCGAACGATCAAGCGTATGCGGGCGAAGATGCGCCGTAGATCACCGGTTGGCAAGATTATGTTTAATAAAGGGTTAACGCGCCTTTTGCCCAAAAAAAGAGCCGCGGGAGGGGCGGCTCTCAGGAGTCTAACAGGGAGGCGTCAAACAAAGTGGTCCAAACCACTCGGTAAGAATCCAGATCACTGGATGGCCTCACTATGCACAGGTGAAGCTTAACAAGGTGTTAAAGAGTCAAGGAATCTTTAAACAGAGTGTGTCAGCACGCTTCACTTTGCTAATATTAGATTCAATTTTGATTGAATTTTCATGCCGCGCGAGCCATCTCCCGCAGGCGGAATTTCTGGATCTTTCCGGTCGAAGTCTTGGGAATTTCCGCGAAAATAACCGCCTTCGGGCATTTGAACCGCGCCAGCAAGGTGCGGCAATGCTCGATAATCTCCCCTTCGGTTGCGGTGCGCCCCGGCTTCAACTCCACATATGCAATAGGCACCTCGCCCCATTTGTCGTCCTGCCGTGCAACGACACCGCATGATGCGACAGCCGGGTGCTTGTAAAGCGCATCTTCCACTTCGATTGAGGAAATGTTCTCGCCGCCCGAAATGATGATGTCCTTCGAGCGATCCTTGAGCTGGATATATCCGTCCGGATGCATGACGCCGAGGTCGCCAGAATGGAACCAACCGCCGAAAAACGCCTCATCCGTCGCTTTCGGATTCTTGAGATAGCCCTTCATTACGATATTGCCGCGGAACATCACCTCGCCGATGGTTTCCCCATTGGATGGAGTCTCCTGCATGGTTTCAGGGTCCCGCACGGTCAAATCTTCAAGCGCGGCATAGCGCACGCCCTGCCGCGCTTTCTTTGCTGTGCGCGCTGGGCGGTCGAGTTCATCCCATTCCGAATGCCACTCATTGACCACAGCCGGTCCATACGTCTCGGTCAATCCGTAAAGATGCGTAACCGCGAAACCCGCGTCAGCCATGCCCGCCAGCACTGCCTCCGGCGGCGGCGCAGCAGCGGTATTGAAGCTCACCGTCTGCGAAAACTCCCGCTTGTCCTGATCCGGTGCGTTCAGCAGCGTCGACATCACAATTGGCGCACCGCACAGGTGGGTAACGCCGTAATCCGCAATCGCATCATACATTGCCTTGGCCCGCACCCATCGCAAGCAGACATGCGTACCCGCCTGTACCGCAAGCGTCCAGGGGAAGCACCAGCCGTTGCAATGGAACATGGGCAGCGTCCAGAGATAGACGCAATGTTTGCCCATCTGCGCATGGATCGTGTTGGTGTAGGCCATCAGCGCCGCGCCACGATTGTGATAGACGACACCTTTCGGATTTCCGGTGGTGCCGGACGTATAATTCAGCGAGATCGCATCCCATTCATCGTCAGGCATCGACCATTTGAAGTCCTCGTCGCCGGAAGCGACAAAATCCTCATAGTCGAGCGTGCCGATTCGCTCGCCCTTCGGATAGGGTGCGTCATCCGCATATTCTGGATCGTCGAAGTCGATCACCAACGGCTTCACTTCGGCCATGTCCAGCGCCTGGCGCATAACGCCTGAAAACTCACGATCCACGATCACGACCTTCGACTCGGCATGATCGAGTTGGAATGCCAGCACCGCCGCATCGAGCCTTGTGTTGAGGCTATGCAGCACGGCTTTCACCATCGGCACACCGAAATGCGCCTCGAGCATCGGCGGCGTGTTGGAAAGCATCACCGTAACCGTGTCGCCCTTGCCTATCCCGTATTTGGCCAGCGCGGAGGCCAATTTCAGCGACCGCTTCCAGAACTCGCCATAGCTGATCTGCGCTTTGCCGTGAATGATCGCCACATGATCTGGAAATGTGCGGGCTGCTCGTTCCAGATAGGAGATTGGGGTCAGCTGCTGATAATTTGCGGCATTCTTGTCGAGATGCATGTCATAGGCACTGGACATATCGGGGCTCCTGAAGCTTCCTCTCCATAGCGAAGCGTCGGCAAACAGTCATCAGGACAAATGATGTAGGCCAAACGGGTCTGTTCAACGGGCGGCGCATGGCCTATGCCGCATTACCACCACGATCCGGCTGCAAAGCCCGAGCGAGAACATGACCGACATGACCATACCGAACCGTTGCCGCCTTGTTTTGATCTTGCCGCATGAAGCGGATACCGCCCGCCTTGCGCAAAAACTGGAGGCGGCGTTGAGCGGTGGCGATGTGGCGTCCGTGATCCTGCCTGACTACGGTATGGACGATGCGTCCTTCCAGCGTCACGCGGCCCAGCTTGTGCCAGTCGCACAGGCGGTGGGCGCGGCAATCATATTGAGTGGGGACACACGCATTGCCGCCCGCCTTGGCGCAGATGGCGTTCACATCGAAGGTGGGCGCGAGGTGCTGGACGATGCCATCGACCGCCTTCAAGACAAGATGGCTGTCGGTGCTGGCGGCGCCAAAACCCGCGACGATGCGCTCGACCTTGGCGAAGCCCGCCCCGATTACATCTTCTTCGGCCGTTTCGGCTACGACACCAAGCCGGAGCCGCATAATCGCAATCTGACTCTCGGCAAATGGTGGGCGGAGATGATCGAGATACCGTGTGTTGTCATGGGCGGCTCGGAAGTTGAAAGTGTTCGGACGGTTGGCGAAACCGGTGTGGAATTCGTTGCGCTGTCGCAGGCGGTGTTTGGCGCAGCCGATCCTGCCGCGGCCGTGGCTGCTGCCAACTCCCTGCTGGACGAGCACGCCCCGAGCTTTGGAGAAGTCGCGTAATGCGCGGCACGCTTGCATATGCTCTTCTTGCAGCCGCGCTGGTTGGCAGCGCCCATGCGCAGGAAGCGCCGCAAGCGCCCGCATCATCCGTCGATCCTTCCCGTTTTGGCGATTCAATCGAACCGAAGGACGCTATCGGCAAGCCGCCGGTCACGATCCTGAAATCCAAGGGTATCACACCACAAGCTGATGAAGATGGTGGCGGATCAATCAACCCTTCTCGCTTCGGGCAGCGCAAGCCCGACGAAGCCTATGGCGCGTTTCAGCGTGGCCTTTACAAGACGGCGTATAACCTCGCCTTGCCCCGCGCAGAAAAGGGAGAGGGAGCCGCGCAAGCGCTTGTCGCGGAAATTGTCTCGCGTGGGTTAGGCGTTCCTGCAGACGCAAAAGCCGCCGCAAAATGGTATGAAAAAGCTGCCGAAAACAAAGTCCCGGAAGCGCAGTTCCAATATGCCTTGCTCCTGCTCGACGGCAAAACCGTAACGCGGGACACCGCGAAAGCGCAGCTAATGCTGGAAGAGGCGTCGAAAGCGGGCAACCCGCTGGCGCAGTTCAACCTTGCCCAGTTGTATATTCAAAATGATCGCGGGCCGGAGGGTCTTAAAAAAGCTGTTCCCTATTACCGCACAGCAGCCGAAGCCGGATTGCCCGACGCTCAATATGCAATGTCGCAGGTTTACGCCAACGGCGCTGGTGGCATTACCAAGGATGACAAGCAGGCCAGGCATTGGCTCACGCTTGCGGCACGCCAGGGGTATGATACCGCGGAAATAGACCTCGGAACCTGGCTCGTGGATGGGCGCGGCGGCGATCGCGACGCCAACACCGGCTTCCGTTGGCTCAAGCAGGCCGCGGACGGCGGAAACATCGCCGCCATGAACCGTGTTGCCAAGCTTTACATGCAGGGCATCGGCACTGAGCCCAATTCTATCGACGCTGCCGCATGGTACTTTCTGGCGCGGCGTGCCGGGCTGCAAGACTATGAGATGAATGATTTTCTGGCCGGCCTGACAGACGACGAACTCAAGAAGGCTCTCGAACGGGCAAACCGCCTGCGTTGATGTTCAGTGCGTTCTGCCTTGCCACAATTGCGAAATTGTGGTCTTAGGCGCGCCAACGGCGCTTCCGCGCACCAATTTCTTTCCGAAAGCAAGACTGATGGCCAAGATCAATGGCAATGAAATCCGTCCCGGCAACGTCATCGAGCATGATGGCGGCTTGTGGGTTGCTGTAAAGTGCAACCACGTGAAGCCCGGCAAGGGCGGCGCTTACAATCAGGTCGAACTCAAGAACCTGATCAACGGCACCAAGCTCAATGAGCGCTTCCGCTCCGCCGAAACCGTTGAACGCGTCCGTCTCGAGCAGAAGGATTTCTCCTTCCTCTACGAGCAAGGCGACTCGCTGGTGTTCATGGACACTGAATCCTATGAGCAGCTGGAGCTGCTGAAAGATTTCGTAGGCGACCGCGCCGCCTTCCTGCAGGACGGCATGATGGTCACTGTCGAAATGTATGAAGAGAAGCCCATCGGCATCTCGCTCCCCGATCAGGTAACGTTGACGATCACCGAAGCCGATCCGGTCGTGAAGGGCCAGACTGCTGCTTCGTCCTACAAGCCTGCAGTTCTGGAAAACGGCATTCGCGTTCTCGTTCCACCGTTCATCGCATCGGGCGAGCGCATCGTGGTCGACACGAACGAACTCACCTATTTGCGCCGCGCAGACTGATTTTTCACGGCGTAACGGAAGACATACAATATGGCTCGCTCGGCACTTCTCAACGTGATGGTTCAGGCAGCCATGAAGGCAGGCCGCTCGCTGTCACGCGACTTTGGTGAGGTGCAGAACCTTCAGGTTTCCATGAAGGGGCCGGGAGACTATGTCAGCCAGGCCGACCGCAAGGCTGAGGAAATCATCTTTCAGGAGTTGAGCAAGGGCCGACCCGGCTACGGCTTCCTGATGGAAGAGCGTGGCGTGGTCGAAGGCGATGACGGCCAGCATCGCTGGCTGGTCGATCCGCTCGACGGCACAACCAATTTCCTGCACGGCCTGCCCATGTTCTCCGTGTCAATCGCGCTGGAGCGTCAGGGTCAGATCGTTGCGGCGGTGATCTACAATCCCGCAATGGATGAGCTTTACACCGCTGAACGCGGCGGCGGCGCCTTCCTTAATGACAGGCGCTTGCGCGTTGCTGGAAGGCGTGCCCTCTCCGATACGGTCATCGGCACCGGCGTCCCGCATCTTGGCCGCGGGCATCATGGCAAATATCTGGTCGAACTTCGCAATGTGATGGCCGAAGTTTCCGGTATTCGCCGCTACGGCTCCGTCGCGCTGGATCTCGCCTATGTCGCCGCTGGCAGGCTCGATGGTTTCTGGGAGGCTGGCTTGTCAGCGTGGGATATCGCTGCGGGCATCCTCCTTGTCAGGGAAGCTGGTGGCTTTGCCTCCGACCTTGAGGGCGGGCAGGATATGCTCGAAACGGGCGGCATCTGCGCTGGCAACGAACTGATCCACCGCGCTCTGCTGAAAACAGTTCGCCTGCCGTACCAGCCGTCCTGAGTGCCGCTTTGCCCTCAATGAGTTGGGGGCAAATAAGCAATGTCTTTCAATTGCCTTTGTCTTTCGGGTAAGCTTACCGACGATATACAGGATATGAACGGACCGGCGCATGGCTTTGTTGCAGGCTACGGAATCAGGCGAAGCGCGCAAGCACGCCTATCATAAGCTCTCGAGCCCGCAGCTTTTTCTGCTGTCGATGGTTGTGTTTCTGGCGATCGTTGCCTTCATTGCGATCATACTCACACGCCAGATTCAGACAGCGTTTGCGACCAATCCCGGCTTGAACGGACTGATTCTGGGTGTGCTGGTCGTTGGCATCCTGCTGGCCTTTGGCCAAATCATTCGGCTGTTCCGCGAAGTGCGCTGGGTCAATTCCTTCCGCGAAGGCACGGAAACCACCGAGCCGATCCTCCTCGCGCCCATGAAAGCCTTGCTTGGGCGCGCAAGTTCGAGCGGGTTCTCCGCAAGCTCCATGCGCACCATGCTCGATTCCATCGCAAACCGGCTGGACGAAAGCCGCGACATCTCGCGCTATCTCATCGGCCTGCTGGTGTTTCTCGGCTTGCTCGGCACTTTCTGGGGCCTGCTTGGCACCATCGGGGCAATCGGCTCCACAATCCAATCGCTGGATCCCGGTACTGGTGATGCAGCGTCTGTCCTCGATGCGCTCAAGGCGGGCCTCTCCGCGCCACTGTCCGGCATGGGCACCGCCTTTTCTTCCTCGCTGTTCGGTCTGTCCGGTTCTCTTGTGCTCGGCTTTCTCGATCTTCAGGCAGGTCGCGCGCAAAATCGCTTTTACACAGAGCTCGAAAACTGGCTCGCAACCGAGGCCGATCTTTCCTACGACGTCGCGTCGGGCAATGCCACGATCAGCAATTCCGACGACCTCAAAATTCTGACCGACCGCCTCCACAATCTGCAAGAAACTGGTGGTTCGAACCAGCGCGTCGCCACCGCAATGGCGAACCTTGCCGAAGGGATTTCGGCGCTCGTCAAAAACATGCGGCAAGAGCAACAGCTCATGCGCGATTGGGTTGAGCAGCAATCCGACGAGCAGAAGGCGATGCGCGAGACGCTCGAAAAAATCGCCGTTGCGCTCAAGGAAAGGGAGCGCGGCTAAATGGCACTCGCGCGAGGGCGCTCGGAGCGCCGCGTCGATTACTGGCCGGGCTTTGTCGATGCGCTGTCGACCCTGCTTCTTTCGATCATGTTCCTGCTGTCGGTGTTCGTGCTGGCGCAGTTTCTGCTGTCGCGCGAAATCAGCGGCAAGGACGAAGTGCTGAACCGCCTCAATTCGCAGATCAACGAGTTGACACAACTCCTGGCTCTTGAGCGCTCAAACTCGCAAGACACGCTGGACCAGCTTGCCAATCTGCAAGCGTCCCTTTCCGCATCCGAGTCGGAGAAAAGCCGCCTCCAGCAATTGCTCTCGCAAGGCGCGGGCGACGATCAGCAGGCGCAGGCGCGCATCGGCACGCTCACCGGCGAGCTCGACAATGAAAAGCAGCTTAGCCAGCGCGCCATGTCGCAGGTCGAGCTTTTGAACCAGCAGATCGCCGCGCTGCGCAAGCAGATCGGCGCGCTGGAAGATGCACTGGACGCGTCTGAAAAGCGCGACCAGGAGTCCAACACCAAAATCGCGGACCTCGGCAAGCGACTGAACGTGGCGCTGGCGCAGCGCGTGCAGGAGCTCAATCGCTATCGCTCAGACTTCTTCGGGCGGCTGCGCGAAATCCTCTCCGACCGCGACAATATCCGCATTGTGGGCGACCGCTTTGTATTCCAGTCGGAAGTGCTTTTCCCGGTTGGGGCCGAAACGATCAACCCAGCGGGCGAAGCTGAGATGAAAAAGCTCGCCGCTGCTATCATCGAGTTGCAGCGCGAGATCCCGCCCGAGATCAATTGGGTTCTTCGCGTCGATGGCCACACCGACAATGTCCCGCTTTCCGGCACCGGCCGGTTCAAGGACAATTGGGAATTGTCATCAGCGCGTGCGACCGCGGTCGTGAAGTTCCTCATCGCAAATGGGGTCCCGGCAAACCGGCTTGTCGCTGCTGGCTTCGGCGAATTTCAGCCGCTCGATCCAGCCGACACGGACGAGGCGCGCGCCCGCAACCGCCGCATCGAACTGAAGCTCACGGAGCGCTGACATGCATTGGCGATTGGTCTTGGCCGCGTGCATCTTTGCTTTGCCCGCCAAGGCTGATCCAACGCACTGGATCGGCGACACCGTCGCGCTGCGCATCATGGAGCGCGGCATAATCTGCAGCGCCGGACCAATCTCCCTCAGCCTCGATGGAGACGCGTTGAAAGCCAAATTGACAGCCAGCGGAATCGAATTGTCCGGCGCATTAAAGTCCAACGAAACGCTCGAAATGAATGGGCGAAAGGGCGCGCGCATCTATAATTTCACAGGCAAGCGCGAGAAGGATTTACTGCGTGGCTCGTGGATAGATGCGGGCTCAGGCTGCGGCGGAACCTGGCGCGCCAAGCCAGACGATCAAGCGACCAAGGCAAACTGAGACCTTTCGCGCCATGCTCGCGAGACACGGCGAAACTGTGTCAATTGCGACCGGAACTCGATCATAAATCCTTGAAGCGAATTAATTATCCTTAATTTGCTCCCCGCCGCGAGAAGCCTAGATTCAGCAGCGGATCGGGATGCGCCGGCGGTTGAAACACCGCGACACGACGGACCGGACGATCCAGACAGCGACCCGCGCATTGGCGCGAACGGCTGAAAAGGAGACGCAATCATGCGCTCGAATTTAATCAAGGCGGGACTTGCCGCTATTCTTGTTTCTGGCTCTCTCGGTGCAGCATATGCGGCACCCGTAACCAGCCTCGTTGAACATGAAGCGCTCATCATGCAAGGCGTTTCGCATGTGGAAATTCCGGGTAAGAACCCCGAATATGGTTCGATGATGCGCCAAAATGCTGAGAGCCACACAATGCGGCACAGCCCGCTGCATCACGAATCCTGGCTCAATAACTCCTGAGTCGACAGAAAGCCGCGAGCCGAATGGCTCGCGGCGCTGCCTAGGCAGCAAAACCACTTGCTCAATATGCAGGACTCATATCCCCTCCGGTTTTCCAGATCACCGGAGCATGCATGTCTTTTCAAAAACTCGATGAACTCGGCCACAAGCTGGAAGCGCTGGAACACGCGCTCGCGATCCTTGGGGCGGATGAAGCAACGCACATGGCCGTCGGCGGCGGTGAGAAGCGCGCCGATGCAATGGCGGCGCTGGCCGGAATGCTGCACCGGCAAGCAAGCGCCCCCGAAATCGCAGACTGGATCGACGCTGCCGAAAATGAAGATTTGAACGACGACCAGCGCATCGCGCTCGCAGAGTTCCGTCGCCACTACACAAACCTCACCTGCCTGCCAGCCGAATTCGTGGAGCGGCAAACAAGCCAACGCCTGCGCAGCGAGCAGCTGTGGCGCGACCTTCGTGAGAAAAATGACTGGAAAAGCTTCCGGCCTGCTCTGGAAGGCATCGTCTCACTGGTTCGCGAAGAAGCAGCCATGCGAGCCTCAGTGCTCAAGCTCGATCCGTATGACGCGCTGATGGAGCAATATGATCCGGGCAATCGCGCAGCCGACATCACCCCCGTTTTCGACAAGCTGAAAACCTTCCTGAAAGACTTCGCGCCGCAGGCGCTCGCCATACAGGAACAGCGCGACGCCAAACGGCCGCGCAAGCCGCTTTCCGGCACCTATGCCATCGACAAGCAGCGCGCGCTCGGTCTGGCCATGATGGGCGCAGTCGGATTCGACTTCACGCATGGCAGTCTGTCCGTCTCGCACCATCCGTTCTGCGGCGGCGTGCCGACGGATGTGCGCATCACGACACGCTACAAGACGAGTGATTTCCTCTCGGCGCTCATGGGCGTGCTGCACGAAGCCGGCCATGCGCTTTACGAGCAAAACCTTCCGCACCAATGGGGCCACTGGCCACTTGGCCGCGCGCGCGGAATGGCCGTGCATGAAAGCCAAAGCCTGTTTGTCGAAAAGCAGCTTGGGCGCAACCCGGCCTTTTGGCGTTGGGCGCTTCCGGTCGTCGAACGCGAGCTAGGCGAAAACTGGTCGCTCGATGATATTCTGCCTTGGGTGCATCACGTCGAGCGCGGCCTCATCCGTGTTGACGCTGACGAAGTCACCTACCCGCTTCATGTCATCCTGCGTTACGAACTGGAGCAGGAGCTTGTCTCCGGTCGTCTTGAGGTCGCCGATCTACCCGAAGCGTGGGACGCGAAAATGCACGAATATCTCGGCCTCTCCACGCTCGACAATCCCGCCGATGGCCCTATGCAGGATGTACATTGGCCCGGCGCTGCATTTGGCTATTTCCCGTCCTATACGCTCGGCGCGCTGATGGCAGCGCAGCAATGGGCGGCGTTTGAAAAAGTACACCCCGCTGCAAATTCGGAAATCTCGGAAGGCCACTTTGAGGCCGTCAATGACTGGCGGCGAACCAACATCTGGTCGCAGGGTTCGCGCTATTCAACGCCCGAGTTGATAGAGCGCGCGACCGGCGAAAAGCTGGACGCGCGCTTCTTCATCGAACATTTGGAAAAGCGTTATGGCCAAGCCTAGAGCGAAGGGAAACCCGCCTATTCCGCCGCGCGCTCGAACGCTTCGTTGCCGGAGTCGAACTGGAGACGCGCCAGACGCGCATATATCCCGTTCTTTTTGACAAGAGCGGCATGAGTTCCCTGCTCCACGATGCGGCCATCATCCATCACGATGATACGGTCTGCCTTGAGAATTGTTGCAAGCCGATGTGCGATCACCAGCGTTGTACGCCCGCCCATAAGGCTTTCGAGCGCATGTTGCACGAACCGCTCGCTTTCCGCATCGAGCGCAGACGTAGCTTCATCAAGCAGCAGAATCGGCGCGTTTCGCAGCACAGCGCGCGCAATGGCCAAACGTTGCCGCTGGCCTCCCGATAGCGTGACACCACGCTCCCCAACCATGGTGTTGTAACCTTCCGGCAGGCGCTGAACGAACTCGTCTACCAGCGCCGCTTTTGCCGCAGCGATAATTTCCTCTTCGCTTGCATCAGGACGACCAAACGCAATGTTATCGCGTATGCTTGCGGCAAACACTGTCACGTCCTGCGGAACCGTCGCAATGCGGCTGCGCAACGCAACCGGGTCCGCGCCCCGAATGTCGATACCATCAACGAGGACCGCGCCACTGTTCGGATCATAAAAGCGCTGGAGCAGTGCAAACACCGTGGTCTTGCCTGCACCCGATGGGCCAACAATGGCGATGGTTTCGCCGGGTTTCACCTCGAAGCTCAGATCGTGTACCGCCGAACGGTGCGGCCGGGTGGGATAGGCAAAATCGACCGCGTGGAAGGATACTTCGCCCTTGGCCGGAACCGGAAATGGCACGGGGTTGGCCGGCACCTTGATCGTCGGTTGCTCATCGAGCAATTCGGCCAACCGCTCCGCCGCACCCGCAGCCTGACTAAGTTCACCCCAGACCTCGGAAAGCGCGCCAAGCGCTCCTGCCGCAAATACCGAATAGAGCAGGAACTGCCCAAGCGTTCCGGGCGATAGCGCACCGGTCAGCACATCACGCGAACCAAACCAGAGCACAGCCACGACCGACGCAAAAATCGTGAAAATCGCAACGAATGTCAGCAGCGCGCGGGCCAAAACCGAGCTGCGCGCAGCCTCAAAAGCCATCTCGACGGCCTTGGAGAATTTACCCGTAACCAACCGCTCGTTGGTGAAGGATTGCAGCGTGCGGACAGCCCCGATCTGTTCGCTGGCATAGGCAGTCGCATTCGCGAGCGTATCCTGCGCCAATCGCGATTTCGCGCGCACCGAGCGCCCAAACGCGACAAGTGGCAGCACGATCACCGGGATAGCCGCCAGCACGAGACCGGAAAGCTTCGGGCTGGTCACGACCATCATCGCAACGGCACCCAGCCCTAGAATTATATTGCGCAGCGCAACGGAAGCCGTTGCACCGACCGCGGATTTTATCTGTGTCGTATCGGCAGCCAGTCGCGAAATGATCTCACCGGACTGCGACCGGTCAAAAAACGATGGCGAAAGCGTCGTGACATGCGCGAACACCGAACTTCTTATGTCGGTAACCACACGCTCGCCGAGCGTCACCACAAAATAATAGCGGCAGGCGGATGCCAGCGCCAAAACTGCGGCAATAACCACCAGCATCGAGAAATAGTTGGCTATAAAGGTGCCGTCCGTGGATGAAAAGCCGTGATCGATCATGCGGCGTACGGCAAGCGGCAGCGTAAGCGTGGTCACGCCGGCCAAGGTTAGAAAGAACAGCGCCGCCGCAACATGCCCCTTATAGCGCATGACGAAGGGGATCAGCCGCCCGAGGGGCTTTAATGAACGTCGCTTCGCCTGCGTCTCCGCCGATGTGCCACGCGCCATGGTGTTTTTCATCCCTGTCAGGCCGTGTGAAATGCCTCTTTCACGGCCTTGTGCTTATTTCGAGGCTGTTGTATAGGCCAGCCCGACCGTCTGAAGCCGTACATTCACATGCCGCGCGCTTCAAGATTTTCGAGTGGGTGACATCGCCGCAGGGCATGTCGAGGCCGCTCACCCCGACAAGCCAGGATAGACCGATGAAAGCTAGCATCCATCCCGATTATCATTCGATCAAGGTCGTCATGACCGACGGCACCGAATATCTCACGCGTTCGACCTACGGCAAGGAAGGCGACACGCTGAACCTCGACATCGACCCGACCACCCACCCGGCATGGACCGGCGGCCAGCAGACCCTGCTCGATCGTGGTGGCCGTCTCTCGAAGTTCAAGAACAAGTTCGCGAATCTCGGCATCTAATCCGATCATATCGTATTGATTTTGAATGATTTTTCGGCGTTTTTGCGCTGAGACTAAAAGGGGGCGAGAGCCCCCTTTCCCATATTTTACCCCGCAGTCGAATTAGAACTCGACGGGCATTGCCTCAGAAACCACATGTGGTTTGAGAATGCCTTTATCCGTGGCGACGTTCTTGGCGGTGATGATAGAAAACCGCACGGGATAGACTCTGAACACCTGCTAAATTATTATATCAGTGATCTTGCGATTCCAGTCGCCGACCAATCGGCAATGCCTTGACGACGCGGGCTACTGCCCGAGAAGGGAAGGTGATTGAAATGACTAAGATCAAGATCGGTCGCTCTGCCAAAACTGGCCGCTTCACAAAAGTGTCCACCGCAGAACGCTACAGCTCTACGCATGTAGTGGAGACCATCAAAAGGAAATAACGGGGAACCGTTGTGACCTGCCGGACGGTCGTTCTTCGCGGGATTGCCGTCCGGTTCTAATCTAGAAAGCGATGGTTAACGACTGGTCAATCACCCCCATATTCACAGGGAAGAGAGGGCAAATCGGGCCTGACGAAAGAAAATTACTACGGGGTCTTGAATCTTAAAGAAAGATTACCCAGATTTAATCGATTTTAGAAGAATTCGTTCCTCTAAAACGCAGCGACCCGACGATGTTAGAGCATCGTCGGGTCAATTTTCCACCTTGCGGTGGGCGTTTGTGATCACTTGGGCATAGATGGACATCCTCCCCCATCATGTCAAGAGTCAAAGCGCCGCATCGCATGTTTCAGGGCCAAGGAGGCCAAACATGCAGCAGCATTTCGATTTGATACCGCATCAAGCTCAAGGCACCGTAATTTACCAGCGTCCGGACGATGGCTACATCAACGCTACGGCGATGTGCCTCGCGGTAAATAAGAGATTTCATGACTATTCGCGGCTGAATACGACAGACGACTTCGTATCAGCATTGAGCGCCGAAACGGGAATTCCCGTTTCGGACTTGATTGTCTCTATTAAGGGTGGTGACCCGCGGTTGCAGGGCACATGGGTTCACCCTCAAGTGGCAATTCATCTCGCTCAATGGTGTTCTGCTCATTTCGCGGTGAAGGTCAGCCAGTGGGTATATGATTGGATGTCGGGCAAAGGCGCCCCAAAGAACGCCGAAATGCCCTACCACCTTCGTCGTTACGTTGCGAACCAAAGCAATGTCCCGGTTGGTCACTTCTCAATTCTCACTGAACTCACAATGGCGCTGATCGCGCCTATGGAAGCGATGGGATACACGTTGCCTGAGCGTATGGTTCCCGACATCTCGCATGGGCGCATGTTCTGCAAATGGCTTCGTGAGAAACACGGCATTGATACCGACGCGCTGCCGACATACTGGCACACCTATGAGGATGGCAGACGCGTACAGGCGAAGGCCTATCCTGAAAGCTTGCTTGCAGATTGGAGGAAGCATTTCCGCGAAGAATGGCTTCCGCTGAGAGCAACCGACTACTTCAAAGGTCGGGACAGCGAAGCGCTTCAATTCCTGCCACGTTTGCTGCCTGCTCCAAAGGCCGCTTAACGGCTACGTGGCGGGCTTCGGTCCGCCACGTTAATCCGCTGTCACAATCTCAACCCGCGCCCTTATGGCTTCGGTCTTGCTCTTTGCTGACAAGTAAACAAGCGAGGCTTCCAGTTCGCCGTTTCGGATTCCTTCGGCAACTCGATCTTTCGCCCGATTGAGCAAGTCCGTCTCGATACGCTCACGCAATGCCTGCAACTCGGGATTTTCCGATAGATACACGTAAACGCTTTGGCGCGAGCAACCCAACAATTTTGCTGCTTGCGCAACAATACCACCCGCATTGTGCAGTGCTGTTGCAACTCGCTCGTTTGTCAATCTCATCTGAACGAATCCTTTGCTCGATTGAAAGCGTCGGGAGATCAAGCAGGAACCCCTTCCGAAACTCGATCTCCCGACGATCAGCGGCAGAGGCTCAGGTCCGCCGCTTAGTTCTGTTCAAATGCCGGGAGAGGGAAGAGGATGACAGAACCCTCCCCCGGCATGATCCAGCAGCTTCTAGCCCCATGCCTAAAGGCGCGCCGCCGAACTCAGATCGCTGGCAAATCGACGCCAAGCGTTTTGGCGGCGGCAGTCGCTTTCGTCTGCAACTCGGAAAGCGACCTTCGCAACTCTTGTGTGCGATAGAACGCCTGCTCGTCTCCCATGCGCTGTTGGTGACGTGCTGCGGCTTCGGCAAGCGAATCCAACTCAGCCTTCACCCTCGGTGCGTTGGCCGCATAGTCAGCAAGGGCGGAACGTGCTGCGCGTTCGCGATCTGCGCGCTCGTCCAGCTTACGATCAAGCTTTGCATCAATCTTTCGGATGAAGCCGCGCAAATGGACCGCTGTCACGATCAGATCAGCATCATCATTGTCCAGCCGCGCCGGTTGAAGATGACCCAATCCAAGATTGTTCCAACGCCAGTTTGTCGGCGTGCCGCTCTTGAAATACCGAGCCTTTGCCTCTTCTGCCTCAGCCTTAGACGGCGGACGCAAATCCTCCGTCCCTTTGTTGAGCGTGTACCTGATCCGCATAAGGCTGTTCATGGCGTCTTGACGGGTGAACGGCGGATTCATCGTCCGTGATTGTTCGTTCTCGAAGATCGGGTAATCAGGGCAATCGTTCTCGTTCGGCCACAGGTCGGACGGATCGAAGACCTGAGTAAGATCATAATCTCGGATGGTCATGACCTCAGTCCTCCGCCTTGGGCAGTTTGTAGCCACGCTGATCGGCAACAGACTTAGGCCTGTCGTCGCTCCCGTCCGCTTTGGGCAACTTGAACTCGTGTAGTTTATTGTCCACGCGCTTACCGCTCTCTTTCGCCGCTTTCTTTTCCAGCTCGGCGATCCGTGTGGTCAACGGCTCAATGGCTTTCGTGATCTCGGTATGGACAGCAGTCGCCACTTTCTCGGCGAACTCTTCCATATTCAGGGTCACAGAGCGCTCTTCCTGCTGGCCCTGCGAGCCTGTGGTCACAAATTGCTTGCTCATTTTTCGTTCCTTCAAATGAAGTGTGGATTCAAGATGTGGGTCCGCCTGCCATCGACCGTGCCGTAAGCACTGATCCGACTTTCGTAGAACCCGACCAGAATGGTTTGGTCAGGGGATGCGAGTTGTTCGAGGCTGTCGCGCTTGCAAATGCCGATAGCCACATCCCGCTTGCGCTTCGGATGAGAGACTGTGATCCGGTCAACAAACAGGTGCCCGGCTTCATCGGCAGTGCGCATAAACACGTCCATGTAAGTCGCCCCTTTCGAGCGCCTCATTCGCTTCGCTTCAATCTTCATCAGGTGCATCGAGCATCGTTCCTTGTTGTCGGGTACACGATGCTCGGGCGTGTGATTGGAGGGTCCACGCTGATGAATATGAGGGCAAGCCGAAAAGTGACATTATTGTTGTCTAAAATGCACGTTGTCGCATTTGGCAGGTGCAGCGTGTTACGGGATCGGGCGAGCGTTGGCGATCAAACCCTATGCGTTCCCCGAATACTTGAGCCGTGGGGGCGGAACAGGCGTTTCGACGTAGGTCGGGAGGGTCGCGCCTAGAAATCGCCTGTACGGCGAGATTTTTTGAGGCGCATGTTGGCAAAGTCTTGGGATAAGGCGGCAAAGCATCGTGATCCACCAATGGATTTCGCGCCGTGGCCAACTTTGATGGAAAGTTGACAAAACGAAACCCGCGCCTCTCGACGCGGGTTGCGGCATTGAACATTGATTTGGATCAGGCGGCGCGAAGTGCCTCGTCCTTGCAAGATGCGTCTCGACCTGTGGTCAGGCAATAGAAGCGCGTTTTGGCGGTCGCCGTGTTCATCTGGATCGCAGCACAGGCAGCGAGAAAGGTTGCGCGATCTTGGGATGGGTTCGCCCAATAAATTTTGCGCGCTTGTGCGAACGGGGATTCCTTCTTTGCAGGAGCGGTTTTGGATTTCTTCTCGGTCGTCATGTCAGCGACCCCCATCCATGAGCCGTTCGGCAGCTTCCCATCCGGCAACTGTTTTCGTTTTTGTCTCAAAACCCATCTTGCGAAGATCGGCGGCTTCACGCTTGGCAATAGTCGCTGTCTCACAGATTTGATCGGGGTCGCCATCAGCGAAGATGACGTAAAGAGTGGGTTCGGTTCGCATATCAGGGTTCCTTTCGTTCGATTGACGAAAGGAAGAATCTCATCTCGCTGATCGGATGGCACTCCGGCACGAGATTAAAAACCACATGGGTGTGGTAGGGCGTATCGGGTGACACATCGCCACGTGCGATGCGGGATGTCAGAACTGGCGATGTGTTAGTTTGCATCCCAGTACGGTCGTCCGCGTCCGCGCATATGCGCGTGAGGAGTCGCCAATCTCGCACTCGTCAATTATCGCGGCGAACCTTTTGCGCGCGATAACGCTCATCCAACATCATTCACACACATGTGGTTTTTGATGCTCGATCTCAAACCCTGCTAACGCCCTTATCGAAACTGTGTAATGTGCGTAATCCCTGTAAACACCGTAAACTGTGTAAACTCTGTCTGGTGGGCACCTTCTAGCGCTCGAACACAGGGGAATTTGAATCTCTGAATCTACGATCTGCTATCTGCCGTATCGTATCAGGGCGACCCTAGGGATTGGGGTGATACGATACGGTAGATCAGTGCGACCATTGGGGTGGGGGCATAAATGCCCCCCCACACCCCAATTAAATGGTTTGAAAATGATACGATACGGTATCTGATACGGGCTTAACGAATTGTTTTTACAATTTTTTTTGCCCTGCCCGTATCATCGTATCAGGTCAAATCGTATCATGATACGATACGGGGGAGATCGCAGTTGTGGCGCGACGAATTACCTGAATTTTGGGTGATTTGGGCATGATACGATTTTTGCGAACCGTATCACGGTTTCACGCGGGAATTTGCGGCGTTTTTGCCCTTGGTAGTTACTGTCCAACGATCAAGATCGTAGGTGACGAGTTTGTCCTTTTTCAGCTTTTCAACGGTTCGCTGGGCCTTGATCTTGTCGGGCGTTTGGCCGTCGCGTTTGAACCAGCGGAGTTGCTTCGCAAGATCGACTAGGCTCGCTTTGCCATTGGCGGTGATTGCCACCAGCATGTCGAACGAGTCTGTTGCAGCCTTGTCCTTCTGGCTTTCGACATTCGCATCGCTCTCGATCTTCGCCATTACTGTCGGGATCGGACGTCCGCGACTGTCGCGCAACTGAGGCGGAAAGATCGTCGGCATGGTGAACGTTATTGGATCAAAATCAGGGCCTCGAAATTTGCCCTGCGTATGCAGTTCGCTGACACGGTCGCCCTGTTTCGCTAAGGACAGGTTGCCATCCACTTCGTTCAAGAATCCACTTCCGCCGCGCGGCACCAAGTTTTCTGATTGCGCACCCTTGATGGGATGACTGGCGGCGATGACCGCGGGGTTGCCTGGCATCTGTGTTAGCGTTCGCAAAAGCCGCGCATAGTCGCCCATTTGTTTATTGCCGTTCTCATCATCGCCGGGAAAGTACGCCGCCGAGGTGTCAACTATGATGAGCGACACGCCGCCCAAGATTCCAACCTCGCGCGCGACTTCGTGGTACAGCGCCTGAATGGAAAACACCCCCGGCTTGAAATAAACGTCCATACGCTCTGGCCTGCAACGCAACTCGTGGCAAAGACCGATCCATCTCATTCTCACATCATCGGGATTCTCGCCGGCAAAATACAGAACGCGACCCTTCGCTACTTCACGACCTGCCAAGACCAGACCGAGGGCCGTGTGGGCGGAAAATAGCAGCGCGACATTGGTCTTGCCGCTGCCCGTCTGTCCGGTCAGGCTATAGAGGAACCCCGACTGGATTATCCCATCAATGAGATAGTCGGGCGGCGTGAAGCCCCTAACGAACTCGGCGCTCGATAGGATGACTGATTGTTCGGAATTGCCGCTTGCCTTGTTCTCGTTGGCGGGCAGGGTTGTGAACTCACAATCTTCTTCCGGAAGGATTGGCCGCACCGTGGTGGCGTCGAATTGCAAAACAACCATCTCTAAGCACCTCTTTTAAGATTAGAGGCTGCTGAAATGGACTGGTGACACAATGTGGCGGTCGGCCTATCGTTGTGATGCATTTCAGAGCACCCTCGTAATTATTGGCCCGCAAGAGTTCACTGCTCTTTGCGGGTCGTTTCTTTTGCTAGTGCAGCTTGGATCGGCGTTCATGGGCGCTGACGCAATGAGCGAGCAATTGAAGTGAATCCCGATGCAAACGGGAATCGTCGGGCGTTACTTCCACAAGCATCGCCCATGCGTGGACGTAGGCGCATACCTCTGGAATTTGCCAAAGCTCGCGTGGGTCATCGTCATACCCGCTGATCGTCAAGAGGACCGTTTTGCTGTGAGGTATTCGCTTCCACACCCTCGCTGACAACCGTCTATCAGCACGGGTGAGATGGCCCTTGTCGCCAATGGTCAGAACGATAAATTCATACTTCGACCAATCCTGCTGCGACCAGTCGACTCCATCCTCATTGTCGACTATGTCGACCATGGAATTGTCCCTGCTCATGCTGCGGCCCCCTTCTTCGATCTGTGTCGCAAGCATCCGCATGATCGAGTGACCCCACGGCGTAAAGCATTTCCATCTACAGTTGAGGATTTTCCGCAGTCACATTGGCAGTGCCAATGGACAACTCCTCGACCGTTAGCAAATGCTCGCTCAGTAACGGTGAGTTTTCCGAAACGGAGACCTTTCATTTGTTTTGCTGATGCTGGCATCTAATCTTACTCTTGTTGAACGTTACTCGAATGTTCTCATAGATATATCGAGATATACAATCGAAAAACGTCATCCTCATGCGCTTTAGATTTCACCCGGGACTGATATTGGAACCAATGAACCAGCCTCCGGCTCCATATGAGTGACAATCGCCCCGATACGCCGCACGAAATGGAGTGCGTTGTGTCCCTGCTGTTCCCGCCAATACTCGCCCAACAATGCCATTCGCCGTCGCGCCCGTATGATCGAGCGTTGCAGCGAAAATGACGTTGGAACTGGGCGTGCGTTGGGTCGCGTGAGGGGGTGAGGAAGAGAACTCGCCCTACCCCTTTGGAATCCCGAGATGGAGCGAACTTGAGTGCGAAGTTGAACGCCCCGCATCCCGCAAACGATTGTGGTTTTCATGCTGCATTCTGCTTCTTCGACTGGTTGGAAAGCCACTTGTGGTAGTTGCGTTCCACGTCAAGAAACAATTCCCAAGGTCCGCCACGGTCGAGGAACTTGGCGGCGTATCCAGTAGGCGCGTCTGCGATCAGAAAACGCGTGAACTCGTTCGGTGTGATGCCAACATCAAACGCGAACTGTGCAGCGCAGTTAAGATGATAGTGACGGCTCGGCCCTGTCCCCTCACTATTCATCCGTTTGTTGAATTGTGGCAAACAGTCGCCCGTGTAACGCCAGACAATAGGGGGCATTTTGGCAACGATCTCGTCAAACGTCCTGCCTTCCTCCGGCAGAGGCTTCCGGCGATCAATGTTCGTTGATCTGCGTGAGATGCCATCCTGTGACGCCTGTGGCAGCAAGTCCTCAAGCGCCTTTTGCGAATAAGCGCGAATTTGAATGTTCCAATCGGGCAAGTAGTGTTCCCGTACGACGACGCGCTGAGGCGGGTTCTTGTAATTCACGGTCCCGGGAAATCGCCATTTCTGCGAAGGCGATCCAGTCTTGCTGTCCGCCTTCGCAACGGCCCGCAACTCATCGCCGATTGCGTGGGCTGGTCCTGGCAACATGCCGGTGATGTAGTGGAGGTGGGCGTGCAACTCTCCGTTACGAAGCGAAGTTTGAATGGCAAAGCTTTCAGGGAACGGTGCGCGCCCGTATCCGTCGAAGTCGATCACCAGTCCAAAAACCCAAATCAGGTCATGCGCCTTTCCCATCGATTTGCGGGGCACGGTCGCGGATAGCATCCAAACGTCGAACCCCTGTGCGGCCCAAGCGATAGCGGTTTCCGCCAACAGTCTCGCGCCGAGCGGACCCATCCGAGCATGGAACCATTCGTGCTTCGTCTGCCCCGTCACCGGATGCAGTCCGAACAGATAGAAGCAGCCGGGATCATTCAGACCGGATGCTTCTGCCTGTGGCCCCACCACGGAGTAGAGAAGCGTTGAGTATGCGAGCGCCTCTTGCAGATCGGTTAGATCGGGACGAGGTTGGAACTCTGGCGGAACAGCGCTCATGCTGCGCGCTCCCGTGTTTCAATCCAGTTCTCGATCTCGGAAAGACGCCAGCGGATTGCGCCGGTTTGCCCCGGCGTCAGTTTGAGGGGTTGCGGGAAATCTCCGCGCTTCCTCATTTCCCAAATCACGACCCTTGATAGGCCGATGATCTTGGTCACTTCTTTTTCAGTCAACAATCGTTCGGTCATGGGTAACCCACAATCATGCGAAGCGACACACGCATCCTCCCGTTTGTGGCGTGTGGGTACTTCTGTGTTGTGGGTTCCTTTCCGCGATTATTCGTGTTCGGTCGGAATTGTCAAAAACAATTCGGGGTGCCGATTGCGTTTTACGCGCTCAAGCCGTGGAGTTTCTTCGTCATACCTTTGACGTCACAAAGTCTGACCAGTCCTGCATGAGCGCTCGCCTTTTCTCGATAGCGTTGCCGCGACGGTAAGCGCGTGTCGTAGCATTGCCTACAGTATGCGCCAGACTCATCTCGATGATCTCTTGCGAGTGATCGGTTTCGGCAAATGCCCAGTCGCTGAACGAAGATCGGAACCCGTGCGCCGTGATGCCGGGAACGCCGATTTTGCGGACGAGTGTCGAAGCGACAATTCCGCCGCGCTTGAATACGAATGGTGAGCGGGTTCGCGTTTGCCGCTCAACAACCGCAACTGCGGCATCAGTAAGAGGCACGCTGAACTCATTGCCGTTCTTCATCCGCTCGCCGGGGATCGTCCAAACCTTCGCCTCAAGATCGAACTCAGACCATTGCGCCAACCGCACTTCGTTGGATCGTGTGGCGGTCAACACGAGTAGTTTTAGAGGATCGAAGTCGATGGTCGCAAACCACGCGGGAATGCCCTTGTACGGCATCGCGTTGTGGTGCTCATGCTTCTTCGGTCGTTTGAAATTCTGATCTAAATGGTTACGCCACCTTGCTGGATTCGCCCCAGTTCGCTTCTTGTGAAATATCGCAAAATCGAGAACGCGTTCCATTATATTTTGAACAACTGGACCGGCCGCCTTTTTCCAGATCGGGGTGATAGCATCAACGACATCCGCATCAGTGATTGATGCAACTTTCAAATCATTGAAGGATTGAGGAACGTTTCTAAGAGCAACGCGAATGTTTCGCAGCGTGCTATCGCGCCATTCTTCCTGCTGTTTAGAAATCCAAGTTTCTAAGTATGCGCCAAACGTGAGGGTGCTTGCCTCCACCTCCTGCTTCGCTTCCTTTTTCTCTTCGAGCGGATCGAATTTCTTTTCCCCCTTCTTGGGTTTCTTTTTGACCTCTCCGCGCAATTCGTCAGCTTTTGCCCGGGCCTCTGCTAGCGTCACCAAACCAGCCGAGCCTAATCCGAGTTCTCGACGCTTGCCGGTTACGGGCGAGGTATAGATGAACGCCCATGTCCGGGTTTTGCCCTTGGACACTACTAGATAAAGATTTGGCGCCGCCGCGTAGCGCCCCGGTTCAGTCCGCAGTTTCAACTGACGGTCGTTTAGGTATTCTCTCTTCATCTCCGCAAACCCTGCACTTTACCCATCAATTGTGCAGGGTATCAAACCAAATCATGCAAAACAATCCCGAACAAACGCGACAATGCAGATTGCATAAGTAATTGAATTTACTTCAATCTTTGGCGATGTAACCGATTGAGAACTAACGGGTATTTTTGAACAGGCCAAGTTCAAGAACAAGTTCGCGAATCTCGGCATCTAAGCCGTCGCAAATGTCAGCAGTCTGGGGCCTTCGGGCCCCTTTTGCGTTTGTGACGCATCAATGCCGTGCTTAAGTCCCCGCAAGGAGACAGCAAATGGCACAGCTCGTTCTGATACTCACTTTTATCGCGGCGTTAGGCAGCGGCCTTATGGCCGGCCTCTATTTCGCATTCTCCAATTCTGTGATGAGCGGCCTTTCCCGGCTTCCCGTTCCTCAAGGCATCGCCGGAATGAACCACATTAATGTGGTCATCCAGAACCCGGCTTTTTTCGCGGTGTTCATGGGAACGGCATTGATCGCATTGGCGCTTGCCGCGCTGGTTTTCTTCACCAACGTCCCGAAACCAGCTTGGGTTCTCATCGGAGCCGCGCTTTTTCTGCTCGGCAATATCGCAGTTACAATCGCGATCAACGTTCCAATGAATGACGCTCTCGCCGCTGCTGCGCCTGATAGTGCCGAGGCCGCAAAGCTGTGGAGCGTCTATCTGGATCGTTGGGTATTCTGGAACACCGTCCGCTTTGTTGCCTGCACCGGCGCGCTCGCGGCATTTATCGTAGCATTGATGTAGCCGGTCAGGACTTTTTGCGATCTGAGTGGCCGAGGTCACGCTCAGGATCGATCACATCACGCACAAGCTGCTTGAGTTTGGCGGCGTCTGGAAAGCCGCCATCGCGCTTGCGTTCCCAAATAAGGTGGTCATCGCAGGTGACGGTGAAAATCCCGCCTGTCCCCGGTACCAGCACCACCTCGCCCAGTTCGAGGCTGAAAGTGGACAGCAGTTCCTGCGCCATCCATCCCGCACGCAGCAGCCATTGGCACTGCGTGCAGTAGGTAATGCGGATTACCGGCTTGCGTTCGCTCACGCAGCGCTCAGCTTCGCCAGCGTTGCGTCGTCGACCTCGAAATTGGCATAGACGTTCTGCACGTCGTCATCGTCTTCAAGCGTGGCGACCAGCTTCATCAGCGATTGTGCGCGCTCTTCGTCCACAGGCACATTGTTCTGCGGCTTCCAGATGACTTTCACGCTTTCGGCTTCGCCAAGCGAGGCTTCCAGCGCCTTGGAAACTTCGTTTACATCCTCAAAGCCGCAAAGAATGGTGTGACCTTCCTCATCGGTCTCCACATCATCTGCGCCCGCCTCGATTGCCGCTTCCATAACCTTGTCGGCATCACCAGCCTTGGCAGAATAATATATTTCTCCCGCACGGTCCCACATGAACGAAACTGAACCGGTTTCGCCAAGCGCACCGCCTGCCTTCGTGAAGGCTGCGCGCACATTCGATGCAGAGCGGTTGCGATTGTCGGTCAGCGCCTCAACAATAACCGCAACGCCACCGGGGCCGTAGCCCTCATAGCGCACTTCTTCGTAATTTTCCGAATCGCCACCGGACGCCTTGTTGATCGCGCGGGCAATATTGTCTTTCGGCATGGACTCGGCCTTGGCGTTCTGGATCGCCAGACGCAGGCGCGGGTTCATGGCCGGGTCAGGCAGGCCCTGCTTCGCAGCGACGGTGATTTCGCGCGCCAGCTTGGAGAATATCTTCGAGCGGACCGCGTCCTGACGGCCCTTGCGGTGCATAATGTTTTTAAACTGGGAATGGCCGGCCATGGCGCCCTCTGTCGATGCCAAATCTATTCGGATTTCGCGGGCTTATAGATAAATTGCCGACGAACGTCCAGCAGGTGCGTGCGTACTTCCAGCCAAATCGCTCGCGCAGATTTGACTTCGCCTCGGCGCGCAACATCGCAATAGTCTGCGCAGGGTGGCGCAAAACGGAGTCGCATATGATCCGTCCGCTGTTGTTTGCCTGTCTTCTACTGGTCGGCAGCCCTGCCATCGCGCAGGAAAACCGCGTCGTTTCAAAATGCATGGCGATTGCGCAATCGGTCCCCGGCATCACCTATGCAAACTTCACGCCGGGCTGGCAGCCTGTTGCTACGGCGAATGAAGCCGTCACCATTACTTATGCGGGACATTCGACCTATCTGATCGAAACCCCCGCAGGCGTGCGCATCGCGACGGATTTCAGCGGCGTCTATGGCAGCGAATTCAACCCGCGCGTCGTGACCATGAACAAGGCCCACCGCACGCATTACACCGACCACCCGCCCCAAGGCATCGAATACGTGCTTCGCGGATGGAACCCTGCGGGCGGTCCGGCGCACCACGCACTAACGGTTGACGATGTGACAATTCGCAATGTGCCGACCGACATTCGCCACGGTGCAGCCATGGAAAAAGACGGCAATTCGATCTTCATTTTCGAGGTTGCCGGGCTCTGCATCGGCCATCTCGGCCATCTGCACCACCGGCTTGATAATGCACATTACGGAGCTATAGGACGGCTGGATATTGTGATGGTGCCAATCGATGGCGGCATGACCCTTTCGGTGCAGGCCATGAGCGACATCACCACCCGGCTCTATTCTTCGATGATCCTGCCAATGCACCGCCACGCGACGCCGCTGTCGGTGTTTACCAGACTGATGGGCGACGGTTTCGCGGTCGATTTTCGCAGTACAGATACGCTGTCGGTGTCGCTCAAGACCCTGCCGGACCGCCCGACAATCGTGATTCTTTCCGGCGTATAGAAAGAGGGCCGGTCGAAGCCGGCCCTCATCAAATCAATCGGCGGAGCGTTTCCGCTTGCGCGCCAGCATGTTGAGCCCCTCGACGAGAGCGGAGAAGCCCATCGCCGCGTAGATGTAGCCCTTGGGCACATGGTAGCCCATGCCATCGGCGATCAGTGTCATGCCGATCATCAGCAGGAAGCCCAGCGCCAGCATGACGATTGTCGGGTTCTTTTCGATGAAGTTCGCCAGCGGCGTCGCTGCCGCCAACATCACCGAAACCGCGACGATCACCGCGATATACATAATTGCAATGTGATCGGTCATGCCGACAGCGGTAATGATCGAGTCGATCGAGAACACCAGATCGAGCAGCAATATCTGGAATATTGCCGCGCCGAGGCTGAGTTGCAGCGTCTGCCCAATCATCGAATCCTTATGGTCGGTCGGGTCGACAGTATGATGGATTTCCTTCGTCGCTTTCCAGACGAGGAACAGACCGCCCGCAATCAGGATCAGGTCACGCCACGAAAAGCCGTGTCCGAATGCGCTGAACACCGGCGTGGTCAATTGCACGATGAACGAAATAGTTGCCAGCAGAATGAGACGCATGATCAGCGCCGCACCGATACCAAGTCGCCGCGCGGGCACTCTTTGCGCTTCAGGAAGCTTGTTTGTGAGAATTGAGATGAAGATCAGATTGTCGATGCCAAGGACGACTTCGAGCACGACGAGCGTAACCAAGGCAACCCAGGCCGTCGGATCAGACGTCCAGGCGAAAAACGGCAGTAAGAACTCCATGTGTCCCCATTCTTTAAAAATTGAATTCCGGCAGAGTTAGGAACGACCCAACCCGCCGTCAATGTCATGCCCAGAATGAAGGCACTGTTTCTTCCAGACGCGGACCCATGCGCAACGGCGCAATGCGTTCCGCAAGTCCTGTCCTGTCGGATATGTCGATGCCCACGCCGCAAAGCGTTGCCGGGCCAGAAGCCGCTTCAAACCGGCCTTTCGGCACTTTTGAAAGGAACCTGTTAAGCGGTTCCTCCTTTTCCATGCCAAGCGAGGAGTCGTAATCGCCGCACATTCCGGCGTCGGTAATATAGCCCGTGCCACCGTTCAAGATTTGGTGATCTGCTGTTGGCTGATGCGTATGCGTACCTACGACGAGGCTCACGCGACCATCGACAAAATGCCCGAAGCACATTTTTTCGCTGGTTGCCTCGGCGTGAAAATCGATCAGCACGGCGTCGGCCTGCTCGCCGAGCGGACACGCCTCCAGTTCGCGCTCTGCCGCCTGAAATGGATCGTCCAGTTCGGGATGCATGAACACGCGGCCCATAATGTTCGACACGAGAACGCGCGCGCCATTGCGCGCAATATAGACGCCAGACCCTTTGCCGGGCGTACCGGCGGGAAAATTGGCAGGTCGCAAAAACCGATCCTGACGGCCAGCGAAGGAAAGCGCCTCGCGCTGGTCCCACACATGGTTGCCCGTGGTCACGACATCTGCACCTGCCGCCAGCGTGCTCTGGAAAATGTCTTCCGTTATGCCGAAACCGCCCGCAGCGTTCTCGCCATTGACCACAACGAAATCCAACTTGAAGTCCGAAATCAGGCCGGGAAGTTTTTCCCAAACCGCAACTCGGCCAGTGCGGCCAACCATATCACCAAGAAAAAGAAGCCTCATGCGCCGCTTCTAGTGCGGTTCTCTGCATGATGGAAGCGGTGCAGGCCGCTTTCCGTTAGCAATTCCGAAATAACCACATCATGTGGCTCGTCCGGCACGCGATCGACCTTCTGGCAGTCGAAAGCAATCCCGATCAGTCGCGGTTTCATACCCTTCACGCGAAGCCGCTCGATGGCGCGATCATAATAGCCAGCGCCATAACCGATGCGATGGCCACGACCGTCAAACGCAGCAAGCGGCACCAGCATCAGCGCGGGATTGAGCACTTCCGCATTCTCACCCGGCCCGAATGTTCCGAAGCCCATATCGACCAACGGCTCTCCGCGCACAAGCTCGCGAAAAATCATGGTGGTCTTATCCAATAGCGCCGGCAGGCAAAGCCGCGCGCCCTTTGCGGCCAGTTCAAACATCATCGGCCTGACATCGACCTCCGAACGCATCGGCCAGAATCCTGACACCACACTGCCCGGCTCAAACTCAATGTTTGCAAGCAGCGTTTCCGCCATCGCAAGAGAGGCATCCACCCGCCAGGCCGTTTCCAGCGCATCGCGGCGCGCAAGCGCTTCTTTGCGCAACTCGCGTTTCTGTTCTTTTGGCGTGGTCATAGATGAAGGATAAAAAGCTGAGATCAAAACGACCGTTCGGTCTGCGACATGGAAAGCGGCGTCCAGACAACCGGTGGAGAGGTTGATCCCGGGAACCTACAAAGTAGGTGGGCGCCATGTGAAAGAACCCACGGGTCCAATCAGGGACAGCTCCCTTCGAGATCAATAAGGCCCCGGGGAAATGTTACTCCTGCCGGGAAGTCCAGAACGCCAATCCCTATATAGAGCCGACATGGCGTCTGCGCCACTGGTGAAACGCTGCTTTTGAAGTAACAATGCGCCTGAGCAGATCGAATAGAGAGATGGGGCAGGCAATCGCCGCCCTGTCACGGAGACAAATATGGAAGAACACACTTTTCCTGTCGTACGCACCGATCATGAATGGCGCGCGCGCCTCACGCCAGAACAGTATTACATCATGCGCGAACACGGCACGGAGCGCCCCGGAAGCTGCGCGCTGCTTTATGAAAAGCGAGCCGGAACCTTTTCCTGCGCCGGTTGCGACCAGCCGCTATTCGCATCGACATTGAAATTTGAAAGCGGCACTGGCTGGCCGAGCTTTAACGATCCGGTCCCCGGCTCGGTCGAAACAACGACGGACAGATCGCATGGCATGGTGCGCACAGAGGTGCATTGCGCCACGTGCGGAAGCCATCTTGGTCATGTTTTCCCTGATGGTCCGCCGCCGTCTGGCCTGCGCTATTGCATCAATGGTGTGGCGCTTAATTTCGCGCCGGCCTGACGCGAACAAAAAGAGCGCCGCGCGAATTTGCGCGGCGCGCCTTTATCAAACCATTCCGAGCGCGGCTTTATACAGATCGAGGATCGTCTCAGCTTCTTCCCGCTCAGCCTGATCGATCTTGCGCAGGCGCACTATGGTACGGATCGCCTTCGTATCGAAACCATTGCCCTTGGCTTCCGCGTAAACGTCCTTGATGTCGTCAGCGATGGTTTTCTTTTCTTCTTCGAGTCGCTCGATGCGCTCAATCAACGCGCGCAACTGTCCCGCAGCGAAAGTCTGCGCGTTGTCGGTAATATCGTCCGCCATGAAATTCTCCCGGAAAGCCCGCCGCATGAGTCGCGGCCAAAAGATCGGCGCGTTCGATGCCTTACTGCGTCAGCAGGGTCAAGCCGCCATTTTAATCAGTGCTTCGGACGGTTCCGCTCGAACGCCGCCTTCTGCTCGTCACTGGCCGGGCGTTGGTTCTTCTCCTGCCACTCAGCGTAAGGCATGCCATATACGATCTCGCGCGAATCGTCCTTGCTCAAGGCAACACCCTCTGCTTCTGCAGCTTCGCGATACCAGTTGGCCAAACAGTTCCGGCAGAAGCCCGCCAGATTCATCAAGTCGATGTTCTGCACATCGCCTCGCGAATCGAGATGCTGGAGCAATCTGCGAAATGCCGCTGATTCGAAATCGCGCTTCTGGTCGTCAGTCAGATCAGCCATTTTCTTCTCCCAAGATCGGTCCTGTCCGCGAGCCGAACTGCTTCACAACATGCATATCGGGCTTGCGGTTCAGCTCTTCAATGATTGGGTGTAGACGCTCTGCCCACGCGCGCACGCCGGTCGCCTCTCCAATCAGATCCTGCCGCACCTCAATCAGCGCATGCGCATAACCATTGACGATGGCGTGCCGGTACATGGTGTCGCCGCGCAACGCGCCATCATATGGCTCATTGTCGCCAACCACTATGTTCTTGTCGGCGGCCAGCATCTCCATCATCGGCTTGGGCGCACGATCATCCATGTCCCACAATATGCCGACATGCCAAGGGCGCTTGCGGCCCTGCATTTCCGGCGTAAATGAATGCAATGAAACGATAAAAGGTGCTTGTCCTGTCGCTTCAAAAACCGACGCGATCACCGACCCCACCGCATCATGATATGGCCGATAAAAATCGTTGAGGCGCTTTTTGCGTTCCTTTTCCGTCATCGGATAGTTCGCCTGAATGACCGTTCCGTCATAAAGCTGTCGGATCATCGTAGGGTCATCTTCCCCGCGATTTGGATCGATCAGCAGTCTCGAAAAATTCGCCATCACGGCGGGCGCGCCTGTCATGGTTGCGAGTTCGCGCGTCAGACCTTCAACGCCGATGTCATAGGCGATGTGCCTGTCAAACTCACGCGCCGGTAGGCTGAGACTGCCATATTCATCCGGCAAAGCGCGCCCCGCATGGTCGGCAATAAGAACCATGCCCTTTTTGCGATTGCCCTCAATGACCTCGAAAGGTCGAAAAAATTCCGAACGCGCCATTCCGCTACCCGTCACAATTGTGGTTCGGGTGAACCACAGCCGCTCGTCAGAAACAAGTCGACACCGAACATCGTCAATGTTCTGTGCCTTTTTCCGGGCAGACTCTGGCAGAATGTTTGCGGTCGTGCCAATGTCGCGCAACTAACTAAATCGATTGGGGTCAACAGTCGGTCGCGTTGACACGGCTTGGCACATTGCCGAAAAGAGCCGACAGGCGAGTTGTGCAAAAGGGGCGCTGATAATGAGTTTTGCGGGAGGCTGGCGGTTTCGCTTCGGGCCTTCATTGGCCATCTTCTGTCTGTCGCTCGTTGCCGGTGCTGCTTTCAGCCAGCCAGCTCGCGCCGATTTCCGCGTTTGCAATGCAACGCAGAGTCTTGTGGGCGTTTCGATCGGCTATCGCGCGGCAGACGGCTGGAAGTCAGAAGGCTGGTGGCACATTGAAGGCTCAACCTGCAAAACCCTGATCGAAGGCGCCCTCTCCTCGCGCTTCTATTATCTCTACGCGGAAGATGCGGAACGGGGCGGACGCTGGGATGGCCCCGTCAACATGTGCGTTACGGATAAAGAGTTTAAAATCTCCGGCGTAAGCGATTGTCTCGCTCGGGGCTATCAACGCGCAGGCTTCCGGGAGTACGACACCGGTGAGCAAGCAAGCTGGATGGTGCAACTCACCGACGAACCGAACCCACCGACGCCCCTGCCCGGCGCTACGCCTACTCCGCCAATTACGGGAAATGATCAGCCAGAAGAAGGCCAACAATGAGACGCAGCCGTAAAGTCAAGATCCTGGCAACGCTGGGACCGGCCTCTTCTGAACCGGAAATGATTAGAAAGCTGGTTGACGCAGGCGTGGATGTTTTTCGCATCAATATGAGCCATGCAGATCATGACTTGATGCGGACGCTCGTTGGCCGCATCCGCGCAATCGAGGATGATACCGGCAGACCAATCGGTATTCTTGCAGACCTGCAAGGGCCGAAGCTCCGTGTAGGCAAGTTCGCAAACGGCAAGGAAGAATTGATCGTTGGGCAGACTTTCACGCTCGACGACGACCCGACACCCGGCAACGCCGATCGCGTGCAATTACCGCATCCGGAAATCCTGACATCTGTTCGCCCCGGCGATCGTCTTCTGATCGATGACGGCAAGTTGCAACTCCAGGCAGTCAGCACCGATGGCAAGAAGATTGTAACAACCGTGGTCGCCGGCACGCGCATTTCGGATAAGAAAGGCGTCAGCCTTCCTGACACCGACCTACCGGTCGGTGCTCTAACCGAAAAAGATCGTGCTGACCTCGATGCCGCCGTCAATGCGGGCGTGGATTGGCTCGCATTGTCCTTCATCCAACGGCCGGAAGATATCGCCGAAGCGCGCAAGCTCGCGCGTGGTCGCGCGCTTCTTATGTCGAAAATCGAGAAGCCGCAGGCCGTTCAGCGCCTCAAGGAAATCATTGAGCTTTCCGATGCGCTGATGGTCGCTCGCGGTGATCTCGGCGTCGAAATGCCCATTGAGGCTGTCCCCGGCATTCAAAAGCAGATAACCCGCGCTGCTCGCCGCGCTGGCAAGCCTGTCGTCGTCGCCACACAGATGCTTGAATCCATGATCACCGCGCCGGTCCCGACCCGCGCTGAAGTCTCAGACGTTTCGATTGCCGTATTCGAGGGCGCGGACGCTATCATGCTTTCAGCGGAATCTGCGGCGGGCCAATATCCCGTCGAGGCCGTTGCGATGATGAACCGCATCGCTGAGCGTGTCGAACAGGACCCCACTTATCCGAGCATCATAAACGCGCAGCGCTTGCAGCCGGAAGCCACCGGTCCAGACGCCATCTCGCTCGCAGCGCGCGAAATCGCGGAAACGCTGAAGCTCTCCGCCATTGTCACTTACACTGCGTCGGGCAATACGGGCCTGCGCGCCGCGCGTGAACGCCCGCAGGTGCCGATCATCGCGCTGTCGCCAATCGTTGAAACGGCGCGCCGTCTGTCGCTGCTCTGGGGCACGCACTGCGTCGTCTCTCCAGACGCAACCGATCTCGACGATATGGTTGAGCGTGCTTGTCTTATTGCCAAGACTGAAGGTTTCAGCGCGCCGGGCGAGCGCATCATCATCATGGCAGGTGTGCCGCTGCGCACTCCGGGCGCCACCAACATGCTACGAATCGCGTACATTCCCGAATAGCGCGCGCTTAGGTTCAGGACCTAGATCGATTCGCCCGCCAGTTCCTCGGAAAGCGTCGCGACTTCGTTCTGGGCGTTGCGCATCATAGGATAGATTTCCAGCACACGCTGATAGGCATCAAATGCCATCTGCTTGTTTCCGCGTGCCTTGAATATCTGCGCCATACCGGCAATCGCCCCGAAATGGCGCGGCTCAAGTTCCAGCGTCTGCTCGATGTCAGCCATCGACTTCGCATAATTCTGCATCATGAAGTGAACCGTAGCGCGGCGATTCCAGCCCTCGGCATAGTCCGGGCGCATGGCGACGACTTGATCCAGAAAATCTAGCGCGATGTCGAACTTCTGTTCCTCCATCGCTTTTTTCGACCAGCCCATCATCAGGTCGATGCTCGCGCTGCCGGAATTGGTCCATTCTTCCATGATGCGCGATGCGATACGCGCCGCAGAACGCTCATTCTGAGCGCGCTTCAATTCGCTGAAGAGTTGATCCAGCTTTTGCTGGTGCGTCTGTTCGCCCTTCTGCACGGGCGTGCCGCTTTGCTCTGCCGCCAGCGCAGGCGGCGCGACAATTAACGAGAGCGCCAAAACGGCGAAAACGTACCGCATGGCGAAGACTCTATCCCCGCCATAAGGTACGTCAACGAAAAACAATGTGAGCGCGGCGAAGCCGCGATCAATCAGCCCTGACGCGCCTTGTAGCGCGGAGCAGACTTGTTGATGATGTAAATGCGGCCCTTGCGACGAACCAGACGGTTGTCACGATGGCGGGCTTTCAGCGCTTTGAGCGAGTTCTTGATCTTCATGGTCTGGCCTGTCGGGTTTGGCCCTAAGGGCCTAACTGAAAGGCGCGCCTCTAAAGCGCGCCCGAAATCGAGGTGGCTCATAGACGACGAGCGGTAGGGCTGTCAACCGGAGTGGCGCGCCAAGCGCGTGAAATGCCCCATCTTCCTGCCCGGACGCGCTTCCGCTTTGCCATACAGGTGCAGCACCAGCCTCGGCTCAGCTAAAAGCTCCTCAGCGCGCTCCACCTCGTCACCGATCAGGTTTTCCATCACGCAGTCGGAATGGCGCGCACAGTCGCCAAGCGGCAGCCCCGCAATCGCCCGTATATGCTGCTCAAACTGCGAAAGCGCGCACGCGGCCTCGGTCCAATGGCCCGAATTGTGTACGCGCGGCGCAATCTCGTTCACCGCCAGGCCACCATCGCGCAAAACAAAGAACTCGACGCCGATAACGCCCACATAGCCGAGCGCGCGCAGTATAGAGAACGCGGCATTGCGCGCCGCCGCCGCGGTGCGCTCCGAAATCGCAGCAGGCACCGTAGAGCGATAGAGTATGCCATTCTTGTGGACATTCTCCGCCGGATCGAACGCAGCCAGCGCGCCGTCGGCGGCACGCGCGGCAATTACGGAAATCTCGCGCTCGAAATCCACCAGCGATTCGAGAATCAGCGGCACCGAGCCGAGCGAGGCATAGGCCCCCTGCACAGGCGGCTTCGCCGATTGCCGAAACATGATCTGGCCTTTGCCGTCATATCCAAGGCGGCGCGTTTTCAGCACGCCATTGCCGCCGAATGCGGCCAGACCTGATTCCAGGTCGGCATCCGAATCGACAGGCCGGTACGCTGCGGTCTTGAGGCCCACGGAATTGAGGAAAATCTTCTCCGTCAGCCGGTCCTGTGAAACTTCCAGCGCCCGCGCCGAAGGGAAGACCTGAGAGCTTGCCGATACTTGCACAGCAGCGGCAACAGGCACGTTTTCAAACTCGTAGGTGATAACCGCGCATTCGCGCGCCAACTCGGCCAAGGCCTGCGTATCGTCATAAGCCGCAACGATCTGCCGATTTGCCACCTGCGCAGCGGGGCAGTTTTCCTGCGGTTCCAGAATGATTGTTCGGTATCCAAGTCGAGCCGCAGCCATTGCCAGCATACGACCAAGCTGTCCGCCACCGATAATACCGATATTGGAACCCGTCGGGAGGCCGGCCATCAGGCTTCATCCACCGGCTTGAGAGCGACCTTGTTGGTCTGCTCCGCGCGCCACGCATCCAGACGCTTAGCCAACGAATCGTCATACAGTGCGAGCACCGCGGCCGCCAGAAGCGCGGCGTTGACTGCACCCGCCTTGCCTATTGCGAGCGTTCCGACTGGAATGCCCGCCGGCATCTGCACGATAGAAAGAAGCGAATCCTGCCCGGACAGCGCCTTGGATTCGACCGGCACGCCAAACACCGGCAGTGGCGTCATGGCGGCTGTCATGCCCGGCAGGTGAGCCGCTCCTCCTGCCCCGGCAATAACCGCCTTAAAGCCCGCAGCCTTTGCACCCTTGGCAAATTCATACAGCCGCTCCGGCGTCCGATGCGCCGAAACGATCAAAGCTTCGTGATTGATTTCAAGCGCGGTAAGCGTCTCGGCGGCATGGCGCATGGTGGTCCAGTCCGACTGGCTTCCCATGATGATTGCGACATCAGCTTTTTCAGGCACGTCGTATCCCCGCATTAAGCGGCGCGCTTAGCTGATAATCACATGAACCGCAAGCTAAGGTCGGCCTCGCTCAACGCGGTGTCACGCGATGATGTCGGGAATAACGCTGCTTTCAAGCGCCCTCAGCCGGTCTTTCAGCACCAGCTTCTTCTTCTTCATGCGCTGTATTTGCAATGGATCGCACCCAGTTGCGATCATCGCGTTGATGGCCGCGTCGAAATCGGCATGTTCCTGCTTCAGTCGCGCAAATTCTAGACGAATCTCCGCCTGGTCCTGATCCGACATTTTCACCGTCTGAATTTCTGCGCTTGCATCGCATGCGCCACTTTGGAGGGTACGCTTGCCGGTTCCCCGACCGGCGCGAGCGCCCTTATCACATTTTTGCGCCTGGTAAAATCCTACTACGTCAAGTTCGACAAAGGAATGCAGTAGTGGCAGACTGTCATCGTTTCGTCACATCGCCTCGGCGGGTGATCGAGGCGGTGGAGACGGCACCGTTCGACGATACCATGAAAGGGAGAAGCTATTCATGTCTCTTGCCAGCCACCTCGAAGAATTGCAGCGCAAGCACGGCGATATTGAGCGTCAACTCGATGAAGCGATGAACCACCCGTCTGTGGATGATCTCGAAGTTGTAACGCTTAAAAGACGCAAGCTCGCGCTCAAGGATGAAATCGAGAAGCTGAAAGTCCAGACTACTCACTGATTGGTTCGTAGCGCGCCTTGGAGCGTCGCTATAATTGAGGGGAGCCGACGGCCTATGGTCGTCGGCTTTATATTTTTATGTCTTCCAGAATTGATCGAGCCAAAGATTGAGCTTGAGGAAGCCAGGCGTCGACAGCGTGTAGATCCGCCGTGTCCCGGACGATGACGAATTCACCAGCCCCGAATCCAGCAAAACCTTCAAATGTTGGGAAACCGCCGGTCGAGACACGGGCAAGCCGGCGGCGATCTCGTTGACCGATTTAGGCCCCCGGCGCAACTCTTCCAGAATATGCCGGCGGTGCGGATCAGCTATCGCCATAAATGCATCAGAAGTAGTCATGCCTACTTTTGTGGCGCATAGCCGAGAAAATCTCAACTATCATTATTGGATTGCACACGCGGATCTAGCTTCGCCGCTTCCGGCGTAACGACGCGATCGGACGGCATAGTCTGGAATGCCTCGCGATTCTCGACCGGAACCGGCGCGCGGCGTTTGATGCGCAGCAGCGTATAGCCAGCCAGCGCCGCATGGGCAAAAACCGTCGCGAGAAACAGCCCTTCCGGCCTCAGCGCGCTCATAAGGCTCGCGCCGATCACCGGCCCTACCATCGTGCCGAACCCATACAACAAAAGCAGCCCGCCCGAGATTTTCACGAAATCCTCGCTGCGCGCGTGATCGTTAGCGTGGGCTACCGCAATCGAATAAAGCGTATAGGCCAGCGCACCATAGCACGCGGTCATGGCGATCACGGCTGTAGCCCCGTGCGGCTGGAAAACGAACACCGCCAGGCCGACCAGTGCTGCCCCGAATGCCGCTGATGCCAGCACATACCGCCGGTCCATGCGGTCCGAAACACGGCCTATCGGCATTTGCATTGCCGCACCGGCCACGACGACCAGGCTCATCATCAGTGCAATTTCTGCCGTGGTCAGTTGAATGCGCGCGCCATAAACCGCGCCCAGCGTTCCCCATGCGCCATTTGCAATGCCGATCAAAAAGCACGCTCCGAACGAAACCGGCGAGTTCTTGTACAGGCCCTTCAGGTCGAGCGAGACTTCTTGCAGCGGCCTTGGTGTAGCCTGAGAGGAAACCGCCGTCGGAATGAGCGAACAGCAGAACAGAATGCCCGTTACCATGAACAGCGATTCCGTGCGCACGTCGCCGGCAGCAACGGCCATCTGCCCCGCCATGATGGATGCGTATGTCACCATCATGTAAAGGCCAAACACAGTGCCGCGATTTTCGTTGTTTGCGCGCTCGTTCAGCCAGCTTTCGATAATCATGAAGCAACCGGCCATCGTGAAGCCGGTGAAGGCGCGCAGGATCACCCACATCGTTTCGTCGATGAACAGGCCGGTCAGCAGCGCGACGATGGCGCCGATCGCAGCCAAGGTTCCAAAAGCGCGAACATGTCCCGCACGGCGAACAAGGCGCGGCGCAAAATAGCAGCCAGCGATGAAGCCGCCCGCCCAAGCCGTACCGAGCAAACCCAGCACGCCGGTCGAAAACCCTTCCGCCTGCCCTCTTAGCGGCAGCAACAAGCCGTGCAGGCCCGAAGCAGCCAGCAGGAAAGCTGTGCCGCGCAGCAGCGCCAGTATCGGACGATAAGCGGCGAACATTCAAAACCCTTCAACTGCGAATCACGGACCTTGGCTTTTACAAAGCAGGAAGTGGCGACAGCATTACACGCATCAGCTTTTGAAGAGAGCTTCTGCCGCCGCCTTTGTCGCCCCTTTTGCTTTCAGTTCGGTTTCCAGCCGCGCAATTTCGGCCTGCAATTGTGCAATTCGGTCCTGCAATTCGCCTACGGACAAAAGCGACAGATCCTGTCCAATCTGGTGGGTTTTAACCACCGGGCGCGCTTCATCGTCGAAGAGGGCCATTCATTCCTCCCGTTTTTCTTTACATCGCTGCCAGAATACTAAGACTACAAAGCAGCATCAAATGGATGGAGGAAAACAATGGCGAAAGCGGAAAGACTGCCGGAAAAAATGACGGCAATCGCAATCACCGCCCCCGGTGGTCCATTGGTCTTGCGTCCCGAAAAGCGCGAACTGCCTCAACCGGAAGCCAATGAAGTCCTCATCAAGGTCAAAGCGGCGGGCGTGAACAGGCCCGATATCATGCAGCGCAAAGGGCTCTACCCCGCCCCGCCCGGCGCATCCGATCTTCCCGGCCTCGAAGTTTCGGGCACCATCGCGGCGGTCGGTGAAAATGTGGAACGCTGGCGCATTGGCGATCAGGTGTGCGCACTGACGCCCGGCGGCGGATACGCTGAATATGTGAAATGCGATGCAGGCAGCGTGCTGCCAGTTCCCGCCGGCTTCACGTTCACCGAAGCCGCCGCCCTGCCCGAGAATTACTTTACCGTCTGGCACAATGTTTTCGAGCGCGGCGCGCTCAAGCCCGGTGAAACGCTTCTGGTTCATGGCGGCACTTCGGGCATCGGCACAACCGCGATTCAGATCGCAACCGCTCTCGGCAGCCGTGTCATCGCAACGGCAGGGTCTGAGGAGAAATGCGAGACGTGCATCAGCCTCGGCGCTATACGTGCGATCAACTATCGGGAAGAAGATTTCGTCAGAGCTGTGCATGAAGCCACCGACGGGCGCGGCGCAAACGTTATTCTGGACATGGTGGGCGGTGATTATGTCAGCCGCAACTATGACGCGGCAGCCATTGAAGGCCGCATCGTGCAGATTGCGGTTCAGGCCGGTCCAAAAGCCAACGTCGATATTGCAAAGCTCATGGTGAAACGCCTCGTCCACACCGGCTCGACGCTCAGACCGCGCAACAATGAATTTAAGGCTGGGCTTGCCGACGCGCTCGAATCCTATGTCTGGCCGCTGCTCGCCGCGCGGCGCATCGCGCCGGTGCTGGACATGATTTATCCGTTCAAAGAAGCGTGGCGCGCGCATGAGCGCATGGAAGAAGGTGAGCACATCGGCAAGATCATGCTCGACGTAGCCTGATCGCGGTGCAGGTCCAGTAGCGCCTAATCTGTTTTCATCCGGCTAACAATTTTTCATCACGGCTGTTATTCGCTTCTCCTGGCCCGCTTGGCCTTTGGGAAAGGTTCGTCGCCTCTATGTCATCCGCGATTTCTGCGACAACAGCGCGCCCCTGGGTCGTGGCTTCGGCGCTGGGCGCAACGCAGATATTTGCCTTCGGCTCGTCCTATTATTTGCTCGGCGTTCTCGGCGCGCCGATCAACGCCGATACAGGTTGGTCTTTGACCTTTATGTCTGGCGCGCAGTCGGCGGGCATGTTGATCGCTGGACTTGTATCACCATGGGTAGGTCGAACCATCGGTCGCAATGGTGGACGCGGCGTCATGGCAATCGGTTTCCTGATGCTAGCGCTTGGGTTGCTGTTGCTCTCAATTTCAAACCACAAAGCTACCTTCTTGACCGGCTGGCTGCTATTGGGCGCGGGCATGGGCGGTTGTCTATACGACGCCGCCTTCGCATCGCTGGGCAGGCTTTACGGCGCGGCGGCGCGCTCTGCCATCGCCACAGTCACACTTTGGGGTGGCTTTGCCAGCACCATTTGCTGGCCGCTTTCGGCAGCTCTTCTTCCTGAAATCGGCTGGCGCGGCATATGCATCACCTATGCACTGATTTCGCTTTTATTCTGCATCCCGCTCGTCCTGTGGGGGCTTCGCGGGAATGTCATTCCTGTGCCCGCTGTAAGCAAAAACGAGCCTGCTCTCGAACCGTCAGACAGACCAATCTATTATCTGTTGATGGCGACATTCGTCGTCATCGCGCTGAGCATGTCGGTGATCTACATCCACCTTATCGAACTGTTGCAATCACGCGGACTGGGGCTTGCGGCCGCTGTCGCACTCGGCGCTCTTATCGGCCCGAGCCAGGTCGCTGCGCGTTCACTGGACCTTTTCTTCGGCAGCCGACACCATCCGGTGTGGTCGTTTCTCATAGCTCAGTTCGGCTGCGCGCTCGGTCTGGCTCTCTTCGCGATGGGCTTTCAGTATTTGTCTGTTGCAATCATCATCTTTTCAGCAGGCAATGGAATCTACTCTATTGCACGCGGCTCCCTGCCGCTCACGCTGTTTGGGCCGGAGAAATTCGCAACCATTATCGGGCTGCTCGCCCGTCCCGGCTACATTGCTTATGCGCTCGCGCCTTCGGTCGGCGCATTAATGATCGAGACGGCTGGAGCACAGCGAACGGTCGAGATTCTTACATTGGCAATGACCGTGAATGTCGCTTTGAGTATGTGGTTAGCAGTGCTTGTGCGGCGCAGGCTTTAGCGCCATTGCGTCTGATTGCGTTTGCGACTATATGCAACCGTGATTTCCCAAAATTGGTGGCTATGCCCACCGCCCGCGCGAGGGACGCGGGCGAACGAGAGGATATTATCGCAATGACCAATACGCTTCTCATGCCCAAGGCGACCGCTGTTTGGCTGGTTGACAACACGGCATTGTCTTTTGACCAGATCGCTCAATTTTGCTCCCTACATCCGCTTGAAGTGAAAGCCATTGCAGACGGTGAAGCCGCTCAAGGCATCAAGGGTATGGACCCGGTTATGACCGGTCAGCTCACCCGCGAGGAAATCAAGCGCGGTGAACAGGACACGAATTACAAAATCAAGCTTTCCGAGCCGAAGGTCCGCGTCCCCGAGACCAAGCGTCGTGGCGCACGCTACACCCCGCTCTCAAAGCGTCAGGATCGCCCGAACGCAATTCTGTGGCTGGTTCGCAATCACCCCGAGTTGAAAGATGCAGCGATTTCGCGTCTCGTCGGCACAACGAAATCAACCATCGAGCAGATTCGCGAGCGCCGTCACTGGAATGCCGCAAACCTCCAACCGATGGATCCGGTAACGCTCGGCCTCTGCTCGCAGATCGATCTCGACATCGAGGTTCAGCGCGCTTCCGCAAATCGGCCCGCGGGTGCGCCTGTCGGCGACACGCTGCTGCCGGCTTCACTCACCGAGCGCCTTCCGGCGGAGGATGAAACCGCCAAGGTTCGCAAGGAAGACGAAGAGCTGGACGCAAACGCCGTGTTCGCCAAGCTCTCGGCGCTCAAGTCCAATAAGTCGGACGAAGACGAGGAAGAATAAGGTCGGCGCTCTCGCCCGGCCTTACGCGTAATAGCTGCGACGGGTCATGCCGTCGCGCGCTTCCTCACGCTCCATGGCCCGGTAAAAGTCAGCCAATTGCCTGCCGCGCTCTGGCTTGAACACCCGGCCAGAACAAGCCAGCGATGCAACGCGATCAATGCGGAACGTGCGAAAATCCTCGCGCATTTCACACCACGCAACCAGCGTCCAAACACGGCCCCAGAACCACAGGCCGAGCGGGCGCACGTCGCGTGACGACGCCTGTCCTGACTCGTCCTTATATTCAATCGTTAGTACCTTGCGCTCTTCGACGGCGCGCTCCAGCGCATCGATCACCTTTCGATCCGCATCGGTCACGACCCACATAGGCGAATGGATTTCGGTTCGCTCAATGCGCGCCTTCTCATTGTCCGGCAGCACCGAGCCGATCTTCACCAGAGCTTCTTCAGCGGCCCGTGCCATTGTCGCGCCACCGAAGGCACGAACCATTCGAGCGCCAGCCACCAGAGCAACGATTTCGTCTCGCGTAAACATCAGCGGAGGTAGATCAAACCCTTCTCTCATCATGTAGCCAACACCGGCCTCGCCATCGATCGGCACGCCGCTGGACTGCAAATCAGCGATGTCGCGATAGATTGTGCGTTCAGACACTTCGAGCCATTGGCCGAGCTTCTGCGCAGTCACAAGGCGACCACCACGAAAATGCTGGACGATCTGAAAAAGTCGATCAGCCCGCCGCATCGTTAATCCCCTCTAATCCTTCGCTTCGCCTTTGGCCGACAACGAAGTCCGCTCCGAACGACAATTTGCGTGTCGTTGGCGACTGCTCATTCAACACCCGCCAAAATGGCGTGATGTCGTTTACGTCCGCGCCCTGTTCGAGCGCTTCAAACGCGGCTTCCGCTACGGTTCTGAGATGATAACCCATGTAGACCGGGCACGTCACTTCAGCTCCATTTTCAATTGCCATCGCCGTCCGCAGCGCACGCACATCCATCTGCACGCCATTCGGGATCGACCGGATGAAATCATCGACCTGGCGTGCGGTCGGAACAAGCATCCGCTGCCCCTCAACGACATCGCCAAAATTCCGAGGCGAGTCCTTCAAAACCGGCGCGCCCTGGCTCAGCCTGTCCGTCCATCTCTTCACGCCAGCCATCCCATCATCCAGCGAGCCTATATTCGCACACATCTCCTGACATCATTATGTCAGGAGGTTTCAGCATGAAAATACTTGTTCAAGCGCCGTTCCTCACATGCAGATTGCCTTTGTCCAAACCGAACAGCGAGGGACATTCCGTCCTGGCCAGCACAGCCTCCGCATCCCACAATTTTCGGCTCGATTTCCCTACAGGAACCCGCGTTTCCCGTTCGAGTTCCCTGTCGGGCCAGCCAATGTCCTTGCGCAAATATTCGGGTAGGCTGTCCAATATGCGTTGTGCCCGAACCTGCTCGCGGCGCTGCTGCACGTGCAGCGCAAACTGCGCCAAAGTAGCAATGGGCCTGCTGAATAAAGTAAACATGACAGTGCCTCCTTGTTGGGAAAACACTATCGCACACCCCTCCTGACACCCCTGAGTCAGGAGCGTGAACATAGGTAGAACTTATCTATTCAGCGCTCTTCGTAAGCCGCTCGCGCACCTCACCGAGAAGACGCTGCAGCGTATGATAATCTTCCTTCTTGAGACCGATCTCGCGAGCCACACACGCCGGAATTTCTCGTGCGCGCTGCTGCAGCGCCTGCCCTTCTGGCGTAAGCACCAGCCGCACCTGCCGCTCGTCCTGCGTATCGCGGCGACGCGAAAGGTATCCCCTTGCTTCCAGCCTTTTGAGCAGTGGCGTCAAAGTGCTGGAATCGAGCGACAATTGCGCGCCCAGTTCTTTCACCGTCTGGCCATCCCCGCCCCACAGCGAAACCATCACCAGATATTGCGGATAGGTCAGTTCAAGCTTGTCGAGCAGCGGTCGATAGATCTGATTGAACGCGTGGCCTGTCGAATAGATCGAAAAGCACAGAAATTCGTCGAGCCCGGGAAACGCATCCGCAGCTTTCTTGCCCAACACGGCGATTCTCCCCACGCAACAATTCAGTCTTATATCGCGCGCGATCAAATCTCAAGCGATTGACGGGACGGGCGGCTCGCACGGTCTACCCTATGCCGCGCTCCTTCAAGGCAACGGTTATCTCGTCCAGAATGACGGGATCATCAATCGTCGCGGGCATCTTCCATTCTTCGCTGTCGGCAATCTTCTGCATCGTAGCGCGCAAAATCTTGCCCGAACGCGTCTTTGGCAGGCGCTTGATTGAAACCACTGTTTTCAGCGCTGCCACAGGCCCTATGCGATCGCGCACAAGCTTGACGATTTCCTTTTCGATCACCGCGAATTCCCGGCTGACTTTGCCGTTCAGCACCACAAAGCCCAGCGGCAGTTGCCCCTTCATGACATCCGCCACGCCGATCACGGCGCATTCCGCCACATCCGGGTGTTCTGCGAGAACTTCCTCCATGCCGCCCGTCGACAGGCGGTGGCCCGCGACATTGATGATGTCGTCTGTGCGCGCCATGATGAACAGATAACCGTCATCGTCGATAACCCCCGCGTCGGCGGTTTTGTAATAGCCGGGGAACTCGGCGAGATAGGCGTTGTAGAAGCGCTCATCCGCGTTCCATAGCGTCGGCAAACAGCCGGGCGGCAGCGGCAATTTCACCACAACATTGCCAAGGGTTCCATTCGGAACCGGGTGGCCTGCATCGTCCAGCACCTGCACGTCATATCCCGGCATCGGCACGCAGGGCGAGCCATACTTCACCGGAAGCTGGCCAAGCCCAATCGGGTTCTGGCTGATGGGCGCGCCTGTTTCCGTCTGCCACCAATGGTCGATCACCGGGCGCTTTAGATGCAGTTCCGCCCATTTGATCGTGTCGGGATCGGCACGCTCGCCAGCAAGGAACAGCGTCCGAAACTTCGACAGATCATATTTCGGGATGAACTCTCCATCGGGGTCTTCCTTGCGGATCGCGCGAAAGGCCGTCGGCGCAGTGAACAGCGCGGCGACGCCATGCTGCTCAATGACACGCCAAAACGTTCCAGCGTCCGGCGTTCCCACCGGCTTGCCTTCAAACAAGATCGTGGTGCAGCCATGCAGCAGCGGCGCGTAAACGATATAGGAGTGGCCCACCACCCAGCCCACATCAGACGCCGCCCAGAAAACCTCGCCCGGCGCGATGCCGAATTCATTCTGCATGGTCCATTTCAGCATGACCATGTGGCCGCCATTGTCGCGCACAACGCCCTTCGGTTGGCCAGTCGTGCCAGATGTGTAAAGCACATAGAGCGGATCGGTCGCCGCCACCGGCACACAATCAACGTTAGCGCCTGCGGCGCGCTCACGCGCAACCTGATCCGCATAATCCAGATCGCGACCTTCAATAAGCTCGCAGGTCTGCTGCGGACGCTGCAATATCAGGCAGTGTCTGACTTTATGCTTGGCCATATCAACAGCGTCGTCGAGCAACGGCTTATAGGCGACAACGCGCCCCGGCTCCAATCCGCATGAGGCTGAGATAATGACATCCGGTCGCGAGTCGTCGATGCGCGTGGCAAGCTCACGAGCGGCAAAGCCGCCGAACACCACGGAATGCACCGCACCCAGCCGCGCGCACGCCAGCATGGCAAACACCGCCTCCGGCACCATCGGCATATAAATGATTACCCGGTCGCCTTTGCGGACGCCCTGGTTCTGCAACACGGAAGCCAGCGCCACAACCTGCGCCTTCAACTCAGCATAGGTAAAGCTCTGCTGAGAGCCGGTTATTGCGCTGTCATAAATCAACGCGGTTTGCTTGGCCCGCCCGCTCTCCACATGGCGATCCACGGCGTTGTAGCAGGTGTTGCATTCCGCGCCGACAAACCAGCGTCCATAGACGCCCGCGTCCGGGTCGAAAACCTTATCCCAAGTCTTGAACCAATCGAGATCGGCAGCCGCGTTTGCCCAAAAGCCTTCAGGGTCGCGCTTCCATTCGGCATAAACATCAAAATACCGAGACGACATGGCTCGTTCCTCCCACAACTGTGAGAGGTATTTAGACCCTCGCGCCAACGCGCGTCCATCAGCCATTCGTCACATGGAAGCAGGCTTTGACACAGGCGCGCGATCCTGCTCAAAGCGCATCATGTCCAAGGCATTCGCCATTTTCATGATTGCTCTGATGGCGATCCAGATCGTCAAGCCGCTGGGTCTGCCCGGCCTGAAAAAACGCGGGGATTTTTGGAAGCTGGCCTTCGTCGCAATGGCGGCGATTTCAATAACCGCCGCCTTGGGGCATTGGTCTTAGGCTTTCAGCACATCGACACCCGGAAGCGCCTTGCCTTCCATCCATTCAAGGAATGCCCCGCCTGCCGTCGAGACATACGTGAAATCGTCAGCCACTCCGGCGTGATTGAGCGCTGCAACCGTATCGCCGCCACCCGCAACTGACACCAGCTTGCCGGCCTTCGTGCGGCTCGCAGCATGCTTGGCGGTGGCCACTGTCGCCTTGTCGAACGGCTCGATTTCGAATGCGCCAAGCGGGCCGTTCCAGACCAGCGTTGCGGCGCGATCGATCCAGTCGCTGATTGCCGCAACCGTCTTCGGACCCACATCCAGTATCATCGCGTCTGCGGGCACTGCATCAACACCAACGACTTCGCTTGCAGCACCTGCCTTGAACTCGCGCGCTGCCACAGCATCGGACGGCAGAATGATTGCGCAACCCGAACTTGCAGCCTCGATCATGATCTGCTTGGCGGTCGCTGCGAGATCATGCTCGCACAAGGATTTGCCAACGTTGACGCCGCGCGCAGCGAGAAATGTGTTGGCCATACCTCCACCGATAACCAGCGCATCGACCTTCTTTACGAGGTTCATCAACAGGTCGATTTTGGTGGAGACTTTCGCGCCGCCAACAATCGCGACGACAGGCTTGGTGGGATTGCCGAGGCCCTTTTCAAGCGCCTCAAGTTCCGCCTGCATCGTGCGTCCGGCATAGGCGGGAAGAAGATGCGCCAATCCTTCCGTGGAGGAGTGCGCGCGGTGTGCCGCAGAAAATGCGTCGTTGACGAAAATGTCGCCGTCGGCAGCAAGCTTCTTCGTGAACTCAGGATCGTTCTTCTCTTCCGCCTTGTAAAAGCGGGTATTCTCAAGCAGCAGAATATCGCCCGGATTAAGCGAGAAAATCGCGCCTTGCGCCTTTTCGCCAATGCAATCCGATACGAAGGCAACAGGCCGCCCGATAACATCGCTTGCTGCGCGCGCGATTGGCTCCAGCGAAAGTGCAGGGTCCGGCCCGTCCTTTGGTCGGCCGAAATGCGCGAGCAACACGACCTTCGCGCCCTTGTCGGAAAGTTCGAGAATGGTTGGCGCCACACGTTCGATTCGGGTGAGATCGCTCACCTTGCCGTTTTCCATTGGCACGTTCAGATCAACACGCACCAGCACGCGCTTGCCTTTTACATCACCAATATCGTCGAGCGTTCTGAAACGCGCCATAAGCCTCTCCATGAAATTTCGCGGCGACAATACAAGCGCGGATGAACGATGCAAGCTGTTGTCGCGCCGCAGTGACTGAAATATCAGGTCTTGGTTTCTGCCTCAGAGGCCGTTGCCGAAACCTCCCCTTGCCCCGATGGTCGAGTGCGAAATCTGGCGCGGAACAGAACAAACCGATCCCACATTTCGCCTGCAGAAAGAAATATGGGCACGCGCGGCGCAGGCGTTGCCATCGGCTCCAGCGAGACACCAACACCCACAACCTTGCCATTCTCGTCCACGTCGCGAACGATCAGTTCAATCGGGTCGAGCAATACGCGGTCGGCATATTCTGCCCGGCCTCCGAGCCGCGTCGACACCAGCGCACCGATCGACAATTTGCGTTCCGCATCTGTGAGCGGCGGGCCATAGATCGCTTCCAGATCGGTCGCGGGACGCGCGGGGTCCACAGCAAAGGCGCCAAAGAAATCCGCATCTTCCGGATCGACATCCGTGCGTCCGGCAAACAGCCTGTCCAGCAGGCGCGGATAACGGTCAGACACGAAAATATAGACATTGTCCCCAGCGACGAGCCGCCCGGCATCCTGATATTTCATCGAGCGTCCGCCGCGCACCACCAGCGAAGGTCGTGCCCAGCGCGGTATGCGCTGTCCACGCTCAACCGGACTGCCAGCAACCACACGATAGGCCAGCAATTCATGACGAGCCGATCCCGGCAGTTCGAGCTCCACCTTGTCAACCAGGCCGCCGCGCGGCGGTACGATCAGGCCGAGCCGGCGCGCGAGCGGTCCGATTGTCCAGCCCTGCACGACCAGCGAGGCAAGCACGATGATGAATGCCAGATTGAATATCAGCCTGCCATGTTCCAGCCCGCCGGTGATTGGCGTTATTGCCAGCAGGATTGACACCGAACCGCGCAACCCGACCCATGAAATGAAAGCGGTTTCCGGTCGCGTAAATCCGAAAGGCAGCAGGCAGAACCACACCGCAATCGGTCGCGCGACGAAGATCAGCAACAGCCCAAGGAACAACCCTATTCCGAAAATCGGCACGAATTCCGAAGGCGTCGCGTAAAGTCCCAGCACCAGAAACATGATGATCTGCGCCAGCCAGGAAAGCCCGTGCTGAAAGCGCTTGACGACTGACGCATTGCGCATGCCCGCATTGCCAACGATCAGCCCAGCCACATAAACAGCAAGAAATCCAGAACCGCCAACCGACCCCGCAGCCGCGAAAATGAGCAGCGCCAGCGTCAGCACAAAGATCGGAAGCAGGCCGTGATCGAGCTCCAGCTTTTCGATGAGACGCACCACGCCATAGCCGCCAATCAGGCCAACCACCGCGCCGATGCCCATATGCTCTGCAAAGCCAACCGCCAGTTCAAGCGATAGCTCGAAAGCGTTGGGCAGTTCTCCAAGGGCAAGAATGGAAACGAGAGTGATTGTCAGAAAGATAGCAATCGGATCGTTGGTGCCGGACTCGACTTCCAGTGTCGAGCGCAACCGGTCGCGCAGATTTATGTTTCCAGCACGCAGCAGGAAGAACACCGCCGCCGCGTCCGTCGACGAAACCGCAGCACCCAGCAGCATTGATTCCAACATGTTGAGATGCACGAAATAATATGCAGCAGCGCCGAATATCGCCGTAGTCAGCAGCACGCCAACCGTCGCGAGCGTGAGCGCCGGCGCAGCCGCCTGCTTGAAAATGGCGAACGGCGTTCCGAACCCCGATTCGAACAGAATAACCGCGAGCGCTAGTGAGCCGACAAAATAAGCCAGCCGCGCGTTGTCGAACTGAATGCCAAGACCGTCCGCACCACTGGCAAGTCCAACGCCAAGAAACAGAAGAAGCAGAGGTGCGCCGAAGCGAAATGCGATCAAGCTCGAAAAGGATGCGGCAAGCACCAGCGCTGTGCCAACAAGCGTCACGAGATAGATCGTCTGATCCATTGAGCCCCCTCAAATGTCTTTAACTTCACTTCACGCTAAAGTTAGGCGAAGGCAAGACAGACACAAGGCAAGACGACGACTTTTGAGGTGACAGGCAGGATTTTATTCACCCCAGAGATTTCCAAACACGTCGATAAACCGGCGGATAATCCCGCACCAATCCGTCTTCATCGACATCGATTTCTGCGCTGAAAGTTCCGTCAGTCGCTTCATAGCGAAAGCGTCTTTCCGCATCGAGGCACGTATAGCGCTGACCATCTCTTATCGGCACGAAGTCATCGAACGGGACATAGAGCATGGAAAACTCCAGCGATCCGTGTCGAAAACTTGCAGCACAACGGCGGATAGGAAGCGTGTTCGTGAAAGGCGTGCCGGAAAGATCAATGTCGATGCAGCCGTCAAACTCAGGCAAGTGCACGCCATTCACATCATGCCAGATTCCTGACTGCGGTGAACGCATGGAAAGACCCCGACCATCCGTCGCCCGAATCGCGAATGCTCGTACCTGCCATTGAGTGTCACACTCGATATTATATTGAACAGCGAATGCGATGCCGTCGCTTTCACCAACGATGACGCTTTCAGCAAAAATGCCTTTGTAATCAGAAAAAAGGGTGAGGTGCTCGAGCCCCTCACCCCTATAAGGTTTCCAACGTACAGAGAGCTTTTTCAGTTCTCTATACATCCGGGATTAGATGGTCTTGGCGAACGCCACTGCCGTATCGGCCATGCGGTTCGAGAAGCCCCATTCATTGTCATACCAGGACAGCACCGAAACGAGGTTGCCGCCCATGACCTTGGTCTGATCGAGCGCCGCCGTCGAGGAATGCGGATCATGGTTGAAGTCGATGGAAACGTTGGGCGCGTGCGTCACGTTGAAGATACCCTTCAGCGGGCCATTCGCCGCTGCAATCATCGCCGCGTTCAGTTCTTCCGCCGTGGTGTCGCGCTTGGCGATGAACTTGAGATCGACAACCGAAACATTCGGCGTCGGCACGCGGATGGAGATGCCGTCCAGCTTGCCCTTCAGGTCGGGCAGCACGAGGCCGATGGCCTTCGCCGCACCCGTAGAGGTCGGGATCTGCGACAGAGCCGCGGCGCGAGCGCGATAGAGATCCTTGTGCATCGTATCCAGCGTCGGCTGATCGCCGGTATACGAGTGGATCGTCGTCATCATGCCCTTCTCGATGCCGACCGTCTCATGCAAGATCTTGGCGAGCGGCGCGAGGCAGTTCGTCGTGCAAGACGCGTTCGAGATCACGACGTGGTCCTTGGTGAGCTTGTCATGATTGACGCCGTAAACCACAGTGAAATCCGCACCGTCCGACGGAGCCGAAACGATCACGCGCTTTGCACCAGCAGCAAGATGCGCGGCGGCCTTGTCGCGCGCGGTGAAAATGCCTGTGCATTCCAGTGCGATGTCAACGCCGAGTTCCTTCCACGGAAGCTGCGACGGATCCTTGATCGCTGTCACCTTGAACTTGTCTGTGCCGATGTTGATCGTGTCGCCCTGCACCTTCACTTCGTGCGGAAAGCGGCCATGCACGCTGTCAAAGCGCATCAGATGCGCATTGGTTTCGACCGGGCCCAGATCGTTGACGGCAACGACGTCAATATCCTTGCGACCCGATTCATAAATCGCGCGAACGATATTGCGCCCGATGCGCCCGAATCCGTTGATAGCTACTCTTACAGCCATGAAATTCCCTCCTTGGGAGATGGACCCTGCTCACACAATCGGGCAAGGCCGAATGGTCATCAATGCGGCTTTTTGTGCAGCACCTTTTCGGCAGCCTCTGCGGCGGCTTCGGGCGTGATGCCAAAATGCTTATACAGATCGGAAATCTCGCCGCTCGCGCCGAAACCGTGCATCCCGATAAAGATGCCGTCCGTGCCGATGAAGCGATCCCAACCCTGTCGAATACCGGCTTCGATTGCCATTTTCAGCGTCGAGCCGCCAAGAATGTCCTGCTTGTATCCGTCGCTCTGTTCTTCGAACAATTCGAAGCACGGCACTGACACCACGCGGGTCGGATGCCCGTGCCCTTGCAGCAACGCGCGTGCGCCGAGCGCAATCTCGATTTCCGAGCCGGTAGCGAAAATCGTCACAGCAGCTTCGCCATCTGCTGCCGCAAGCTCATAGGCGCCGCGACGGCAAAGGTTTTCATCCGTATTCTCGGTGCGCACGGTCGGCAGATTCTGGCGGGTCAGCGCCAGCGTCGAAGGTGCCTTCTGCGACTCCAGCGCGATCTGCCAGCATTCGGCAGTTTCCACAGCGTCAGCCGGGCGGAACACCAGATGGTTCGGAATGGCGCGGAGCGCAGCCATGTGCTCGACCGGCTGGTGCGTTGGGCCATCTTCACCGAGGCCGATGGAATCATGCGTCATGACGAAGATGGTACGAATACCCATCAGCGCAGCTAGTCGGATGGACGGACGCGCATAGTCCGAGAAGCACAGGAACGTACCGCCATATGGAATTAGACCGCCATGCAGCGTCATGCCATTCATGGCCGCCGCCATCTCATGCTCTCGAATGCCGTAGTGCACGTAGCGATTGCCATAATTGCCGGGCGTAATTTCCTTGGTCTGGCTGGTCTTGGTGTTATTGGACCCCGTCAGGTCAGCCGAGCCGCCAATGGTCTCGGGCACAACGCCATTGATAACCTCGAGCGCCATCTCCGAAGATTTGCGGGTCGCGACCTTCGGCTTGTCCGCAACGAGCTTTTCCTTGTAGGCAGCAATCGCCTCATCAAAGCCACCCGGAAGCTGGCCGCTCATGCGGCGCTCGAACTCTGCCCGCACATCAGCAGGAGCAGCAGCAAACCGCTTTTCCCATTCAGCGCGTGCCTTGGCTGCATTCAGTCCGGCAAGACGCCATGCATCGAGCGTATCGGACGGAACCTCGAACGCGGGATACTCCCAGCCCAACGCCTTGCGCGTTGCGGCTACTTCTTCCTTGCCAAGCGGCGAGCCATGTACCTTGTTCGTGCCTGCCTTGGTTGGCGAACCGAAGCCGATGGTGGTCTTCGCGGCGATCAGCGTCGGACGATCCGAATTGCGCGCCGCTTCGATTGCCGCAGCGATGGCTTCCTGATCGTGACCGTCGCAGGCGAGCGTGTTCCAGCCCGACGCCTGGAAGCGCTCAAGCTGATTGGTGGAATCTGCCAGCGACACCGAACCGTCGATCGAAATGCTGTTGTTGTCCCAGATGAGGATAAGCTTGTTCAGCTTGAGATGCCCCGCGAGCGAAATCGCTTCCTGGCTAAGGCCTTCCATGAGGCAGCCGTCGCCCGCCAACACATAGGTGTAGTGATTGACGAGATCGTCGCCATAGGTGGCATTCATGATGCGCTCTGCCAGCGCGAAGCCAACCGAGTTGCCAACCCCCTGCCCCAGCGGGCCGGTCGTCGTCTCGATGCCGGTCGCATGGCCGTATTCTGGATGGCCCGCTGTCTTGGAGCCAAGATGCCGGAAGCTCTTGATCTGGTCGAGCGTCATATCCTCATAGCCGGTGAGGTAGAGCACCGAATAGAGCAGCATGGAGCCGTGACCGGCAGAAAGGATGAAGCGGTCGCGGTCTGGCCAATGCGGCGCTTTGGGGTCGAATTTCATGAAGCGTGTAAACAACACCGTAGCGATGTCGGCGCATCCCATCGGCAAGCCGGGGTGGCCGGAATTCGCTTTCTCAACGGCATCGATGGAAAGAAAACGGATGGCATTCGCCATGCGATCGTATTTTTCGGAGTTGCTCATGATCTCTCGCCGCTCTGAATCTGGGCTAAAAAAGGCAGGGGGTTCATAGCAGTTGCCGGGGTGCTGTCAACAAAACCTGGCGAAGATTGCGGCCTATTTCCGATCCTCAATCGATTAACGGGGGAAAGAACCCTCGGCTTTGTTGACGCCCGTTTAATCTGTTGCCTAATCTTTCCCGTGTAACGCATTATGATCGCGTTTCGATTCGGGAATGGGTGGAGAACCATGACCGGGGAGTCCACACTGAAAGAAGTAATTGCCCGCCTCGGCAAAGCAATCGAAGCGTTGGAGCACGCTGCCAGCGCCCGATTGGAGCACGAGCAAGATTACCTGGACGCAGATGCCGAGGTGCAGCGCATGAACGCTGACCGCGCTCGGCTCGCGCAGGAATTGGATAATTCGGAAGCTCGCGCCGAGCGCCTGGAAGAGACGAACAAGGAAGTGTCGCGCAGGTTGGTCACCGCGATGGAGACGATCCGCGCGGTTCTGGACCGCTAAGCGGCTGGAGAGAGCACATGGCGCAGGTCACAGTGACAATCGACGGCAAGGCCTACCGCATGGCCTGCGACGAAGGTCAGGAAGAACATCTCATCGACCTGGCGCAGCATTTCGACCGCTACGTGTCTCACCTCAAGGATTCCTTCGGCGAAATCGGCGACCAGCGGCTCACCGTCATGGCAGGCATCATGGTCATGGACGAGCTGACCGAGCTTCAAAAGCGAGTGAAGGGGCTGGAGAGCGAAATCAGCACCCTGCGCAAAACGCGTGACGAAGCGCTTCTCAAGGCGGACAAGAACGACGCTGCGCTGACAGGCGCTCTCGCCGGCCTTGCTACCCGCATGGAAGCGCTCTCCGAAAAGCTGGTTATCCGCAAAGCCTAGCCACCAAGCGTTTTCAATCTTTCCTGCGCTGTTGGCGGCATTGGCGGCTTGACGCCATCCTTGGAAGTTTCCAGCAATATGCGGTCCGCCGCCCGCTCTGTTTCTTCAACAAGGCGCCGCATGAATTCTTCCTTGTCCAGCCCCGGCGGAATGGCAGGCAGAAATTCGGCGCGGATTGTGCCGGGGTAGCGCAGGAACTTGCGGCGCGGCCAGAACAGACCAGCCTGATGCGCAACCGGCACCACCGGCAGATTTAACTGCGTATAGAGTTCCACTATGCCCCATTTATAAGCCGGCTCAGCGCCCGGCGGGCGGCGCGTGCCCTCGGGGTATATGATCAGTTGTCGGGGGTTGCGCGCCAGTTCGTCCTTCGTGGTCTGCACCACTTGCCTCAGCGCCTTGGAGCGATGTCCGCGATTAACCGGTATCATGCGCATTTTCATGATGTACCAACCGAACATCGGTATCCATCTCAACTCGCGCTTCAATATGTAGAGCGGGTCGTCCAGATAGGGAAAGAAGGCCAGCACATCCCAGAAAGACTGGTGCTTTGGTGCAAGAATGAACGAACCTTCCGGCAGATTTTCCATGCCGGTTATTTCGCGGTGCGTGCCCGTCAACACATCGTGCAGCCAAAGGCTCGAATTTGCCCAGAATTTAGGAACAATCCAGGCGATCTTCCGCGGCGAGAGGAAATAAAACGGCGTCCACAAAATCATCTGAACGATCAGGCTCAGATAGAACAGGAAATTGAAAAGAACAGAACGAATATGAAGCATTTTAGAAACCGGCCGCGCTTGGCATCGTGGTTACACCACGGCGCACGAAAAGCAACGCTTATGGCATCAATCAGCGACCGGCAGCATTCCCCGCGCAATTGCGGCGAGATACTTTACATATTCCGTCACCAGCACACGCAACGCGCCCGGTTCACCGATCCAGCGTCCGTTGTCCAGTCTTGTGTTCACCACCGGATATGGCACCAGCTGCACCGGCCCTGCGAACCTGCTCATTTCCAGCATGCTGCGCGGCATATGGTAATTGTTGGTCACTAGGATCGCGCTCGCATAGCCGTGTTCGCGCAGCCATTTCGCGCCCTCTTGTGCGTTTCCGACCGTATCGAGCGCCTCGCGGTCAATATCGACGCAACAGGTAAACAGGCCACGGTCGCTACCCGTCGCCGCCAAAATCGCGTTGCGCCCGGTCGCTGGATGCACGCCGCTGATAAGCAGCCGTTCGGCCTTGCCCTCTTTCAGCAAGTCCAGACCCGCCTCAAGGCGCGACTGACCGCCCGTCAGCACGATAATCGCATCGGCTTTCGCCATCTGGTTTGGCGTGGTCAGTCCGCTGACGTAGTGCGCGAACACAGCAAAGCCGCCTGCCAGAACGCCGGCTGCAACGATTGCCAGCAGCATCAGCACACGCAAACCACGATGTCGGGAACGTCGGGTGCTGCCGCCTTCTGACGGAAGAGCCCCGCGGCGCGTCCTGTCGTCGGGCGGCGCAAAGCGCATATTGTCCATTTCGACGTCGCTAGCCAACTGAGTCGTCCAGTTCAAGTCTGAGAGTGGCACTTTAACATATGAGGCGCAACTGAAATAAGGCGGATGAGGGGCATGTTGACCCGACCTATCATTCCTAGCTCTCGCCGCGCTGCTTTCCATCGAGATCTGACAAATACGCCAGCACGGTGACATGCGAGGTAGCGGCGGTCAGAAAAGATACGAGCAGCACGATAAGCAGCACACCGAGATAGCCATTGATCCCGATGGCAAATGTGCCGAACAGCGCGCTTGCCTGATCCCCCTCCGGCGTCGCCATATTGCGCAGCGACCAGAACGAGAAGCCAACAAAGGCGAGCGCCGCCGCCAGACCGCCCGCAGCCGCGCCACGAAAACCGTTCAGCAGAAAATGCTGCCGAAATTGCTGTGCGATGTAGCGGCCCTCGGCCCCCACAAAATGCAGCACTTCGATAATTCCATTGTTTCCCGACATTGCCCCGCGCGTCGCAAACACCACGGAAAGCACGGTTGCGACCAGCATCAGCGCGAGCACCGCAAAGCCTATCGCAACAGTGGTGTGCGCCATCGCAACCAGCCGGTCGACCCATGTGCGATGGTCGTCCAGCGAGGCCGTCGGAATCGCGTCACTCAGCGCGATGCGCAGCCCGGTAAAGTCCGGTGGCGACTGCTTGTCGATTTTCACGATCACCAGCCGCGGCACGGGCAGTTGATCGAGGTCGAGTCCGTCTCCCAGCCACGGCTCCAGCAGGCGTGCGGTCGCATCGCGGTCGATGATCCGCGTTTCGGTCACGCCCGCGTAACCCTTGGCAATGGTCGCCGCCTTCTGCAACGCCGCCTCCATGTCGAGGTCGTCCACCGGCTTGATCTGGATCGTCGCTTCCGACGCAATCTGCACCTCCCACCGCGATGCGGAATCGCGCACGAGGCTCACCGCGCCCAGCGTCAGGCAGGAGAGAAACGTCATGATGCCGATGACGATCGCAAGCGCCGTTCCGGCCACGTTTCGTTGCGGCACGATTGGCGTCGGCTTGCGGCGCGAACCTGCCTTGGGCAAAGGCTCGGCCCGCATTTCTTCCATATCGTCGGCAACGGCCATATTAGTCATGAATGTCGAGCCGCCCGTCTGAAAGGATCATGCGGCGCGCATCCACCTGCTCCATCAAAGCGAGGTCGTGCGTTGCGATAACCACGGCCGTTCCCAGCCGATTCAATTCGATGAACAAGCGCAGCAGGCGACGCGCCAGCGGCGGGTCCACATTGCCTGTCGGCTCGTCCGCCAGCAAAATCTCCGGCTGTTCGATCAGCGCGCGCGCAATCGCCACGCGTTGCTTTTCACCGCCCGAAAGCACGGGCGGCATGGCGTGCATACGGTCGCCCAGCCCCACCCATTTGAGCAGCTCGATCACGTCGCCGCGATAGCTCGCCTCCGAGCGCCCGCGCACGCGCAACGGCAGGCCGACATTCTCATATGTTGTCATGTGGTCGAGCAGGCGAAAGTCCTGAAACACGATCCCGATGCGCCTGCGAAACAGCGGCAAATCGGCCCGCGAAATGCTGGTGCGGTCGCGGCCGAACACATTGATCAGCCCGCGCGTCGGCTTCAGCGAAAGAAACAGCAGCCGCAGCAGCGAAGTCTTGCCCGCGCCGGATGGCCCGCTCAAAAACTGAAATGAGCGCTGCGGAATGGAAAACGACACGTCGCGCAGGATTTCGGGGCCCATCCCGTATCTCAACCCGACATTTTCGAAGCGGATCACCTTGGGATACCTGCAACCGTTGAAATGAAACCTGTCGAAGCAGTGCCCGCCCGGCTCCACCCCTTCTCCGACAATCGACCCTTTACGGTTAACCAGCGGTTAAAATTCCGCATTCTACGCGCGGTTTTGAGAAAGGATTAACCATTGTTGTTTACGGTTGCGTAACCGATCAACGCGGAGTGGCTGGCGTGGCGATACAGGCAACCTTTGGCAAGGCGCATGATTTCATCGACGCGGACTATGTAGTTGTCGCGCCCGACACACGCGAAGAGCCCGCGTCGCGCAATGATCCTTTCGCCGCCAGCAGCGGCATGGAAATGCTGCGCAACCGCAAATTTGTCGAGGCGCGCGATCCGAACCGCGCCGGTCCACTATTCTGGGCTGGCGGACTGGCGCTTGCGGCTGTCGCGTTTTGGGTCTCGGGCGGCCACGCTCTGCTGAACACAACGATTGCGCCCACCCATGCTGCCATACCGGCGCAATTGCGCATCTCGGGATGGGACTCGAAAATCAACTCCACCGGCACCAACCCTACCCTGCTGATCGATGGCGAAGTGGTAAATGACGGCACGGCGAGCGAGCCCATGCCCTCACTGCAAATAGAAGTCGCGTCTCCAAATGGCACCAGCACGCACTACAAGCTGGGGACAGGTGACGCTTCAATCGACGGGCAAGGAACTTTTCCCTTTTCGGGACGCCTGCATCTGCCTAAGGACGGAGTAAAGACGGTTTCCGTCAGCTTCGCTCAATAGGATCAGTCAATGCCGGTCGTCCGGGGAAAAGAAATCGAAGTCCTCTACAGCGCTTCCGCCATCGCGCGGCGCAACCTTGAACTGGCCAAGGAAATCGCCTCCCGCGAATATGAGGACCTGCTGGTCATATCGGTCCTGAAAGGCTCGTTCATTTTCGCGGGCGACCTCATCCGCGCCATGCACGACGCCGGTCTTGAGCCGGAAGTCGAGTTCATCTTCATTTCCAGCTACGGCGCTGGCACCACCAGCGGCGAGGTCCGAGTCCTGCGCGACATCGACAACAATGTCGCTGGCCGCGACGTCCTTCTCGTAGATGACATTCTGGAATCCGGGAAAACGCTCAAATACACGCGCGAGCTGATGCTCTCGCGCGGCGCGAAAAGCTGCTCCATCGCCGTGCTTCTGGACAAGCGGATGCGCCGCCAGACCGACCTTGAGGCGGATTATGTCGGCTTCGAATGCCCTGACTATTTCGTCGTTGGTTACGGCATGGACGTTGCCCACGCCTTCCGCGAGCTTCCGTTCGTGGGTGTGGTCAAGGGCGACGCCTGACCCGCTCGCCGGGCTTTTTAGCCACGCTCTTTCGTCACCCTCGGGCTTGTCCCGAGGGTCTGCTGCGGTCGACTCCTTCAAAAGGGCGACGCCTGACCCGCGCGCCGGGCTTTTTAGCCACGCTCTTTCGTCACCCTCGGGCTTGTCCCGAGGGTCTGCTGCAGTCGCCCCCTTCAAGCACATAGATCCTCGGGACAAGCCCGAGGATGACGGCGATGGCATGGGATAATGCAACGGAATAGCGGTTCGGATAATAAGCGATTGCGTAATGATCCAGCACAGTCCGAGCACAAACCCCGGTGGCACGATCAGCCAGAGTGCCTTTATCCAGTCATTGAGCGACTGATATGTATCGAAAAAATCCTGCCAGAAATTATAGCTTTCCATAGACCTCCCCTCGCGCATGGGTGGTCACCGAGGAGCCATACTTGCCCCATGCGCCCCTCTGGTGACCGGGGGGGTTAGAAAGCCGTGACAGGACGACCACCCCGGCCTTTAAGCCGAAGCTCTGGACATACGCCGGGGTCCCCCCGGCCATAAGACGCGAGGAGATGCCGTTTTCGATCGACATCGACCGCCTGTCATGGGGTTTCTAAGGCCCCGGAACCGGCCAGACGACCGGTTCTGCCGAAGTCATATTCCGTAAATTGCTAAAATGAAAGGGGTTCGCACCACCCTCCACAAAAAGCGCCTATTGTCGCATTTGCGCGCTAGCGTTATTATGAACGGCGAGAGCGCTTTGGGGGCGGTGCGTGCAGTATCTCTGGGCCAAGCTTGGCTTATTGTGGGCGGCCATCCGGCGACACCCCACAATCGTTGTCGTAGCCACCGCCTTAGCCACCGCACTCGGCGGCGCGATCAGCACTGACATCGCCGATGTGGTGAAAACCAGCTTTTATGCCAAGGTTCGCGAATGGTCCGGCATCGATGAGTTCGAGGCCCAGCGCGCCGAACTGGCAAAGAAGCTGGAAACCGCTGTCGGCGTCGGAACCGCTTACATCCCTTTGCCGAACACCGATCAATATCAGTGCCGGGAAATGATGCGGCGATGGACCAGCAGCAATGGCTACGCTCCCGTCGATTCGGGCGGTCCCAACATGTATGCTCTGGAAATTCACCGTGCAGATTTTCAGGCGCAGATCCGCTGCGTTGGCGACCGTACCGCCGACATCACCTATGCTGTTCTGGTCAACAGCAATGCATACGGCAACGAAGCGCAAGTGCTGTACGAGCGCCTGAACAACGAATTTTCAGGCTACCGAAACCGCGGGCAGGCAATTTTCCCGACGGACCAGAATCTGCTGTCCAAGCTGCCCTATTTCGACATGCGGCAGGTCAACGTTCGCGCAACCTATGGCGAAATCCGCGAAGCGGTTGAGAAGAACCTGATTCCGAAACCAGCGCTCGACTTTTTCGGCACCACGTTCAACAGGTCGCCGATTTGCTGGGCGGGGCCAGAAGGGCAGATCTGCACTTACCGATTGCCGCGAATCTCCGCGACCATACAACTGGACCGTCAGCGTTTTACCGCAAACGATCCCGCAGCACCTTTGACAGACGCCAGCCCGGTCACGCTCCACTATCTGGTAACGGTCGTCGCCGGTTCGTTCGGCACCGCCGATTATTACTCAAGCCAGACGACTTACGCTGGCAATGACGTGTTTGACCGGATCGCCGGAATGCCCAATGTGGACAAGGAAAACATCAAGCAATTGACCAATAGCTGGTAGCCGTTCACCACCGCACGGCTTCGCCCGGCGCTGCCGGCTCTATTGCCAGCGCATGCACGCCGTCTTTGAACTCCTCGGTCAGCAGTTCCTTCACGGCGCGATGGCGATCCACTCGTCCCATTCCAGCAAACTTCGCGGTGACAATTCGCACGCGAAAATGCGTTTCGCCCTTGCCATCGAAATCGGCTTGATGGCCCGCGTGCAAATGGCTCTCGTTGATAACCGCCATTCTTTCCGGCGAAAAAGCTTTTTCCAGCTTGGCTTCGATACGTTCTTGAATGGACATCGCCATCTCCTTGCACCATATAAGCGTAACGGTCCGATCTGCCCGAACGTCGCCGCAAATCGCGCCTAAGCCCCGCAATCTGCAAATGTCAATTCTTGTTTCGCATCGCGAAGCAATTCAAACTCTGACTCGATGACCGCTTATTCGAAATATTTCGAGCGCATTCGTGTCCGCCCCGACACCAAGGCCGAGGCGCGACCAAACGCGCCTGTATGCCAGTGGGATGGCTGCAGCGAGCCCGGCACGCATCGCGCGCCGGTTGGCCGCTTGCGCGAGGGCGAGTATTTCCGCTTCTGCTTCGATCATGTGCGCGAATATAATCGCGGCTTCAATTATTTCTCCGGTCTGGCAGACAGCGACATCGCCCGCTTTCAAAAAGAAGCGCTCACCGGCCATCGCCCCACATGGAAGATGGGCACGAGCAGCGGCGCGAAATCTTCGCCCGATTTCGCGCAGCAGCGCTCCGGTCGTGCTGGCTATCACAACCGTATGCGTGACCCGTTCAACCTGTTCGGAACAAATGAACAGCAGGCGGCCCGTCCACGACGCGCGCGCCCCCTTGAGGCCAAGGCGCTGGAAACGCTTGGTCTTGACGCAAATGCAACTAGCGAAGCAATCAAGGCGCGCTATAAGGAACTGGTGAAGCGCCACCACCCGGACGCCAATGGCGGCGACCGCGGCTCGGAGGAACGCTTCCGCGAGGTTCTTCAGGCCTACCGAATGCTGAAACAGGCTGGCCTCTGCTAGCTGGCAAGCGTCGGGCACGGGCCTAACGTCCAATCGGCAGACTGCCTTTTTCCGGCTATTCTCGCCGTGCAAAAGGCTTTAAGAACCGCGCGAATTGGGTTTTTTGAACGACTGTCTGCATGTGCGGACGCAGAGGATGCTATGAATAAGGTCGACCGCGACATCGCCAACCTGCCGGACACAACGGTCTCCGTCAAAGAGAAGTTCGGCTTCGATTCCAATATGGTCGTGCCGGCCTATTCAAAATCGACCGAGCATGTGCCGGATATTGATCCGGACTATCTGTTCGACAAGCAAACCACGCTGGCAATTCTTGCAGGCTTCGCCTTCAATCGCCGCGTCATGGTGTCGGGCTATCACGGCACCGGCAAATCCACGCACATCGAGCAGGTTGCAGCCCGCCTCAACTGGCCCTGCGTCCGCGTTAACCTCGACAGCCATGTCAGCCGTATCGATCTCGTCGGCAAGGATGCCATCGTGTTGAAGGACGGCAAGCAGGTCACAGAATTCCGCGACGGCATTCTGCCTTGGGCCTATCAGCACAACATCGCGCTGTGCTTCGACGAATATGATGCCGGTCGCCCGGATGTGATGTTCGTCATTCAGCGCGTGCTGGAAGCCTCTGGCCGCCTGACCTTGCTGGATCAGAGCCGCGTTATCCGCCCACACCCGGCATTCCGCATTTTCGCGACCGCCAACACGGTCGGCCTTGGCGATACGACCGGCCTTTATCATGGCACGCAGCAGATCAATCAGGCGCAGATGGACCGCTGGTCCATCGTCACCACGCTGAACTATCTGCCGCATGACAATGAAGTGAACATCGTTCTTGCCAAGGCGAAGCACTACCGCAACGAAAAGGGCAAGCAGATCGTCAACAAGATGGTTCGCGTGGCGGATATGACCCGCTCTGCCTTCATGAATGGCGATCTGTCCACGGTCATGAGCCCGCGCACCGTCATCACCTGGGCTGAAAACGCCGAGATTTTCGGTGATGTCGGTCTGGCATTCCGCCTCACCTTCCTCAACAAGTGCGATGAACTTGAGCGCTCTGTCGTGGCCGAGTTCTATCAGCGCGCGTTTGGCGAAGAATTGCCGGAAAGCGCTGCAAACGTGGTGTTGGGCTAATTCGGAACAAGCCAATGCATGTTGACCGGCGAGCGCTGCTGAAGGTCCTGCCGCTTGCGGCCGTGGTTCTTGCCGCGCCGGTTTCCGGGCTGCGCGCAGAAGAAGCCTATATTTCGCGCGTTGGCGGCGAAGTAACCGCCCAGAACTTCGGCGGCTTTGCTGAACGGGCCTCCAAGTCGCTAAACAGCTTCATGGGCCTGAAAATTTCTGTTGCCGACGGCGAACATGATGGCTTGATGGCGCAGGAAATTGGCGGCCTGCTCATCATTTCCATGCGCAAGGGCGACGTGGAGCTTTCATTCCCCTCTGGCTATCGCAAGGATGGTGGGCGCTTTTTCTTCGACGGCTTTTATAGTGTCACCTATGCTGGCGAGAATCAGGGAATAACCGGCTTGCACCTCGTTCCGGCCAAGACAATGGATGTTGATGCTGCCGGCAAGCCGGTGAAAGATTTCGCCATCGGCGACCTGCCCCCACCGGCGAAGGGCGGCTAAGCAAATGGCTGGACCAGGCGACAACACACGAGCAAAGCCGAAAACAGGCAATGATCTGGACGCGTTGAAACGTTCAATCGGCGTTTGCGTGCGCGCGATTTCGGGCGACAATGAACTCGAAGTTTCTTTCGCGAAAGACCGGCCCGCGCTGGCTGGCAATCTCGCGCGCCTGCCGGAACTTCCGAAAAAGCCAACCGCAACCGACATTGGCGTCACCCGCGGCATCGGCGACTCGATGGCACTCAAGCGCGCACGTCATGATTTTCGCCTTCACGCCCGCTTGGCCCCCGAAGGCAAGCAGGCACGCGCCATCTTCGACGCCGTAGAGCAAGCGCGTGTCGAAGCCATCGGCTCGCGCGCCATGCAGGGCGTTGGCGACAACATCTCCCACATGCTGGAAGATCGCTATTCCAGGGCGCAGCTTGCAGATGTGCGCGACCGTGCCGATGCGCCGCTTGAAGACGCCATCGCTATGGTCGTGCGCGAACGCCTGACGGGCCGACCCATTCCCAACAGCGGTCGGCAGGTTGTCGATCTCTGGCGCGACTGGATCGAGGAAAAAGCAGGTGCCAACATCGACGGTCTCGAAGGCAAGCTGAACGACCAACAGGCTTTCGCGCGCGTCATCCGCGAAATGCTCGTTTCCATGGAAATGGCCGAAGAGCTTGGCGATGATGAGGAAACCGAAGACAACGAAGATCAGGACGATAACCAGCCACAGGGCGAGGAACAGTCCGAAGAAGGCGGCGAGGATGATTCCGGCGCTCAGGACACCGAGGCTGAGCAGTCCGACGCTTCCGAAGATGATGAGGCCGCAGGCGAAACGGAAGCCGCCGAGGCAGATGCCGACGACGTTTCGGACGATGACGATAATGATGCCGAAACGCCCGGCGAGGCCAAGCGGCCGGACAATCCGTTCAGCAATCTCAACAAGGAAGTAGACTACAAAGTCTACACTAACGCCTTTGATGAAACGGTCGGCGCGGAAGAGCTTTGCGACGAAGACGAGCTGGACCGCTTGCGCGCTTTCCTCGACAAGCAGCTCGCCAATCTCTCCGGCGTCGTGGGCCGTCTGGCCAATCGCCTCCAGCGCCGCCTTATGGCGCAGCAAAACCGCTCTTGGGATTTCGACCTTGAAGAAGGTTATCTGGATCCCGCGCGTCTCTCGCGTGTGATCCTCGATCCCATGCAGCCGCTCTCCTTCAAGCAGGAGCGCGACACAAAATTCCGCGACACCGTTGTCTCGCTGGTGCTGGACAATTCCGGTTCCATGCGCGGACGTCCGATTACCGTCGCCGCGACTTGCGCCGACATTCTCGCCCGCACACTGGAACGCTGTGGCGTTTCCGTGGAAATTCTCGGCTTCACCACGCGCGCGTGGAAAGGCGGCCAATCGCGCGAGAAGTGGTTGAAGGACGGCAAGCAACCTGCCCCCGGACGTCTCAACGATCTGCGCCACATCATCTACAAGAGCGCCGACGCGCCCTACCGCCGTTCGCGTCGCAACCTCGGTCTGATGATGCGCGAGGGGCTGCTGAAAGAAAACATCGACGGCGAGGCGTTGCTTTGGGCGCACAACCGCCTGATCGGTCGCCCCGAACAGCGCAAGATCCTCATGATGATTTCGGACGGTGCGCCGGTGGATGATTCCACGCTCTCCGTGAACCCCGGCAATTATCTGGAGCGTCATCTGCGCGCCGTCATCGAGCTCATCGAAAATCGCTCGCCGGTCGAACTGCTGGCCATCGGCATCGGGCATGACGTCACCCGCTACTATCGCCGTGCCGTCACCATCGTGGACGCGGAAGAACTCGCAGGCGCAATGACCGAGCAACTTGCGGCCCTGTTCGCCGAAGAAACACCCCGCGACCGCAATCGTCTCGGACTGCGGCGGGCTGGATGACAATCCGGCTCAGCCGTTTGCCGCCCCTGCGCGGGCTTCTCGCTCTTTTAACTATCCTTCTGGCACTTGCGCTGCCGTACCCATCATTGGGTCGTGATGCGGTTGAGCAAGTTGAAGTTAAGGCCCGCCCGATCCAATATTTTGAAGTCGGTAGCGAGCAGACGCGCTTTGGCTCGCTCGAATTTGTCGGTGGGCTGGAACTCACCGGCAGTTCTTACGATTTCGGCGCCATCTCCGCGTTTCGCTTTCTGAAGCCCGGTTCGGATTTCATCGCGGTAGCTGACACCGGCTTCTGGGCATTCGGCACCGTCACGCACGATGCGGAAATGCGCCCGAACGGCTTCACCAACTACACGCTACAGCAATTCGTCGATGCCAACGGCAATCCGGTCGTCAAGAAATGGCTGTCCGATGCCGAAGGCCTGGCCGTTCGCGATGGCGTTGCCACTGTTGGTCTGGAGCGAGAGCACCGCATTGCGCAGTACCACATCGAGCCCGGCCACATGCGCGATGCCTTCAAAACGCTCGACTTCCTGATCCCCCGTCACGAGCTTCGTCTGAACCGCAGCTTCGAAACGGTCGTTTACTCGGCAGACGATAGCCCCCTGCAAGGCGCCATCGTCACGATCACGGAAAAGAGCCTCGACAAGAACGGCGATATTTTTGGCGCTGTTTTGAGCGGCCCGCGCAAAGGCATATTCACCGTCAAGCGACACGAACCATTCGACATTACAGACGGCGCATTGCTGCCCAATGGCGATCTGCTCCTGCTGGAGCGCTCATTCTCCATTGCCAGCGGCGTGGGCATGAGGATGCGCCGCATTCCCGGCGATCTCATCGCTGGCGGCGCACAAGCTCTCGACGGTCCCCTGCTGATCCAGACCAATATGGGCTACCAGATCGACAATATGGAAGCGCTGGACGTGTGGCAGCGCGCAGACGGCGCCACCATCATTTCGATGATGTCAGACGACAATCAGTCGATGCTCCAGCGCAATCTCTATCTCGAATTCCGCCTGCTCGATTAAACCGCAACCGGCGGGCTCCAGCGTGCAGCAATCAGCCGGTACGGAATCAGTGCGAACACCGCGATCAGCAGCTTCACGCTGAAATCGCCGACCGCCCAGGAAACCCAGCGCGCCGCTTCCGCCCCAAACACGCCAAGCAGCGGCGCAGTCTCAAGCGCGAAATCATCATTCGGCCCGACAAAAGCGAATGCCGCAGCAAAGGCAACCGAGAAGAAAATCGCTGTATCGAACACCGAGCCCGCAAGCGTTCCAAAGATCGGCGCGCGCCACCAGCTTTTCTTGCGCAGCCAGTTGAACACGGTCACGTCCAGAAGCTGCGCCGTCAAAAACGCCGCGCCCGACGCTGCTGCAATCCGCACCAGCCGCCCCGCCGCTGTCCCAAACTCAATCAGGCCCAGCTTGAACAGCAGCGGCGGAATGATGATCGAGCATGTCACCGCAAGCATGAAGCCGATGAACACGATTCGCCGCGCCACGGCCGGTCCGTAGCGCCGGTTGGCAAGGTCCGTGACCAGAAACGCAAAAGGATAGGTGAACGCACCCCATGTCAGAATATCGGCAAGCTGCAAGCCTCCGACCTGTCCCTGAACAGGAAACTGCACGAGAATATTCGACGCCACGACCACCACGGCCATAGCGAGTACAAAAGGAAAATAGAGCGCTGATCGCTTCATTTTTTTATCCTGGGTGATGGAACCAGTTGGTGCGGCGAAAGCTACATTGCTTCGCCATCAATGAAAAGGAGCCCGACCGCGAACGATCAAGGCTCCAAAGGCGGTTGTCCCCCGCCTGAAAGGCTTAAGCGGGCTGTTCAGCCTGCTTCTTGGCGATCTGCTTCTTCAGCAGACGAGCCTTCTGCGAAAGCTCGGCAGCATCAGCCTTGACCAGAAACGCATCGAGGCCACCGCGATGCTCGACCGAACGCAGAGCGTTGGCCGAAACGCGCAGGCGCACGTTCTGGTTAAGGGTTTCAGAGATCAGCGTCACATTAACGAGGTTCGGCAGGAAGCGGCGACGCGTCTTGTTGTTCGCGTGGCTCACATTATTGCCGGACTGGACGCCTTTGCCGGTCAGTTCGCAAGAGCGGGACATTTTTCGTACCTTCAGTTATCTTCTTGAGCCAACAAGCCTCGCGGCGCCGCCGGGCGCGCGGTCAAGCAAGCGGCCTCATGGAAAGTTGGCCGCTCATTAGTGTCATTTTGTCGATGCGTCAAGCGCGACAGCAGTGCAGAACCTTATTCTGGCCGGATTTATAACCTCTGGACTTGGGCAGCACGCGTTCTTAACTGGGTAACGCACGGGCAATATGGGCACTATGGCCAATCATTCGAGGCAAACAGCATATTATCTGGCCGCGTGCCTGCTGTTTTCGGCGGGCGCTGCAAATGCGGCTGAAATTTATACAGGCGAATATACGGTGAGCTATCTCGGCCTGCCCATCGCGCGCTCCACCTTCACCAGCACGTTCAATGGCGATCAGGTGCGCATCAACGGTTCAGTCAGCAGTGCGGGCATTGCGAAAATCTTCGACAGCACCACCGGCTCAAGCTCGTTCGCGGGCCGCATCGGTCCGCAGGGTGTGATTCCGGCTGCATTCAACACCAGTTACAAATCCGGCAGGAAATCGCAGCGCACATCGATCACCTTTGCCGACGGCAATGTCGTCAAAACCGTCAACACGCCGCCCACGAAGAAACGCCGCCGTTGGATACCGCTGCGCGCAGGCGATTTAAGCGCCGTCTCCGACCCGATATCGGCCACGCTTCTGCGCGTGAAATCGCCTGCGGAAATCTGCACCCGCACGATCAAGGTCTATGATGGTGAAATGCGCGCCAATGTCGTGCTGGGCCATATTTCCACGGGCGATGTTCCAGGATATGGCGACGAGGCCGTCACCTGCTCGGCAAAATTCGTGCCCGTTTCCGGCTATCGGCCTGATTCGAGTTCGTTGGCCTACCTGAAAAATCAGTCTAAAATCACCATCGCGTTTGCGCCGCTTGGCAAGACCGGCATATACGCTCCGGTTTATGCAACCGTGGGCACCAAGATCGGCACGGTAACAGTTACGGCGCGTCGCACGAAGGGCTAACCACCCCGCGCCATGGGAGCGGGAAATGGGTAGAGCCACATTGATCGGCTTCACGGCAGTTGCCATGTGGGCGTTGCTGGCGTTGCTCACCGATGCCTCCGGCGATGTCCCGCCATTTCTGCTCTCCGCAATGACCTTCACGATCGGCACACTCGTGGGCGTGGTCGCACGCTTCTTTTCGCCACCAACGGAGAAAGTCTCGATCCCGCCTGTCGTCTGGCTCATCGGCATTGGCGGCCTGTTCGGTTATCACTTTTTCTACTTCACAGCGCTACGCAACGCGCCAGCCGTCGAGGCCAGTCTGATCGCCTATCTCTGGCCCCTGTTCATCGTGGTTGGGTCTGCGCTCATGCCGGGCGAACGCCTGCGCTGGTATCACGTCGCTGGCGCATTGCTTGGCCTCTGCGGCACGATCCTCATCATCACCAAGGGCGGCGGTTTGTCTTTCGACCCGCAATATTCCTTCGGCTATGCAATGGCATTCGTCTGCGCATTCCTTTGGTCGGGCTATTCGCTACTGTCGCGCCGCTTTCCATCCGTGCCCACCAGCATCGTGACATGGTTCTGCGCCGCCACAGCGATTCTATCGCTCATCTGCCATTTTGCGCTCGAGCAAACCGTTCTGCCCGCCAACCCAACGCAATGGCTTGCCGTACTTGGGCTTGGGCTCATGCCGGTCGGCGCTGCATTTTACGCATGGGATCACGGCGTGAAGCGCGGCAACATTCAGGTGCTCGGCGCAGCCAGCTATGCCTCGCCGCTGCTTTCAACATTGGTGCTCATTGTGGCCGGCTTTGCCGAGCCAACGCCGCGCATTCTCGTTGCGTGCCTGCTCATCACGAGCGGTGCGGTTCTCGCCGCGAAGTCCCTGCTTTTCGGCGAAGATAAAAAAGCCATCACGGAGCCGCAGCCATGATGCCTTTCCCCGGCGGCATCGAAAACACCGCAAACGGCGCGCTGATCCTGTCTGTCGGCGCGGCGATCCTTTATTTGTTTGCCACCGCCCACGCGCCATCGCTGCGCCGCACCGCCGTCAAAACACTGGCAATCGCATTGCTTGCCGTGCTTGCTTTTATGCAGGGCGCGCCGTGGCTACTGGTCCTTGCGCTCGCGCTCAGCGCAATTGGAGATGCAGCACTTTCCCGTGATGGCGACGCTGCGTTCCTCGGCGGTTTGGCCAGTTTCCTCGCCGCCCACATCGCCTATATCGCGCTGTTCCTGAGTCACGGTCTTGGCTGGCTCGCGCCGATAGCCTCCAGCGCATTGCTCACGACAATAGCCTTCGTCATGGCCGTGACCACCGTCGCAACGCTAAACATCCTGTTGCGCAAAGTGCCGGCAGCGCTGCGCCTTCCCGTGTTGGCCTACGGCATCGCGATCCTTGTTATGGGTCTTGCTTCACTCACCACCGGCCAGCCTTGGGTCATCATCGGCGCGATGCTCTTCATGGCGTCAGATACGATTCTGGGTTTCGAGCGATTCGTCATGAGCAGCATCGGCCAGGGTCGCTGGGCTGCTGGCATTGCCGTGTGGGTGCTTTATTACGTCGCCCAGCTCATCCTGACGCTCGGCGTCATTTTCGCGGGATGAGGCGTATGCGGGCACCGCCCGGCCCTTCGCTATGGCTCCGGGCGTTCGTCATTTGAAAAGCCCATTTCGGGGCTTTTCATTCGCTTCGCGGACCATTCCTCACCCCTCCAACTCCTCGCGCAGCATTTCCAGTTCCAGCCATTCTTCTTCCATAGCCGCTAATGATGCGCGCTCCTTGTCGAGCATGGCTATGGTCTGGGCAAACCCTTTAGGGTCGCGTTCATAAAACGCCGGGTCCGCCATTTTGTCTTCCAGGGTGGAAATCGCGGCAGACAGGGCCTCCATCTTTCCGGGCAGATTATCCAAGACAAATTTCTGCTTGAACGACAGCTTCTTCGAAGCGGCCTTTGGCGCCTCTGCCCTGGCAGTCTGCGCTCCCGCGCTGCCCCTCTTCGCCTCGCGCACCTCCAACTTTTTGCTGCCGCGCTGCGCCAGCATGTCCGAATAGCCGCCAGCATATTCCACCCAGCGGCCATTGCCGTCCGGCGCGATCACGCTTGTCACGGTGCGGTCCAGAAAATCGCGGTCGTGGCTCACCAGCAGCACGGTTCCTGGAAAGCCCGCCACCAGTTCCTGCAACAGATCCAGCGTTTCCATATCCAGGTCGTTTGTCGGTTCGTCGAGCACCAGCAGATTCGCCGGGCGAGACAGCATCCGCGCCAGAATCAGCCGCGCCCGCTCGCCGCCGGAAAGTTCGCGCACAGGCGTGCGGGCCTGCTCAGGCCGAAACAGAAAATCCTTCATGTAGGAAACGACGTGTCGCTGCTCGCCATTCACAACGAGATTTTCCCCGCGGCCATCGGTCAGAAAATTCGCCAGCGTTTCGCTCGGGTCAACCGATTCGCGCTTTTGGTCGAGCGTCGCAATTTCCAGATTCACGCCAAGCCGCACAGTGCCGGAATCCGGTTTCAAAACGCCGGTCAGCATCTTCAGCAGCGTTGTCTTGCCCACTCCGTTTGGCCCCACAAAGCCCACGCGATCACCACGCTGAATGCGCGTCGAAAACCTATCGACAATCACCGACTCCCCGAAACTCTTGGAAATCTCCTTCGCCTCGATCACCAGCTTGCCGGATTCGCTCGCATCGCTCGCGGCCAGCACCGCTGTTCCCTCTGCGCCGCGATGTGAGCGGAACTTCTGGCGCATCGCGTGCAATTCGCCCAACCGCCGCATGTTGCGCTTGCGTCGCGCGGTCACGCCGTATCGCAGCCAGTGCTCCTCGCGCACGATCTGGCGGCCGAGCTTGTGTTGCTCGCGTTCTTCTTCTTCCAGAATCTGGTCGCGCCATTCCTCGAAATGCGCAAACCCACGATCCATGCGCCGCGTCTGCCCCCGATCCAGCCAGACGGTCGATTTTGAAACGCGCTCCAGAAACCGACGGTCGTGCGAAATGACGATCAGCGCAGACTGGCCGCGCGCCAATTCTTCTTCCAGCCATTCAATGACTGAAAGGTCCAGATGGTTGGTTGGCTCGTCCAGCAACAGAATGTCCGGCTGCGGGGCCATAACGCGCGCCAGAGCAGCGCGGCGCGCTTCACCACCGGAAAGATTGGCAGGCTGCTCGTCTCCGGTCAGGCCAAGATGCTCCAGCAAATAGGTCGCGCGGTGCGGGTCATCGGCAGGCCCAAGCCCGGACTCCACATACTCGCGCACATTGGCAAACCCATCCATGTCGGGCAATTGCGGCAGATAGCGAATGGTCGCCGTGGGCTGGCGAAACACAACGCCGTCCTGCGCCTCAACCATTCCCGCCGCGATCTTGAGCAATGTGGATTTGCCGGAACCGTTGCGTCCCACAAGGGCAACGCGATCACCGGCCTCGACTGAAAGCGATGCGCCATCGAGCAACGGCGCACCACCAAATGTCAGTTTAATGCCATCGAGATTGAGAAGCGGCGGAGCCATCAGAAACCTTCTGCCGGATAGGGATGGGCCAGCAGCATCGCGCGGCCTTTCGAGAGCGACGCGCGCAATGCGCCCCGCACCTCATTTGAAACTGTCCATGACGAACCAAACGGCACCTGCACAGCCTTTAGCGGCCAGCGCGCGCCTTCCACGCTCAGCCCGTCGAGTTGCGTCAGGCCAAGCACGCTGAACACCGTGGCGTCATCATAGTCGAAGCTCTGCATTGCCGGCGAAAGCGGCGTGCCTTCCTGCGCGCCGCTGGTCAGCATCACATCAATGCCTTGCTCCGCGAGCCTGATCGCCAAAGTCACATGGAGAAAACTGTGATCGAAGCGCGGCCCGCCGAATGCGCCCGCGATGAGCAGCGACGTCGCCCCGCGCGACAGCGCTTCTGTCACGGCAAGCTCACCATCGGTTTGGTCCTTCTCTTTCGGGAAGGTCCGGCGTTCCACATTGGAGAGCCCACCCTCAAGCCTCGAAGGCACGGAGTCGAAATCGCCAACCCACAATTCAGGCACGAGGCCGAGCATCTGCGCGTGACGAATACCGGCATCGGCGGCAATCACGCGCGTGCCGGTCACCTGCGCCGCAAGGCGCGGGGTCGGGGTTAAGTCGCCACCGAGAAGGATCGTAAAACGGCTCATTGGCGCGGCTCTATCAGGCGATGCGGCGCGATGCCAGAGGCTTCGGCTTGGCACAGGTCCATCAACTTGCATTGCATAAAAATCCGCCCTATGTGTTTCCCCGCTCTAACGGGGTGCCGCGCCTGCGGCTGAGAGGCATATCGCCAACCCGCTGAACCTGATCCGGTTTGTACCGGCGGAGGGATTAGATGCTTCGGTCACACGACGCATTTCACTCCGAAACAGAAGGATTGATTGAATGCGTCACCTGTTCGCCTCTGTTTCAACTGCTGTTCTTTTGTTTGCCGCGCCTGTGTCTGCAGCAGACAAACTGACGGTCTATACCTATGAAAGCTTCACAGCCGAATGGGGACCGGGGCCGCAGGTCGAAAAAGCCTTTGAAGCACAATGCAATTGCGATCTGGAATTTGTTTCCGTCGCAGATGGCGTGGCCCTGCTCAACCGCCTTAAGCTGGAAGGCAAAGCCACCAAGGCCGACATCGTGCTTGGCCTCGACACCAATCTGACCGCCGAAGCAAAGTCGACCGGCCTGTTTGCACCACACGGCAAAATCGGAGAACTCACAGTCCCCGGCGGCTGGAACGACGATACATTCGTTCCTTACGACTACGGCTATTTCTCCGTCGTCTACAACAAGGACAAGCTGCCCAACCCGCCAAAGAGCCTCAAGGAGTTGGTCGAGGGTAATTCGAGCGAGAAGATCATCATTGAGGATCCACGCACTTCAACGCCGGGACTCGCGCTCGTATTGTGGATGCGCTCGGTCTATGGCGACAAGGCTGGCGAAGCCTGGGCGAAACTCAAGGGCCGCGTGCTTACCGTTACGCCCGGCTGGAGCGAAGCCTATGGCCTGTTCACCAAGGGCGAAGCTCCGATGGTGCTGTCTTACACGACTTCGCCCGCCTACCATTTGATTGCCGAGAAGGTCGACACCTACAAGGCGACGGTGTTTCAGGAGGGCAATTACATGCAGGTAGAGGTGGCCGGTGTCACCAACACAGGCGCCCAGAACCCGCTTGCTGAAAAGTTCATGAGCTTCATGACCAGCACCGCGTTTCAGGATGTAATCCCCGAAACGAACTGGATGTTTCCGGCAGCCAAAACCTCGAAGCCGCTGAACCCCGCGTTCGGAACATTGCCCCAGCCGGTCAAGCCACTTCTCTTCGCGCCGGACATTGTCGAGCGCAACCGCAAGGCATGGACGGATGAGTGGCTTTCGGTCATGGGTCAATAGTTGAGCAGATCGATCACTCCGGGCCTTTTGGCTCTTGCTGCAATCGCGCTGCTTATTGGCGGCGCGTTTGCGGGGCTGCTGTCGGAAAGCTTCACCAACCTGCCCGCCGCCATCGCAGCGTTCGATCCCTATCTGTTTCGCGTCGCGCGCTTCACGCTCTGGCAGGCGCTGCTTTCCACATTGCTGTCCGTCGCTCCGGCAATCCTTGTGGCGCGCGCACTCTCCCGACATCCTGATTTCATCGGGCGCAGCCTCATCCTGAAACTGTTCGCCGTGCCGCTGGCGCTGCCGGCAATCGTCGCTGCGCTCGGCATATTGGCGTTGCTTGGTCGTGCGGGATTATTCGCCACATTTTGGGGCGATGGGTGGCCTGGCATTTACGGCCTGTCCGGCATTCTCGTCGCGCACGTGTTTTTCAACATGCCGCTTGCAACACGGCTTTTGCTTGAAGCGCTCGACACGATCCCTACTGACCAATGGCGGCTCGCAGCGCAACTCGGCATGAATGCGCGCTCGACCTTCATCTTCATCGAATGGCCCGCCTTGCGCCGCGCATTACCTGCTGTCGCCGGGCTGGTCTTCATGCTGTGCATCACCTCTTTCACCATCGTGCTGACGCTCGGCGGCGGTCCACGCGCCACGACGCTGGAAGTCGCGATCTATCAAGCTCTCCGTTTTGATTTCGATCCCGCGCGCGCAGTTGCCGTCACGGTCCTGCAAATCATCCTGACCGCCATCGTCATCGCCGTGTTGACGCGCGTCGGCGCAAACGTTGCAGGCGATGCAAACCTTGCCGTATCGCGCCGCAAGGCCGTGTCGCCCTCGACGCCCGAAACCATTGCCAACAGCATCATCCTTCTTCTCGCCGCGCTGTTCGTCTTGTCCCCGATGGTCGCAACAATCATCGCGGGACTTCGCGCCGACCTCGCACGTCTCATCACCGAAAACGCGGTGCAGAACGCCGCACTGACGAGCCTCATACTCGCCAGTTGTTCCGCAATCCTCTGCCTCGCAATATCTTGGTCGCTGGTGGCCGCGCGCTGGAGCCTCGCCAGCGCCCGCCGCTCCGCCACAGCCAGCTTTCTGGAGCGCATTTTCGATACGGGCGCAGGCTTCGTGCTGATCGTTCCGCCCATCGTCATAGGCTCCGGCTGGTTCTTGCTGCTGCGCAATCATGTCGACGTTTTCAGTGTCGCGCCCGTCATGGTCGTCGCCGTCAACGCCGTCATGGCCATGCCCTTCGCCATCCGCGCAATTCGTCCCGCGCATGATGCCGCCGCCACGCGCCACGACCGCATTGCCTCGCAGCTTGGCATCACCGGCTGGAACCGCCTGCGCCTGATCGATTGGCCCGTGCTGCGCCGCCCCATGATGACCGGGCTTGCATTCGCAATGGCGCTGTCGCTGGGCGATCTCGGCGTCATCGCTCTTTTCGGGTCAGATGCGGTGCAGACTTTGCCATACCTTCTGCTTGGCCGCATGGGCAGCTATCGCACGCAGGATGCGGCAGGCATTGCGCTACTGCTTGGCGCGCTCTGCCTTGCGCTCATGCTCATCGCCGACCGGCTTGGGAGAACCTCCGAATGACCGACGCAAGCGTCAAGCTGGATCAAGTTGCCTTCGGTTATGCCGAAACCCGCGTGCTGTTCGACGTTGCCGTCCAGCCGGGCGTCATTGCCGCGATCATGGGGCCGAGCGGCGCCGGCAAGACCACGCTGCTCAACCTCGTCGCCGGTTTCGAAAAACCGGAATCCGGCCGCATCCTCATCGACGGCAAGGACGTGTCCGAACTCGCCCCCTCCGAACGTCCCGTCTCGATGGTGTTTCAGGAGAACAACCTCTTTGCCCATCTGAATGTCGAGAAAAACGTCGGCCTTGGCCGTTCTCCATCGCTGCACCTCACCGATTCAGATCGCGCAATCATCCGCGACGCGCTCGCTCAGACCGGCCTTACCGGTAAGGAAAAGCGCCTCCCTTCCGAACTCTCCGGCGGCGAACGCCAGCGCGTCGCACTTGCCCGTGCGCTCGTGCGGGACCGCCCGGTGCTCCTGCTCGACGAGCCTTTCGCGTCCCTTGGCCCTGCGTTGCGGGATGACATGCTGGACCTGCTGGCAAAACTCCACGCCGAAAAGGGCATGACCTTGCTGTTCGTCACGCACCAGCCGGAGGATGCACGCCGCATTGCCGAGTTCATGATTTTCATAGAGGAAGGCAAGGTTGCGGCGACTGGTCCTATTGATGATTTCTTCGGAAACGGTGCACCAGAAGCGTTCAGGCGATATATAGGTGCTGACGAATCGGCAAATCTTGCCCGGAAGCGGACATAATTTGTCGCCACAGCGTCAGCGGCGGAACGCATCCATCAGCAGGATGCGTAATGACAGGTGGGAAGGACGAGCGTGACGGGCAAAACCCGAACGACCGGGATGAAGCTGAGAAGCTTCGGCGCGGTGCGCCGAGCTATGGCTATGCTTGCGCTTTCGACACTGCTCACCGCCTGCCAGGGCGTCGATGTCTATCCGTCCCGTGTGGACGAGTCAGCATTCCAGCCGTCAAACAATCCCGTCACCGTCGATACGGTCCAGAAGGACAACAAGCTCGCAGCCCTTGCCCGCGCGCAGCATCCCCGAATTCTGGCGACCTATGGCGGCGAATATGCCGATCCCAAGCTTGAACGCATGGTCGCCAAGGTTGTCGGCAACCTCACGACTGTCGCAGGCAATCCGGGGCAGGCCTACCGCATCACGATCCTCAATTCGCCAAACGTGAACGCCTTCGCGCTTCCCGGCGGTTATCTCTACGTCACGCGCGGCCTTCTCGCGCTCGCCAACGATTCTGCCGAGCTCGCCGCCGTTCTCGCCCACGAAATGGGCCACGTAACCGCCAATCACGGCATTGCGCGCCAGCAGGCAGAGGCCGAAGCCGAGCTTGCCACCAAAGCGGCGACCGAACTGTTCGGCCAAAGCTCGGTCGCAGAGGTCGCGGCCTTGCGCGGAAAGCTCAAGCTCGCGCAGTTCTCCCGCAATCAGGAGCTGGAGGCGGATGTCATCGGCATCAGGTCCAGCGGTCAGGCCGGTTTTGATCCCTACGCTGCGGGGCGCTTCCTGCAATCCATGGCGGCTTACAGCAATTTGCGAAGCGTTTCGGGCGCTACCGATGCCAGCCTCGACTTTCTGGCCAGCCATCCGAACACGCCGCAGCGCATCGATCTTGCACAGCGGCACGCGCGGGACTTCGGCCCGCCCGGCACCGGCATCGTGGACCGCGACGCGTATCTTGCGGGCATTGACGGCCTGCTGTTCGGTGACACACCGGAAGAAGGCTATGTGCGCGGACACACCTTCCTGCATCCCGGCCTCGGCGTTTCCTTCTCCGTGCCTGAAGGTTTCGTGATCGACAATTCTTCAGCCGCCGTCACGGCAAACGGACCCGGCAATATTGCCATTCGCTTCGATGGCGTCACACTTCAGCCCAACGTCACCCTGCCGGATTATCTGCGCAGCGGTTGGGTTACGGGCCTTGATGCAGACAGCATCCGTTCTGTTCGGATCAACGGCAACGATGCTGCCATTGCGCGCGCCCGCGCCGACAACTGGCAATTCGACATTGCTGTGATCCGCGCCGGCGGACAGGTCTATCGCCTGCTCACCGCCGCACCGATTGCATCTACCAGCCTCGACGCAACGGCCCGCACGGTCAGCGACAGTTTCCGCGTTCTCAGCGCGAGCGAAAAGGCAGCGCTCAAGCCGCTCCGCATCCGTATCCTCACGGCAAGGTCCGGCGATACTGTCGCCTCGCTGTCCTCGCGCATGGTCGGTGTGGACCGTAAGGAAGAGCTTTTCCGCGTGCTGAACGAGATCCCAACCGGCAACACGGTTCCGGCCGGTTATAAGGTTAAGATCGTCACCGACCGCTAGGCGGATAAGGGGTGATCCAGCTTTCCCACGTTAACCATTAGCCGGCATTTGCACCTCTCCCCCTGTGGAAAACCTGTGCAAAATAGCGGGAGAACTTCTGTATGGCACAACATCTGGTAGAGAACAAAACGTGAAATTCGCTCGATCCGTGATTCGTCGCCGATTCGTTCCGCCTTGGTTCGAAGCGTTAACGAAAACACCGAAATTCGATAAAGGAACGGTTAAGCTGAATTAAGATTATCTTTATTTTTCAAACCTCTATCGGCACGACCAGACCCTTCGAAACTGAATTGCCTGTAAAGGTTAACACCGCACCGTTTACTGACGCTCGACTCCCACACCCCGATTCAGCATGTGGTGCAACTTGAGTGGTGAAAATCTAAATCTAGGGGTGAACAAATACAGAATTTCGCAGAGTCAGCGATTCGTCGCCGATTCGTTCCAGACTCGTTCCACAAGTTAATCGCCGGAGGCGTTCAAAAAAGAATATCCTTTCGCATCCGTGCTTAAATGCCTATGTGTGGACAAACGCGCGCGACGGCAACTTGCCCCAAACCGCCGCAGGAGTTCGGCAATCCCTTCCCTATGAACGTTCAGTCAAAACCCGCCCAGCCCCTCATCCTATCGGGCCGTGATGTGACCGCGGTTCTTGGGCCGACGAACACCGGCAAGACCCATCTGGCCATCGAGCGAATGGTTGCCCACGAAAGCGGTGTTATCGGCTTGCCGCTGCGCCTGCTGGCTCGTGAGGTTTATCAGCGTGTTTGCGACAAGGTCGGGGCAAACAAGGTCGCACTCATCACGGGCGAGGAAAAAATCCAGCCCGTCGGCGCGAAATATTCGGTCTGCACCGTTGAGGCCATGCCGCGCGAAACCGATGCCGCCTTTGTCGCAATCGACGAGGTGCAGCTCGCGGGCGACCTGGAACGCGGCCATATTTTCACGGACCGCATCCTGCATCTGCGCGGGCGTCAGGAAACGCTGTTGCTCGGCGCTCCCACCATGCGCGGCATTTTGGAAAAGCTGCTGCGCGGCGTGAATGTGCTGACGCGTCCGCGCCTGTCCCACCTCGCCTATGCGGGCTCGAAAAAGCTTACACGGTTGCCCCGTCGCTCAGCTGTCGTCGCCTTCTCGGCGGATGAAGTCTACGGCATTGCGGAATTGATCCGCCGTCAGCAGGGCGGCGCTGCGGTCGTCCTCGGCGCGCTCAGTCCCCGCACTCGCAACGCGCAGGTCGCGCTCTACCAGTCCGGCGATGTCGATTATCTCATCGCCACCGACGCAATCGGCATGGGGCTCAATCTCGACGTTGATCACGTCGCGTTTGCGCAGAACCGCAAGTTCGATGGATACCAATACCGCCAGCTCACCCCAGCAGAACTCGGGCAGATTGCGGGCCGCGCCGGTCGGCATCTACGTGACGGCACATTCGGCGTCACGGGTCGTGTCGATCCGTTCGATGAAGAGCTGATTCAAAAACTCGAATCCCATGATTTCGAGCCGACGAAGGTGCTGCAATGGCGCACCGCGCAGTTCGACTACAGCAGCCTTGATGCGCTCAAGCGCTCCATTGAAACGAATGCACCGATCGAGGGTTTGACCCGCGCCCCGCCTGCCGTGGACGCACAAGCGCTTGAGCATCTGTCCAAAGACGGTGAGGTCAAGGCGCTCGCCACCAGTTCATCGCGCGTCGGCCTGTTGTGGGAAGTCTGCGCGCTGCCGGACTACCGCAAGATCGCGCCCGCGCAACATGCGGACATCATCGCGAACATCTATTTCGACCTCGTAAAGCGCGGTCACGTCGATGAAGACTACATGGCTGAACAGGTGCGGCGCGCCGATGCGACCGAGGGCGACATCGATACGCTTTCGCATCGCATCGCGCAGATTCGCACCTGGACATTTGTGTCAAATCGGCCCGGCTGGCTCGCCGATCCCCTTCACTGGCAAGAAAAGACACGGGAAATCGAAGATCGTCTATCAGATGCGCTGCATGAGCGGTTGACGAAACGCTTCGTAGACCGCAGGACTTCCGTCCTCATGCGCCGCCTGAGAGAGAACACGATGCTTGAAGCTGAAATAAACGCCGCAGGAACCGTCACGGTGGAAGGCCACCATGTCGGCGAATTGCAGGGGTTCCGTTTTACCGCTGACCAGAGCGCTGGTGGCGAAGACGGAAAGGCAATCCGCGCTGCCGCACAAAAGGCGCTTGCGACCGAGTTTGAAACGCGTGCTGAACGCTTCTCCGGTGGACCGAATGGAGACATCGCGATTGCGTCCGACGGAACGCTCCGCTGGATCGGTGCGCCCATCGCGACACTCACGGATGGCGAAGACGTGCTCAAGCCGCGCATTGTGCTGCTGGCAGATGAGCAATTGACCGGCACAGCCCGCGATAAGGTCGCGGCCCGCGCCGAGCGCTTCGTGAACTTCCAGATCGAATCCTTGCTCAAGCCACTACTCGACCTGAAAAATGCCGAGCAGGTTTCCGGCATCGCGCGGGGCATCGCATTCCGGTTGGTTGAAAACCTCGGTGTCATTAGCCGCCGCGATATTGCCGACGAAATGAAGGCGCTGGATCAGGAAGGGCGCGCAGCCCTGCGCCGTCTTGGCGTGCGCTTCGGCGCGTATCACATCTTCGTCCCGTCCTTGTTAAAGCCCGCGCCCGCCGGTCTGGTCACGCTGCTCTGGTCGCTGAAACATGACGGCAAGGGCAAGCCTGGCTTTGGCGATGTCGTGCATGCCCTTTCGACCGGACGCACCTCGCTTGCCGTAGACGCTGAGTTTGAGCCTGCTTTCTATCGGCTCGCCGGTTATCGCGTGCTCGGAAAGCGCGCAGTGCGCGTTGACATTCTGGAGCGCCTTGCAGACCTCATCCGCCCTGCACTGGCATGGAAGGCCGGAACCGGTGCACGTCCAGACGGCGCGTTTGACGGCAATGCCTTCATGGTCACACCGCCCATGATGTCTATTCTCGGTGCAACCGCCGACGATATGGATCAAATCCTGAAAGGGCTCGGCTATCGCGGCGATGCTCGACCCGCCGAAGAAGTAAAGGCGAAACTGGAATCGCTGGATGCGGCAGCAAAGGAAGCCGCTGAGCCACGGCCTGTTGTCGAAGCCGAAGCCGTCGCTGCACCTCAAACTGATGAAGTTTCAACTGAGGCCAATGAGGCCGAGCCGATTGCTGTGGCCGGAGTTCAGGAAGAAGCTCCCGCAACCGAAGCTGCTCCCAACGTAGTCGTGGAAGCGACGGAAGAAGCTCCGGCAACAGAGCCGCAATCAACTCCATCCGAAGAACCTGCAGAAGCGCCCAAGCCAATCATCCTGTGGCGGCCGCAGCGGTTCGATCATCGTCCGCGTCAACATGGCGCAAGCCAGCGTCAGGACGGCCAAAACCGCAACCGACACGGCCAGCAGCATCGCAAACCCGGTGGAGAGCAGCAGGCCGGCGAGCGCAAGGACCGTCCATTCAAGGGCAAGCCGCATCGTGGAGATCATGGCGGCAAGCCACATGAGGGCGGCAAGAAAAACCCGCCGTCTCACCAGCAGAAGCCGCGGGAAGAACGCCCTGCCCGCATTGATCCTGACTCGCCTTTTGCCAAGCTCGCGGCACTGCGCGACCAGCTTCGCAAGTAGAGACGTTCGTTGATCGCGAGCGGAAGGCAGCGCATCGACAAATGGCTGTTCTTCTCACGCGCGGTTAAGTCGCGCTCGCTGGCCGCCAAGCTTGTCGAAGCTGGCGGCGTACGCATCAACCGCGAAAAGGCCACCCAATCGTCGGACAGCGTCAAGCTGGGCGATGTGCTCACCATCACGCTTGAGCGGCGAATTCTCGTTTACCGTGTCCTGTCGCTCGGCGAACGCCGAGGCCCCGCCGTTGAGGCCCGGCTGATGTATGAAGATCTGTCGCCCGACAGCACGCCTTTGGAAGAAGACAAAACGGACAGTTGACGCCAAGAAAGAAAAACCTTCCTAAATAGCGACACTTTGGAGTGTTTGCTGCCCTTGCAAGCAGATTGCAAAGGCGTTACCTCACCGCACAAGCAGAACCGGAATGCCTGAAGCATGACCTACATCGTCACCGACAATTGCATAAAGTGCAAATACACGGATTGCGTAGAGGTTTGTCCGGTCGATTGCTTCTACGAAGGCGAGAACATGCTCGTCATTCATCCAGACGAATGCATCGACTGCGGCGTGTGTGAGCCCGAGTGTCCAGCCGACGCCATCAAGCCCGATACGGAGCGCAATCTGGATGATTGGCTGGCGCTCAATACTGAATATGCGGCGAAATGGCCGAACATCACCCAGAAGAAGCCGGAACTGCCTGAAGCCAAAGAGTTTGACGGCGTGCCGGACAAGTTAAAGTATTTTTCGCCCGAACCCGGCACCGGCGATTGATCTTTTCATTTGTGCTCACAAAATGAGCACTTGACGCGCGATTGTTCGCGCTTGCAGCAAAAACCTTGATTCTTGGCAGGTTTTATGTTACCTGTCTAAGAAATGCCGTCGGCATATCGTCAATCTTGTCGCTCAGGCCACTCGCTGAAAGGTCGTTTCCCATATTTCCGCACCAGCAATACTGGTGTTGTTGAACTGGATGCTGCGGCCTCTATTTGGCCGACGCCGGTGGGAAAGTTTTTTCTCGGTCGCTTGGGACAATCTTGGACGAAAACGCCGTCTCGGCCATGTTTTCGCAGATAGTACCCAAAAGGAGTCATAAGCGAATGGCATCGACCACCCAGCAGAAGAAGCCCGCGCCCGCCCGTCACGGTTTCAAGACCGGCGAGTTCATCGTCTATCCCGCACACGGCGTTGGACAAATCGTGTCTATCGACGAGCAGGAAGTAGCGGGTCACAAGCTGGAACTGTTCGTGATCGACTTTCAGAAAGACAAGATGCGCCTCAAGGTGCCGGTCGCAAAGGCACAGTCTATCGGCATGCGCAAGCTTTCCGAGACGGACTATGTTGACCGCGCTCTCAAGGTTGTTCAGGGCCGCGCCCGTATCAAGCGCACCATGTGGTCGCGCCGCGCGCAGGAATATGATGCAAAGATCAATTCCGGCGACCTGATCTCGATCTCTGAAGTCGTACGCGACCTGTTCCGTGCAGACACGCAGCCTGAGCAGTCCTATTCCGAGCGCCAGCTTTATGAAGCTGCGCTTGACCGCATGGCGCGCGAAATCGCGGCCGTCAACAAAATGTCGGACACGGAAGCCGTCCGCCTGATCGAAGCGAACCTTGCAAAGGGTCCGAAGCGCGGCACGAAGGCTGACAATGAGGAAGCCGAGCAGGAAGAAGCTGCCTGATAGGCGCGCCTCATAAAAACAAAAAACCCGGCCATCGAGCCGGGTTTTTCTTTTTCACAAGCGCCGTTGGTTAGGCGAAATACTGACCACCATTCGCCGAAATGGTCGAGCCGGTGATGAACCCTGCCTCGTCGGAAGCCAGGAACACAACACAGCGCGCAATCTCTTCCGGCTCGCCCAGGCGGCCCACAGGTATCTGCGGAATGATGCGCTCGTTCAGCACCTTTTCGTCGATGGCCTTCACCATCTCTGTCGCGATATAACCCGGCGCAATCACGTTCACCGTGATGCCCGCGCGTGCGCCTTCCTGCGCCAGCGCCTTGGTAAAGCCGATATCGCCAGCCTTCGCCGACGAGTAGTTCACCTGCCCTGCCTGCCCCTTTTGACCATTGATAGAGGAGATGGTGATGATGCGGCCGAACTTACGGTCGCGCATACCGCCCCACACCGGATGGCTCATATTGAAGACGCCCGACAGATTGGTGTCGATCACTTCCTTCCACTGCTGCGGCGTCATCTTGTGGAACATCGCATCGCGCGTGATGCCCGCATTGTTCACCAGGATATCGACGGGCCCAAGCTCCGCTTCCACCTGTTTGACGCCCGCCACGCAAGCATCATAGTCGGCCACCGACCACTTATAGGTCTTGATGCCGGTTTCCGCGGTGAATTTCTTCGCCGCCTCGTCATTGCCGGCATAGTTGGCGGCTACATTATAGCCAGCCGCCTTGAGAGCTATTGAAATAGCCGCTCCAATACCGCGCGATCCACCGGTCACGATTGCTGTTCTTGCCATATGGCCGTTCTCCTCCCTGAATGCTGTCCCGTTTGCGGGGTCTGATTTACTTCATCGATTCCACGCACATGGCGATGCCCATGCCACCGCCGATGCAAAGCGTAGCGAGGCCCCTCTTTGCACCACGGCGACCCATTTCATAGACCAGCGTGTTGAAAACGCGAGCGCCCGACGCGCCGACCGGATGGCCAATTGCGATCGCGCCGCCATTGACATTCACGATGTCCGTATTCCAGCCCATATCCTTGTTGACCGCGCAAGCCTGCGCAGCGAACGCCTCGTTGGCTTCGACCAGATCGAGATCATCCACCTTCCAGCCGGCTTTCTCCAGCGCGCGGCGGGAAGCCGGTATCGGCCCCGTACCCATGATCTGCGGATCGACGCCAGCAGTCGCCCACGACACGATTCGCACCAGTGGCGTAAGGCCGCGGCGCGCGGCTTCCTCCTCGGTCATCAGCAGAGCAGCAGCAGCACCGTCATTGATGCCGGAAGCGTTACCCGCCGTCACCGTGCCTTCCTTGTCAAAAGCAGGCCGCAGCTTGGCCATCGCCTCGATAGTCGCGCCGTGACGGATATATTCGTCCGCATCAACAATGACATCCTCCTTGCGGCCCTTGACCGTCACCGGAACGATCTCATCCTTGAACCGGCCAGCCTTCTGTGCTGTCTCGGCCTTGTTCTGCGACGCAACAGCGAATGCGTCCTGTTCGTCACGCGTAAGCTGCCACTGACGCGCGACATTTTCCGCGGTATTCCCCATATGATAGCCATAGAAGGCATCCGTCAGGCCATCCTTGATCATCGTATCGATCATCTTGAAATCGCCCATCTTGACGCCATTGCGCAGATGCTGGCAATGCGGCGCCATCGACATCGATTCCTGTCCGCCGGCAACGATGATCTTGGCATCACCCGTGGCGATCTGCTGCATGCCGATTGCGATTGTTCGCAAGCCGGAACCGCAAAGCTGGTTGAGGCCCCAGGCAGTCGCTTCATTCGGAATGCCAGCCTTGATCGCGGCCTGACGGGCTGGGTTCTGGCCCTGCCCTGCCGTCAGAATCTGGCCGAAAATGACCTCATCCACCTCTTTCGGATCGACGCCGGCGCGTTCAAGCACAGCCTTGATCGCAACTGCGCCCAGTTCGTGAGCCGGAGTATTGGCAAACGAACCATTGAAAGAGCCGACAGGGGTGCGTGCGGCGCTCGCAACAACAATCGAAGATGCGGACATTTTAATTCCTCCGAAAAAATCTGAGCAGGAAAGGGGCGTGGCTCAGGAGAGTCTGTGAAGCAATAATGGAATTTGAATTTCTTCACTTTCTGCCCGGCAAGTCAAACCGAAATGTGCCCTGCAACGCACCTGAGGGCCAATGAAACGGGCAATCGTAAGCCGGCAATTTCATGTGCAGGTTTCGCACTGCACAAAATGCTTGGATTCGTGGCGGATTTCCGCATATCTTGCCGTAGAAGAGCCATAATTGGTACCAACCGGCTCGGGAGGCAGATAATGGCAGCAAAAGACGAACCGGTGGTGATCAAAAAATACGCCAACCGCCGTCTCTACAATACCGGAACCAGCACCTACGTGACGCTCGAAGACCTCGCGGAAATGGTAAAGCGAGATGAGGAATTCGTGGTTCATGATGCCAAGACTGGTGAGGACATCACTCACCCGGTACTCACGCAGATCATTTTCGAGCTTGAAAACAAAGATGGGCAGAACATGCTGCCTATTCCTTTCCTGCGCCAGCTCATCGCCTTTTACGGCGACCAGATGCAGATGGTCGTGCCGACCTTTCTCGAACAATCCATGGTCGCGTTTGCCAAGGAGCAGGAACGCTTTCGCGAGCAGATGAAGGCGAGTTTCGGCAAAACGCCGCTCGGCATGATGGAAAATTTGCCGACTTCAATGAAGGCTCTCGAAGAGCAGACTCGCCGCAATGTCGAGCTTTTCCAAAACGCCATGCGCATGTTTACGCCCTTTCCTTCAGGCGCCGGCACAACGCCGCCGTCTGATGAGCCGGAAAAAAAAAGCGCTCCTGAAAAGCCGGACGACCTAAAGGAACTGAAAGAGCAGATCGCCGCCATGCAGCGGAAAATAGATTCGCTTTCTTGATCGATTATGCCATCGGGCGTACAGATTTTTGCGAAAGCGGGTATCCCGGTTATCGGGCTTTAAGACGTGGCCCGCCAGAAAGGCTATTCGCCAAACGATGACAAGTTTTGAATAGCCTGGATATTGTCGCTGTCCTTGGCCCCGCTTCGGCGGGGCTTTGCATTTATCGGCCCGAACCATCACATTAGATTTGATCCATTGACATCTGTCACTGCATCCGCCACCTGATCTGCGAATTCCGCAACGGAGCAAACCGGCTCATGTCCGGATATTTTTCTTCACCTTTCCCGCGCCGCAAATCTGTCGGCGTCGATGTCGGCGGCGTGATGGTCGGCGGTTCGGCCCCGGTCGTTGTGCAGTCGATGACCAATACGGACACTGCTGACATTGACCAGACCGTCGCGCAGGTTGCCGCGCTGCATCGCGCGGGCTCCGAACTCGTCCGCATTACAGTCGATCGCGACGAGAGCGCTGCGGCGGTTCCCGCGATTCGCGAACGGCTGGACCGCCTGAACGTCAATGTTCCGCTGGTCGGCGACTTCCATTATATCGGCCACAAGCTGCTGGCCGATCATCCGGCCTGCGCGGAGGCGCTCGCCAAATACCGCATCAATCCGGGCAATGTCGGCTTCAAGGACAAGAAGGACCGGCAATTTGCGGAAATCGTCGAAATGGCGATCCGCTACAACAAGCCGGTGCGCATCGGCGTGAATTGGGGTTCGCTCGATCAGGAGCTTCTCACGCGTCTGATGGATGAGAACAACGAGAATGGCTCACCGCTGACCGCCCAGCAGGTCACCCGCGAGGCAATCGTGCAATCCGCCCTGCTTTCCGCGCACGCAGCAGAGGAAATCGGCCTCGGTCGCGACAAGATCATTCTGTCGGCGAAGGTTAGTCAGGTTCAGGATCTCATCGCCGTCTATACCGAGCTTGCAGGCCGTTCGGATCACGCCTTGCATCTTGGCCTCACGGAAGCAGGCATGGGTACCAAGGGCATCGTTGCCTCGTCGGCTGCGATGGGAATCCTGCTCCAGCAAGGTATTGGCGACACGATCCGCATTTCGTTGACGCCTGAGCCAAATGGCGACCGCACGCGCGAGGTGCAGGTTTCGCAGGAACTTCTGCAAACCATGGGCTTCCGCCAATTCATCCCGATTGTCGCCGCCTGCCCCGGCTGCGGTCGCACCACATCGACGGTTTTTCAGGAACTTGCGCAAAACATTCAGGAAGACATTCGCCGCAACATGCCGGTCTGGCGCGAGCGCTATCCAGGCGTCGAAGAGTTGAAGGTCGCCGTCATGGGTTGCATCGTCAACGGCCCCGGCGAATCCAAGCATGCCGACATCGGAATTTCGTTGCCAGGCACTGGCGAGACGCCTACTGCCCCCGTTTATATCGATGGTCAGAAGGCCGCCACCTTGCGCGGACCGGACATTGCGCGCGACTTCGAACGCATGGTGGCGGACTATATAGAGCGGCGCTACGGACGCGGGCGCGTTGCCGCAGAATAGACGCGGCGCAATGGCTGCATTGCGAAGCGTTCTGGCTGCCATCATCACTCTCTCTATGCCGCAAGCCGATGCTTTCGGCGCGGATCGTGATGACCGCGTTGGTGGTCCTGATCCCGTACATCGCATCTGCAGGCTCATCGAAACGCACGCGGTTCTGAACGACATTCCGCGCGAGTTTTTTGCCCGACTCATCTGGAAGGAAAGCCGCTTCGATGCCAATGCGGTCAGCCCTGTTGGAGCAGAGGGCATCGCCCAATTCATGCCCGGCACAGCAAAGATGCGCGGCCTCGATGATCCGTTCGACGTGCCCAAGGCAATCGCCGCTTCAGCCAAATATCTGGGAGAGATGAAGCGCAGTTTCGGCAATCTCGGTCTTGCTGCAGCCGCCTACAATTCGGGCGAAAATCGCGTGGCACGATGGCTATCATCCGGCGGTTTCCTGCCGCTCGAAACGGAAGACTATGTGCTCGACATTATGGGCGAGCCAGCGGACAATTTCTCGAACGCCGCCTATACCGGCACGAACCGGCCGCTGGAAGAAAAGCACAGTTTTGCCGAGGCGTGCCGCCGCCTGCCGATTGTGCGTACGACCACCATCGCAATGGCTACAATCCACACGAAGCCTTGGGGTGTTCAGGTCGCGGGCAACTTCCGCCGTTCAGCCGCAATAAAGCAATGGCAGCGCGTTCGCGGCCGCTTACCTGCGTTGCTCAAGGAGTACGAGCCGGTCGTGAGCCGTGTTCGTACACCAATCGGGCGGCGCGGAATTTATGCAGTTCGTATCGGTGTCGAGAACCGCGCCAACGCCAACATCATCTGCCAGCAACTCCAAGGCGCTGGCGGTTCCTGCATCGTCATGCGCAATCGCTAGCTGCTGCGTTCAATACCCCTTGTGGGGTGAGGAGTGGCCCGCGAAGCGGATGAGGGGTAATCAGCTACTGCGTTCAGCCACAAACCGGGCCGCGGCTCGGAGCAGATTTCCCGCCTCGCCATAAGGCGCGAGCAAATCTTCCGCCTGTTTCACCAAACCGCGCAGTTGTGCGCGCGCCCAATCCGACCCGTGCAACGACGCAAGGGTCGCCTTACCGGCCTGCTGGTCTTTGCCGGTGGCCTTGCCCATTGTCTGCGCATCTGAAGTGAGATCGAGCAGATCGTCGGCAAGCTGGAAAGCCAGCCCAATCGCCGATCCGAACTCGGCCATGCGCTCGCGGTCGGCATTGCTCGCCTTGCCTGCAATTGCACCAGCCTCACACCCGAACCGGATCAACGCGCCAGTTTTCATCGCTTGCAGTCGAATGATGCCCGCCTCGTCGGGCGCATCCTGTTCCGCCGCGAGGTCAAGTGCCTGCCCGCCAGCCATGCCGCCAATACCGGCGGCACGCGAAAGCGCCAATATCAGTTTCAGCCGGGCATCCTCAGGAAGTTCCGTAGCCGGATCCGCGATAATATCGAACGCCAGGGTCAGCAGGGAATCGCCCGCCAAAATGGCCGTCGCCTCGTCAAACGCTTTGTGGACGGTCGGTTGCCCACGTCTCAAATCATCATCGTCCATTGCCGGCAGATCATCATGCACCAGCGAATAGCAATGGATGCATTCCAGCGCCGCCGCCACACGAAGCGCAGCACCGCGCTTCGCGCCAAAAAGCGCTGAGCTTTCCAACACCAGAAAGGGCCGCAGCCTCTTGCCACCATTCAGAACACCGTGACGCATAGCCGCGAGCAGCTTTTCAGGACGCTCGATTTCACCCGATTGCGGGATCGCGGTCAGGATCGCGTCGAGCTCGGCCTCAACCTCGCGCGCGCAACGCCGAAGCGCAGTTTCGAAATCTGATTGTGTTATCTGCAACATGGCGGAACCGTTTACGGCAAAGGCTTGGCGGGTCAAGCGCCGAATCCGTTGCACTATTCGCTTCGCACCGCTATGCGAGTGAGAATGGAGACAGGGATTGCCGGAACGACGGAGCCTAGTGCGGAGCCCGATCCGGGAAAGCCGGATATGGCGTCGATTCGGAAGCTGCTTGGAACCAGCCGCACGCGTTTGTGGCTTCGTCGTCTTGTAAAGGCGGCGATTGTTGTTGCGCTCATTCCTGTCGTTCTGACGATCCTCTACTTCCCGTCATTCGTGCATCCGGTATCAACCCTGATGCTTCGAGATCTCGTTACATTTCAAGGGTATGACCGCCAATGGGTTGCCCTTGAGGATGTCGCGCCTGTCATGCGCCGGTCGGTCATCATGTCCGAGGACGGGCAGTTCTGCTCGCATTTTGGTGTTGATCTGGGTGAACTGAAGGGCGAAGTTGAAGACCTCTTTGCGGGACGCCCAACACGCGGCGCGTCCACGATCCCGATGCAGACCGTGAAGAACCTGTACTTATGGAATGGGCGGTCCTTCCTCCGCAAGGCAATGGAGTTGCCGCTCGCAATCTACTTCGACCTTGTATTGCCGAAATATCGCATTCTGGAAATCTATCTTAACATCGCAGAATGGGGTCCGAATATTTACGGCATCGAAGCCGCATCTCAGTATTATTTCGGGGTATCGGCAAAAGACTTGTCGGCACGGCAAGCAGCACTGTTAACTTCAGCACTTCCCAACCCTATTACCCGCAATCCGGCCAAGGCTAAGCCCGGCATGAGAGCTATCGCCCGCGTCATCGAGCGCCGCGCAAGCCGCGCCGGGGGCTATGTTGACTGTGTAGAATAGGGATTGCGCAAAATATTTGGGCCAAGTGCTGGTCAAAAGCCCACAGGCGTTGTATAGGCACGCCCGATTTCCCGGATTTCAGCCTTGAGATCGGCTCTGTAAGGGCTGGCGGGGCTTTGACGAATTGAGTGGAGCATAAAATGGCAGTCCCTAAAAAGAAAACCTCGCCGGCAAAGCGCGGCATGCGCCGCTCGGCAGACGCCCTCAAGGCCCCGGCCTATGTTGAGGACAAGAACTCGGGTGAGATGCGTCGCCCGCATCACATCGACCTGAAAACCGGCATGTATCGTGGCCGTCAGGTGCTTGAGCCCAAGGGCAACTAAGCGACAAAATCGCCGAATTCCTTTTGAAATAGCCCGCTTTTGCGGGCTATTTTTGTCTGAAAGTGGAAAAATACGGCCGTATAATCGGAAAAATACGCCCGTATAATCGCATTTTGCGGCGAATAGAGCGGCTTTTTCAGTGCATATCCATCGACGGCTTGACCTGTTGAAGGGCCTCGGTCCAGTCGGTCGGTCGAACGATCATGCGCTGCACTTTTGGAAGCTCAGGACCGGCATGAAGCGCGCGCAGCGTCTCCCCGATCACGGCATCGGCATGGGTGGCGCGCTGGTTGTGGCGGACATACTCGACCCAGGTCGGAGCGTGGTAGGTTTCACGCCAGATTTCGGGGTTTTCCAGATCGCGCATCAACTCCCATTGCCGAGCACCGTCACGCAGGCGGATGCGGCGACGTTCTGACATGGCCTCCATGAACGCGGGCAAGTCGGTTTCGCGAATAATGTATTCGATAACGATGAAGATGGGGCCGCTCTGCGGGCGCAGGTCCAACGCGACATCGGGCTGTTGCCAGCGATTGAGCGGATCGAGATTTAGCGCCTGCTGGGCAGGCATCGGAAAGCGCAATCCGGCGACGACGCCAATGAGCATGGTGGCTGCGGCATAAAGGAGCGCAATGCCGACGCCTTGGGATTCAGCGACAATACCCCAGATCCAGGAGCCAAGCGCCATGCCGCCAAAAACGGCGGTCTGGTAGAGCGCAAGGGCGCGACCAACCACCCAGCGCGGGGTTGAAAGCTGGACGGTGACATTGAAGAGCGACAGCGCCATGACCCAGCAGGCACCGCCAAGCAAGAGCCCTGCCCCGGTCTGCCAGATGGCAGTGCCATAGGAGCAGATGACGGCGCACAAAGCGAAGCCCGCAAATGAAAGGCGCACGATCCATTCGTTGGAAATGCGTTGACGTGCGCGCCCCCCGATGAATGCGCCACAAACTGCACCAATGCCAAAGCAACCGAGCAAAATGCCATAGGTGAGCGCGCCGCCACCAAGCAGGTCACGCGCGACGAGCGGCAGCAGCGCCAGAATGACGATTGCCGTAAAGCCGAACAGGAGCGCGCGAAACAGCACGATTTCGATATGCGGAGACATGCCGACGTAGCGCAGACCGGCGGTCATGGCGCGGCCCATCGTTTCGCGCGGCAGGCTGCTTTTCGCGATGTTAGGCTGCCAGCGGGCGATGACGATCAGCAAGGCGATGTAGCTGAAAGCATTGACGATAAAGGCAGCAGCAGCGCCGAAGGCGGCAACGATGGCACCGCCGATTGCGGGGCCAACGCTGCGAGTGAGATTGAAGCCGACACTGTTTAGCGCGACGGCTGCGGGCAAATGATCGCGCGGAACCATGTCGCCGACAGACGCCTGCCACGACGGATTGTTGAGAGCGGTGCCACAGCCAATGAGAAAGGTGAAGGCCAGCAAAAGCCACGGGGTGATGAGGCCGAACCACGCAAAGGCCGCCAGCGCAGTTGAAACAACGAGCATGAAGCCTTGCGCAATGAGAATGACGCGCCTGCGGTCGAAATTATCGGCAATCGCGCCAGACGCCAATGAGAAGAGCATGATGGGCAGGGTGGTAGACGCCTGCACCAATGCCACCATGTCGTCGGAGGTCGTGATGGCGGTCATGAGCCACGCAGAGCCAACCGACTGAATCAGGCCGCCGAAATTCGACGCGAGACTGGCCAACCACACGGCGCGAAATGTCGAATGCGAGAGCGGCGCAAGCGAAGAAGGGCGCTGCTGGATATGCTCGTTCATGGACGGGAAATCACCATGCTTTGCCTCGGCTCAGGGCTGTTTCTTATGCCCTGCACCGGCCCGCATGGTCAAACTACAAAGCTATTTTTTCAATGCCAGTTCAATAACTCGAATAAGCTGGCGTAAAGCTGTACGCTGGGTTTCGACATCGGCGACGCGATGCTTGACACCTTCCAGACCATCAACAAGCAATTCGGCCAGCACATGCGAGGTTAACCCGCGCGCCGCAAGATCGACGCCGGAGGCTTTCGTTTCGACCTCAATGGCATTCTGGAAAAGCGCTACTGACTTGCCATGCCATGCCTGCATCAGCCCGCCAGCAACATCGTTTTTCATATCGATCAATTCCGCGCCGTGTGGCGATGCGTTCATTTTTGCCATCATGGCGATCATTCCACGATCGACAGATTGGAAAAGACGCTCCGAAAACGATCCCGGACCGTTCAGCACCTCCTCAAGACACATGGCCGAGCGCTGGAAAACGCGCTCCGCACCGGCCTGAAAAATATCCGCCTTGTTCTTGAAAAGCAGATAGAGTGCTGGACGAGACATGCCCGCAGCCTTGGCGATGTCGTCCATCGAAGTGCGCTGATAACCGTAAGAAAAGAACGCAGTCATCGCGCCGTGAAGCGCACGAATTTTCTTCGCGTCTTCAGGACCATCAGATGGCAGTGCGATTTCGAAAGGCATGATTCAGAATGCTTTTTCTTCTTGCTTCAAAGCTAATTGACAAAATATACGGAAATTGTCAATGTGTTAAGATAACGACGCTGGACGAGAACAAAGGGTATCCCCATGCGCCTCAATGTAAACGGCAATTCCCTCGAAATCGATGCCGATCCCGATATGCCGCTGCTTTGGGCGCTGCGTGACATTGCCGGTATCATGGGTCCGAAATTCGGCTGCGGCATTGCCGCTTGCGGTGCATGCACGGTTCATATTGACGGCGTGCCGGTGCGCTCCTGCTCGCTTCCGGTGGGAGCCGTAGAGGGTGAAATCACAACAATCGAAGGGCTTTCGAAGGGTGGCGAGCTGCACCCGGTTCAGCAAGCCTGGCTTGAAGAACAGGTTGCGCAATGCGGCTATTGTCAGGCCGGGCAGATCATGACCGCAGTTGCTTTGCTGGACGAGATTGCGGAACCGACTGACGAAGACATAGACAATGCGATGGGCGGTAATCTGTGCCGATGCGGAACCTATCCGCGCATTCGCGCCGCAGTGAAACGCGCCGCTGCGCTGAAAACGGCGGAGCTATAGAGATGGCCAGCATTGGAAAGATTGCCCGACGCACATTTCTGCTCGGCGCGGCTGCGGTCGCAGGCGGCGTTGCGGTCGGCTACTGGTATGTGAGCAGACCTTACGAAAACCCGCTCGAAGGCGAAGTTGCCAAGGGCGAGGCAACATTCAACCCCTATGTGAAAATCGCTTCTGACGACACGATCACGGTTATCGCACCGCGGGCCGAAATGGGCCAAGGCGTTGCGACCACGCTGGCTGCTTTTGTTGCGGAAGAACTGGACGTGACGCTTGACCGGATCAAGGTTGAGCACGGACCCGCTTCCTATGCCTATTACAACGCGGAGATGCTTGCCGAGAGCGGGCCGTTCAACTTTTTCGACGACAGTTTTCTTGCCGAAATGACACGCAGCGCATTGGGAACGGTCGGCAAGGTTCTGGGGCTGCAAGGAACTGGAGGTTCCACCTCTGCGCGTGATGGATTTGAGAAAATGCGGCAGGCGGGCGCGGCCACACGCGCAGTGCTGATGCAGGCGGCGGCGGCCCGACTATCCTTGCCCGTGGCTGAACTCGCCACGGAGAATGGCCGCATCGTTCATGCCCGGTCTGGCCGTAGCGTGAGCTATGGCGAGGTTGCACTTGATGCAGCGAGCATTGCGCCGCCAAAATCGGTAACGCTGCGAGACAAGAAGGACTGGAAGCTGTTGGGCAAGACGCAGCAGCGCGTCGATATGCACGACAAGGTGACCGGCGCGCCAATATTCGGGATCGATGTGCGCCTGCCAGACATGCTTTACGCGACCGTGCTGATAAGCCCGGTGTTCGGCGCAAAGCCGGTGAAGGCAGATACATCCAAAGCCGAAAAAATGTCGGGCGTCATAAAGATCGTGCCGCTTGAAACGGTCTATGGCTCCGGCTTTGGCGTGATCGCAAAAAATACCTGGGCCGCATTTAAAGGCGCTGAAGCGCTCGACGTTGAATGGGGCAAGCCGGTCAATCCCGCAGACACAGACGGGCTGATGCAGGTGATTGCCGACGCCGCCACGAAGGGCGAAGGCGACGTGATGCGCAATGATGGCGACGTTGAAACCGCATTTGCCGATGCACCGCAGGCGCAACTTATCGAGGCGGAATATCGCGTGCCGTATCTTTCGCACGCGCCGATGGAGCCGATGAATTGCACCGCGCAACTGAAGGATGGCCACCTGACCGTGTGGGCGCCCAACCAGATGCCGACGCTTATCCGCTGGCTATGTGCGGACCTTGCCGGGGTGCCTCTGGAACAGACGACCGTGCACACGACATATATGGGCGGAGCCTTCGGGCGGCGCGGCGAAATCGACTACGCGCTTTATGCGACACTGATTGCCAAGGAAGCCGACGGGCATCCCGTGAAAGTGACGTGGACGCGCGAGGAAGACATGCAGCATGACTGCTATAGGTCGGCCTTTATCGCGCGGATGCGCGCGCGCCTTGGCGACGACGGATTGCCACAAGCGCTGGACTTGCGCGTCGCTGGTCAATCCATGATGGCCAGTCTCGTAGGGCGCATTTTTCCGGGACGCTCAGCACCGGGGCCAGACAACACCACGACTGATGGCTCGCACAACCAGCCCTACACTATTCCGAACTATCGGGTGACGGGCATCAAGGCACCGCTGACGCTGCCGGTCAGCTTCTGGCGCTCAGTCGGCAATTCGCAGAATGGCTTTTTCCACGAAAGCGCGATGGACGAAATCGCCCACGCGGGAAAGACCGACCCAATTGAACTGCGCCGGAAATTGATGCGCGAGTTTCCAGCAGCCGTCGCCGTGGTGGACAAGGTGGCAGCAATGTCGAACTGGGGCGAAAAGCTGCCGGAAGGCAAGGCCAAGGGGTTTGCCTTTGTGCTTTCCTTTGGAAGCTGGTGCGCACAGGTGGTGCAAATTGCGCAGACGCCGGGCGGCATCAAGCTGGAAAAGATGTGGATCGCCGTCGATGTCGGCACGGCTCTCGATCCCGGCATTATCGAGCAACAGATGGTTTCGGGCGCGATCTTCGGACTTTCAGCAGCGATGAACCAGAAGATCACATTTGCGGACGGTCGCGTGGAGCAATCCAATTTCCACGACTTCGACGCGATGAGAATTTTCCAGGCGCCGCAATTCGAGGTCGCGATACTGGAGAACTATCACCGCATGGGCGGAGTTGGCGAAGTGGGAACACCACCGGCGGCTCCGGCCCTGGCAAACGCCGTGTTTGCGCTGACCGGAAAGCGTGTGCGGTCACTGCCGCTTTCGGACGAGGTGGTGTTCGCATGAACTGGCGGGGGAGACTGCTGACAGCTACCGCCATGCTGATGCTGACAGCGCCATCTTTTGCGCAGGATAATGCCCCCTCGCAGCAGGAAGGACTGGCTGCATGGCAACAAGTTTACGCCGTGTTTTCGCATCCGCGCTGCGCCAATTGCCATGTGGCAGACGAGCGGCCGAGGTGGGTGGGCGCAGCCGGTTCGGCTGAGCGCATTCACGCATTCAATGTGCAGCGCGGCGTCGACGGTTCAGGCTTCGGCAATGCTGGCCTGCGCTGCACATCCTGCCATTTTGAAAGCAATTCCAAGCACTTGAATGGTCCGCCCGGCGCACCGAGCTGGCACCTCGCACCGGCGGAAATGGTGTGGCACAAAATATCCTCTGCCGGAATCTGTGCCCAGATCAAAGATCCTGAACGCAATGGCGGCCGCACATTGCAGGAAATTGCAGAGCATGTGCGCGAGGACCCGCTGGTGGGCTGGGGGTGGAAGCCCGGACCGGGACGCGAGCCCGCGCCGGGCTCTGCCGAAGGAACCTATGAAGAGCTGGAGAGATGGGCAGCAGCGGGCGCGCCCTGCCCTCAAGAATGAGTCACATTTCAGCAGCCTAAGACTATTTTGAATCGCAAATTTCGTATATGAAGCGCCGAAATTTCGGACACGTACGAAATTTGATTGAAGGCATGTCGGCACCGCCCCATATCAAACGTTCTTGCATGGACGTCTAGTTCGCCGACAAAACGGACAAAATGCCAATGGCTAAATATAGATTTCACAAAATCGCGGCTGTGGTCGTGCTAATCGGATTTGCTGCATGGATGGCAACCGGCAAGTTCTCCTCGGTTGGCAGCGCCTCTGCCGAAAACGAAACGGCGGAAAAGGCTGACGCCGCGAAGAAAGCGGCAGAAAACAAACCTGTGCTGCGCACAGTGGCGGTGATGACCCCGCCGCGCATAGGCCACGCACGCGCGATTCGGATTTCCGGCCAGACGCAGGCAGACAAGCGCGCCGTGCTGGCAACGCGCGCGGCAGGCATCATTGCCGAATTGCCTGTGAAGGAAGGCGACCGCGTGAAGGCGGGCGATCTTATTCTACGCCTTGAATCGGAAGAGAAGCCGGCCGCCGTTGAGACGGCTATGCAGCTTGTGAAACAGCGCGAGGCGGAACTGGAAGCCTCGCAGCAGCTCTCCAAGAGCGGCAACCTGGCCAAGCTGCAACTGACGACCGCCGTTTCGGCTCTGGCACAGGCGCGCGCACAGTTGGAAACCGCGCGCGCGGAACTGGAGCGGACCCGCATCGTGGCGCCGTTCGACGGCATTGTGGATGATGTGACCGTAGAACTGGGAAGCTCGGTCCCACAGGGTGGTGACGTCGCCACCATGCTGAGCCTCGACCCGGTGGTGGTGCGCGGCGAAATCAGCGAGCGCGACCTCTCCCACATCAAGATCGGCGATAAGGCCGAGGCCACTCTTGTGGATGGCGCGAAGGTGGACGGCTCGGTTCGCTACATCAGCCGGGAGGCAACGGCAGCGACGCGCACCTACCGTGTTGAAATCCAGATTCCGAACCCCGAAGGCAGGATACCGGCGGGCATGACGGCCGAACTGACCTTGCGCAGCGCGCCGGTCGATGCCGTGGCACTGCCGCGTTCGGTCGTTACGCTTTCCGCGACAGGCGATCTCGGCATTCGCGCGGTGGATAGTGCGAACAAGGTTGTGTTCTTCCCTATCGATCTCGTTGACGACACACCGACTGGCTTGCTGCTTGCAGGTATTCCCGCTGATGCGCGGGTGATCATGGCCGGTCAGGATCTGGTCAAGGAAGGCGACGAGGTGAAGCCGGTCGCAGCAGATCCGGCAATGATCCAGAAGCTCGCTCAGGACGCAACCGGAACGCAGTAAGCAAATGGACATCGTCAAACTTGCGATCCGCAATGCGCGGCTGACCCTTTCCGTTCTGCTGTTTCTCATCATCGCGGGCGCGCTTGCATATCGCGCCGTGCCGAAAGAGGCCGAGCCGGACGTCGCCATTCCGATCATGTATGTGAGCCTGATTTATCAGGGCATTTCGCCGGAGGATTCCGAGCGGCTTCTGCTGCGGCCAGTCGAGGCGCAGCTGAAAAATCTCAAGGGGCTCAAGGAGATGCGCTCCGCAGCCTATGAGGGCGGCGGCTATGTGCTGGTCGAGTTCGACCCTTCAACCGATCTCGGCGACGCGCTGATCGACACGCGCAACAAGGTGCAGGACGCCAAGCGCGACCTGCCACAAGGCGTTGAGGAACCGACCGTCAACGAGGTGAACCTCTCCGAATTTCCTGTGCTGGTGGTGACGCTTTCGGGCGATGTGCCGGAGCGTGTGCTGACAGCGGCTGCGAAGGAACTGCGCGACCGCATCGAGGAAGTGCCCGGCGTGCTGGAAGGCACACTGCAAGGTTCTCGCGACGAGCTTGTGGAAGCGATCATCGATCCGATGCGGCTGTCGTCCTACGGCTTGCGGCTCGACCAGTTGATTCAAGGCATCGGGCAATCGAACAACCTCGTGGCCGCTGGCGCGATGGAGGGCTCCGAGGGCAAATATGCCATCAAGGTTCCGGCGCTGATCGAGACGCCGGAAGATGTCGCCAAACTGCCGGTCGTGGCGGGACCGAACGCGGTGGTGCGCGTGCAGGACATTGCGACGGTGCGCTCGACCTTCGAGGATGCTGAGACGATCACGCGGCTGGATGGCAAGAACGCCATCGCAATCGAGGTGAAGAAGCGCATCGGCGCGAATATTGTCGAGACGATCGACGGCGCAAAGGCAGTCGCCGACGAGTTCGTCAAGACCGCGCCGGAAGGCATGGTCGTGACCTATACGCAGGACAAATCCGTATTCGTGAAGCAACTGCTTTCCGACCTGCAGAACCACGTTTTGATCGCAGTGATTCTGGTCTTTATCGTTATTCTCTACGCACTGTCGGGCCGCGCCTCCCTGCTGATCGGAATCGCGATTCCGTCGTCGTTCCTGATGGGCATATTGGCACTCGCGCTGATGGGCTACACGATCAACATGATCGTGCTGTTCAGCCTGATCCTTGCGGTCGGCATGTTGGTGGACGATGCGATTATCGTGACAGAGTTTGCCGAACGGCGCATGTCGGAAGGCATGCCCCGCGAGCAGGCATTCGAGCTTGCCGCCAAGCGCATGGCGGGGCCGGTTATTGCGGCGACGATGACACGCATCGCGGCGTTTTCGCCGCTGCTGTTCTGGCCGGGTATTATCGGCGACTTTATGAAGTATCTGCCGATCACGCTGATCGTGACGCTGGCAGCATCGATGGCCTATGCCCTGATCTTTGCGCCGACGCTGGGCGCGATGTTTGCCAAGGCGCCGGACCATCAGGAAGAGCACAAGGACGGGCTTTACATGGCCGTCGTCAACAAGGCGGTGCATTATCCGAAAACGGTGCTGCTGCTGACGCTGGCGCTGCTGGTCGCCGTGCCTTACGCCTATTCGCATTTCGGGCGCGGCGTAGAGTTCTTCCCCAATGTCGAGCCGGATTACGGCCTGCTCTATGTGCACGCACGCGGCAATCTCTCGCTTGAGGAAATGGACGCGGCGACCCGGCAGGCTGAAAGCCGGATGCTCGGCTGGCCGGGTATCAAGTCGGTTTATACGCGTGTGGGTAAATCCCGCGGCGGCAACGAAATCCCCGAAGATGTGGTCGGCGTAATCCAGTACGAGTTTGTGGACTGGCGCGAGCGCAAGCCCGCTCACGCAATTCTGGACGAGTTGCGCGCAGCGATGGCCGGCATTCCGGGCGTGGATGTCGAGGTGCGCGTGCCGGAAGCTGGCCCGCCGACCGGCAAGGCCGTGCAGGTTCAATTGTCCGCGACAAATCCCGAAGGGCTGAACGACAAGGCCAAAGAGGTCGCGGCGGCGGTCGCCAAGATTCCGGGCGTCATCGATCTCGATGACGGCCTGCCACCGCCCGGCGTTGACTGGGCGCTGCAGGTCGATCGCTCGAAGGCCGCGCAATATGGCGTATCGCCGACGGCTGTTGGTACGGCTGTGCAACTGGTCACGACCGGACTCAAGCTGACCGACTATCGTCCGGCTGGCGCTGACGATGCCGTGGACATTCGGCTGCGATTGCCGGAAGACCGGCGCACGCTCACCGAACTGGATCAATTGCGCATCGAGACGGCGAACGGCTCCGTGCCGATTTCAAACTTCGTTTCGCGCAAGCCGGAACATACGGTAGGTATTCTGAACCGCATCGATGGGAAGCGCACGATCACCGTGCAGGCTAATGTCGCTTCCGGCTATCAGGTAAACGCGGTGCAGAATGAAGTGCGCGAAGCCGTGAGCAAAATGGATTTGCCCGGCATCAACTGGAAAATGGCTGGCTCCGATGAGGACAGCGCGGAAGCGCAAAGCTTCCTTACCAATGCATTCGGCGCCGCGATCTTCCTGATCTTCATCGTGCTGCTGGCGCAGTTCAACAAGTTTACCAGCGTGGTTCTTGTGCTGTCCTGCGTCATCATGGCGACCATCGGCGCGCTATTGGGCATGATGCTGACTGGGCAGGCTTTTGTCATTGTCATGTCTGGCATCGGCATTATTGCGTTGGCTGGCGTTGTGGTGAACAACAACATCGTGCTGATCGATACCTATGACCGGCTGCGCGAAGAAGGCTGGAACAAGCTCGATGCGGTGCTGCAAACCTGCCGCGAACGCGCGCGCCCCGTGGTGCTGACGGCGGTATCGGCCATCCTCGGCGTGCTGCCCATCGCCTTCGGTCTTGGTCTGGAAATCTTCCACCACGAAACGACGATAAGCGCGCCCTCCACGCAATGGTGGATCGCGCTTTCATCGGCCATCGTGTTCGGCCTTTCTTTCGCGACCGTGCTGACGTTGATCGTAACGCCTTCAATGCTGATGGTGTTCACGCGCGACAAGCGCACACCCGGCCAAAAAGGGTGGATTGGCCGATTGAAAGATCGCCTTTTCCGGCGCGAGAAAAAGGGCGCTATCCGCACGGCTCCGCGACCGGCCGACAGCGGCGCAACACCTGCACCCGCCGAGTAAAAATCCATCTTCCCGAATGCGCGCACAGCGTATTCGGGAACCCTTAGCGGGGTTCGCGCATTTCATCTCCGGTCCGAATAGTCGGAGGGAACCCGGATATGACATTAGGCACACTTCTTCTCATCATTCTTATTCTGATTTTGATCGGCGCAGTGCCGAGCTGGCCCTATTCTCGCGGTTGGGGATATGGCCCGTCAGGTATCGTCGGCGTACTGCTCGTCGTCGTGCTGGTATTGCTGTTGATGGGACGGCTGTAGACGATCAAGATTTCACCCACCCGGACCTTCGGGCCACCCTCCCCATCGAGGGGAGGGGGTTAACTTGGATAGCCTCTCAACCTTTATGTTTGGAAACTTCGGTTGGGTGGCACCTTCCCTCCACTTGATGAAGATGGCCCGAAGGGTCGGGTGGAGCGTCTCCTAGATCATCTCAGGTCCGGCTATCTGCCGATCCGGCTGGAAGTCCGCAGCACGCACGAGTTCCGCACATGCGCAAACGACGATCAGCGGCACTGACAGCGCAATGTACACCCAAGAAAAGCCTACATGTTCAGCGGCGAAGCCAATTGCCGAAGGCGCGAGCAAAATTCCGGAATAGCCAATCGTGGTGACGACGCTCATGCCGGTGCTGGCAGAAATGCCAGGCTGGTTGCCTGCGGCTGAGAAGGCAATCGGCACGATGTTGGCGATGCCAACACCCGCAACAGCGAATGACGCAATGACCAGCCACGCCCATGGCGACAACCCCGCCACGAAGATGCCCGCCGCTGCGATAAGACACGAAATGCGCATGGTCTGAACGGCGCCGAAGCGATTACGAACACGGTCGCCCACAAATCGCAGCACCGCCATCGCACCCGCAAAGAGTGCGAAGCCAAGCCCGGCGGTGGCGATGGATACGCCAAGCTCGTTGCGGAGGTAAAGCGCGCCCCAATCCAGAATCGCGCCTTCCGGTATCATTGCAAAGAGCGCCACCGCCCCCACGAGATAAACAGATGCAATGCGCGGCAGCCGCATCGGCTTTTTCTGCTTGCTCGCTTCCGGATGCTTGTCGTCGATGACATAGCGCGCAGCGAGCACCAGCATGATGGCCAGTGCGATGGTGACGCTCACCGCATGGGCGAACGCCCCAAAATTCTGGATGATGAGCCCGCCCAGACCACCGCCGACAAAGCCGCCCAGGCTCCAGAAACCGTGCGACGAGGACATGATCGCGCGCGACAATTTCTTTTCGACCGCAACGGCGTTGGAGTTCATGGCGACATCCATCGCGCCGACAACGCCGCCAAAGAAAAACATCGCAATGGCCACAAGCGGAACGTTGGGAGCGGATACGACTGCGAGCAGCGCGAAAACGCACGCGCAGGCGAAACCGAGCCCCACACGGCGCGAACCATAGCGAGACATGAGAACACCCGACAGCGGCATGAACGACATCGCGCCCAGGCCGAACACCAATATCAGAATGCCGAGCGTCGACTCGCGAATTGCCAGCCGCGTTGCGAGTTCTGGAATCTGGGGAGCCCAACTGCCGACAAGGAAGCCGTTCAGAAAGAACAGCCCTGCCACTGCCCAGCGCCCACGCTGCGCCGTTGCCAAATTCTGCGCGGTGTTCATGCAAATCCACCCGTTTCCCGAATCCGCGCAAAGTTAAATCGGTTCAATGCAGCGTCAAGGTGTATTGAATGGGCCAGAAAAGTTAATTGGGGCGTGTGGTGCCGGCAGCGGGATGAGGGATACAATTCGACACCTCATACACTCATCCAACACGAAAATTGGTCGTTTCCAAATTCGCCGCTTGCGTTCCGAATTAAACTTGATATTTTTCGTCAAGAATATAGCGGTTCGGCTCGAACCACCCGATCAATAGGGCCCACTGATGAACACGTATAATCCCCAGTTCCACCGCTCGCTCCGCAATGAACGCAACGAACCGCAACGGTCGCTCGAAACGCGCATTGGCGTGCGGACCCTGTCGAGCAGCAGCTTGTTCGAGCGGGGAGAACATGAAATCGGGATTGCGCATGGCGAGTCGCTCTATCGCCTGAAGATCACGCGTCAGGGCAAGCTGATCCTCAACAAATAAGACGCGGATCGGCCCACCTGCTCCACGGCAAAAGCGGCCAAGCTACGAGGTGATAAACATCTCTCGCAGATTGGCCGATTTTCATGTTGCCAAATTTGTTTGCACTGCACAATTTTTCAGCTAAGCAGATAGGAAAAGTTCTGCGGGAGCTGGTGCGTGGCTATCAAGAAAATTCTCGTTGCCAATCGGTCGGAAATCGCCATCCGCGTTTTTCGTGCAGCTAATGAGCTGGGCCTGAAAACCGTCGCCATATGGGCGGAAGAAGACAAATATTCGCTCCATCGCTTCAAGGCAGACGAAAGCTATCAGGTCGGGCGCGGGCCATGGCTCACCAAAGACATGGGCCCGATCGAAAGCTATCTCTCGATCGATGAGATATTGCGCGTTGCGAAATATTCAGGCGCGGATGCGATCCATCCCGGCTATGGCCTGCTTTCGGAAAGCCCCGAATTCGCCGACGCCTGCGCGGAAGCAGGGATAACGTTTATCGGCCCCAAACCGGAAACCATGCGGCGGCTGGGCAACAAGGTGGCCGCGCGCAATCTCGCCATTCAGGTGGGTGTACCAGTGGTGCCGGCGACCGACCCGCTGCCCGACGACATGGACGAGGTGAAGCGGCTTGCCCGCGAGATGGGCTATCCGGTGATGCTGAAAGCATCATGGGGCGGCGGCGGACGCGGCATGCGCGCCATTCGCTCCGAAGCAGACCTCCTGCGTGAAGTGGTCGAGGGCAAGCGCGAGGCGAAAGCCGCATTCGGCAAGGACGAAGTCTATCTCGAAAAGCTGGTAGAGCGCGCACGCCACGTGGAGGTGCAGGTTCTGGGCGACACGCATGGCAATGCCGTTCATCTGTTCGAACGTGATTGCTCAATCCAGCGGCGCAACCAGAAAGTTGTCGAGCGCGCGCCCGCGCCATATCTGAATGACGCACAACGCGAGGAGTTGTGCGGCTATGCGCTGAAGATCGCGAAGGAAACAGACTATATCGGGGCCGGCACGGTCGAGTTTCTGCAGGACGCCGATAGCGGCAAATTCTACTTCATCGAGGTGAACCCGCGCATTCAGGTGGAGCACACGGTCACGGAAGCTGTGACCGGCATCGACATCGTCAAGGCGCAGATTCACATTCTCGACGGCTATGCAATCGGCACGCCCGAATCCGGCGTGCCGAAGCAGAAAGACATCAAGCTGAACGGCCACGCCCTTCAGTGTCGCATCACAACGGAAGATCCGGAGCACAATTTCATCCCCGATTATGGGCGTATCACCGCCTATCGCGGCGCGACGGGATTCGGCATTCGGCTGGATGGAGGAACAGCCTATTCCGGCGCGGTGATCACCCGCTTCTACGATCCGCTGCTGGAAAAAGTGACGGCCTGGGCTCCGACTTCGGAAGAGGCAATCGCGCGCATGAACCGCGCGCTGCGCGAATTCCGCATCCGCGGCGTGGCGACCAATCTGACATTTCTCGAAGCCATCATTGCGCATCCGAGCTTCCACGATAATTCCTACACGACGCGCTTCATCGATACGACACCGGAGCTTTTCACGCAGGTGAAGCGGCAGGACCGCGCCACCAAGCTACTGAACTATCTGGCGGACGTGACCGTGAACGGACATCCCGAAACGCGCGGACGACCGGCGCCAGACCCCGAAGCGGCAGCACCGGTCATTCCGTGGTTCACCGGGGCGATTCCAAACGGCACCAAGCAAAAACTGGATGAGCTCGGCCCGGAAGGTTTTGCACGCTGGATGCGCGAGCAGAAGCAAGTGCTGGTGACTGACACGACCATGCGCGACGGGCATCAATCGCTGCTGGCAACGCGCATGCGCACCTACGACATTGCCCGTATCGCGGGAACCTATGCGCGCGCCCTGCCTCAACTGCTCTCGCTGGAATGCTGGGGTGGCGCGACGTTCGATGTTGCGATGCGTTTCCTGACGGAAGACCCGTGGGAACGCCTGAGCAAGGTGCGAGAAGCAGCGCCAAACATATTGCTGCAGATGCTGCTGCGCGGCGCGAACGGCGTGGGGTACACGAACTATCCCGACAATGTCGTGCAGCATTTCGTGAAGCAGGCCGCAAGCGGTGGCATTGATCTGTTCCGCGTGTTCGACTGCCTGAACTGGGTGGAAAACATGCGCGTGGCGATGGATGCCGTGCGCAAGGAAGACAAGCTTTGCGAAGCGGCCATGTGTTACACGGGCGACATTCTTGACCCGGAGCGCGCGAAATATGACCTGCGCTACTACGTTGAACTGGCCAAGGAGCTTGAGAAGGCGGGTGCGCATATCATAGCTGTGAAGGACATGGCCGGCCTGCTGAAGCCCGGTGCCGCGCGCGTGCTGTTCAAGGCGTTGCGCGACGCGACGGGCCTGCCGATCCATTTTCACACGCATGATACGTCCGGGCTTTCGGCAGCAACCGTGCTGGCGGCAGTGGAGAGCGGTGCCGACGCCATCGACGCCGCTATGGACTCGTTCTCAGGAAATACGTCTCAGCCCTGCCTCGGCTCGATTGTGGAAGCGCTGCGCGGCACACCGCACGATTCCGGTCTTGATCCGCACTGGATCCGCCGCATTTCCTTCTATTGGGAAGCAGTGCGCAACCAATACACGGCGTTTGAAAGTGATCTGAAAGGCCCTGCATCCGAGGTGTATCTGCATGAAATGCCGGGCGGCCAGTTCACCAACCTCAAGGAGCAGGCGCGCTCGCTTGGGCTGGAAACGCGCTGGCATGAAGTGGCGCAAGCCTATCACGACGTGAACCTGATGTTCGGCGATATTGTTAAGGTAACACCATCATCCAAGGTGGTCGGCGATATGGCGCTGATGATGGTGAGCCAGGAGCTGAGCGTAGCAGATGTCGAGAATCCGGCTAAAGACATTGCGTTTCCCGACTCGGTGATCTCGATGTTGCGCGGCGATCTGGGGCAGTCCCCCGGCGGCTGGCCGAAAGCGTTGCAGAAAAAGGCGCTGAAGGGCGACAAGCCGTATACCGAACGGCCCGGCGCACTGCTCAAGCCCGCCGATCTCAAGGCAAGCCGCAAGGACATTGAGGAGAAGCTCGGCCGCACATTGAGCGAATACGAATTTGCGTCGTGGCTGATGTATCCGAAGGTGTTCACCGACTTCGCGGCCGCGCAAGAACTGTATGGGCCCGTCAGCGTGCTGCCGACGCCGACTTATTTTTACGGCATGGAAGCAGAGGGCGAGGTTTTCGTCGACATCGAGCGCGGCAAGACGCTGGTGATCCGCTGCCTCGCAATCGGCGATACGGACGAAAAGGGCATGGTGACGGTGTTCTTCGAATTGAACGGCCAGCCGCGCCGCATCAAGGTGCCAGATCGCGCGCATGGCGCATCCAATGGTAAGGCACGGCGCAAGGCGGACGTAGGCAACGAGCTGCATGTCGGCGCGCCCATGCCAGGTGTCGTCTCAACGCTTGCGGTGAATGCAGGCCAGAGCGTGCAGGCCGGAGACGTGCTGTTGTCCATCGAAGCCATGAAAATGGAGACGGCGCTGCACGCCGAACGCGACGGCACAATCGCCGAAGTTTTGGTGCGCAGCGGCGACCAGATCGACGCGAAGGACCTGCTGGTGATTTTCGCTGCGGACGCATAAGCAGATTTGCACTGCTGCAGTGCAATCGGCAACTTGACATGCCCCGCAGTCCAATCCTATATCCGCGCGTCCTTCGGACAGAGCCGCGCATCTGCGTTGCTCATCTTGGGGCGGAGTAGCTCAGTTGGTTAGAGCAGAGGAATCATAATCCTTGTGTCGGGGGTTCAAATCCCTCCTCCGCTACCATTAAATTCCGTAGCAAATTCAATAGATTAGCTTCTACCAAATCCTCCGTAACGGCAGATTTTATGTTGCATTATGTTGCAAACCATTTCCGTTGAATTTCAATGACTTCCACTGGCGCTCGGCAAATCCATGCGACATGATTGCGACATGGAGAGGGAGCAGAGCCATGTCAGCAGGGCAAGGAGCGGGACATTTTAAGGTCTTCGTCAGTTGGTCAGGTGACTCAAGTCAAGCAGTAGCTAAATTATTGCATAATTGGTTGCCAAACGTCCTTCAGACCGTTCGAGTTTTCGTCTCTTCCAAGGACATTAAAGGCGGAGAACGCTGGTATCCGCGTTTGGCGGAAGAACTCGAATCTACAAACTTTGGAATTGTGATCGTAACCCGCTCCAACAAAGAAGCGCCTTGGATTCAGTTCGAAGCCGGGGCGCTTTCAAAACACGTGGAGGGACGAGTCGTTCCACTGCTTTGCCAGATGAAAGTGATTGAACTCACCGGGAATCCTCTGCAGGCGTTCCAAGCGGCAGAGGTCAGCAAAGACGGGATATTGTCGCTGGTTCGGACGCTAAATGGCGAACTGCCTTCGCCATTGCTACAACAGAATTTGGAGGAGACTTTTGAGGTTTGGTGGCCAAAATTCGAAGTTACCTATGCGAAAATAGAATTCTCTGAGCATGAAGTGATGGCAGAGCCAACTCCAGCAGAAAGGATGGAGCGGATAGAGCGAGCTATAACTTTCATTCAGTCCGACGTTCGTAAATTGGTTCACGACCAGAACGTTCAAGAAATCGCAGAAGCTTTGCTGGGCAACCGTCGCGACGCAATGCGTCGTCCCGTTGCGTTCTGGCCTAAAAGTTTTGATGAAATCAAATCTACTTCTTCGATATTGTCTGAGGAGCTTGAAAAAAACTCAAACCAAAAAGGACTCCTGAGTTCTCTGACTGATTTCATCGAGGACAAAAAGGAATAGCAAAATCCTACCGCATCACCGTCTCTGCCATTCGCGCCAGAAACGCCTCCCTGTCCCGTTTAACGACGCGCTGGTATTCGGCATACTGATCTACAGGCCGTCGCACTCTCGATTTGAAGTTGTTTTGATCGACGCGCATGGCGTCAAGGTCTGGATTGAGTCGGTGCCATGCCGCCCGCCATGCCTTCATGGCTTCCTCTCTCGTATCCTCTGAACCATGCTCGCTGAAGTGCATCACGCCGGTGCTCTGGTCCTGCTGCTGAACAAACACACAGCCATTGACTATCCAGTGCCACTGCACCTCTGCAGTGCCCGGCCATCGGTAGATCGAGCCGCACCAAAGATCATCCCTGTAAACGAGATAATGCGGGGTGTGGCCGTGCGCATCGGGGTGTATCTTGCGATAATCGACCAATCGGAATTGGGGTGAATCAGTCAAGATAGGATTACATACCTAGGAATAAACGCAAGAGGTTAACACTATTGTTCGACCTGATTATCGGAACGTCGAACTTGCCGCAGTTGTAAAGCGGCTTCTAAAACAGCGATAGAGTTAGGTTATCCAAGGTGTGCCATGTACCTAAAGCACGTGTCATCATCACTGTTACTTTTTGGGCTGTCGGCGTTCTTCGTGTGCAACGCTGAGTCGGCGTATGCATACGTGCGCTTGAACTGCTCTATAGACGACAAGTATATTACAACTCTCGAAATGGAAGGTGATTGCGGAAGCTGTTTTCCCACAGAAAAAAGGGAAGAACTCCTTTCAAAACTAGATAACATCCAAAACGCATTTGGATGCCCGTCGAAATATGTAGATGTAACCATATATGGAAAGATAAACTACGCCGATTCAATTTTTTTAACTTTTATATATGATCTTTTCTACGACAAGAATACCAACAAGCCCACAAGTTTTGGATCAATATGGAAAGTCCGCCTCGACAGTGAGGGGGGCTATGTTGAACCGGCGATCAACATATCTAACATATTCTCGAAGTATGGCGCTCGTGTTGGTGTCTCCAACAAATGCTACAGTAGTTGTGTACTTATATTAGCAGGAGGGAGATACAGATATATCGGCGGTGAAGTTGGCGTCCATAATATTTCGGTATCTCAACTACCGAGTGACGTACCAAATAACCCGACATCTATTAATAGATATTTTGCGACCACATATGAAAAAATAGAGAATCTCTTTGAGCGCAATAGAGTTAGCACCTCCGTTTTGGCGCTCATGAAATCAACTTCTTCGCTGCGAATTCGCAAGCTTTCACGTGACGAACTGAATTCTTATGGTCTTCGGATGCTCAACACAGCATATGAGGAATCCTTGCGATATAAAGTATCCCAGAAGTGGGGTGAAGAAGGTGTGCGTAAACTTGCCGAAGCAATCGCAATTTCTGACGCTTGCGACCAAGATTTCACGGACAACTGCCCATCTGATCTGGATGGGTTGTTTAAGGTAATTGAACTGATCGAAAGCAAGTAACTGATTCTTGCTGACATGAAGGCTTGCGCGGCCTACCCACGCCGGGAGCCGACTTTCGGGCGTCAGGCTTTGTGACTAGTGCTTGCTAATCTTCGTTCTTGCTCATCAAAAAAAATTTCACACAATCCGAAAGTGTCACCTTAACTCGCATAATGGCGAAGGGTGCCGTTTTTCATACGTTCAAGCAGGCTGGGCATTGCTCTGTGGATGCATATGACAAGCCATTTAAGCTTGTCGAGTCTTTCTTGAGCATCGCTCATTCCATTTAGGCCGTGGTAGCGCTAATTGTATATTTGCGCTTGCCCGCGCGCCCTAGTGCAGTTGTTCAAGCAAACTGCAATACTTTCCCTCCGAAACGAATCTGATCGCAGGGGGATAGATCGCAATGGTTCGCATAGTTTCAGTAAATGACGAAAACGCGGTGCAAGTGGCAAATGCAATTGGCGGTTTAGACAATCTCACGGCAACTTCTCCGTGGCTGGACTGGCTACCTTTTATCCGCTCAATCCGCCGACTGATATTGGGGACCGATAAGAACGACGTGCTGGCGGCTGAATTGCCTGGTGATATGGTTTTTGGCTTGGGCGGCACTGACAAGCTATCAAGCACGCAGAATGAAACGGCACTATTCGGCGGTGCAGGAAATGACGTTCTGACAACGACAATCAGCGCTACGAGTGATCCTGTTCAATCAGTCAGCGGTATTCAGATGGGCGGGGCGGGCAACGACGAACTTAACCTTAGCTCGTCGTTCCCGTCGTTGATGACGGCTGACACCTCGTCGTCTCCATTGTTGATGAAGGCTGACACGTGGACATCCGACCTTTTTGCCGACGGTGGAAGCGGTAACGACACGATCAATGTCAGAGGAACCGTCAATGAGCTTTCTAGTGAAAAGGCGGTAATCACAAACAGAATCTTCGGCGGCGCAGGAAACGACACGATCACCGCAAAAGCCGAGGCGATGGGGAACATTGGCGATAACTGGGTAGTAAACGTAATTGACGGCGGTGCTGGCAAAGACCACATCGTCGCCTATGCTGCTGCGCACAAACATTCAGACTTGGAATTGGCATTGAATGACGTCAGCGGCGGCGACGGGAATGACGTCATTGAGGCAACTGTTTATGCGCCGGCAATGTCAACATATGACGCACGTAATGTCGTTCATGGGGGGAAGGGTAACGATACCGTAACCGCAAGCACAAGAATCTCCTCGAATACCTCTTCCGCTTACGGCACGAACGAACTGTTTGGCGAGGAAGGCAATGACGTGCTGACTTCAACTCACACCGCATTAGGCAATGGTGACACGGTCATAAAGACCAATCTTGACGGGGGCACTGGCAACGACGTCTTGACTGCCAGCACGAATGCCGATGGTTGGATGTCACTGAAGATTGACAGTTCGCTCTCTGGCGGTGCGGGTCAGGACAATCTTAACTCCGAAATTATAGCTGGCGGTCCCTCCAGAACTTACACCCTCTCCAACAATCTTGACGGTGGCGACGGCAACGATCACTTGAGCGCTTCCATTGCCCAAACTTATATACGCGGGACCGATCAATTTATACTGTCTCGAAATACTCTTGACGGAGGCGCTGGCAACGACGTGCTCGTCGCACGGATTGAGGCAGGGTCCATTGGTTCCAACTGGGTATTCGGTGGCACTGGCAACGACCGGCTTACCGTGTATGGCGGCACCGATAATATTCTCGACGGCGGCTCCGGTAACGACGTGCTGACGGGCGGAAGCGGCAATGACACCATGACCGGTGGTGCAGGCAAAGATACATTTGTTATCGGTTTGGGCGGTGGCGCTGACGTAATCACGGATTTCCAAAGAGGTATAGACAAGCTCGATCTGACTGCCTTCGGTGTCTATAGCTTTGCTGGTCTTTCCCTGCTTGCGGACGGTGCTGACAGCGTGATCCAGTTGAGCGCGACAGACAGCGTTAGACTTACAGGTCTTGGCAGTATTGCGCCAAAGGATGTCTTGCTGGCCTAAGCGTTAAACCACTGCAACCCCATCCAATCAGGTGGGGTTCCTCACTGGGCAAGTGCCTGTCATTGTTGATGTGAGGGGTTGTTTACCTATATGTCCGGGCTGACATCTAACTTTATGCCCTGTGGATTAGCGATTACTAATCTGGCTTTGGTCGGTTAGGTGGATTGATACAATCTGAAAGAATCGCCCGACCGCGGGTGATTCGTGGATGGGAATATCTGATGAATATCTTGATATTTATCATGGTCCTGATCCATGATCGCCCTTATTTGTTTGTTCCAAGATGGTATGCAGTTCGCAGTTGAATAGCGTGCTGCTGGCCCAGACGTAGACGAAGACAGGGGAGGCATAAGCAAAATCTTATTTTGAATTGCGCGGAAACCGCCGCTCACCACAGCAACGCATCGTTCCCCGAAATCAGGCTTCTTAGCCGTTACTGATATTCGATTCTTGACTCAGAAATGCCGCTTACAGCGGCTCCAGCTTTTTCCGGTGTCCGACACCAGCAACCATGCAAAACGCGCTGTGCGAGTCTCGCTGAGTCAAATGGAGGCATTCCAGCGGTCACTGAACCACGTCTGCAACCGCCAACCGTTGATTCAGTCTCTGCGTCGCCAGATTGATTGCTTCACGATCTTCCGCCTGATCCGCTCGCAGATACCCGCTGGCAATCAACAGTTCGACATGCTGAACCTCATCCACATCGAACGACAACCTCAATAACCCACGTCGCTGACGGAGCCGCCTGCGCCGCTGCCGTTCTGCGGCGGAACGATCCGGAGGAAATGCCTTCATGTTTGATTGTCCTTAATTAGCTATCCGAAATCAAACGCTCATGACAGGGTGCAGAAACTCCGGTTTAGATTTTTCAGACAGCGGAAAAAAATCTGCGCATGAGGGGCGGACGGGTTTTGGCTGATCGGTGGTTGATGGGTCTTTACCCGCCCCCCGGCAGTTCAAACGATGGCATTCATATTTCATCATTTGCTAAAACTTTCCCACACAGGTTTTGCTAAGATGATTGGGGCGCTCGGTTACCGGTGCGATGCGCTGGAGGTTTTCGCCACGCCCGCCCCGCTTCTGCGAGAGGGTTGCGATCCATTTGATAATCAAAAAGGGAAAAGAAGGAGGGCGCGCAAATAAGCGCCCCTCTTTCCTTTACATAGTAAAGGAGGGTGTGTGTGTAAGGCGTCTGTAGGTACTTTTTGCGGCGTCTGTAAGCGTCTGTAGGGCGTCTGTCAGATCGTCTGTGTGCATAGCCGTGATTGGCGTCTGTAAGGCGTCTGCACCTATGTTTTCCGGCGTTTGCGGGCGTCTGCACCGCGTCTGTAACTTTCGGCCATTGCGTTTGCATCGCGTCTGTCATGTACCCGCAAGCCACCAAGATCATCATTCTTCACCATATTTCAGCGGTGTGATGTGAAGCCGCTGTGTCTTACGCCCGTTTTCGTGAACCGCGATTTTACCCGCAGCGAGCAGCCTCTTCATGGCTTTTCCAAATTGCTCTTTCGTGACGCCTTCCGCCGCGTCGTCTTTTGCGAAAAGTGATGGCGCGTAATTTGATCCGGGATTCGGACCCACTGATAGGTTGTTGTCATTGTACCACCGCAACAGGATCATGAAGACACGATCAGCCTTTGCCGCAAGTGCGTCCTTGTTCAGACTCGTTTCCACACCATCGGCCACAAAGCGCCAGTTTTCCCAACGCATATGGACGACCTCGCCTTGCTTAGCGTAGTTAACTTTGTTCGAGGTAAGCGTCCGCAAGTCTTCGTTCTTCTCAAGGCCTTTCTCGCCCTTTACGCGTTCGAAATAGACCTTGGAACGAACTCTGTTCCCCCAACCTGTAGTGCCGGAACGGCCTGTCCCGTCATTCATGCCCGACACGGAGGGATGTGCTAGCAGAAGCACTGCACAGCGCGATTGAAGGGCGATGCCGTCCAATAGCGAAATAAACTGTGTTGCCTGAGAGCGGTCGTTCTCATTTCCGGCGAAAACATTCGAGAGATTATCGATTACTACGAGCTTTGCCTGAAGCTCGGCGACCTTCCGTGCAAGCTCTCCAAACAACTCAGTCGCTTTGACAACACCATCTTTCCGAACAGTGGCGAGCAATGCATCTTTTCCGACCAAGGGGAGGATATGGAGGTCTTTGAGATCGTTGGGGTCGATATTTTCACCTTCGCAAATCTTGGCAATGCGGCGACGAATTTCATCGAGATCGTCCTCAGCGGACAAATAGATCGCTGATCCACCTTTAACTTTCTTGGAAAGCCATTCTGTATCCGTCGCAACTGCAATCGCAGTTTGCAAGGCAAGAAGGGATTTTCCTACGGCCCCGTCACCACTCAGTTGTGTAACGGCCTTTACCGGGATCAGCTCGCGATCATCGAGAAATTCACGCGGGGGAATGTCTTGACCTGCGAAATCCGAACCACAGACCCAGGTCGCCTTTTGCAACCGTGCGGCGTCTGCCGTATTGTTGGTTTCATCGTGGAACTTGCTTTCAGGCAACATGCGGGGGCCTTTGCTTATGCCGTAAGCCAGCCCGTCATTAATCGTCTGTTCCACGGAGCGATCCCCGTCATCCTTGATGTGACCATTCGTGTGGCAGGCATCTGTCAGTGCGCTGACGACTTCGCTTTTGGTAAGCGCGCCTGCCGCAACAATCGTTCCCATGCTTATGGCGCTGTTGAGTGTATGGTTATGGCGCTCGCCCGTGGGGGCTCCGGCCAGTTTGGCCGCTTCGCTTTCCAGCGCCTTCCTGCCGTACTCAGGCGTTGCAGGCTTTGTGCCCGCAGGCTGAGCCATCTGCTGCTGTGCCGTTTGCTGATACTGCCTGTCAACGGCGGATGGCTTCCGCCGTGCCTCCTCAATCCACTGATACAGCCAGTCAGGCGCTGTCGCGATTTTGTAGAGGCTAAACGGGTCTTCAAACGTATAGCGCTCATTGGCGCTTGTGATCGAACCGGCAGCGATGATGTAGTTGCCGTCGCCGCGAGTATCGATATGCTTTTTGTCAAGATTGGTCCAACCCCTGATCGGGTGAGCCGGGTCGTATGCAAAATACAGATGACGTCCGCCATGTGCAGAAACGACGGTATGGGTGATAATCGGATCGGCATTGTATTGGCGGAGTAGCTTTTCGAACTCTTCAACGCCATCGACCTGATTGCCTTCCTTCGGCCTATCAAGGTCGAGCACCCACACACCAGACACTGCGCCGGTTGGAATGCCGATCATGGCGTCGGGCGTCCAGTCCCACGATTGTTTAATCTGTGCCGGATCGGTCGTGGCATCGTAGAAGCCGTTTTTTGTCAGCGGGCTATTGGTTTGCGGGTTGACGGGGAAAACAGGAAAGCCGTTACGGGCGTATTCAAGTGCCTGCTCGATCACGGGCAGGTTTTTAGTCGGAGTAGAATGCACGGAGGTAATCCTCAAAGAGGAAATCGATGTGTGCGCGTGCCGCTTTAAGATGGCTGCGGGCGGCAACTGTCCGTCCATCCGCAACCGCCTTTTCGGCTTCTTCCAATACGCGCGTAACCCGGCAGAGGGCCTTGACGACCGTGCTGTCGGGCAGAAGAAATTTGTTTTCGGGCATCATGGTGTGAGAGCCGCTACACGGCACCCATGATAAGTGCGCCCACCAGCGCACCGGCCAGCATGGCAAGAAAAATGGAACCGACAGCCTCGATCATGCTGCCGTCTCCTTGAAGAAATTCATCAACTGTTCGCGGTCGCAAACCCACTGCGAACCGATCTTCTTTGCGGGAATACGTCCCTTGGCGAGAAGGTGGAAGGTTGCGCGCTCGGTGCGCCCGATTGCCTTTGCAATCTCCTTCACTTCCCAGAGCAGAGGCGAGGTTTCATTAGTGTCAGTCATATGGACTTTCCTTTATTTGTGACATATGATGACAAAATAGGACATACGGGGGTCTGTGTCAATATGAGACAGAGCGTAATGAGCAGCCGAAAAGGAGAAGATATGAAACCCGATGAAGAAGCCCGCCTGACTTTCAGGTATCCCGCTAGCCTTCGAGACCTTCTGACCGAAGAGGCAGAAGCAAATAACCGCTCGCTTGGCGCTGAAATCGTCCACCGCTTGCAGATGTCCTTCGTTAAGGCTGTGGATCGTGCAATGGGCATCGATGATCGGCTCACCCTCGCCATCGAGCGACTTGCCGCAGCGGTGGAGAAGACTAATGAGCGTTCGTAAACGTGTATGGACCACAAAAGGCGAGCGCAGAGAGGCTTGGATTGTCGATTACGTCGATACAAAAAACGTGCGCCGACTGAAGACTTTCGCGAAGAAGAAGGATGCCGACCAGTTTTCCGCCACAGCCAAGGTCGAGGTTCGCGATGGTGTTCACGTTGCCGACCGAGCCACTGTGACCGTTAGCAAAGCCGGTAAATTCTGGCTCGCAAGTGGCGATGAGGCACGATTGGAACGTAGCACCATGAACCAACGTAAGCGACACCTCACGCTGCATATAGAGCCATTTATTGGAAGCACGCTGCTATCCAAGCTAACTGTGCCTGCCATACGCGATTTCGAGGATAAGCTGCGAGCACAGGGCCGCACAGCGGTAATGGTCAAGAAGGTTGTAGGATCGCTTGGAGCAATAATCACCGATGGGCAGGAACGCGGGCTAATCACGCGTAACCCTGTGAAGGATATCCGTGGAACGCGTCGCAGAGGCCGCGAGAAACAGGCAGAAAGGCGTCAGAAAGCGCGTTTGCTGGTGGGAACAGACATTCCGGCACCGAACGAGATCAAAGCGTTTGTGGGCAAACTGTCGGGCCGCTGGCGGCCACTGTTCCTGACACTGATCTTCACCGGCGTTCGCTCCAGCGAATTGCGCGGCTTACGCTGGCAGGATGTAGACCTTGAAGGGCGATCTGTCAGCGTTCGGCAACGGGCCGACGAGTTCGGCGATATTGGCCGCCCAAAATCTGGTGCTGGCGAAAGGACTATCCCTGTTCCGCCAATGGTGGTGAATGCACTCAGAGAATGGAGGCTCGGCTACAGCAGGCCAGTCAAAGGCAGGGACAATGAGGGCAACCCAATCCGCGAAGACGCCCGCCCCTCGCATCTGATTTTCGCCAACGGCAACGGCAAGGTCGAGAGCCATGCTAACATCATCAGCCGTGGACTTGTGCCGACGATGATCGCGGCTGGCGTTACAGTGGACACGGGCGATCTGAATAAGGACGGCAAGCCGATCCTCGCCGCAAAGTACACCGGCTTGCATGCGCTCCGGCATTTCTATGCATCATGGCTCATCAATCGGCCGCAGGAGGGCGGTCTGGGCCTGCCGTTGAAAGTGGTGCAGGAACGCATGGGCCATTCATCGATCACAATGACGGCAGACGTCTATGGACATCTCTTTCCGCGTACCAATGATGCTGATGAACTAGCTGCTGCCGAAGCTGCGCTGCTCGGATAAGTGGCACATAAAATCGATTCAGACCGATTGACTATTATTGACTGTTAAGCAGTTGAGTCTTATCTCTCCTCATACAGCTGGGCAGATCCAGCAACGAGATAAACGGTGAGACAGCCCATCCGATAAGCACTGCAGTAGCGGCGCTTGGATGGGCTGGATCCGTTTTGGGGGAACATGTATCTCGCGCGCTATGCCATCTTGCTTGATGGCGGATTTGTAACTCGCAAGCTCAAAGAAAAGCTCGGAAGACCGGCATTGGCCGATGATATAATCGACCTGTGCAACGAAATCCGTGCAAATGAGCACCTCAAAAGCTACGAACTCATGCGCATATACTATTATGATGCGCCGCCTTCAGGCGAAACGATCCTAAAGCCGGTCAGCAATGAAGAGTTTCCCCTTTCTTCGACCGAACGATATCGGCATTCGCAGAGCCTGTATGATCAACTCGAATTGAAAGACGGGGTGGCCATCCGAATGGGTGAGACGCGGCTTACGCCTCAGCAGTGGAAGATGAAGCCGAGATCAGCCAAGCAGTTGATAAAGACCCCGCGCGCGATAACTGACAAAGATTTTGACCTCGATATAGGCCAAAAAGGCGTTGATATCCGCATCGGTCTTGACATGGCTCGGTTAGCGTTGCGCGATACTGTTCGAGCGGTTGCAGTGGTTACAGGCGACAGCGATTTTGTGCCGGCTTTTAAATTTGTCCGCCGCGAGGGCGTGAAGGTTATGCTTTGCACTCTGGGACACAAAGGTGCACGGCGAGAGTTAAAAGCCCATGCAGACTTCGTACTTTCGTGATTAAACGCGACATGGACGCGACAAATCTGCCAAAAACCAATAAAACAGGCAATTCACCAAGGAATCATAATCCTTGTGTCGGGGGTTCAAATCCCTCCTCCGCTACCAGAACCTCTTTTTCAGCGCGGTTTCGATTGCCAACTAGTTCTGTGCCGGCGCTGCCGGGAAATAGTAGAGCGTCGTGTAGCCGCCCAGACTACGATTATACGCAGGGCGACGCGACGAAAGCAGCGCTTCAGATGCGTCTCGCCAAAGCGGGCGTCGTGATAGCAACTCCAGCCAGCTGAAGTACTGCTTGTCCTTCAAAAACTCTGTGTCCTGATTCGGCGTATTTGCGGCCTGCGCAGCAGTCTCTGGCGAGAGTATCGATGCGACTGAGAAACTCACGACTTCGTCGAGCGAGCGCCCGTTGAATTTGAGGTTGTACATATCGTAGCCCTGCCGCGCCGCCACTTCAGCGATGAAGGCCAGATACATAGTGGCATACACCTGATACTTGGCGGAATATTGCTGACGGGTCATTTCAAGGCGAAGCGCACCATCTGGCGAGGCATCTGAAAGCGCGGAATAGATGGCGCTGATACCGACTCGAAAAAGGGCGTCATCGTCGACAACAACGCCGATAATCGCAGCGTAAAGCGCGCGACGATAAAAATGGTTGTTGCAGCACGTATTATCGTCCGTTCCAGGATGCGCGAGATGCATCTTCGCGGCCTTTGCCAACCATGACTCGATGCGTCCTTTCTCCTCGTCGTGACCAACTATGTCGCCGCGAATGATCGAATAGGCAAAGGCGGCCGCGAAAAGGGATGACTCGATCTGATACCAGGTTTGGCGCTCCGAAGTCTCGATATCGAACTTGAGAAAGGCGCCATTTGCCGCCCAATGATCCAGAAGAGAAATGAGGCATTCGCCCGATTTTTTGTCCGGCGCTATGAATTGCTGGGCAGCCAGATTGCTGACCATGTCCTCGAAGTCATGATACGGCGCTGCGGCTCGACGCCACGCATCGCGGTCCTCGTAAAAACGGGGAGTGACTTCCGCCCCTGATATAACGGGGATCGACACGCTTGCAGCGCACAGTTCGCGTTTTTTCAGGCGCGACATTACTGCGCGCAAACCACGATCAGTCGTGTGGGCAAGCTCAGCCCTACGCTGCTCCTTATCGAAATAACCCGCGTTTTTGTCGTGGACGCTATACACGCTCAAATCGAGAAGCGCGCGTTCCTCCGATGACATTGAGAACGCCGCAGCGGGAATAAAGGCCAGAAGGAAGGGAAGCGCTGCAGCGAGCACAGTTGAAACCTTCGGCCAGGCGAGATGGCGCAATGAATTTATTTCCATATTAGAACGTCCGCAGGGGTTCCGGGGATGAGTTCATCCACTGCGCCGTCAATCACAAGCTCGACGGTGACAAAGCCTTCACGCTTGCCGAGTCCTATTTTTGGCGCAGGTACAAACTCGTATTTTACTGCTCCTACATGAGCACTACGACCGATAGCCGAGCCAGCAGGCGTAACGGTAGCCATCTGCCCGGGTGATATGTTGAGTGCGTCCGCAGGCGAGACCAGCGCTTCCACGCGGATCTGGTCGGCACCAGACGCAACAAGGCTGACCAACAACGTGCCGGGCGCGACCGGCGTATTCGGCGGCGCAGCCCAGATAACTTTGCACTCGCACTGGGATCGATAAGATAGCGCTTGCCGGCGCCGCTCCAGCGCAGCAATTCGACCTTGAATTATTTCCTGCTTGCCGGCGGAAGATGGAACGCTCTCGCTTTCCTTCAATAGAGCCAGATCCGCTTCTTCCATCTTCATGGAAGCTTCCAGATCATCCGAGACAACACGGGCGAGGAACTGTCCCGGTTTTGCCTTTGCCCCGACACCGACTATATCCGGCGCAACGCTTCCATATTCGTGACTTATGAGATCTGTGCGCGGCGCAGAAATTGCTGCCGCTTCTGCACGTATGCGCGTCATGTCATAATAAATTTGCTGGGCTGTGAACGTTACGCCGAACGCCAGCAGCAAGGCGCTGGCCCCAAAAACCAGCCACGGAAATATCCCGCGCCGTACTGACGGAGTTGAAGCCTGCTTTAGCGGCGTTTCACTATCCCAGCCTTTCGCAAGATCTTCCGCGCGGGGAAGCCACCCGGTTACGGCGATGCGTACGAAATTGCTAAGTGTAGTCGCGGCTTCTTCGCTGATATCAGCGATGTCCAATTTCGTCATACCGGGTTCACAAGCATTCGCCATGACACTCAGCGACAAAACAAATTCTGTTCCAGAGAGCGTGAGACGCACGGACACATCAATTGGCTGCGACGCCGGAAAAGCTGGCATCTCATGATCGTTGGCAACAACAAGATGGGTGCGTGACAGCCTTATCCCTTTGTAACAGTGCTCGCCGTGAAAAACCTTGAATGGCAGAGTAACCTCAACGCCTTCTCTTGAATCCCGCCGTTCAACTTCCAACCCCTGAGGGAGGGGCTTCGCCACCGCATGCAGATTCATCAGCTTTCACCCATGAAACGGGCAACGCTGACCGCTGCTACCGCGATGAAAAATATCGAAAAGAGGTGAAGGCATGTCGCTGCGAGCCGAGCGGGCTTGCTGGATTCCTTGCGCGAAATACCCTGCCTCGTCCAGCTTTGAAGATATGGATGGAAGGCCATATAAATCTTCAGGGCGCTTCCCCAATACTGAGTGTAGAGAAGAAGCATTGGCCAAGCCGGATGAAAGCCGCCATAAATTGCGCCATACGCCGCTGACAATATCGTGCGCGACATGACAACCCAAGCAGCGCATATTATGAGTAGGTCGGGGTGCCCGCGCAGCAACGTCACGATGGCCATTGCGCATCCAAGCTGGGTCGTCCAAGGCGAAATTCGCTGATCGACGAGACACCACCACAGAAACGGGCCGCAGCGTTTGACGCCGAGCCCTATGGCGCGGCCATTTTCCCTGCGCATGTTCCCGAACCACCGCATCATCAATGATGTGCTTTCGGCAACGAAACCCCGGTTTCCCGGCATTGCTTCGAACGACGTCGCAAGCACATCCGGCAAGTAGGCCATCCGCCCACCGTCTTTCAAAACCTGGTGCCATGCAGATTTGTCGTCGCCGCTCAACAGCTTGATGCGGCCATGCAGCCAGTGGCTTATGCTGTCGCGCTCAATGATATTTATGAACGCGGGCTTGATGACCTCTGAGGTCCGGTAAAGTGAAAATCGCCCCGTCAGAACCAAAAGCCGCCCGGAAAGCGAAAGCGATGACATCAAAAGATGCCGCTGGGCAAATCTGAGTTGATACCAATGGCGGACCAGATTTCCGCCCTCGACCTTCGCATCATTATTTGTGGTCACTGCCGCCAGCTTTGGATTGGCGGCCATAAAGTCGATGCATTTGGCAAGCGCACAAGGTGATAGCACAACATCGCCGTCCAGCAGCACCGTCACCGAATTCCGCGACGGCTGCTCCCTCGCGATAGCGCGCAAAGCCATAGCCATGGCTTCGCGCTTGCCATCACCTCTTTGGAACTGCACAATTATGCGCAGAGCCTCGGGATTTCCTGCTTCTTCAAGCAATTCTGCAAGAATTGCGCAATCACGATCGGACGTGACCGAGGCAACAAGCGTGGCCGGGATTGCGCTTGAAATACAATTTGCAATCAAAGAACGATAGACGGCGCGGAACTGGGTTTCCGGGATACGAAATGAGCAGATAACTCCAAAAATATGCTCAATTGGATGGGCCGGGCCCAGCGCAGCCGCTGCGGCGCGACGGCGCGGAAATACGAACCCCAAATATAACAGGCCTCGAATGAAATGGAGGGTTCCCCAGCTATATCGCCATACGGCGATAAATCCGAACGCAAGAAAAAATCTCGACGGCACCGCCGAATGCGGCCATTTGAGAAGCGTGGTCACAGCCAAGCACAGTATCGCACCACCCAGAGCCCATGGCCAAGAACGCTCGATAAACTCCGTTGGCTGGAGACCGCGCGCTCTATGCACCGGCAAGCCTTCCGAGCGAGAACCTGGCAGCGACCGGCTTGAAAATTGACTGTGCTTTTCCAACGTCCGGCAACGTCTAGAACTGGTACGTTGCGCTTATACCAAGATAGGGCAAGTCGATTTTTTCGCTTTCACCCTCATTGTGACTATAGCCAATACGGAACGACAGGCCGAGCTTGTCCACTTTGACGCCGGTCAAAAACAATCCAAAATCATATCTTTGGTTTTTGGAGGTATAGGCAACGCCGACTTCCGGACCAATAATCTTATTGCCGAAATGCTTACCAACCTGAAGGCGTGAGACAACCCTATCCGTTGCGGTGTCGTAACTGGCAGTCCCATTGACATAGGTCGGTGCGGACCAGGGCGAAGTGGCCTACATCAAGACCTTAAATGCGAGCCCGTCCGTGTTGTTGTTTTCTCCACCTCGGCCACGATAGAGCGCGCCCGCGAGTGCGCGGAACCGCCAGCCCTGATAATAACTCTGCCAGCCCGCAAGGGCTTCAAGCGAATAGTTGCTGCCACTGTAAGCCGGATTAAATATGTAATCCTCGTCCGTTTCGCCCGAGGAAGCCCCAAGTCGCACAATCGCGCCGCTTTTACGAAGATTTCCCGAGAATGCATGCAAATAGGAGATTGAGCCACCGATCCGATTGCTGCCCAAATTACCGCCAAGCGTGAACTGATCCGCCTTTTCGGCAGCCGCTGCCGAGCCCGCCAAGGCGAAGAGCAGGAAAGGGCTCAACAGCGAAAGCCGTACCGCACGCCAATTTCCCAAGGTGCTCCGAATACTCCAAGCATGCATAGATTATGCCCCCGAATACAAAACGCCACGCAGCGTTCAAATTTAATATTAGTATCTCTTTATTAGTTGAATATCATGTAACTACCGGCGTCAAGGCACAACGAGCGATCAATCGCTGGTTTATCACAAACGATTTTGACAGGCGCTCGCGCCGAACGGCAGCTCTATCAAGCCAGTTTTCGGGTCAGAGTTTGAGGGCGATTTGGATCGCGAGGCGGGTAGGATCTTGCAGGCACAGGGCGACCAACGAGAAAACCTTGCGCCTTGTCGATGCCGAGTTTGCGCAAAAACGCCATCTGCTCTTCGGTCTCGACCCCTTCGATCAAAATCTTGTGGCCGTGATTGCGAACCAGGCTGATCATATCCTGGAACATCGCCTTTCCTCTCGGCAAGCCCGCATCATGCAGGAAGGAGCGGTCGATCTTCACGGTGTCGAAGTCGATCAATCTAAGCCACGACAAGCTTGCAAAGCCGGTTCCGAAATCATCCAGCCAGATGTTGATGCCCAAGGCACGCAAATCGCTGATGCAGGTCGCGATCTCTGGCTGACGTTCAAGGTCCAGCCCCTCGGTTATCTCAAAAGCAAGGCGTTGCCCCGCAACCCCGGTTTCCGACAGGATTGCCCCGACCGACGCCGCAAAGCCGGGTGCCTTGAGCTGGATCGGCGAAACATTGACCGTCACCATTTCGATCCGGTTTTCGACCAGCATTTCGGTGCAGGCTTTTTCGACCGCCCATCGACCCAGTTCGATAATCGCGCCGGTGCGCTCCGCAATTGGCACGAAAAGATTGGGTGATATGGAACTTCCGTCCGGCGCCTTTAGCCGCATCAAAGTCTCAACAGCCTCCATGCGACCGGTGCGGATGTCCAGTATCGGCTGATATGCGAGAGCCACCAAATCCTGCGCAATGGCTTCATTGAGCCACAGCGCAATGTCTTCGCTCTCGGCGCCGAATTCGAGATCGGCCGGATCAAACAGCCGCACGCAATTGCGGCCATTCGCCTTCGCCAGATAAAGCGCGCGATCAGCCTCGTGAATGATCTTCTCGAATTTCGTGCCGATCTGCTTGCGTGTGAAGGCACCGCCAATGCTGACCGTTACGACAGACATACCGTCATGCCGCTTTTCGTGGACCAGTCCCAAATCCTCGACGGCCCTGCGCATCGCCTCAGTCAACTCGGCAATTTGTCTTTTGCTCCTGGCGCGCGCCAGCACAAGAAATTCCTCGCCGCCATAGCGCCCAATGGTTGCCTCGTGATTCTTGACGACATGGCTCAAAGCCTCAGCGACAAATACCAGACAGCCGTCGCCCTCCTGATGGCCGTAATAGTCGTTGAACTTCTTGAAGTAATCGACGTCGATCAACATGGCAGCGAAGTTGCGCCCCGACTGCTTCCACTCGCGCCAATATTCGCGCAGGCTTTCGTCGATAGCGCGCCGGTTCTTCAATCCCGTGAGCGAGTCGGTGCGCGACAAGCGCAGCAGCGCCTGACCGCGCTCAATCGCTTCATTTTGTCGGGCCTCAGCTTCCAGCGCTTTCAAGAAAACATTGAAGCGTTCGCGGTTGAGCTTCCAGTTGATGTGCGACGAAAACGCAAAGCACGACACATAGAAGACGACCAGCGTTATCCGATACGCCCAGTCGGACGAAAACTCAAAAAGAGCGAGCAGAAAGATGACGAGAACCAGCCCTGATGTGATGACCGACATCAAAAAACGCAGGCTGAAAAAGAGGTTCGCGCCCATCATGAAGATGGCGCCGAAAATCATGTAATAAGAGAATGTCTGCTTGAATACAGTCTCTGACGCGGGCAACAGCCAGACCAGATAGCCCGATACGATCGTCAGAGCGCACGTGAAGTCGAGCCAGGTTGTTTGAACATTGTACCTGTATTGAAGCTCGATGACGGTGAGCACAAGCGCTGCAAGCAGAAAACGCGCCGAAACGGTGTAAATCGCCACATCCGGGATGAGCAGAATGTCGGTGATGGCGAAAAGCAAATAAACCGCGACAGAAATCCATAAACCGCTGCGCGATTCCTGACTGCGCGCGGCGGCACCACGCTCGTCATACAACGCACGCAGTTCCTTCTCCGAGTGCGCGACACGCGGCTCGAGCGGTTCCATTTCAGCAGATTCATACAGATGCGGACTCATCCACCCGCCCGTGCAACTGCAACAGAGCAGCGTGAAAATAGTCCGTCACGGGCATTCAACAAAGAGCTCTCCTGCTGCCTCGAATGCGACCCGCTGACGCCATAAAATTATTAATGGGGCAGGTCTTAAGGAATGCTAGTGCAGCAAACCAAATTTTAGTTAATTTAAAGGCGAAGTGTCATAGGAAAAGGAGGCACGCGCAATCCTGCACTAGATTGGCTCGATTCGCCAATTTGGACAGAGTGCCGAGACTAAACCCCACGCATTTTTATTACAAAGGTACCTAACTTGGCTGAGTTCGCACTTGATGGCAAAAGCCTGATCACCCCGGAGGCTTTTCTTCGAGAATTCGCACATCCGCGCCCAGTCGCATTCGAAACACAGTTCGAAGAAGCGGCCGCCCATATGGCGCTGATCCTGAATTTCGCCCATCAGCAATTCGTCGCTGAAGCAGAGCCCGCTCCGATTATCAATCGGGTCGCGCGAGAACTCCACAAAATTCGCCTCAAATATTCCGGGAGCGTTTGGCAAGCACTTATTCCGCTGGCGCAGCAGCACCCAGTTGCAAGTTTCTTTCTCCAGGACCCCTTCACCCGCTGGTCTTTCACCAAGCCGCGCGGCTATTCCGGCGACGCACATCTTCTGGACTTTATCTATCGCCACCCGAGTGCAGATAATGACCTGGCAGATGCCTCCGATCTCGGCAAGCAACTCTATGCCAGCACGAGCGATTCCGCATCTTCGCAGGCGGTGCGCGAGCGCCGGGAAATTTTGGCAGCGAAAGTGGACGAAGTTGCCGAGGCAAATGGTCCCGGAACCGAGGTTTTCACCATTGCGGCCGGACACCTGCGCGAGGCTGAACTTTCCAAGGCGCTGAAAAACAAAAAGCTGAAGCGCTGGGTCGCTCTCGACCAGGATCCCGAAAGCATCGCCACCATTCGCGAAAAGTGGAAAGGCACCGCAGTTGAGCCGCTCGACGGTTCGGTGCGCACCATTCTGGGCAGCACGAACTCCATCGGCACCTTTGATCTGGTCTATGCGGCTGGGCTTTATGACTATCTGGCGCAAAATGTCGCCACCAAGCTGACGCAACGCTGCCTGCGCCTTCTCAAGCCCGGCGGCGTCTTCCTGTTTGCAAATTTCGCGCAGGGGATTGCTGACGACGGGTTCATGGAAACCTTCATGAACTGGCCGTTGCTGCTGCGCTCTGAAAAGCAGATGTGGAGCATCATCGAAGGCAGCGTCGACAATTCCATCATCGATGCGAATGTGTATTTCGGGGCCAACCACAACGTGATCTACGGCGTGGTAATGAAGGGCTAAGCAGCCCGATTTCGCGTTCTGGCAAGCAAAACAAAAGCCCGGCGGATTGCTCCGCCGGGCCTTTTTATTGAGCGCTAAGGCTTATTTCTGCGGCTTGTAGGTGTACTTGCCGTCGTCGCCCTTGACCCATTCGTACATGATGTAGCCTGGCAGCTTCGGATCACCCTTCTCGTCGAAGCCCATTTCACCGAGCACGGTCTTGAAGGTGTTTGCCTTGATAGCCTTGGCAACTTCCTGCGGGTCGGTCGAATTAGCTGCCTTTGCAGCTTCCGCGATCACCTGCATCGCTGCATAGGAATACAGCGTGTAAGCTTCAGGGTTGAAGCCAGCAGCCTTGAACTTCTCAACCAGTTCCTTGTTGGCCGGATCCAGTGTCGGATCTGGACCGAAGGTGTTCAAGGTACCGGCAACTGCGTCACCAGCGATCGAAGCGAGTTCGTTCGACACAATGCCGTCGCCCGAAACGAGCGTAGCCTTGAGACCCTGGTCAGCAGCCTGACGGATGATCAGACCAGCTTCCGTGTGCAGGCCGCCCCAATAGATGATCGAGACGCCAGCTTCCTTCATCTTGCCGATAAGGGCGGAGAAGTCCTTGTCGCCGATGTTCACGCCTTCGTACATGACTTCCTGCAGACCGCCAGCGTTCATCGCCTTTTTGGTCTCGTCTGCAAGGCCCTGACCGTATGGGGTCTTGTCGTGCACGATTGCGATCTTCGCATCCTTGAAGTGGTCTACAAGGTACTTGCCGGCAACGACGCCCTGCTGGTCATCGCGGCCGCAGGTGCGGAACACGTTCCAGAGACCACGCTCGGTGAACACCGGGTTGGTAGCAGCCGGGGTGATTTCGAGGATGCCGTTTTCAGCGTAAACTTCAGAAGCGGGGATCGAAACGCCCGAGTTGAAGTGACCGACAACGAACTTCACGCCGTCAGCGACGAACTTGTTCGCGACGGAGATGCCCTGCTTCGGATCGGAAACGTCGTCACCGACGACAACCTTCACCTGCTCACCGTTGATGCCACCGGCAGCATTGATGTCAGCAGCGGCCTGTTCAGCGCCCTTCTGCAGCTGTGCACCGAAAGCGGCGTTTGGACCAGTGATCGGGCCGGCGACACCGACCGTGATATCCGCCCATGCGCTGCCGGAGAACGCGACGAGCGCGGTCATGGCAACGGCGGACAAAAGAGTTTTCTTCATAGAGTGGCTCCCATTAAATGAGTGGGCGTTTGGTTGAATTTCGGCGATGCCCACCCAATCGCAGAAAAGGTACAATGCTGATTTTACAGCACTTGTCACGCCAATTCCCCCTTACGAGGTTGTATTGGCGAAGCTTAGCTTCTTGCCCTCCAGCTGAGGGGTGAAGCACGTTCATACAACCAGTGGTACTGGCTAACCATTTGGTTGGTTCGCGTATACTTATAGCCGAGGATGCCGAACACGAGCAGCACGATCGTATCGACAATATAATATCTCAGCGAGAACATCGTGCCGTCGAAAAGCGCGTGGTGAATGAAGCGCACGCCAACACCCAGCCCCATCAAATAAAGCACGAGCGTAAGATATGGCCGCCACGTCTGCGCACAAGCCTTGCCCGTCATCCAGGCCGCCCACCCGCCGAGCACGAGAGTCACGAAAAAGAACTGCCAGATGGAGGCTTCTTCGTAGAGAATTCCTTGCATTGTTCGATTCCTAAACCTTGCTTGCCGTCTTCATGCCTGCAACCAGACCGAGCGAAACATCAATGCCTTCCGCCTTCGAGATAGGCGGCGCGCACTTCCGGATTTGAAAGCAAATCCTTGCCCGAACCGCTCATCGTGACGTTACCGTTGACCAGAACATATCCGCGATGCGCAAGCTTCAACGCACCGAAAGCATTTTGCTCGACCAGGAACACTGTCAGTTTCTGGGTCTTGTTGAGTTCCCGGATTGCTTCGAAGATCTGCTTCACGATCAAGGGAGCAAGACCGAGTGATGGCTCATCGAGTAGCAACAGCTTCGGACGCGCCATTAGCGCGCGGCCAATCGAAAGCATTTGCTGCTCGCCACCCGAAAGCGTGCCGCCGCGCTGTGTAATGCGTTCCTTGAGGCGCGGGAAAAGCGTAAAGACCTTCTCCACGTCCTCATCGAAATATTTCAGATTATCGAGGCTGGCGCCCATCTGAAGATTTTCCAGAACGGTCATGCGCGGGAAAATGCGGCGGCCTTCCGGTGATTGCGCGATACGAAGCCGCGCAATCTCGTGGGTCGGCATGTTCGTGATATCCGTGCCATCGAATGTGATCTGGCCAGCACGCGCGCGCGGGCTACCGAAGATCGTCATCATTAGCGTGGATTTTCCGGCGCCGTTTGCGCCGATGATCGTGACAATCTCGCCTGCATTGACGTCAACATTCACGCCATTGAGCGCGCGAATATTGCCGTAGAAAGTTTCGACGCCGCGAATTTGTAGGAGCGGACCATTCGACATTATTTAGTGCTCCCACGCTTGGCCGGCTTGGCGGATTTCGCCGCTAGCTGCTTCGCCTGACCAATCCAATCCTCTCGCGCAATTCTGCCATCGAACTCGAGATAAGCCTCGACGGCTGCGATGTCGGCATGCTTCCACGCCGCGATCTGATCGAAATGATAAATTCCGTGTTCATTCAGCTTGCGCTTGTTGATCGGACCGATGCCCTTGATGAGCAAGAGATCGTCGGGCTTGCCACCGCGCGGCGTTGACAGCTTGTTGGAAATGCTCAAGCCGGTTGTGGATTTAGATGCCTTGGTCGACCTTGCTGATCCAGCGCTTTTCGATGCCGGCTTCGACGCTTTCGCCGGAGCACTGGCTGCCCGCTTGCTCAATGCGTCGACTTGTGCCGCCTTGGAAGCGCCGGGCGAAACCCGCATTACTTCACCGTCTGGATCGCTGTGCCCGATGGTGTCGCTTATCGGCCCGGCCATGAAGGAGGACGACGCACCCGGACCATGGGCCGGATCCGGCTCACCGTCCAGTTGCTCGATGACTTCCTCGTCACCGACCTGGACGAGCACGTCCTCCACCTCTTCGTCTTCGACGCCGAGATAGGCGGCGATAACGCGCGGATCGCTCTTCACGAACGACGGGTCGCCATCCGAAATCTTGCGACCATATTCAAGCACCACGACGTGGTCGGAAATCTGCATGACGACCGACATGTCATGCTCGATGAGAAGGATCGACGTTCCGGTCGTGTCCTTGATGTCGTTGAGCAAGGTGTTGAGCGCAAGGGATTCGCGAGGGTTCAGACCTGCAGCCGGCTCGTCGAGACAAAGCAGTTCCGGCATCGTGCACATTGCACGTGCAATTTCGAGTCGACGCTGATCACCATATGGCAGCGAACCGGCTGGATCATCCGCGCGGCTTGTCAGATCCGCCTTGTCGAGCCAGAACTTCGCCAACTCGATCGATTCATTGGCCGCTGCTTTATAACCACCAATGCCGAGCAGGCCCATGATGGTAAAGCCGGAAGCCTTCATCAGCTTGTTGTGCTGAGCAACCAGAAGATTTTCCAAAACGGTCATGCCCGAGAACAGGCGGATGTTCTGGAAAGTACGCGCGACTTTCGCGCGCTTGTTGATGTCGTGGCCCGGCAGACGTTCCAGCAAATACTGGGTACCGTCTTTCGAGGTGAGGGTTATCATGCCCTCAGTCGGCTTGTAGAAACCGGTGATGCAATTGAACACCGTTGTCTTGCCGGCACCGTTCGGGCCAATCAGCGCGGTAATTTCACCGCGCCTGGCTTCGAACGAGAGGTCACCGATCGCGACCAGTCCGCCGAACTTCATCGACAGATGTTCGACCTTGAGTATGGGTTCATTCATGCCTGATACGCTCGTATTCATCAGCCGTGTCCTTCCTTGGTGAAGGAGGCAGAGACAGTCTTTCTCTCGTGCAGGAAGGCAGTGGGCTCGCGGCTACCGACGAAGCCACGCGGCTTCCACAGCATCACCACAACCATCGCCAGACCAAACAGCAACATGCGGTAGAGTTCAGGCGTAAAGTCTGGGCCAAACACTACCTTGAGGAACTGCAATTCGCGCAGAAGCTCGGTGCCGCCGATCATAACCGCCGCAGCAATCGCGATGCCGATGAGCGATCCCATGCCACCGAGAACAACGATCGCAAGAATGATTGCAGACTCGATGAAGATGAAGGATTCTGGGCTCACGAAACCCTGGCGAGCAGCAAAGAACGAACCGGCAAACCCTGCAAACATTGCACCGATTGAGAACGCCGTCAGCTTCGTTGTCGTCGTATTGATGCCCAGCGAGCGGCAAGCGATTTCGTCTTCACGAAGCGCCTCCCATGCGCGACCGATTGGCATACGACGAAGCCGAATGGTCACATAGGCAGTGAGCAGACACAGCGCGAGGATGAGATAGTACAAGAATATCTTGTAATACACGCTCGACGTTGGAAGGTCGAAAACCTTGGCGATGTAATTCGGGTCCGAAACGTTGAACGTGAAGAGCCCGAAGAAGCTGATTTTCGGAATGCCGGATATACCAGCCGCACCATTGGTGACTTCGCGCCAATTGATGAGCACGAGGCGGATGATTTCACCGAAAGCCAGCGTGACGATTGCAAGATAGTCACCGCGCAAACGCAACACCGGGAAGCCGAGGATCACCCCCCAGAAGGCGGCGAGAATGCCGGCCATCGGCAACAATATCCAGAAGGATAGACCGAAATAGTGCCCGAGCAGCGCATAGGAATAAGCACCAACCGCATAGAAGGCGACATATCCCAGATCAAGCAAACCAGCGAGGCCGACAACGATATTCAGGCCCCATGCAAGCATCACATAGATAAGGATCTGGATGCCGAAATTGTCGATCCACTTCAGCGAGCCTTGCAGCCCCGAAAGAGTGATCGCAATGGCCGGGAAAATGACAAGGAACGCGATTGCGAGCTTGGAGAAATTCCGGCTCACAAAATTCGGCTCCGCGACAACATTCGAAGCAGCCTTGTGCGCCTTGCGACGCTCCGCCGCTGGAAGGATGAACGCAACGAACACGAAGCGGACAACCATTACCAGCGCAACAAGAGTTGCCAGCAGGCCCCAACGCTGAACGAGGATCAACTCGTTCCGGATATTCTGCGTGGTTTCAAGACCGACAAAGAGGAAGAACAACCCGAAGGAAAGCAGCCCGGCATAAAATGCCTCGCGCAACGCCAACGCAAAATTGTTTTCTGGTTCGCTTTTTTCAACAGCGGCCATGGGTCAGACCTTTTCAACTTCAGGCCGGCCAAGAATGCCGGACGGCAGGAAGATCAGCACGATCGCAAGTATCGAGAACGCAGCAACGTCCTTGTAGTCGATCGAGAAATAGGCTGACCAAAGAGATTCGATTAGACCGATCAGGACACCACCGATGACGGCACCCGGCAGCGAGCCTATGCCACCTAGAACTGCGGCGGTAAACGCCTTCACACCCGGAACGAAGCCATCGGAGAAGGACACCACGCCGTAGTACATGAGGTAGAGCGTACCCGCGACGGCGGCGAGCGCAGCACCCATGATAAAGGTGATCGAGATCGTCTTGTCCACATCGATGCCAAGCAAAGACGCCATCTTGCGGTCCTGCTCACAAGCGCGCTGCGCACGACCCAGAGCCGTCTTGTTGACCAGGTACCAGAACACCGCCAGCAACAGCGCCGTAACCACAACGATCACCAACTGCTTGAGCGAGATCGAGATACCGCCGACGTTGTAAACCTCGGTGATGAGCGGCGGGATCGGCTTGTTGCGCGGACCCTGCGTAACCTGCACGAAGTTGGACAGGACGATCGACATGCCGATCGCGGTGATCAACGGCGCGAGGCGGAACGATCCGCGCAGTGGCCGATAAGCGACCTTCTCAATCGTCCAATTGTACAGGCTGGTCATCACCATCGCGACGACCATCATGATCAGCAGGAACAAAACGACGTTTATTCCGGCGAAGACCGATGTGAGGATGAGAAAGACGATAAGCGCGACAAATGCGCCAACCATAAAAATATCGCCGTGAGCGAAGTTGATCATGCCGACGATGCCGTAGACCATCGTATAGCCGATCGCGATCAAACCATAGATAGCCCCCAGCGTCAGCCCATTCACAAGCTGCTGGATAAAGTACTGCATAGCTGCATTGCTCCCCAGGAATGTCGCCGTTGCCGGTCGCATTCCGTTATGTTGTTCTGATAGTCCTAAGCGATTGGCTAAGGAATGCAACGCCATTTCTTGCCGGCTTCTTCAACTCTGATGAAGCCGCGACTCGCTGTTGCAGTCCTATTTTCTATCCCCTCTCCCAATTTCGGCGCTTCGCTAGCGCAAACCGAAACAGGAATCCAGATATTTTAGCACCTCCTCACAAAGAAACTTTTTAACCTGTGTATTCTTGCGCATTTTTGCGCATTATTTGACGATGAACCCTTGGGCAAACGGATCGCGGTCGTCGATGAAAATCGTGTTGTAGCCGGTCATGCGCGCCCAGCCGCCAATCGACGGAATGATGCCGGTCTTGTTTGCGACAGTGACTTCGCGCTCGACGCGGCCTTTGAACAGCGACCCGATGATGGACTCGTGATTGAAGTTTTCGCCGACCTTGAGCTTGCCTTTGGCGTGCAGTTGCGCCATGCGGGCCGACGTGCCCGTACCGCAGGGGGAACGGTCAATAGCCTTGTCGCCATAGAACACCGCGTTGCGCGCATCGCCTTCCGGCGTGATGGGCGCGCCGGTCCAGAGCATATGGCTTAACCGGTCAATCTCGGGCTTCTCTGGATGAACGAAGCTGTACTTCTCGTTCAGGCGCTGGCGTACGATTGGGCTCCATGCGATCAACTCGCCAGCGCTGTAATCCGCCATGTCGCGGAAGTTCTTCTGTGGGTCGACGATGGCATAGAAATTGCCGCCATAGGCGACATCCACAACAATTTCGCCCAGCACAGGGCAATCGACGGTTAGCCCCTCCGCATAAAGGAATGACGGGACATTGGTGATTCGCACTTCTTCGACATAGTCCCCGACCTGCTTGTATTCGGCGACGACCAGACCGGCAGGCGTATCAAGATTGAGACGGCCCGGCGTTCTGGGTCGCACCAGCCCGTTCTCGATTGCCATCGTGACGGTGCCAATAGTCCCATGCCCGCACATGGGCAGACAGCCGGACGTCTCAATGAACAGGATGCCGATGTCGCAATCATCGCGTGTCGGCGGATAAAGGATCGACCCGGACATCATGTCGTGACCGCGCGGCTCAAACATGAGGCCGGTGCGTATCCAGTCAAATTCCGCGAGGAAATGCGCGCGGCGCTCCATCATGGAATTGCCCTGGAGCAGCGGACCACCGCCCGCCACGAGGCGCACAGGATTGCCGCACGTATGCCCATCGATGCAAGTGAAGGTGTTGCGGGCCATTTTTACTCCATTAGAAACGCTGGGCCGAAAAAGGTTTCAGATCGACAGGCAATGTTTGGCCGAGCACAAGGTCGCGGATCAAGCGCCCTGTCGCCGCAGCCTGTGTCAGCCCAAGATGCCCGTGACCGAAGGCATAAAGTACCGATGAATTTGCGCGCGATGCACCAATGACGGGAAGCGAATCGGGCAAGGATGGCCGATAGCCCATCCATTCGCGACCATCGCGACTGTCGAAGCCCGGCAGGAATGCCTTGACCTTCTCAACCATCGCTTTCGAGCGCTTGTAATTTGGCGGCAGGCGCAACCCGCCAAGCTCCACCGCTCCACCGACGCGCACCGCACCTTGCAGCGGGGTGATGACGAAGCCGTGGCTGGAAAAGATGAGCTGAAGCTTTATGTCGAAGGCGGCGGCAGGAAATGTCGTGTTGTAGCCGCGTTCCGTTTCCAGCGGCACGCTGTCGCCAAAGCTGCGCGCAAGCAGATGTGACCACGCGCCAGCGGCAATGATCAGGCGAGACGCCTCTACGGTTTTGCCGTCATCAAACGTGAGCGTTACGCCGTTGCCGCTGGGCGTGGCGTCCTTGACCAGGTTGTGGACGAAACGCGCGCCATTGGATTCCGCATAGCGCCAGATGGCCTTGCCGAGATCCTGCGGGTTGCTGACCGTCTTCCAGCCCGAAACAAACGTGCCACGAATAAAGCGCGGCGACAGGCCCGGCTGAAGTTTGCCAAGATCATCGCGCGCAACATGCTCGAAATTGATGCCGAACCGTGCGCGCGCCTGCCAGCCCGGCAATGCGGACTGGAATTCGCTCTCGCTCTCATAAAGCTCCAACGAACCATCTTCACGCAGAAAGGACCGCGTGCCGGAGCGATCCATAAGCGCGCCCCATTCCGCCTCTGCGAGCTGCATCAAGGCAACCTGCGCGGCCAGCGCATTTTCATAATTGGCCCTGGAGCCCGCACGCCAGAAACGAAACAGCCACGGCAGAAGTTTTGGCAGATAGCTGGGTGGGATTGCCAGCGGGCCGAGCGGGTCGCTCAGCCAGCGCGGCAGGTTGCGCATCATGCCCTTGTGGGCAAGCGGCAGCACATCGGAGAAAGCAAAAGCGGCGGCATTGCCGGAACTGGTTTCCTCGCAAATGCCGGTACGATCAAACACAGTGACCTTGCGCCCCGCTTCCGCGAGATAGGCAGCAGCGGCAATCCCGATGATGCCGCCGCCGATAATTGCAATGTCCCGATTGTCCTTGGACAAAACCCGCCTCGTCGAAGATCAACAGCGATGGTAGCGCTCAGAACTTGGGCAGTTTCGGACGCACACCGAGCGCATCCTTTACAACCTTTTCCACCGCCTTGCGACGGGCGCCCGAAAGCGGCTGACGCGGCATGCGAACACGGTCGTTGGTGTCGATTGCGAACACTTCGGCAAGCTTGATGTTCTGCACCAGATAGGTCGAGACATCGAGGTCGAGCAGCGGACGGAACCAACGATAGATCGCCAGCGCTTCTTCACGACGGCCTTGCTTCATCAACTGATAGATGGCGACAGTCTCACGCGGGAAGGCTGTTACCAGACCGGCGACCCAACCGATGGCACCGACCGAGAGAGCCTCGAAAGCGAGATTGTCGACGCCGGTGAACAGGTCGAAACGATCGCCAAAGCGATTGATGATTTCGGTGGTACGACGAATGTCGTCCGACGATTCCTTGATGGCGACGAAGCGCTCATCCTTGGCGAGCCTTTCCATGTCGTCGCAGGTTACGTCCACGCGATAGGCCAGCCGGTTGGAGTAAATCATGACCGGCAAGTCACCAGCCTTTGCGACAGCGCGGAGCGCAGCGACAGTCTCGTCTGGATTGGTGTGATAGATCGGGCTCGGGACAACCATAAGGCCATCTGCGCCTTCCTTGGCTGCGCGCTTGGCGAGCGATGCCGCCTCACGTGTGCCAGCTTCGTTGACCGTCAGCAAAACAGGCTTCTTGCCCGCGATCTTCTGTGCCGTCTTGAGCACCTCAATCTTCTCGTCATGGCTCAGCATCGGGCCTTCGCCCAGCGAGCCACAGACGATGATGCCGTCTACGCCAGCATCGATCTGCAGCTGGAAGCAGCGCTCCATCTCAGCATGATCAAGCTTGTCATTCTTGGTGAATTTGGTCGTAACTGCGGGAAAAACGCCGGTCCACATGGTGGTTGCTCCTGTGATATATCAGTGGTATATCTCTATAAATCCGGCCTGTCAATGGTTTTTGCGGTGTGATATATCAATTAAATGAGCGAAATTCAGACGACGTTGACAGATGCCCTGCCCGCAGCCTCGCGCGCATATCGTGAGTTGGAACGGCAGATCGTGACGCTCGAGCTAGCGCCCGGTTCACTGGTTACGGAGGGCGCGCTGATCGACCGCATCGGGCTGGGCCGGACACCTGTGCGCGAGGCAATCCAGCGCCTCGCATGGGAAGGGTTGATGAGTGTGCGCCCGCGCGCGGGCCTTCAGATCGCACCGCTCGACCCTGCCGATTGGCCGCGCGTTCTGGAAACGCGGCGCGGGCCGGAAATCATACTTGCACGCTCTGCCGCGCGCCTGATGGCAGAGCCAATGTCTGGACGGTTCGAGGCCGCCATGAACGCAATGCATAAGGCGGCTGGAGCGGAAGATCTTGCCGGCTTTCTGGACGCGGACAAGATGCTGGACGATGCGCTGACCGAGATAACCGACAATCCATTTGCGGCGCGCGTTGCCACGCCACTACAAGCTCACAGCCGCCGCTTCTGGTATCGCTACAGAACGCCGGGCGGCCTGCGCGAGTCTGTCGACGGGCATGTCGGCGTCATTCGCGCGATGCTGGCAAAGGATGAGCGGACCGCCGGCGAGGAGATGAGCCACCTTATCAACTTGCTAATGCGCCAAGCGCTGCTACAGCGCGGCTGACATATTCGATACGGGCCTGTCGGGATCGGAGTGAGCCATCCGTCCTAGGTCCAGATCGAACGCAAGGGGAATATAATGAGCGAGAAAATGATGACGCGGACCGGCTATGTGCTGTCCGGTCTTTTTGTGCTGTTCATGCTGGGCGCATCCGTAACGCCGAAGCTGCTCGGAATGCCGGTAGCCGAAGAGATAATGGCACAGCTGGGATGGCCTGCGGGCTACTCGTTTTACATTGGGATTTTGGAGCTGGTGCTGACGTTGCTCTACATTTACCCGCGCACCAATATTCTAGGCGCCGTGCTTTTCATGGGCCTGTTCGGCGGCGCGATGGCCACACAGATGCGCGCCGGAAGCCCGCTGCTCAGCCATCAGCTATTCAGCATCTATCTCGGGCTGTTCATGTGGGGCGGATTATGGCTGCGTGACTCCGCACTGCGCGCACTGTTTCCATTCAGGAAGTAGGCTAGCCTTGCGCGAACAAAAAAGGCGCCGAAAGGGCGCCTTTTTCTTTGAGCGACAAGGCCGATCAGTTCATCGTCGGAATAACAAATTCCGCACCGTCCTTGATGCCGGATGGCCAGCGCGACGTGACCGTCTTGGTCTTGGTGTAGAAGCGGAATGCATCCGGGCCGTGCTGGTTCAGGTCACCGAAGGACGACGCTTTCCAGCCGCCGAACGTGTAGTAAGCAATCGGAACCGGGATCGGCACGTTCACGCCAACCATGCCGACCTGAACGCGGCTTGCGAAATCGCGTGCCGCATCGCCGTCACGGGTGAAAATGGCCACGCCGTTGCCCATCTCGTGCTCGTTTGTGATCTTGATTGCGTTCTCGTAGTTCGGAGCGCGGACCACTGAGAGAACAGGGCCGAAAATCTCTTCCTTATAGATGCGCATGTCCGGCGTGACGTTGTCGAACAGGCAGCCACCCATGTAGTAGCCGTTCTCATAGCCCTGCATCTTGAAGCCGCGACCATCGACAACGAGCTTCGCGCCTTCCTTCACGCCGATATCGACGTAGCCCTTGATGCGCTCCAGCGCCTGCTGCGTGACCACCGGGCCGAAATCAGCGGACGAATCCGTGGACGGGCCAACCTTCAGGCTCTCGACGCGCGGGACGAGCTTTTCCATCAGGCGCTCTGCGGTTTCGTGACCAACCGGAACGGCAACCGAAATCGCCATGCAGCGCTCGCCAGCCGAACCGTAACCAGCGCCGATAAGCGCATCGACGGTCTGATCCATGTCAGCGTCAGGCATGATGATCATGTGGTTCTTCGCACCGCCGAAGCACTGCACGCGCTTACCGGCTGCGCAACCGCGCGAGTAAATATAATGAGCGATTGGCGTGGAGCCGACAAAGCCGATTGCCTTGATGTCCTGGTCGTCGAGGATAGCGTCAACGACTTCCTTGTCGCCGTTCACGACGTTCAGCACTCCTGCCGGAAGACCGGCTTCGACGAACAGTTCAGCGATGCGGAGCGGCACGCCGGGATCACGCTCGGACGGCTTGAGAATAAAGGAATTGCCGCATGCGATTGCCGGAGCGATTTTCCACAGCGGGATCATGGCCGGGAAGTTGAAAGGCGTGATGCCTGCGACGACGCCAAGCGGCTGGCGCATGGAGAAAACGTCGATGCCGGGGCCTGCGCCATCGGTAAACTCGCCCTTCATCATGTGCGGCGCGCCGATGCACACTTCAACAACTTCAAGGCCGCGCTGAATGTCGCCCTTTGCGTCGGCAATGGTCTTGCCATGCTCGCGCGCAAGAATATCGGCCAGAGAGTCGTATTCCTTGTTGGCGAGTTCGAGGAACTTCATCAGCACGCGCACGCGGCGCTGCGGATTGGTAGCTGCCCAGCCGCGCTGTGCTTCCTTGGCGTTCTCGACGGCTGCGCGCAACTCAGCAGCGGATGCGAGGGCAACCGTGCCGCGCACAGTGCCATCCATAGGCTGCATTACATCCTGCTTACGACCGCTTTTTCCGGCGACGCGCTTGCCGCCGATGAAATGACCATACTCAATCATGGTTCTCTCCCTAGAATTCGATGCTCGCATTTTCTCCCTTCCGCGACGAAATGCAACGCGACCGGAATCCCAACCGTTGTGCACAAAATAATGCTCGACGCACGATTGAGCTTTGATTTTTGCAAGTTAATATTAGCAACATGAATTGGGATGACGTCCGCATTTTTCTCGCCGTAGCGAGGGCTGGCCAGATTTTGGGCGCGGCCCGCAGGCTCGATTTGAACCACGCGACCGTCTCGCGGCGGGTAGCCGCGCTGGAGGAATCGCTCAAGGCAAAACTGTTTCGGCGGTTGACGACCGGCAGCGAACTCACCCCCGCTGGTGAGCGGTTTCTGGCAGTCGCAGAGCGGATGGAAGCCGACATGATCGCTGCGCGGTCGGAGATTGCCGACGAAGGCGAAAACCTGACAGGCACGGTGCGAATCGGCGCGCCGGACGGGTTCGGCGTAACGTTTTTGGCCTCTCGGCTTGGTGCGCTGACCGCGCAGCACAGCGAACTGAAAATCCAGCTTGTGCCGGTGCCGCGCTCGTTTTCACTTTCGCGCCGCGAGGCAGATATTGCCATAACCGTTGAACGACCCGCAGAGGGCAGGCTCGTGGCGGCCAAGCTGGTTGATTACACGCTGGGCCTGTTTGCCTCGCGCGATTACCTCGAGCAATACGGAATGCCACAGAGCCGCGATGAGTTGAGTGCGCACAGACTTGTCGGCTATGTGCCCGATCTGGTGATAAATGCCTCGCTTGATTATGCGGCGGAGTTCAGCCCGCACTGGGATTCCGGCTTTGCGATTTCGTCCGCCATGGGACAGACCGAGGCGGTGCGCGCGGGCGCGGGCATCGGGATTTTGCATTCGTTTATAGCGCGGTCGATTCCCGAACTCGTGCAGGTCGATTGCGTCGCGCCAATCCGGCGGTCGTATTGGCTGGTCTATCATGAAAGCGTGCGCACCCTGCGCCGCGTGCAGGCCGTGGCGGCGTTCATATCAAAAGCAGTCGAGAAAGAACGCTCGCTGTTTTTGTAGGGTGGTGCAGGGCACCCCTCACCCGCCTACCGGCGCCTTGTCCCTCAAGGGGAGAATGCAGATAACTTGGATGTCTCGCCTCATTCTGCAACGCTGTTAGTTGAAACCAGCGTTGCCACCGCCCGCCTCTCCCCGTTTACGGGGAGAAGCAAGTAAAGGCCGAGCCTTGCAATTGCCCCCTTCTCCCCTTGTGGGAGAAGGTCGCGGCAGCGGGATGAGGGGCAAATTAAGCCTTCATCAGCCGTAGCGGGTCAGGTTCAGCTCCGAAATATCGATCTCCGGCTTGCGGCCGGATATGGTATCCGCGAGCACCCGACCGGAACCGCAGGCCATCGTCCAGCCGAGCGTGCCGTGGCCGGTGGAGAGATAGAGATTGTCGTAACGGGTCTTGCCGATGATCGGCGGACCATCCGGCGTCATAGGCCGCAGGCCGCACCAGAAGCTTGCCTTCGATACATCGCCGCCCTTGGGGAACAGATCCGTGACGGAATGCTCCAACGTCGCGCGCCGACCTGTGCGAAGCTCAAGATCGTAACCTGCGATTTCGGCTGTACCGCCAACGCGAATACGGTCGCCAAGGCGCGTAATAGCGACCTTGTACGTCTCGTCCATGACGGTCGATTCCGGCGCGCCGCTCGCATCGGTGATCGGCACCGTGATGGAGTACCCCTTGATGGGAAATACGGGAACATTGAGCCCAAGCGGCTTGACGATGAGCGGCGTGTAGCTGCCAAGCGCGGCAACATAGATATCTGCCTTGAGCAAGCCGGCGCTGGTATCCACGCCCGCGATTTTGCCTGCCTGCGTAGCGATGCCCTTGATCGTGGTATCGAAACGGAACTTCACGCCAAGCTTGCGCGCATGTTCGGCGAGACGCTCGGTGAACATCTTGCAATCGCCCGTTTCGTCGCCGGGAAGGCGCAAGCCGCCCTTGAACTTGCCGCGCACATTGGCCAGGGCCGGTTCGGCGCGAATGCAGCCTTCAGGGTCCAGCACTTCATAAGGCACGCCGAATTGCTGCAGCACTTCAATGTCGCCGCCCGTGTGATCGACCTGCGATTGCGTGCGGAAAAGCTGGAGCGTTCCCAGCGCACGTTCGTCATATTCGATGCCGATATCGGCACGCAGTTGCTTGATGCAATCGCGGCTGTATTCGGCGATGGGCACCATGCGCTTTTTGTTGATGGCATAGCGGGCCGACGTGCAGTTGGTCAGCATCTGCGTGACCCATTTAAGCATCGCCATATCCACCTTCGGGCGAATGACGAGCGGCCCGAAATGCATCAGCAGCCACTTGATGGCTTTGATCGGCACGCCGGGGCCAGCCCAGGGCGACGAATAGCCGGGCGACACTTCGCCGGCATTGCCGAAGCTGGTTTCCATTGCGGGGGCTGGCTGACGGTCGATGACCTCGACCTCATGGCCCTGCTGCGCGAGATAATATGCGGCGGTGACCCCAATCACGCCGCTACCCAAAATAAGAACCTTCATTTAGGCCCCCTCAAGCTTTGGGCTAAGCGCCCAGATATTTGCGTTCGAACCGATCTCCCAGACCGGTCAGTATTTCGTAAGCGATGGTGCCGGCAAAACCTGCAACGTCATCGACGTCCTGATCCGGTCCAATAAACTCAACCAGATCGCCGGCCTTGAGCACACCTTGCCCAAGGGCGGATATATCCAGAATAATGCTATCCATGGACACACGGCCGGCAAATGGCAACCTAACGCCCTTGAACCAAGCCGCGCCCGCCGCATTTCTGTGCCACCCATCCGCATAGCCGAGTGATACGGTGGCAAGTCGCATATCGAGCCGGGCACGCGCGGCATGGCCATAACCAATGCCGACACCATCGCCGATCTCGCGCGTCTGGATCACCTTGGCTTCAAGCCTGACGACCGGAAGCATCGGGTTTTCCTTGCCCGGCGTCGGGTTTGCGCCGTATAGCGCCACACCGGGTCTGGCCAGGTCAAAGTGGAACGGCTTGCCAAGAAAAATGCCCGAAGAATTTGCAAACGACGCGCGCGCAGCCGGAAGCTTGCTTCGCAACGCTTCAAAGCTCTGGCGCTGCAATTCGTTCGCGGAATGCTCCGGCTCATCAGCGCAGGCCAAATGGCTCATCACCAGAACAATATCCAGCCCGTGAAAAGCATTTGCGTCGCCTGCCAGCTGATCGACTTCGGACGGGGCCATGCCGAGCCGCGACATGCCGCTATCGACCTGCAAGGCCGCAGGGAGTTTGCGAGACAAGCGATGTGCAGTGGCGCGCCATGCGGCCAACTGTTCAAGGCTGTTCAAAACCGGCACGAGGCTCGCGTTCGCAGCTTCATCTTCACTGCCCGGAGGAAGCCCGTTCAACACATAGATTGCAGGACCGGAACCCAACGCGCTTCGAAGCGAAAGCCCCTCGCCCACATGCGCAACGAAAAAATCCTGGCAACCTTCGCCGCGCAGAGCTTTCGCTATTTCGACTGCGCCCAGGCCATACCCGTTCGCTTTAACCACCGCAGCACACTGCGCTGAACCGAGGCGCGTCTTTAGCCGACGATAGTTTTCGCGGACAGCATCAAGGTCAATTGTGAGGATTGCACCAGCAAGCGCCGGATCATTAAAAACTACAGCAGTCGGTCGTTCCGGCATTCTTGCCCACTCATCACCAAGTCGGCTTGTTACTAGTATGCCAATTGCCGCACTGCAATATGGGTCAGTTGGCCCAGACAATTAACGCACAAGGTGCACGAAAGCTGCCACAACCTCTTCGTACACCTTGCGCTTGAACGGGACCACAATGTCGGGCAGCGACGCCATGGGTTTCCACGCCCAACTGTCAAACTCGGCCCGATGACCTGCGGGCGGCGGATCGGTACGGATTTCGGTTTCATCGCCTTCGAAGCGAAACGCGAACCACCGCTGCGTCTGGCCGCGATATTTGCCGCCCCATGTTATGCCGATGCGATCTGCGGGCAGGTCGTAATTTATCCAGTTGGGAGCCTCGGCAATGAGGGTGAGGCTTTCCATGCCCGTCTCCTCGAAGATTTCGCGCCGTGCCGCTTCAATCGGTTCCTCGCCCTTGTCGATGCCGCCCTGCGGCATTTGCCAAAGCTGCGACGCGCCTGTCATTTCGCTGTCGCCTTCAACCTTGCGATGACCGGTCCACACCAAACCTTGAGCGTTCAAGACCATGATGCCGACGCACGGCCTGTATGGCAGTTCGCCAGCCTTCTTTTTCTTGGCCATGCCGAGTTCAACCTTGCTGGGGATCTTGTGCGACCGCCGAAATGGGCACGATTTCTATGCCGCGACGACGCGCCTCAGCAGCCCAGGAACGCACCGCATCCACCGTCACGTTGAATGCCGAACCTGTGCCGACAGCAAAGCCCTTGGCGCGCGCCGTGCGCTCAAGCTGGTCAAGCTTTTCGAGAATCGCGTTGCGGTCCTGCGCGACGTCGATCACCGCATCCGCCGCGACAAACGGCACGCCGCTTTCTTTGGCGAGTTCAGGCGCAACACTGCGTGCAGACGTTCCATCATCCAGATAAAGCAGGCCACGCTTGCCAAGCTCCGTCATGAAAGGCTGCATGGCCTGCGCATCGCTGGTGAAGCGCGCGCCCATATAGTTCATGACGCCGGTGTAATTGGTGGTGCGCGAAAGGGTCCAAAGAAGATTTTGGATGTTCGCATCAGGCGCGGCGTCTACGGTCAATGTGTGGCGGCCCGGATTGACGTTCGGATAGTCGAACGGCTCCAGCGGAACCTGCATGATGATTTCGTGGCCGGTGCGCCTGCCCTCCTGCATCCAGCGGCCAATGCTGTTTCCCTGAGAAGCGAAAGCGAGCGTTATTTCAGGTGGCAGCGACTCGATGGCTTGTTGCGTGCCTGTTTGCGAGACACCCAGACCGCCTATGACAATCGCGATTCTCGCACCGCGCGCGCCGGACCAGGGACGGGCATAGACATCGAATGGTCTGCGGCCATCGGCAGCGCGGATCGGCAGCGGCCCGTCGCTGCTATCCTCCAGAAGGGCTCTGTCGGGGATATGGGCGACGCGCGAATCCTGATGAACGGCGCTTGGGTCAGAAATGACGATAGCGCCCGTGCTGGTTGCATCAGTGGAAGGGTTGACCTTGATGATCGACGGTCCGCCCCCACTTCCACCGGATGTCACGGTTACGGACGGCGATTTCGCGTTGGACTGCGCTCCTTGCGCATTGCCATGCTTCACCGCGACGGTGGCAACCTTTTCGGGTTCGACGGTACGGAATGGCCGCTCACGCACAGCAATGCCGGAAGAAATAATCAGTAAAAGCAAGCCGAGAGCAGCGCTCCATCCGGCAATACGATTTATGCGACCGCGCTTTCGCGCGGGCGGCAGATTTTGCCCAAGAGGCTTGTCGAGATCATCAGGCAGCAAGCATGCGCTCCGCCGGCACAGGCCGAATCACTGTTTAGTTCCCCAACATATGATTTAAAGCGGAAACGGCCCTCTGCAAGCGAAAAGGGCGACCCATGGGCCGCCCTTTGAATTACTACTGGTTGAGTACCGCCTTTTGAGGATTTGGCGGGAATGACGGATCGGTCTTGATTCCGCGCAGCAGATCAAGCGCGTAGTTGAGCTGGATATCGTCCTTCGGCTCCGGCGGCACATAGGCTGCAGAACCGGAACCGTCCTCGCCCTCTTCCACACCCTTGATATGGCCCTTGAGGTCTGACTCGCCGCGCGTGAGATCACGCCCCTTGAGTTCATCCGGCAAAGGCTGCTCGACCTTGATGTCAGGCGTGATGCCCTTGCCCTGAATGGACTTGCCGGACGGCGTGTAATAGAGTGCGGTGGTAAGGCGCAGCGCACCATTTTCGCCGAGCGGGATGATCGTCTGCACAGAGCCCTTGCCGAAGGATTGCGTGCCGAGGATCGTCGCACGGCGATGATCTTGCAGCGCACCAGCCACGATTTCCGACGCACTCGCCGAGCCACCATTGATCAGCACGATCACCGGCTTGCCGCCAAAGTCATCACCAGCGCGCGCATCGAAGCGGGAAATATCCTTCGGATCGCGCCCACGGGTGGAGACAATCTCGCCACGGTCGAGCAGCGCGTCAGAAACGCTGACTGCCTGATCAAGCAGACCACCGGGGTTCAGACGGAGGTCGAGCACATAGCCCTTCAGCTTGTCAGCCGGGATCTGCTCCTTGATCTTCGCGATTGCGTCTTCCAGATCGTCATAGGTCTTCTCGGTGAACGACGTGATCTTCATGTAACCGACGTCGTTCTCAACGCGGTACTTCACGGCCTTGACCTTGATGATATCGCGAACGACGGTCACGTCGATTGGCTTGTCCGCGCCCTGACGCAGAATCGTCAGCTTGATGGGCGTATTGACCTGACCGCGCATCTTGTCGACGGCGTCGTTCAGCGTCATGCCACGCACTTCTTCGCCATCGATCTTGGCAATGTAGTCGCCGGCCAGAACGCCAGCCTTGGCTGCGGGCGTGTCATCAATAGGCGTGATGACCTTGACGAGATCGTTCTCCATCGTGACCTCGATGCCGAGACCGCCGAATTCGCCCTTGGTCTGCACGCGCATGTCCTGCGCGGCTTCAGCGTTCATGTAGGATGAGTGCGGATCGAGCGAAGTCAACATGCCGTTGATTGCGTTCTCAACGAGCGACTTTTCATCCGGCGGCGTGACGTACTGACTGCGCACACGCTCGAAAATATCGCCAAAAATTGCGAGTTGCTTGTAGGTTTCGGACGCAGCCGCATTGGCTGGCGATCCAATACCTCCCTGCACAATGGCCAAAGCGCTCGCACCCATCAGGGCGCCCGCGGCCAGCAGAGAAAGTTTGCGCATCATTTCATGTCCTTCCAGAAATCCTGCTCGCCCACCAAGGGGACGGATCGACCGACTTCCCGTCCTTACGAAATTCTATGTAGAGTTCCGGATTCGCACCTTTCGGCAAATCCGATGCCGCACTTACAATTTTGCTCTCGCTCATCGACCCGACAGGCTCGCCCGAAAGCACCATTTGTCCTTGCATTACGGTTATTCGGCCCAACCCTGCAAGCACGATATGATATCCATCGCCTGCATCAAGTATCAAGAGTTGCCCGTATGACCGGAATGGTCCAGCATAAAGAACGCTGCCGTCAACCGGCGCGGTCACAATTGCCCCTGATTGTGTCGCAACCGTGTCACCAAGCATCACCGAGCCGTTACTGTTGCGCGAACCGAACTTCTGCGAAATTCGGCCCGTAGCGGGTAGCGACACCTGCCCTTTGAGGGTGGCAAACGGAATCGCGCCGATCAGGCTGTTGCCTTCCGGGATAGGTGCAGAGGCCAGTTCCTCTTGCTTCTGCCGCTGCTTTTCGTCTTCGCGCCGCGCTTTTTCTTCTTCATCAGCCTTGCGTTTCGCTTCGCGTTCGACCGAGGCAATGAGGTCTTTCAGGCTCTTGGCCTTCTTTGCCAGATCGGCAGACCGCTGCTGCTCCTGATCGATGTCGACGGCGTTCTTTTCCTGCAAACGACGCTTTTCATCCTGTAACAATACGAGGCGCTGGCGCTCTGTAACCTGATCTTCGACGGCAGTGGCCAATCGCTTGCGCTCGGCCTCGATCTCATCGCCAAGGCGGGCAAGTTCGGTGAGTTTTGCGAGAAGGCTGCCGGTTTCAGCACGCATTTCAGGCACCACAGCACCGAGCAGGATCGCGCTGCGTACCGATGCAAGCGCATCGTCGGGGCTTACGAGAATGGCGGGCGGCGGGTTCAGGCCCATGCGTTCCAGCGCGCCGAGCACTTCGGCGAGCACATCGCGGCGCTCCATCAGGGACTTGCGCACGATGGTTTGCTGTTCTTTCAGCGGCCCGATTCGCGCGGTGATCGCCTCGACATCCTCGCTCAGTTTCTTTTCGGTTTTGGCTGCCTGAACCAGCGCTGCGGTGAGCGTGGCATCGTCTTTGCGCAGCTTCGCCATGTCGGCGCGCAAACCGGCGACCCTTGAGTCAGACAGCGTTATTTCGCGAAGAACCTGATCATATTCAGACCGCGCACTGTCGGCGGAACGGTCGATTGACGCGGTTTCCTGTGCATGCACGGGCGCGTGCGCGAACATCAGCGCTGCGGCAAGGCACAGCGCCCACGGCTTTTTCCAGAAGGTTCGCAAGCTCGCGGCAATCATTTCGCAATGACATTAGCCTCGGCTTTCTTAACGAACCATCAACCATAAATTTTTGAGCATCGGTTTTGTGGTGAGCGGCACCCCACCCGGCCCATCGATGGGGAGGGTGGCCTGAAAGGCCGGGTTGGGCGTTCGATCACGCTCGATGGTAGGGATGGCCGGAGAGGATGGTGGCGGCGCGGTAAAGCTGCTCGGCCAGCATGATGCGCGCAAGCTGGTGCGGCCATGTCATGGAGCCAAACGACAGCAGCAATGATGCCTCAGCGCGCAATGATTCGTCGTGACCATCCGGCCCGCCGATCAGCAATGCGCAGTGCTTCTGGCCGCTGTCGCGCCAGCCAGCCAATCGATCAGAAAAGCTTTCCGAGGAAATGGATTTGCCGCGCTCGTCCAGCACCACCAGCGCAGCGCCTGCAGGGAAGCCAGCGCGCAAACGGGCAGCTTCATCGCGGCGGCGCTCATCGACATTGGCCGCGCGGCTCTCGGTAATTTCAGCCAAACCGGAATATTCCAGACCGAGCGAGGGTCCGGCTTTTGAAAAACGCTCGATATAGCGATCGGCAAGCTCTTTCTCTGGTCCGGCCTTCATCCGGCCCACAGCACAAATACCGATCTTCATCGCCGCCTCGCAGCGTCTGCGGCTATTGCCGCAGATCGCTAGTGGATCGTTTCTTCCTCAAGGTCAGGAGCCTGCCACATCTTTTCGATGTTGTAGAACTCGCGCACCTCTGGACGGAAAACGTGAACGATCACATCACCCGCGTCGATTAGCACCCAATCCGCGCCTGGCAGCCCTTCGACGCGGGCATTGCCATAGCCGTTGTCCTTAAGTGCCTTCAACAGGTGATCCGCCACCGCCGCGACATGGCGATGCGAACGGCCTGAAGCGATGACCATATAGTCACCCAGGCTCGATTTCGTGTGAATGTCGATGGTTACAATCTCTTCCGCCTTGGAGTCATCCAAACTGACAAGGACGGTCTGAAGGGCCTGATTGGCGGCAATCTGCCCGCTAACCTCGGCCGGTGAAGGCGCAGAATCGGCCTTCTTCCGCAATGCTGTTCTCAGTTTCTTTCCTTTCGCATCAAGAACAACGACGTAACCTCAATGGGTTACAGCCTTAAGATAGGCAGAGTCGCATGAAGCTTTCAAGACGACTCAGACGAATGAAGTAAAACAATTCAGTCTGCCGACAGTTCGCCATTGCGGATTGCGGTCGATGAAAGCAGCGAGCGGGGGCCGTGAATGAACGTCCATGCGGGCGGCTTCATGCGCGCAAGACGCGGCGCGTCGGCTTCGTCCACGCGCGCATAATCAAAGGTCTTGGCCATAATCGACGACAAAAACGACAGCGTTGCGCCGGGTCGATCGATCACCGCAATCGGCATCGTCATGGTAATTTCGCGCCAGCGCTGCCAACGGTGAAAATCACGCAGATTATCCGCGCCCATGATCCAGACGAAATCGACACCGGGATTACGCGCCTTGATAAGGGCCAGCGTGTCGGCGGTGTAGCGGACGTGATAGCTGGCCTCGAACGCGGTGAGCTTGATGCGAGGGTTCGCGGCGACGGCCGGCGGCAGGCGCAGCCGCTGCGAAAGCGGCGCAAGTTCGCGGGTGCTTTTCAGCGGATTGCCGGGCGTAACTATCCACCAGAGTTGATCGAGCGCCAGTCGGCGCAGCGCGATTTCCGCGACCAGCGCGTGACCCGCATGGGGCGGGTTGAACGAGCCGCCAAACAGGCCGACCTGCATGCCCTTTGCGACATAGGGCATGCGCAAATAGCGCGCTGGGACGCCTTGCAGCAGCATGTGTCAGACACAGACAAGGGTCACGGGCGAACCTGCCCGTTGCCGCGCACGCGGTATTTGAACGAGGTCAATTGCTCGACCCCCACCGGACCGCGCGCATGCATGCGCCCCGTCGCGATGCCGATTTCCGCACCCATGCCGAACTCGCCGCCATCCGCGAACTGCGTGGATGCGTTGTGCAGCAGAATGGCCGAGTCCACCTCGTTGAAGAAGCGCTCCACCGCTTTTGCGTCCTCCGCGACGATCGCCTCTGTGTGATGCGATGAATATTTCTCGATATGGCGGATTGCACCTTCGATGCCATCCACCAGCGCGACGGAAATGATCGCGTCGAGATATTCGGTGCGCCAGTCAGCTTCGCCGGCAGGCGCGGCATTCGGATAGATCGCGACAACTTCCTCGCTGCCGCGAATCTCGCAGCCTGCCTCGGCAAGAGCATCGAGTATGGGTGGCAGGAAGGTGCTGGCGACCGCGCGGTCGATCAAAAGCGTTTCGGCAGCGCCGCAAATGCCCGTGCGCCGCATCTTGGCGTTGCGGACAACCGAAACGGCCATGTCCAGCTTGGCGGACTTGTCGACATAGACGTGGCAGATGCCTTCGAGATGCGCGAACACCGGCACGCGCGCCTCGTTCTGCACGCGCTCGACAAGACTGCGCCCGCCGCGCGGGATGATGACATCCAGATTGCCGTTGAGCCCTTTCAGCATTTCGCCCACGGCGGCACGGTCTGTGACCGGCACAAGCTGAATTGCATCTTCGGGGAGCTTCGCAGCCTTCAAGCCTTCGACAAGTGCGACATGAATGGCCGACGATGAATTGATGGAGTCCGAACCGCCGCGAAGGATCGCGGCGTTGCCCGCCTTGAGGCAAAGCGCACCGGCATCAGCCGTGACGTTCGGGCGGCTCTCGAAGATGACGCCGATAATGCCAAGCGGCGTGCGCACACGCTCGATGTGCAGGCCGTTGGGGCGATCCCATTCAGCAATGATTTCGCCAACGGGATCGCGCAGATCGGCAATGGCGCGAATGCCATCGGCCATCGCGCGGATGCGGTCGGGCGTGAGCTTGAGGCGATCCATCATCGCCGGTGACAGGCCAGCTTCCTCGCCATTCGCCATATCAAGTGCGTTGGCTTGCAGGATTATCTCCTGATTGCGCCGAATGGCATCGGCCATAGCGATGAGAGCCGCGTGCTTGCGCTCGTCGGATGCGATGGCAAGCGGTCGGGAGGCTTCGCGAGCCTTGCGTCCGACTTCCGCCATCAGAGCGACCGTGTCGCCCATCTCATGCTTGTTCAGCATGGCTCATCCTTCCCTGCTGTGGCTCATCACGAGATCATCCCGGTGAACCATCGCCGCGCGCGCCTCATAGCCGAGCACAGCTTCAATCTCCGCAGTCTTGCGCCCGGCAATTCTTACAGCGTCGGCAGCATCATATGCAACCAGCCCGCGAGCCACTTCTCGGCCATCGGCATCCACGATAGCGACCGTATCGCCGCGCGAAAAATTGCCAGCCACGGTGCGAACACCTGCCGGAAGCAGCGACTTGCCCGCGCTGAGCGCCGTGACTGCGCCAGCATCGACCGTCAGCCTGCCAGCCGGTTCGAGATTACCCGCAATCCAGGTCTTGAAACCTTTGACGGGATTGCCGCTAGGCTTGAAGATGGTGCAACGCTCGCCGCGTTCAATGGCAAGCAATGGCGAAAGCCGCGTGCCGGAGGTGATGATCATCGTTGCGCCCGCCGCATTGGCGATCTTGCCCGCGTCCAGCTTGGTGCGCATGCCGCCACGCGAAAACTCCGACGCGGCAGCACCCGCCATCGCCTCGATTTCAGGCGTGATGCGCTCCACAACCGGCAAGAATTCAGCGTTGGGGTCCTTAGCCGGCGGCGCGGTGTAAAGCCCGTCAATGTCGGACAACAGCACCAGCAAGTCCGCACCCATCATGGTGCCGACGCGCGCGGCAAGCCGGTCGTTGTCGCCGTAGCGGATTTCAGACGTCGCCACCGTGTCGTTTTCGTTGATGACGGGGACGGCTTTCATCTTGAGCAGCGTGGAGATGGTGGCGCGACCATTGAGATAGCGGCGGCGCTCCTCCGTATCGCCAAGCGTGAGCAGAATTTGCCCTGACTTCAGCCCCCGCCGCGCAAGCTCATTGGACCAGGCGCTTGATAGCTCGATCTGGCCGACAGCGGCAGCGGCCTGACTTTCTTCCAGCTTGAGCGCCTTGCCCTTGAGGCCCAATATTGTGCGGCCAAGCGCGATTGCGCCGGAGGAAACGACGAGCACATCTGCCCCGCGCTCGACCAGATCGGCAATGTCGTTCACCAGCGAGGCAAGCCACTCGCGTTTCAGGCCGGCGGCGCGGTCTACAAGCAACGCCGAACCGACCTTTACGGTGATGCGGCGATATTTCTTGAGCGACTGCGTCATTAGTCTTCCCGCACGCCTTCGATTTCGTGCATCAGCGCGCGCAACGCTTCCTGAACACCCTCGCCGGTGGCCGCTGACAGAAGGATTGGCGCACGGCCTGCAGCTCGCTTCAACGATGCGACTTTCTTCTTACGCGCGGCGGCATCAAGAATATCGACCTGGCTCAGCGCGAAAATTTCAGGCTTGTCCGCAAGGCCGTGACCATAGGCTTCGAGTTCGCCGCGCACGATCTTGTAAGCTTTGGCGGGGCTTTCCTCCTGTGCCGAAACGAGGTGCAGAAGCACGCGCGTGCGCTCGACATGGCCGAGGAAACGGTCGCCAATCCCGACGCCTTCATGCGCGCCTTCGATAAGGCCGGGAATATCGGCCAGCACGAATTCACGCCCATCGACACGCGCCACGCCAAGGCCCGGATGCAGCGTCGTGAACGGGTAATCCGCTATCTTCGGCTTCGCGGCTGTGACGGTTGCCAGAAAGGTTGACTTGCCCGCATTGGGTAGACCGACCAGACCGGCATCGGCAATGAGCTTAAGCCGCAGCCAGATGGTCAACTCCTCGCCCGGCAAGCCGGGATTGGCGCGGCGCGGCGCCTGATTTGTCGAGGTCTTGAAATGCTGGTTGCCGAAACCGCCATTGCCGCCCGCCGCAAGGCGAAAACGCTGGCCGACCTCGGTGAGGTCGCAAATCAGCGTCTCATTGTCTTCCGCATAAACCTGCGTCCCGGCAGGCACTTTGAGCGTTATGTCCTTGCCCTTTGCGCCCGTTCGGTTGCGGCCCATGCCGTGAACGCCGATCTGCGCGCGAAAATGCTGTTGATAGCGATAGTCGATAAGTGTGTTCAAACCTTCGACCGCTTCTACCCAAACGTCGCCACCGCGACCGCCGTCACCACCGTCCGGACCGCCGAATTCAATGAATTTTTCGCGCCGGAACGACACCGCGCCCGCGCCTCCGTCGCCGGAGCGGATGTAAACTTTGGCTTGATCGAGAAATTTCATGTGACAGATGCCGCCTTGTTTTAGCGCTACGCTCTATCGCAGGATGCGCAAAAGGGCGAGAGCAAGCATCCATGAAGTGCGTTTCTTATAATATTCAGTACGGAATTGGTCTTGATTACCAGTATGACATTGGCCGGATCATCGATGCAGTGCGCGGCGCGGACATTATTTGTCTGCAGGAAGTGAGCCGCAACAATCCGAGCAATGGCGGGCACGACATGGTTGCCGCGATCAACCACGCGCTGCCGGATTATTTCAGCGTCTACGGGCCCAATTTCGAAGCCGATATGGGTTCGCGGATCGCGAACGGCAAAGCGGTGACCACCACATTCCAGTTCGGAAACATGATCCTGTCGCGCAAGCCCATCCTGCTCTCGCGCAACCTGCTGTTGCCCCGCACGCGCACGTTCGATTACGCCAACTTTCAACGCGGCGCGCTGGAAGCCCTGATTGAAACGCCCTCCGGCTATGTTCGCTTCTACTCGACCCATCTCGACCATCGCAGCCCCGACGAACGTCTGGAGCAAATTCGCTTTCTAAAAGACCGGATATTCAACTATCCTGTCGAAGGTGGCGGACTGACCGGGCTTGCCGAATATGGCCTGCCCGAACCGCCCTCGCCCAACGAATTCATCGTCATGGGCGATTTCAACATGCTGTCCGACACGCCGGAACATGCCGCTCTTTGCGGCACGCCCGACGCCATTTTCGGGCTGACACTCAACGCCCGCCACGCTGTCGATGTCGCTGCGTATCTCGGCGCGCTGGAAGACCATCCCGTTACATGGGTCGATCCGAACGACCCGAAGGATGAAGCGCGCATGAAGCGCATCGACTATGTGTTCGCGAGCCCTTTCATGGCCGACAGGCTGAAATCATATCGCGTTGACCGGGAAGCCGTCGGCTCCGATCACCTGCCGGTGTGGGTTGAGCTGGCGTGAGTTGAGTTCACCCCACCCGACCTTTCAGGCCATCCTCCCCATCAAGGGGGGAAGCCCGCAGGGCCGGATGGGTGGAAGCTGCCAACTTCTCAACTTTTCCACGTACGCAAGCTGACCCAGGTCTTGCGATCAAGCCGGTAGCGCTCGACCGGAACCTTGCCGGAGACGATGGAGTCCAACATGCCCTGCCCCGCATACTGGAAGCCGCACTTGTGGATGACCCGGCGGGAGGACGGATTGATGACCCGGCACGACACATGCAGAGTGTTGGTCAAGGTCGCGCGGAAAGCCAGATCGACCAACGCGTGAGCGGCTTCGGTCGCATAGCCATTACCCCAATAAGGTTCGCCAACCCAATAACCCAACTCAAGACCGTGGTCGCGAGAGACAAGCCCGGCAGTGCCGATGAAGGCACCCGTATCGGCCAAGGTGAGCGCATAGGTGGCGCCGCCGCCGATGGCGTTGCTGGTGATGGCAAGGAAGGCGCGGGCGTCCCGCTCGGTATAGGGATGAGGTACACGCGCAAGCATCTCGGCAATGCGGCGATTGTCTGCCAGACGGACGAGATCCTCTATATCGTCCTCGTGCGGTGGGCGCAGAACAAGACGCTCGGTCAACAAGATCGGGCAATCTATCGTGTAACTTTCGTCGTCGAGGTCTTCCTTCTCGGCAACCATGTGATTTCCTCCAGGTAAAGAAAAAGGGGAGCTGGGCGGCGACCCATCTCCCCTGATCCTTTTCCTGGCTTCACCAGACACCGGTTCCCGAGATGGGGCGCCGGTGTTTTAGTGCAGAACCGGCTACTCTGCGGCCTTTGGCATCGGGTTTACCGACACGTAGGTTCGGCCATTGGCTTTTTTATTAAAGGCCACAACACCTGCTTCTAGCGCAAAAAGCGTATGGTCTTTGCCCATGCCGACGTTCACGCCGGGATGCCACTTGGTGCCGCGTTGACGAATAATAATGTTGCCGGCGACGACTGCTTCGCTGCCGAACTTCTTTACGCCAAGGCGCTTCGATTCCGAATCGCGACCGTTACGCGACGAACCGCCAGCTTTCTTATGTGCCATCGTGGTTCTCCTTCAGTCTCTCTTATTCTGCGTCCTTGGCAGCGGCCTTCTTCGGCGCTGCCGGCTTAGGTGCCGCAGGCTTTGGCGCTGCAGGCTTTTCCGCCGCTATAGCAGCCGGAGCCGCTTCCGCCTTGGACTCAGACTTGGCCTTCTTCGCAGGCTTTGCTCCACCCGTCAGGATCTCAGTGATCTTGACCGTGGTCAACAACTGGCGATGACCAATCTTGCGGCGCGAATTCTGACGGCGGCGCTTCTTGAACGCGACGACGGTGCGGGACTTGCCCTGTTCCACCACTTCGCCGACGACTGTAGCACCTTCAACGAAGGGAGCGCCGATTGTGACGTTTTCACCTTCACCGAAAACCAGAACCTGGCCAAATTCCACTGTATCACCGACATTGCCGGCGACCTTCTCGACCTTCAACAGATCGTTGGCGGCAATGCGATACTGCTTGCCGCCCGTTTTGATGACTGCGAACATTTTTTGCCTTTCGCTGTTCTTCCGGCGTAAACAGCCGCGAAGGCCATCTCACCGTCTTTTTATCAGTCGTTTCGGGTTCAAAGCAAACGGCGCGGAGACGGACTCCACGCCGCAAGCACGGCGCATTTAGCTTGCCGCCTCCCCAAAGTCAACCAAGCACAGCCAGATAAGTGCCCTAGTCGAACACGCCAATCCGCCGATAAGTAACTTCGGCCGCGCCGTTCGACGAATCCCGGATTGCCAGCTCCAGAATGCGATCATGCATCGGCGATTTCGAGCAAGCGGGATCGGTGGCGCTCGCATCACCTGCCAACAGCATAGCCTGACAGCGGCATCCGCCAAAATCGATCTCGCGACGCTCGCAAGACCGGCACGGCTCTTTCATCCAATCAAAGCCGCGATAGGCATTGAATGCGGCGGAATTTTCCCAGATCTGGGCGAGTGGCGTTTGCGCCGCATTCTCAAAAGCCAGATGCGGGATCGAGGCAGCCGCGTGGCACGGCATAGCGTCACCATTCGGCGCAATCATGAATGCATCGCGCGCCCAGCCGCCCATGCATGGCTTGGGAAACCGTGCGTAATAATCCGGCGCAACGAAGTCGATTGCGAGCGTACCGCGCAACTCGTGCTGCGCAGTTTCGATCAGCGCTGCAACGCGCATCACATCATCGCGCTCCGGCATTAGCGCCTGCCGATTGAGCAGCGCCCAACCGTAATATTGTATGTTGGCGATTTCCAACCGCTCCGCCCCGAGTTCCAGCGCCATTTCGATAAAGCGTTCCACCTCGGCAATGTTCTTGCGATGTATCGGCGCGTTCAGAGTCAGCGGAAGTCCAGCATCACGCACGCGATGCGCGGTGTTCAGTTTTTTCTGGTGCGCGCCGCGATGATTGCCGACAGTCTCGGTCGTTTCCGGCAGCGCACCCTGAAAACTCAGCTGCACATGATCGAGCCCGGCTTGCGCCAACTCATCCATCAAGCCATCGCGCACACCAACGCCGGCGGTGATGAGATTGGTGTAAATTCCACGCGCGGAAAGCGCGGCGACAAATTCGATCAGGTCTGGACGCAGGGTCGGCTCGCCGCCCGAGAGATGCACCTGAAGCACGCCAAGCTCTGCAGCTTGCTGGAATATGGAAAGCCACTCCTGCGTGCCCAGTTCGCGATTTGCTTTCAACAACTCCAGCGGGTTCGAGCAATAAGAACATTGCAAAGGGCAGCGATGCGTAAGCTCTGCCAATATGCCAATGGGCGGACCGGAGGCGCTCATAACCGCAGGACCATGCGGTCTGACCAATCCTGCGCGAAGGCGAGGACATCGGTCTGTATTTCGTCAACGTCCGCTTCGTACTGGATCGCAAGCTCACCGCAGATTTCCGCAATCGAGCGCCTGCCGTCGCATAGCTTCAAAATGGAGAGACTTACCTCGTCAGGCCAGAGCACCTTTTCCGGCGACAGCAGCGCCCAAGCTCCCCGTATCTGGTCGAAGTGCAGCCGCACATGACGCGGCAAGCGAGGGGCGCTATCGGCTTTTGCGAGCGGACGAGCAGCGTCAAGTGGTGTCATCTCGGATGATCCTCCGGGACAAATGCCCCCGGTGCACACAGAGCCGGTTCGACATAGGCGAAATGCAGCGCATCCAGCATGGCCCAGAGAATATCGCATTTCGTGATCAGAGCATCGACGGCGGCTTGCTGCTCCTCGGCGGTTTTCGCGTGTTCCAAAACATAAGCCAGCGCGAACTCGGCATCGCGCGGCGCTTGATGCAGACGCGGCGAAAAATAGGAAAGCGTGTCTTCCGTGATGTAGTCGTATCGCTTGAGAATTGCGGGCACTCGCTCGCTGATCACTTTGGGAGAGAAAAGCTCCGTTAGCGATGACGCTATCGCTTCAAGCAGGCTGCGTTTCTCAACCAGCGTTACATAGGCACCAACGGCAAAGCGGGTCGCCGGAAGCGCATAGATTTGCGCCTTCACCATATCCACGTTCAGGCCCAAACCGGTGGCCAATTTAAGCCAGCGTTCGATGCCGCCCGGCTTAGTGCCGTCGCCATCATGATCGATGATGCGTTCGCGCCACGCGATGCGCGGTTCAGGATCATCCAGGCGCGAAAGAATGATCGCGTCTTTTCGCGGTATTGCGGCCTGATAACAATAGCGATTGAGCGCCCAGGCCTGCATCTGGCCTTTGCTCAATTTGCCCTCGACCATGAGCCGGTGGAACGGGTGATTGATGTGATAGCGCTCCTCGCCAACCTGCCGCAAAAGCGCTTCCAGCTGGCGACGTTCCAGAATGCGGTCTATTTCAAACGAGCGCTTCACAGATCGAACTCCATGCCATCGAACGCTACCATCCAGCCCGCATTTTCGACCTGCGCGCGCTCAGGCGAGCGCTGATCCAGTATCGGGTTGGTGTTGTTTATGTGGATATAGCAACGGCGGCCCAGCGAGACATACGCGAGCGCTGCCATCGATCCTTCAGGTCCATCGATGGCGAGATGCCCCATACGCTGGCCCGTTTTCTCGCCTACGCCTGCAGTGCGCATTTCGTCATCGCGAAACACTGTGCCATCGAAAAACAGGAAATCAGCGCCCTCGATCTGACGCTTGAGTGTCGGAGTTACGGATGCGCAGCCGGGAACATAATGAAGGCACGAGCGACCGCCTATTTCAGCGATGCGAACGCCAATGGTGTCGCCGTCGTCTGCGCCGAAATCTTTCGCGGCCTCACCAGTCTCAAGATAGAGCGCGACTTTGCCCGGTACGCTATAAAGCTGGACTTCGAGCAACGGTTCGCCGTCGGTCGTTGTTATTGTTGTTGGCTGGTCAAGCTGGAGGGGGATTCGGCGCACATATGCGGGGTCGAGCACCTGGAAAACTGCGTTGTTCATCAGCACACCTAACACCCGCTCGGTAGCGTAAAGATTGAACGGCTGCCGCTCGCGAAGGCTGAGAAGCCCCGCAATATGATCAATATCCGCGTTAGTAAGCACGATGGCCTTGATAGGACTGGTTCGCAGCGCGCCGTTCGGGTCTGGCTGCAGGCTTGGTGTCGCGGCGACCTGCTGACGAATATCCGGCGAGGCGTTGAAGATGACCCAGCCATTACTATTCGATGTAGCAATGCTCGATTGCAGACGAACCGGAACGTCACCGTCGCCCAATCGCGCCCGGCGGCTGTAAGTAAAATTGCAATTCCATTGAGGCACCCCACCGCCAGCGGCGGAGCCTAAAACCCTGACACGCACGGTAGGACCGGCGCCCGGTAAAACAACTGACTTTGTAAAATCAGGAGCCTGTAGCGGGCGCCCGGCTCACAGCTATTTCTTTTCAAGTTCCGAGGACTGATAGCGAGAAATCTCGAAACCAGCGGAAACCTGGCACATCTGCGGCTTGGCCCAGGATTTTTTCATCTCATTCCTCCACAATGAATTTTCAATGCGGTGCCCGAAGACAAGGTAACATCAACAACCGATGGGGCAAGTGGAAAAATGGAGGAGATTGCTCCGCTTCATATCGCTTCGGAACGCAGACCCCGCATGTGTCGAAATCGAAGCGGCACAATAGATGCTCGACGAATATGGAAAGTTGCATTCTAACGCGTTGACGAAGCCCTATTGTTAGCGCTAAGAGGCGCGCGTCTGACGCATTCAAATACGAATTTGATGAATAATGGACGTTGCCAACCACCAACGCCCTTTCGAATTTGTGAATGTCTCAACGGCCCGGAGAAGTGGCTGAGTGGTTGAAAGCACCGCACTCGAAATGCGGCATACTCGCAAGGGTATCGGGGGTTCGAATCCCTCCTTCTCCGCCAGTTACTAATATATGATCCAAGTGGTTGATTATATTAGATTGTTGGAAGCGGCTTGGATAGCTGCCCCCAGGGCTCGATATCGGCATCGACCGGCGCAGTCCGGTCTCCTTGGCCCTTTTCGAAGCTTATGGCGCATTGGCCTATTCTTCAGCCGTCCATGACGTGACAGTCGACCCGGGCGGCCAATCTCCAGAACCAGCCGCGTGAAGGTGGCGCTGCGCGAGGTGCAACAGTCAGCCGGGTGGGCAGTTCGCCCACCCTACGGGCGCTCCCGCCTTAAATCACGCCCAGCATCCGCATAGCTTCCGCCACGCGTACGAAGCCGGCGATGTTGGCGCCCAGCACATAGTCGCCCGGCGCGCCATATTCCTCGGCCGTCTGGTGGCAGGTGTCATGGATGTTGCGCATGATCGTAGCCAGCCGCGCCTCGGTCTGCTCGAAGGTCCAACTGTCGCGGCTGGCATTCTGCTGCATCTCCAGCGCCGAGGTGGCGACGCCACCGGCGTTCGCGGCCTTGCCCGGCGCGAACAGAACCCCTGCCTCCTGGAATACCTTCACCGCCTCGGGCGTGCAGGGCATGTTCGCGCCCTCACCCACCGCCATGACGCCGTTCTTCACCAACGCCCGCGCATCCTTGCCCGAAAGCTCGTTCTGGGTGGCGGACGGCATGGCGACCTGACAGGGCACGTCCCAGACGCTACCCTTGTCGGCTGGGATAAAATGCACCCCCGCGCCCCGGCGGCGGGCATATTCGGAAATCCGCTCGCGCCGGACATCCTTGATCTCCTTGAGCAAGCCAAGGTCGATCCCCGCCTCGTCCACGACATGGCCGCTGGAATCTGAACAGGAGATCACCTTGCCGCCGAAGCTCTGCACCTTCTCGATCGTGTAGATGGCCACGTTGCCTGAGCCCGAAACGACGACCCTCTTTCCCTCGAACGCGGTTTTCTTCGTCGCCAGCATAGCCTGAACAAAATAGGTGTTGCCGTAGCCCGTAGCCTCGGTTCTGGCGCGCGACCCGCCATAGGCCAGCGCCTTGCCGGTGAATACGCCCGCCTCGTAGCGATTGTTCAGCCGCTTGTACTGGCCGAACATATAGCCGATCTCGCGGCCGCCCACGCCTATGTCGCCCGCCGGCACATCGGTCTGCTCACCCAGATGGCGGTGCAGCTCAGTCATCAGCGACTGGCAGAAGCGCATGATCTCGCCATCGGACTTGCCCTTGGGATCGAAGTCCGAACCGCCCTTGCCACCGCCGATGGGCATCCCCGTCAGCGCGTTCTTGAAGGTCTGCTCGAAGCCCAGGAACTTGATGATGCCCACATTCACCGACGGATGGAACCGCATGCCACCCTTGTAGGGGCCAAGCGCCGAGTTGAACTGTACCCGGAAGCCCCGATTGATCTGCACCCGACCCTTGTCGTCGACCCAGGGAATGCGGAATATGATCTGCCGCTCCGGCTCGCAGATGCGCTCGATCAGCGCAAGGTCGAGGTATTGCGGATGCTTCGCCACCACGCGGCCCAGGCTTTCCAGAACCTCGTGCACGGCTTGGTGGAATTCCGGCTCACCGGCATTGCGCCGCGTCACTTCGGCCAGGATAGGCTGAAGCTTTTCATCAATCGTGTTCATCGCTGCACTTTCGGGACGTTAGACAAGAATGCTTCGGGACAAGAATGCTTTGGGCAGGGCCACCCCCTTCGCTAGATCAATTTTCAGGCAGATTGAATGGCCTTTCAGTACTTTGTTGTGCAAAATAAGACTTGACCTGCCAGTTTGCCCGATCCCGCGACAGTGGCCTCTGCGGGCAATTTGAAAACCTTCACAAAGGCTCACATCCATCTGGCAATTCGCATAGATTGCAGTCATCCCGACATGGAGGTCACCTTCCCGCTGAGGCGGATCTTCTTCAGCGCCTGTCATTCTTTAAACCTATCCGCTTCATGAGGTTTTTTTCTTGAATAGAGACGTTCGTTAAAGCGTTAACTGCGGTACGGTTTACCCGGTCCCCCATCACCGGCTCGGGTGTCGAGCGCGAGCGCGATCTGGGGTGTGCAGGGTAGCGGGGACGCCACAGCCGTTTCCACCTGACCCTGCGCGCGCCGCAGCAATGCGACCGTCGCCAGAACGACCAGAAGAGCGCCTGCATAGGCAAACAGGCCGGAAGGGCCTTGTCGGCTCATGAACAGGCTGGCCATAAACGGCCCAATTGCCGCCCCGAGACCGTTGAGAAGCAAGAGGCCCCGCGCCGCGGCCAACATCTCACCGACCTGGAGCCTGTCGTTGGCATGAGCCACGCAAAGCGTGTAGAGCGGAATGCCGAAGCCTCCAAACAGAAAACCAAGGGTGAGCAGGACTGGAAGCCCGGCCGTGCCGACCAGAACGAAGCCAGCTGCGGCGGCCGCGGCCGCCAAAGCCGCGCCCGCAATGACCAACCGGCGCGGGGCATGATCGGACAGCCAGCCCAGTGGCCATTGCAAAACCAGCGCGCCCGCCAGAACAGACGCCATGAAGATGGAGATGCCAGCCGTATCGAGGCCGTTCTGCTGCGCGAAATTTGGACCCATGCCCCAGAAGGCGCTGAGCGCAAGACCAGACAGGAAGGCGCCGAGTGTGCCGAGAGGCGATAGCGTCAGCATTCGATACAATGACAGCCGCTCTTGCTGCGGAATCGTCGGCGGACGGCTGGGCAAAAGTGTGATCGGCGTCAATGCAAGAGAGAGCAGGATGGATACGACAAGGAACAACACGATCCCATCCGGCGATGATAGGTTCAGCAATCCTTGGCCGAGCGCCCAAACGCCCATCGTGACGACACCATAGAGCGAGAGCAATCGGCCACGCGTCGCCGTGACCGCATGGGCGTTGAGCCAGCTCTCCACCACAAGGATCAGCCCCGCATAGGTGAAACCTGTTACCGCACGCAGTAGCGTCCATACCAGCGGGTTTATGAAGAGCAGATGTAGCAGGGCAGTCACCGAGGCGACCGACGCGAAGCCGGCGAAAGCGCGGATATGACCCGTCGAAACGATGATGCGCGACAGCAGGACGGAACCAAGAGCGTAGCCAGCGAAGTACACCGACATCATGATGCCGATCGTCTCACCAGCAAAATTTTCGTTGCCAGCGCGTACAACCAGCAGCGTTCCCAATAGTCCATTGCCGAGCACCAGCAGGCCGACGCTGGCAAGCAGCGCGGCGATCGGCGCAATCGAGAGACGAACGTCCTTCACGGAAATCCTCGCGGCTTCACGATCGGATCACTCCCAACCCGTGTGCCGATGGGTCAGAACCGGCTCGCCGGTAGCTGCCTCAATCGCGCCAATAGTTGTTGGCGGCTGCCACTGTTTGGAAATGGGTGGCGATCACGTGGGAGGATGCAATCAACTGAGCGGTATCCTGTTCATAGGCAGCACGTAGCTTGTCGCGCAGTTCGGCCGAGGGTTGGGTGACCTTGACGCCGATGCGGGCAAGCTTCGTGGCGAGCTCGAAGCCCTCCTGAGGCGTCGCGGTCTTCAGCGTAGGAAGCCAGGTTTCAGCCATGAAATGTTCCTTTCCAATTCTGCATTGCCTGTTTGAAGATTTGTATCGGACTACGCGAGCCTGAATTTCATACCACTTGAATTCACGCCGCTGTATTGCGCGTTAGGATGTAGGTGGCAGCGCCGGACAGCGCTAGCGCCTGGACGATGATGATGACCGGATCCACGGCGAGTGCAAGCGAAACGGCAAGCGACAATACCATTGCGAGCGTGCTCGTAGTCTTGCCCCCGCGGCTGATGGCGCGGTTGGTTCGCCAGTCGCGGATTGCCTTGCCGAAAGTCGGGTTGCGCAGCAACCAGATATGCAGGGCGGGCGATGATCTGGCAAAGCAGAAAGCCGCCAGCAGCACGAACGGCGTAGTGGGCAATAACGGCAACACCACACCAAGCCCGCCCAGCGCCAGACTCGCCAAGCCAGAAATCAGCCAGACAATACGCATGTCGCCGTTTGCGCCCGTCCGTTTCTACGCCACACTTTCCACAACCGCGAAGCGGGGGAACAGGACGTTATTTTCCAGATGGATGTGCTCCATCAAATCTTCAGCAAACTGAGCCGTGCCGACGTAGAGCGCCTGCCAGGAGCGACAGGCGCCCTCTGGTAGGGTAAAATCGTCGGTCAGGCTTTCAAGCAGGCGAAGCTGTGTCCCCTGCCCGTCATGCTCGTGACGCAGCTCGTCTATCGAGATGTCAAGCTTGATGGCGCCTTGTTGCCGCATCGCGGGAAACAGCGTCTCTTCCTCTCTGGCCATGTGCACTTCCAGATCGCGGTGCATCTGCCGGAGCGCATCGGAAAGACCGGTCGGCACCATCGGGTGCTCACGATGAACCGCTTCAACTTTATGCGAAAGGGCAATGAGCTCCGGCAGCGCACGGCGATGGGCTTCGTGATAACGGGTCTGGATATGGCTGATCAGCTCATCGCTTTTCATGGCAGCCGGTGCGGCCGCAGGATTGGCGTGATCCAAAGCTTGCAGCGCCAGTATAAGTTTGTCCGGATCAGCGCCGCGTGTCTGCGCCGCGTCATCGAGGGTAAGGTCACCATTACAGCAGAAATCGATCTTGAACTTGCGGAAGACGCCGGTCGCTCCAGGTAAGGTCGCAGCGATGTCGCCTACAGTGCGTTCCCCCAATTTCTGTCCTGTGATCTCGAGGCTCATGACAAAACTCCATGTTTAAAGTCGGTAAAAAGAAGCCGGCACGACCATTTCAGGTCGTGCCGGCGGGCGCGGGCACACCTGCGAAGGGTGTCAGGTGCGCATGGCCACGCGCTTCCAGCGAATGGAGAAAACGCCAGACGAAGAACAACGTCGCCAGGAGCAGACCCGGATAGCCGACGCCGCCCATGACATATGGCAGCAGCGCGCTGCCCTGCCGCACGGTGTCGAGGTTGAAGGACAATAGGCCGAGCGTGATGACGCCACCGAAGAACCACATGGCGAGCAGCCATATGCCGGTTTCCCAACCGCTCAGCGGCCGACCCCAACCTGCAGCGACAGGATAGCTGGCTTCGCCCGGTGCCGCAGGCTCCTCGCGCAGGCCGAGCGTCAGCAGGTCATAAGTCAACAGCCCCACGCCTGCCGTGAAAACGATGCCGAACAGTGGCACCATGGCCTTGGCGAACAGCATTGCGGGCGCTACATCGCCGCCGAACCAGTCCAGCCCCAGAGTGCGATAGACATACACTTGCACGGTGCCGCCGATGGCGAAGGCGAAGCCTAGTCCCAATATGCCGGTGAAGACCAGCCAGAAGGCCAGTTTGCCCAGCCTCTGGTCGAAGTTCGCCGCGCCGCGCATGATCGGGATAGCATAGTAGGCAGCCGCCAGACCAAGCATCCCAAATGTGCCAAACAGAGCCAGATGCGCGTGCGATACCGTCACCCAAGTGCCGTGCGACCACACATTGGTGAGCGCAAACGTCATGGTGAAGCCGAGGATACCCGCGCCGACTTGCTCGAGCACCACTGAGCCGAGCAGGAAAGCGAAGGCCGGCATGTTGAGGATCGGCTTCCCGTCCTGATGGGCGTCAAGATAGATGTGCCAGAAGCAGAAGATCAGCGGCAGCGGCTCCAGCGCACTAAACAGCGAACCCCAGAACTGCCAGAATTCTGGCGTGCCGATCCAGAAATAGTGGTGCGCATTGCCAATGAGGCCGGACAGCCAAACCAGCGAGACACCCCAGAATACGGCGTAGCCGACCGACTTCACGTCAGCCTTGAACAAGAGCACCAGGAGGAAGCCGACCAGCGAGATGTGGATAACCTCCCACACGCCCTCGACCCAGTAGTGGACGACGTACCAGCGGAAATATTCCTGCACGTCCAGTCTCTCGACGAAGAACATGCCGAACACCCACACCAGCGTCAGCGCCAGCACGCCGAGCCCGAGGCCCCAATGGATTTCGTTCCATTGCGAGACTGGCGGGAAGGTGCGCAGCACCACATAGCAAAGGATGGCGAAACCGACGAGGATGAACACATCGGCGACGCGACCGGCTTCCAGATATTCCAGCCCTTCCTGCAACATGGGCTGGCCCATCCACCAGCCGGCGATACCTTTCTGCGCCAGTATCTGGGTGCACAGGTTCCACGCGACGATTGCCAGAAGCGCATAGAACAAAAACTTGATCAGCCACGGTGCGGCCAACTCACGCTTCGACAAAAGCGGACCGACAAACAGGATGGTGCCGATGAAACCGCACAATATCCAGAAGATCGCCAGGTTGAGATGCTGGGTGCGGATGACGTTGAAGTTCAGCGTTCCGGCCAGCAGCGCCGGATCGATATGCTGGGCCGACAACAGGAGGCCAAAGGCTGTCTGGAAGAAGAACAGCACCAGCATGACCACGAAGAAGCGCAGGGAAAGACGTTGTGTCTGGTATTCGATCCTGAACATGGCTCACTTCCCCCCAAGGCTGCGGATGTAGGTAACGACGTCGGCGATCTGGTCCGCATCGAGCAGTTCGGCGAAGGATGGCATGACTCCCGGCTCGTAACCCTCGACGAGCTTGGCGTCAGGCTTCAGTATCTTTTCGGTCAGATAGGCATCGTCGACGACTACGCTGGAGCCGTCGGCGAGCTTCACGGTCGAGCCGTAGAGCCCAGCCCAGCCGGGACCGACGAGTTTTTCCGTCGTCGGCGCATGGCAAGCGGTGCAGCCGTTCGCCTCGGCCAGTTCGGCGCCATGCGCCGCCGCAGATACCGGCGCTGCGATCGACGTTTCCGCCGGGGCAAGCGCCGCCTCCTGCACGGCAACAGGCATTGGCGTCGCAGCCGGGAATGTCAGTCCGTTCACCTTGGGCACCGGCGGCCAGCCTTCGGTGTTCATGGCGGAGGTGTATTTGAGGAAAGCGATCAGCTCATAGACCTCCTGCCTGCTGAACGGCAGGTTCGGCATATGGGACGACTGCCCGCCACGCCGCGCGATGCGCTCGGCGGCTGCCGGATATTTTTCGAGATAGGCTTCGATGGTTTCGACGCCGGACTCAGTCGCGACGGCCTTGTCCTGCAATTGCAGCTTCACCGCGCCGTTGGTCGGCCAACTTCCGGCGGACGGCAGGAAAGCTGCGAGCCAAGCCGGCCCGGTGTGCTCGTAGAGATTTGTGAGATCCGGTCCTAGATAGGCGCCGTTGCCGACGATGGTGTGGCAACCCATGCAATTATAGGCTTGGAACACACGTTTGCCGGCGACGGCATCAAGGCCGGCATATTCGATCGCCGAAGGAACCGCCTGCCCGCGAGAATCGAGAAAAGAAACTGCCGATAGCGCCACGAAAATGAGCGCCATCAGACCAAGGACAGCGAGCGCACGCCGGCGCTTCACACCCTCGTAGCAAAGTTCGCCCGGCTTGCAACTCATGACGCGTCCTCCGTGCCGGTGGTTTCACCACAGCTGCAAGTTGGCTGTTTCTCGCGTTCCAGCGCGTCATGCTCAAACAGCGTGCGCAAACTATCGAGGAAGGCATAAAAGACGTAGACAGCGAGGATGAACCCCACGATGAAGTAAGCGAGCCACATGGAGCGCGATTCCGCCCAATAGCCGAAATCACGCCAATAGGGCCAAGACAACGCAAGGCTTGCGCCGCTGGCCACAACCGCTATCGATAGCCGGATGATGTGCTGTGCAGACATTTCCCCCTCCACGCGAAAGTTGCCCGGCTACTGGACAGCGCTGCAATGCGATCCAGATCGCCGGATGCACGTCCTCAACGGCGTGCATGACAAAATGGACAAGCACGCCAGAAATAGGTATTCAGAATGTCAATTCATAACTGCATTAATTCGCATTGTAAATGCTGATTAAGGGACCCTTATGCGACTTGCCGCCTTTACCGACTACGGATTGCGCGTGCTGATGCGGCTCGCCGGTACGCCGGGCGAGCCGTTGACCACCGCAGGGATCGCTGAGGAATTCCAGATCCCCTACAACCATCTCACCAAGGTCGTGCTGGATTTGTCTCGTGGCGGCTTCGTTACGACCCAGCGCGGTGCCGGCGGCGGCATCCGGCTGGCGCGCTCGGCTAATGCGATCACGCTGGGCGAGGTCGTTCGCCACCTGGAAAGCCGATATGACATGGTGGAGTGTTTCCGGGCGGACGGTGGCGCCTGCCTGCTCAACCCGCTCTGCCGGCTGAAGCCGCAACTGGTTGCAGCGCGTGAAGCCTTCCTTATCGAGCTCGACAAGACCAGCCTCGCCGATTGTGCCTATCCCGGATCCGCGACGAGCAAGCCCTCACGTGTGGCGATATGATCGGGAGGTAGTCGGTTAATCTTTCGGGAAGCTGGGGAACAAGAACTTTCCAACGCCGCTCGGTCGGTTAAAACCGGCAAATAATGTGAAGGTCCGTGCCGCGAACGGCTCGACAACCTCGCCGTTCAGCTTGACCAGCCGGTCGAACAGCCAAGGCTCGGGATCGCCGAAACTCAGCCGCTTGACCGTAACTGGTGAGGATCCATCCTGCGTGGATCAAGGGGTTACGATGTTGAACCAATATTCGAAATTGTCGAACAAGCCGAGGAATTGTGGCAAAGTCTCCTGATTGCCTTCCATCTTGATGTCGCCGGACTGGATCTTCTGTTCGATCGTCGCAGTGCCAAGCTGGACATCGTCGAGCGCGACCTTGGTCAAGGTCGCCGTGGCGTCCGCATCAGTCACCTGTTTTTCGGTGTAATTCAGCACCGAGTTTTCGACGGTGACCGTGTACTTCTTGCCGATATCGGTGAAGTTGATGTTAAGCGTGAGCTTCTTGCCCTCCGCCTTTTCGGCATTCAAGCGGACGCCGAGGAAGTCGAATAGCATCTCGGGGTCCATCGCCCGGATTGCGTCAGGGCTGGCGCTGCTCGGCGCCTTGATATTGGGAACGCCGTTGCGCAGTTCGAAAGCGCCCTGGAGGTAGACTGAACGCCAAGGCCCGGATTCGGCCTGATAGCCAAGCTGTTCGTAGGTCCTGGCAAGCATTGCCTTGCCTGCTTCGCTGTCCGGATTGGCGAAGACCACATGCTTCAGCGCAGTGGCTATCCACCGATATTCGCCTTTGTCGAAGTCGGCTTGCGCCTTTTTCAAGATCGCATCCTCGCCGCCCATATACTCGACATATTTCTTCGCGGCGTCGACCGGCGGTAGGTTGTTGAGATCGGAGGGGTTGGCATCGTACCAGCCCATGTAGCGTTGATACACGGCGCGGGCGTTGTGACGCAAAGTGCCGTAGTAACCGCGACCGCTCCACAGGCTTTCGAGACTTGCCGGGAGCTTGATAACCTCCGAGATCTCCTCGCCGTTGTATCCCTGATTCATGAGATTGACGGAGCGGTCGTGGATGAACTTGTAGAGATCGCGCTGCCTTTTCAGATAGTCGATGATGTTATCCTGGCCCCATTTTGGCGTATGATGGCTCTGGAACTTCACGTCGACCTTGTCACCGTAGAGCTCGATCGTCTGGTTGATATATTTCGCCCAGTTCAAGGCATCGCGCACCTGCGCGCCGCGCAGCGTCAGGATATTGTGCATCGTGTTGGTGGTGTTCTCGGCCATCCACATCGCCTTGAACTTCGGCAGGTAGATGTTCATCTCAGATGGTGCCTCTGTGCCGGGCGTCATCTGGAACACCATCTCGACGCCGTCGACGGTGAGGGTCTGTCCCGTCTCGGTAATCGTTTCGGTTGGGGCGATCAGTGTGAATGTGCCGAGTGGATTGGTGAGACCCAGGCCCGCACCGACGCTTCCTTCTTCGTTCCTAGGGAGGAAGACGCCGTACATGTAGGTGGCGCGGCGGCTCATCGCGTTCCCGGCGATCACACCTTCGCTGACCGCATGTTGCATGAAGCCTTCCGGCGCGATGATGGGTACTTTGCCGGACTTCACATCCTCCTCGGAGACGACGCCCTTGACGCCGCCGTAGTGATCGCCATGCGAGTGGCTGTACATGACGCCGACGACCGGCAGCTTGCCGAACTGCTCGCTGACCAGATCATAGGCCGCCTTCGCAGTCTCGGACGCACTGCCCACATCGAAGATGATCCAGCCTGTGTCACCACGGATGAAGGTGATGTTGGCGAGGTCATAGCCGCGGACCTGATAGATGCCATCGACCACTTCGTAGAGCCCATACTGAACGTTAAGTTGGGCGTTGCGCCAAAGGCTCGGATTGACGGTATCCGGCGCGGGGTTCTCGATCGCGATGAACTTCTTGTAGCTTTCAAGATCCCAGACGACGTCGCCATTGTCCTTCTTGATGATTAGCGTCTCGGGCTTTCTCAGCAGGCCGCGCTGCGCGTCCTCGAAATCCTGCCTATCATTGAATGGCAGTGCTTCGAGCACCGCCTTGTTCGAGGCCTTTGTTGCCTCTGTTGCAGGATCTGCAAAGGCGAACCCACCCGAAAGAGGCAGACCGAACGCGAGCAGACTGCTGGTAAGCAAGAGGCGAGAATACTTGCGAGACCTTGTCGATTTTCTTGATGAAAATGTGCCAACGATGTTGTTGTCATGGATGGTCATACGCTGCGCCCCCCCGAGCATGCTGGATCAATTTCTCTCAATACATCCGCAAAGGGGGGACCGTCCTCAATAGGTGCAATCTTGCAAAGCAATTGTGCCAGGGGTCTTTTTGACCCCGATTGCAAGCGGCGGGCTCTCTCGGGACATCTGATCAAAATTGTAGCTTCCATGGAGCGCCTCGCAGGGCGTCTTTCCATTGAAACCACCGTGTGCTACGGCGAAGTTACAGGCGCGCGCCTGCAACTATTTTTCTATTTGAAATCAATCAATTAAAGCTTATCTGGGCGTGATGGCCTGCAGCCTATAGTTGCATCACTTGCGCTGGCGTACAATGTAAGATTGAAGGCGGTTTCGATGCCTTCGGCGACGTGCGAGGTCAATCCGGTAAGGTGCCAAATCCCAATCAATCAGACCCGGAATTTGGCAGCCCGATGGTGGCAATCCGTCGCAATCATGGCCTGTGCCAATCGACGTGCTTTGCGCCTTCCGAACTCAGAGTACGGGCGCTTGCCAGCAAACTACGCTATGTCCCCCTGCAAGATTAGAAGTTCGCGATTTGAGGCTTGGAGGGCGTGGCTGAGAGCGAGCTGATACGCAGGATCGTCGTAGCAAGTCTTTGCTGCATCGTATGAAGGAAACTCGACAACGACCACGCGACGGGTATCGCGCGCTTCCATCAGCAACGACCGAGTGCTGTCAGGTTTGACTTTGGCCTGGTACTTCTCGGCAATCGGTTTCCACAGCCTGACATATTCGTCTTGAGCGCTCTGATCCAGGATTTCGGTTCCTAGAATTAGCCAGTAGCCCTTCATATTTCGCGCTCCACTTGGCTTGTTGATCGATCCAGCGGACATCGGCCGAAGAATGCACTTGCGCCTGATGGTCGAGCTTTTGCTTCATTCCAGGAATTCGGATTCCCAAGGGTATGTCGAGATCGGTTCGATGCCATCCGAGGTCACCAGCACCTGCTGTTCAAGCTTTACGCCGTCTCGCTCTCCGACCCCGCCCATGTAGCTTTCGATGCACACGACCATGCCTTCCTGAATTACACCGTCATACGGATTGGGCCCGCGGTAGATCGGATTCACTCGAGGGTACTCGTCCGTCATGCCGACGCCGTGCAGCACGCAGCAATATGCATTCTCCTTGTATTGATCGGGCGTCTTCCAGGCGCGTTCCTGGATTTCGCTGAGCGTTACGCCCGGTCGAACCAGCTTCGAATTATATTCGATCTCTTCCAGAGCGAGTCGGTAAAGTTGCTTCTGCCGACTGCTGGGCTTTCCGGGCCCGCAAAAAAACGTCCTGGATATGTCGGCGAAATAGCCGAACGGCCCGACCATGTCAGTGTCGAAGGCCACCAGGTCGCCCGCTTCGACCTTTTTGTCGGTCGCTTCCTGCAGCCATGGATTGACGCGGTGTCCGGAAGCAAGCATGCGGCCGTTGTGCCAGTCGCCACTGTTGGCGAGGTTGGTGTAGTTCAGCAGGCCCCAGAGCTGAACCTCAGACACGCCGGGGCGCAGTGCGGCCTTCACTTGGGCGATCCCGTGTTCGGCGACCTCAACGGCCCATTTGATGCACAATATCTCGTCGGGAGATTTGATGATGCGCGCTTCCTCGGCCACGGCGACACCATCTATGACCTCCAGCCCGCGTTGCAGAAGCGCCTGCGTCAAGCTTGGGTTGACGTACTCAATTGCGACGCGCCGGTTATCGGTGCCTATCTCAGCAAGGAAATCGCAGACGTCCTGCGCGATCAGCCGCGCGTTCTCGGGTAGCTCCGTACCGCCGTCGAAATAGGTATTTTGCCGACCGACGCGGACATCATCGGCACCCGGCGGGTTGCCATAGACATTGTAGGCGACGATCGGCCCTTCGGCTGGAAAGAACGCATACGTCGTGTGCGCATGGGCCTGCCAAAGTGGGTAGGTCCGATAGTCGAGCGCATATCGCAGGCTGATTGGATTCACGAGCATGACCATCGCCGCGCCATGCTGCCGCAGCGACGCCCGCATGCATTCAGTCCGGTATGCATAGAGCCGGGCATGATCGACATCGGGAAGCGGTCGGATACGAGAGAGGTCGCTCCAATCGTCGTTCAGGATATGCGCATCTGGGCTGGTCACGAATGACTCCTTGCTACCGTACTGACTATTCTCACGCGCGTGGCGGATCACATGCAGAGGATTGACGACTGCGAACTCCACTGTGGCGCCCCGTTCCTTTGTCTCGCGACGCAGACGTGCGGTATCACTCCATCATTTCCAGATAGTGGTTCAGGACCGGGCGCACCGCACCTTCGGCGCGTGGATTGAGCGGCCCAGGCACGAAGGTGCGTGAAAGCACTCCTTTGTAGTTGCGCTCGCACAGTTCCTTGTCTTCCAGATTGGTGGCGCGCCAGACCTCCGTCACACGGTCGGCCTCATAGTCGACGCCTTCGACGGCATCCTTGCGAACATACCAGATCGTGGTCCACTGCACTTCGTTCACTGAGAGCGGGTTCATGACGTGAATGATCGCGTGGTCTACGTGGAACAGGACACGCGTCAATACGGGTAGCAACCCAAGCCCTTCTGCCACTTCAAGCTGAAGGTTCGCATCCTCGGCGTGACGGCCAAGCGGCTTGCTGACGAGATCGCCGGTCATCGAAACGGTTACAAAACCTTTTCTCAAAGGCTCGCCGCCAAGGAAACAGGCTCCACCCCACGTGGCGGTCTGGTCGAACGACGATTGGATATCGAACGCGATGCCGAGTTCAGGATGAGAGCCGGCGCAATGATAGCATTCGAGATAGTTTTCCAGGAGCGTCTTCCAGTTGCCGCGCACGACGAGCTGATCGCGGCGAATTTCCCTGATATTTTCCGGCTCCAGCTTGAGCAGTCCTGCCGGTGGCTCGCCAAGCGCTTCGACTAGCGTTTGCTCTGGTTTTGGCGACAGGTTGATGAAGATCATTCCCGCCCACACTTCGGCTGAGGCCGATTTCAGGGCCAGCTTGTCGTAATCAATGCATTCGACATCAGGCATCATCGGCGCACGCTTCAGCCCACCGTCCAGTGCATAACTCCACTGGTGGTAAGGGCAGACGAAGAGCTTGACGTTGCCGCTCTCCGCCTTGGTCAACTGCGAGCCGCGATGGCGGCAGACATTGTGATGCGCCCTGACGATTTCGGCGCTCTCGCGCACGATGATGAGGCTTTCGCCCGCGAAGGTGTGGAGAAAGTAATCGCCGACATTGGGTATCTGCGAGACATGGCCCGCAAACGTCCATTGCTTGAAGAAAACCTTCTCGATCTCCCGCTCGAAGATCTCCGGCGAAACATAATATTCCCGCGTGAGCGTCGTATCGGTGGCACGAGGAACCGGGGCGCGTTTCGGTCTTTCCATATTGTTCATGACGATACCCTTTCGGAAGAAACGGCGTTCGACCTTTGGTTTGGCGCCGCCCAGATTCGCGACAGATCGAACTCGACCTGCTGCAACAAATTGAGAGGCAACTCGCCGCGAGCCAACACCTTGCGCGCCAACATGTGATCACGCGAAGCATTGATCGTATCGAGAGCGATGATCCGTCCGTCGCGATGGTGCCAGATCGAATGGCTATTTTCTCTGGAGCGAATGATCGAGCCCTCCGCGCCTGTCGCGAGTCCGACCGACTGCAGCCTCAGATCGTATTGATCGCTCCAGAACCATGGCAACGGGTCGTACTCGGCATCAAGCCCGCAGATGCGACGGGCGACCGTCTCTGCTTGATCGGACGCGTTCTGAACGGACTCGAGCCGAACAAATGTTCCATCCCGAGGGAAGGTCGCGCAATCGCCGATCGCATAAATCCGGTCGTCCGCGGTCAAGCAGTGCGTGTCGGTGACTATCCCGCGGTCGATGGCGAGTCCCGCGGCTTCGGCCAAATCGATGTTCGGCACCGCTCCGATTGCGCAAAGCACGATGTCAGCCGTCAACCGGTCGCCGCCACTCAACTCCAAGTTGAATTTACCCGCCGCTTTGCTCACACGCGTGACTGTTGTCTCCAGCAGGAACGATACGCCATGGCTTTCGTGAACGTGCTGGATAATGCCTGCCAGCTCGCTGCCAGCCACGCGGGCGAGAACGCGGGTCGCGGCCTCCACAACGGTGACTTCCTTGCCGAGCAACGCGCATGAGGCGGCGACTTCAAGACCGACATAGCCAGCGCCTATGACGACGATGCTCCGGGCAGCGCGGAGATCTGCCTTGAGACGAAGTGCGTCGTCGATGTTCCTTAGCACATGGACTCCACCGCCACTCTCATCCACCCCGATCGGCAACTTGCGTGGCAAAGCCCCGGTCGCCAGCACAAGAACGGAATACTCAACTGAGCTTCCGGACGCCAAGGTAATGGTTCGACGGTCCGTATCCAGTTTTGCGGCACCATCACCGAGATGAAGATCTATTCCGCTTGCGGCGAGTTGCTCGGGGCGTCGGAAATATAACTCGGCGGGATTGATCTCCTCGCTCAGAAACTTCTTGGAAAGTGGCGGCCGATTGTAGGGTGGATGCGTCTCGTCGCCTACGAGGGTGACACGCCCCTGATAGTGATGCCTGGCTAGGCTGGATAGCAGCGCGCTCGCAGCGTGGCCCGTTCCGACGACGACAAGTTTTTCCACCGCCGCAACCCTTCCGACCTCATTCGCGTATCAACCCAACAAGCAGAAGATACCGCTTAGTATTAAATCTGTCTATTCGTTTTTTTAAACATACTAAATAGTCAAATTTCGACTTACGGCGTCATGCATCGCGCCCTTCGCGGCAGTGAACGGGCTACGCGCTGAAATCGGGCTTATTCGAATTCCAGACTTTGCGAGCGCGCGCGAACTCGTCGGCAAAGTGACCCGTCGGCTTCATATAGTAGCCTTGTCGTGCGATGAAGTAGCCGCCCTTCTGCTTCAGATCCGCCAAGCCCTCAGCCATTTTGAGGGCCATCAGGTTGGGATTGATGATTGGCACCTCGGATGGCTCGCCGCCGTCCATCAGGTATTCCTGGTAGATCGCAGCGATGATCGTGCAACCCATGATAACGGTTTCAGCACCGAACCGGTTCGCCGCCTCCCTTGAAAGCTTGACGACGTCTCGAGCGACGGCAGCACGGTCGTTGATCATGTCCTTCACGAACCAATCGATAGCATCCACCCCGCGCACAGAATTGCCTTGGCCGTTGCGTTGCGCTTCGTCGTAAAGGTATGGCACCGCCTTGCGATGGTCCGTTAGCACCATGGTCGAATGGCCATAATAGGCGGCCATCTGGAACGATGCTTCGAGGGGGCCTATCACTGGAATGTCCACGAGTTCGCGAGCGACGCGGACGCCGGGATCGTAGAGGCATCCGACGATCACCGCGTCATAGCCCTGCTCCTCAGACACCATGACGCTCTCGTATAGCGACTGCTCTATCATGTGTTTGGAGTAGAAGAAGTCGATGTCGGGCGGGCACGCATCGAGATGGGTAACCTCCATCACGGTGTCGGCGGCACAGAAATGACCGAGCGTCTTCTTGATCAGCTCGTCATACACTGATGAACCGAACGGATTGATGAAGTTTATACGTCGCGACATAGTCGGCCTCTCTGGAAACTGAACGCGCTTCGCAATTTCAGACGGAACACAGCACCCTCGTCCCCTCAGTCCGGACGGCATAGGTTTTCAAAGCGCAGTCCGCGGGCCCGCGTTCGACCCGGCCGGTTTTTACGTCGAACAACGCACCGTGCAGAGGACATTCGATCGTCCCGTTTTCGAGCCATCCTTCCGACAGGAGCGCGAACTCGTGCGTGCAGACGTTATCGGTGGCAAAAAGTCCGTCCTCCAGACGATAGATGACGATCCTGTTCGCATCATGCTGGAACTCGTACATGCCGCCTTCGTCGATGTCGTCGATGCTGCACACATCAATCCACGTGGTGTCAGCCTGCTCCATATCCTCACCTCCGGGTAACCTCATGCGCGGGCGAGGCCATCGCGACACGTGTGGCTTTACAACTGTCGAACTAGACGCACCGTCAGAAATCAGATCGCATCCGCAAGTGACTGCAGATACCATTCCGTGAAGCGAACCGTCTTTTCTTCGATCGGCAGCGCGTAGGGTCCGGGCTTGTAGAACCGGGATGAAACCCCGAGCTGGTTTTCTTCGACGATTTTCTTGTCGGCCGCTGCTGTGACCTTCCACATCCATGTCAGGTCGTCGAGATTGTAGTCCTTGCCCTCGACCGCGTCCCCGCGCACAAGCCAGACAACGGCAAGTTCCGTTTCCGAAACCGAGCGCGGCGTGTACCGGAAAATAGCGCCGTAATCGCCATAGCTCAGGCAATGGTTCATTGGCCCGACATAGCAGACCGCCATGCCGTTATCATATTGCTTGAATTCGCCCATCAAGGGACCCAGCGGTGAACCGTCCTTGCTGGCCGTGCATGCGTTCGCACTCATCGGATAGCGTTCGGAATAGGCCTGCTCCTGCCCCTCAAGTGCTGCAAGCGCCCAATGGTCGCGTGTCTCGACGCGTATACCCTGCGCATCGGCCTTCGCGTTCATCTGGGCAATGAGCTTCTTTTCGCTCGCGGTCGATTGCCCATGAACGACCGAAAACTCCGGGTGGGAGGGCGCGCAATGGTAACATTCGACCTGATTTTCCAGAGCCAATTTCCAGTTGGCAGAAAACACGATACTCGATTGATGCGCGACTTTCGCATCTGCCCACCCATAAACACCGAGCGTGGCATTGATGTTGGCCTCGCAATCATCAAACCCGAGCGGGTCGTCCGACAAGCTGACAAAGATAAGACCTTGAACAACTTTGGTCGCGATAGGCGTTAGCCCGTAGCTGGCCTTATCGAAATCCCGCGGCATCATGCGTGCATGTGCCAGCGAGCCATCGAGGCCATAGGACCATGCGTGGTATGGGCAGACGAGCACGCCGCCGCGTGCATGTCCGGACGTTTCGCATATGCGCGAGCCGCGATGGCGACAGACATTGGCGAAAGACCTGATCTCATTGTCAGCGCCGCGCACGACGATGACCGACTCGCGATCGTAGTGAAAGACAATGTAATCACCGACATTGGGAATGGCGGTGACGTGGTTGACGCACTGCCAGTGCGGCATAAGCACTCGATCAATGTCGAGGCGATAAATCTCGTCGGAAAGGTGGAATTCCGGCCGGAGGCTGAAATCTTTGCGCTGCTGGCGCAACAGCGCTTCGACAAATGTTCTGGTGCCTCCCTCTACCGGGTCACCGTTCTCTACTTTGGCGATTTCGTTCATTGACTTGCCTCCAGATTGGACGTTCTCGCTAAAACAGCGACGTCCGCGCCCGAATACGCGGTGAAAGAGCACCTGAACGCGCCAGGTGCTCCCGTTGCCTGTGTCTACTTGACGAACCGCGGCTCGCCCACATCACCCATCTTGGGATCGTAGCCCGCATCTGTAAGCCACTTGGCAAGCGAACCGTCCTCGTGGACCTTGGTGACGGTTTCGTCGAGCGCCTCGCCAAGACCCTTGTTGCCAAATGTATAGAGGATCGTGCTTTGTGGCGGCTGGACCGTGTCAGGTATGCGCTCGTCTGATTTCACGAGTGCAGTTTTGAAACCAACCAAGCGCCCGCCCTTCATAGCTTCGACAGGAGCCACGGATCCGTCCAAGGCCACATCGAGGCGACCGGCTTCAAGATCTGTGTACATGGCAAGGCCATCAGGATAGAGCTTCAAGTTGGTGCCGAAGACCTTTTGGAGCGTACCATTCCAGGTATAACCCTGGACCGTACCGACGCTCTTTCCCATCATGCCATCGACCGTGTCGACTCCATCCTTCGAAATCGATGTCATGGGATCGATGTAGGTGGGAAGCGTTACGCCCAACACCTTGCTTCTTTCTTCCGAACGGTACCAGGCACCCACGGCGACATCCGCCTTGCCGGAAATAACTGACTGGACGACAGCCGCCGGTGCAAGATTCAGCGGAACCACTTCCAGGCAGTTTGCCTTGGCAGTGAGCTTGATCATCTCATCGTCAATGCCGGAGGCCTTGTTGTCGGACGTTATCATCGTAAACGGTGGATAGTTGTAGATAGCCATTGTGAGCTTGCCGGGCGTCACCGTCTTGAATTCGTGCGCAGGCTTGCAATCTTGGGCATAAGCCCCTGTCGATACCGCAATAAGGGCGGCAGAGGCGAGAAGTCTAAGCTTGGCCATTGGTTGGATCTCCCATTACAGTTTATGTTTATCCCGGTGTCGTTCTTGCTTCGGCTACAGAGCGTGTTTGCCTAGCCGTTGCTCCAGCACTCCAACCGCTATGGTCGCTGGTACACAGATAGCGGCATAGAGAATCCCTGCGAGTGAAAGTATTTCCATGTAACGAAACGTAATCGTTCCGATCATATATGCGTTGCTGGTCAGCTCAGGCAGCGCGATAGCAAAGCAAAGCGACGTGGCCTGAAGTACTGCAACGGCAAAACCGAGCAACGCTGGCGCGGCAACTCTTAAGCCTTGGGGAATTATCACAAACCGCAGTGTATCCCGCGGGAGCATCCCCATAGCCGAGGCCGCTTCGATCTCTCCGAACGGCACGGACTCGAGCCCCGCACGAATGATTTCACTGGTGTAAGCGCCGGTGTTCCACGCCAGGGCAAAGACAGCCGCAGCAAATGCCGACAGCGTCAGGCCACCCTGCGGCAACCCAAAATACGCGAACTGCAGCACGACGAGCGCAGGCGCGCCGCGGCCTATCTCAACAAGGCAAAGACTGGGCAGTTTTACGGCCTTGACCTTGGACTGCACGCCAAGAGCAAGCAGCAGACCCAGCGGGAAGCCGATCGCCAGAGCGGCACCGGTGACCTGCAGGCTGATAGAAAGTCCGGCCAGCAACTGTGGCAAGCTGTCGAGCCAGAAAGCAGCGATATCGCTCATAGCGCGACCCTCGCTCTTAGCTTCTGATCAGCAAAGCGCGCCAATGCAGCAATAGGCAGGCTGATCATAATATAGAACAGCGCCGCTATCCCAAATACAGTCAAACCTTGGTAGGTAGATTTCGCGATATAGTTGGCGTTGAAAGATATGTCGGTAACGCCAATGGTTGAGGCGATTGCAGATTCCTTCAACAACCCCACGGCATAACTTGCCGCCGACGGAAGGGAAACCCTGATAAGCTGCGGGGCGATGATATCGATGTAGGTGCTGTAAGAGGGTAAAGCGAGCGCTTCTGACGCATCCCACTGACCGAAATGGATTGCACTCAGCGCACCCCGGTAGATTTCTGCCATATTCGCTGCGGTGATCAGCCCCAGACCCAGAACCGCGCCCTGGAATGCCGAAATCGGCAAGAAACCCGATCCGAGTCCAAAGAAGAAAAAGAACACCAACAGAAGCGGCGGAATGGACCGGAAGAGGATGATGTATGCAAGCCCGATGAAGCGAAGCGGCGGAAGTTTGGACATACGCATCGCACACAGTGGCAGCCCCAAAGCGGCGCCAATCAGGAAGGCGGCAGCAGTCACTGCAAGGGTCCAAGGGATCCCCAACGCCACGCCGTGGATCATATCGGCGCTCACCGGTCTTTCACCGCTTTGAGGAAGCGCTTTGCCCGGTCGGACGTGGGATTTCTTATGACCTCCCTGCTTGCGCCTTCCTCGATAATCTTACCATCAGCCATGATGATCACACGGTCGGAGACCGTTTCCGCAAAGTTCATTTCGTGAGTAACGACCAGCATGGTCATGCCCGAGCGCGCCAGTTCCTGCATGACTGCGAGGACCTCGAGGCCGAGTTCGGGATCGAGCGCAGAGGTGGGCTCGTCGAAAAGCATGATCTGAGGCTCAAGCGCGAGAGCGCGGGCAATCGCGATACGCTGCTGTTGGCCACCCGAGCACCTGGCCGGATACTGGTCCGCCTTGTCTTCCAGACCGACCCGCGCCAGCAGTTCCAGAGATCGTTTGTTGGCATCCTTGCGGGACCGGCCAAGAACGCGTTCTTGAGGAAGGCTGACATTCCGCAAAACCGACATATGCGGAAACAGATTGAAGGACTGAAACACCATTCCGACTGAGCGTCGCAACTGGGTCAGCTGTTGTGCGGTTGGCGGGACAGCCTCGTCGATGACGAGGTCACCGATGACAACGCGACCGCTGGTCGCGGGCCCGAGCATGTTGACGCAGCGCAGCAAGGTGCTCTTGCCGGAACCGCTCGGCCCGATAATCGCGACCACCTCGCCCGATTTGAGCGAGATGTTCACATCGTCGAGAACGACATGCTCGCCGAACTTCTTTCGGATCGCCTCGAGCCGCAAGATCGGCTTGTCGGGTTCTCCGACCGGGTGCATTCGAGACAGATTTACGGTGTCTGGGATGTGGTTCATAACTTGGCCTGATATCCGTCGGACATCTTATTTGACCCGAGAGTATGTAAAAAATTCCGATCAGTCAACAGAATTGCTCGGGAAATCCATAGGCCCTTGAAGCAGAACGAAAAGTTGAGGCTGGCCTGACATAAAGCCCGCGTTACGCTGCAAGCATTCCACTTCGAGACTGGAGAAATGCAAGGGTGCGCAGCCAATCTGCAATCCCGGAAACATTGCGCCGCAGATGCTGCGACAGCCCGGCGACTTTCATCGGCATTGGCCGACGAAAGATATCCCTAGAGCCCCATTAAGACCCGGATTTTTCGACCCAAGGCAGGAATTCATTGACGCGCGGGTCAGAATTTCTATAAGTTCGACGATATGCACGACGGATGATTTGCTATGTTCAGCAATCGCGTCGGCGGGACAGATCGATGGGTGAGCTGCTATGAATCTGACACTGCGGGAAGAACTGAAGGCGAAAAAGCAGGCCTACGTGCAAGATGAGATCCTTGCAACTGCGGCCAAACTCTTCGCTGACGGCGGCATCAGAGGTGTCACTATTGACGATATCGCCTCCAGCCTTGGGTACACCAAGTCTGTCGTCTACTACTATTTCAAAAACAAGAATCAGGTGTTGTGGGAGATATTCACCAAGATCCATGACGCATGGTGGGCGGATATGGAAACGCTCGTCGATACCGACGATGCTCCAGATGCGATGCTCGCCTCCATGATCCGCAAGCATGCTCTCAACGTACTGGATCGCGCGGCCTGGTCGGCAATCTATTTCCGCGACCAAGGTGAACTAACGGACGCGCAGCAGAAGGTTATTACCAAGCGCAAGAGGGAATATGACCAGCTGTTCAAGCAGGTCTACCAAAAAGGTGTCGAGCAGGGCATTTTTCAGGACATTCCTACGACGCTTGTCGTGAACAGCATTATCGGCATCTGCAACTCTACCCCTGCCTGGTACAAGTCGGGTGGCCCGCTGACACCTGACAGGATCGCAGACTACTATGCCAGCCTCGTCCTGGACGGATGCCGCGTACCGGCCAACTCATAGGCTCTACGAAGGCGGAGGCCGTCGATCCCGCCATGGCGCGATGCCCTCCAGGTTGGAGGACAATCGCAGAAGCGTCGCCTCCGCGCCAAACCGACCGATAAGCTGTACTCCGATTGGCAAATTCCCATCGGTCCAATGGAGCGGCACATTTGCGGCGGGTTGGCCCGATGCGTTGATGACAGCAAGGAAGGTCGTGTAGCGACCTGCTTTCCTGCGGAACGACCTGAAATCATTGTCCATGGAAATTTCGCCGAGCTTGACGGGTGGCTGGGTCAGCGTTGGCGTCAAAATGACATCGCAGGCAGCGATATAAGTCTCCATCAGGCGGGCAACCGAATGAAAGCGGTTGATCGCCAAGGCGTACGTCTCCGCTTGCATGGCCTCGCCCAAGCGATAGGCATCGAGGATGGCTGGCTCGAGAAGGGCCGGCAGATGCTTCGGACCGACAAGTCGGAGATAGCCATTGACCGTCATGGTCACGCTTGCGGCCATCACGTCGATGATCGCATCCACGAATGCGTCGTATTTCAACGGAGGAAGCGGTGCGTCGATCACCTCGTGACCCAGAGCCAGGAGATGACGCTCGGCAGCGGCAACCGCATCGAGGCATTCAGGCGCAACATCGATGTCGTTCCAGCTGTGCGTCCACTTCGCAATCCTGAGCGGGCGATCGAATTCACCTTCGATGAACCTCAGATATGATGCAGGGCGCGCCGGCGCCGCATAAGGCTGGCCGAGTTCCATGCCGGCTATCCCATCGAGTGCGGCTGCGGTGTCACGAACCGTGCGCGACAAAACGCCATCGACAGCCAGGCCTCTCCATCCTTCACCGAGGGCGGGGCCATACGGTATGAGACCGCGAGAAGGCTTCAGCCCGAAGACGCCGCAGCATGATGCTGGAATACGTATGGAACCGCCGCCATCGCTTCCATGCGCGATCGGCACGACGCCCAACGCGACGGCGGCCGCGGCGCCGCCACTCGATCCGCCGGCCGAACGCGTACGGTCCCAAGGGTTGAGTGTCGGCCCTCCGTTCTGTACGGCTTCGGTGGTTGGCGCCATGCAGAATTCCGGGACGGTCGTTCTCGCGAATGAAAGAAAGCCATCGGCGACGAAGCGGGTATTGAGCGTGGAATCTATCTTCGCCTTCAGGCCGGCAAACAGGCGCGATCCCACATCGGAGGCAAGTTGTGTCGAGGCCAGCCCGGAGTCCTTGAGAAGGAACGGCACGGCACCGAATGTGCCCTTCAGCTTAGCCTCTGCAGCCAGTCTGTGATTTTTCGTGGAATGAGGACCCTGCTTAAGGGGTGATTTTCGTCCAAACGGGACCCCTTAACGTGGGGTCATCAAGATGCTTCCGGTT